>JBPOHI010000049.1:0-28748 GCA_052035735.1 Acidobacteriota bacterium
CTACTTCGTCCGGTGATACGAGTCCGGGTCGGCGGCGGCGAGTTGGGTCAGGGCGATGAAGTCGGGGTCGCGGTGGTAGCTCGCGAAGGCGATGTCGTCGCGCGCCTCCTGCATCTCGCGCGTCCGCACCGGATCGAAGCGCTCGTACTGGTAGAAGTGGCGGGTCAGCAGCTCGAGCGCCTTCTCCTTCTTGCCCAACAGCGCCCAGATCGCCGCCAGGTTGTACGACGCCTCGAGCACCGGCTCGTGCGCCTCTGCGACACGCCGGGCCTCGTCGGCTCGTCCCTGGCCGACGAAGTAGGTGGCGGCGAAGATCCGGTTGTAGAGATCGTCCGGCGCGAGAGCGAGCGCCTGCTCGACGTACCCCCACGCCCTGTCGAAGCGACTCTCCGAATTCCAGTAGACCGCCAGATTGCGATACGTGAGCGGCAGCGGGAACTCGGCGATCGAGGCCTCGAACAGCGCGACACCGCGCAGGAACTCGCCCTGGTGAATCGTCATCTTGCCGAGGCCGTGCAGGGCTACGGCGCGCGAGATCGCGTCGGCGGGGCGGGCCAGAATCTCTTCGAAGAGGGCGCGCGACAGCTGCCAGTCGCCGGAGTGATGGCGGTGGAACTCGGCGAGAAACCGGGTCGCCACCGGATCCGCCGGATCGGCGGCGTGGGCCTGTTCGTAGGCCCGGCGCGCGTCGTCGATGCGGAGCTCGAATTCGGCGCGGATGCCTGCGGCGAGCAGCGCGTTCATCTCGGCGCTCTTTTCGGGCGTGACCAGCGGTTCCATGGGTTCGAGACCGGAGTTGTCCTCCCCCACCGTCCGGCCGAGGCGTTTGAGCGCCTTCTGGGCCTTGCGCGCGGTCGACGGCAGCAGGCAGCCCCGGCTCCAGACTTCCTGGTAGAGCGCCACCGCGCCCTCCACATCGCCGGTCTTCTCCTTCGCCACCGCCTCCTCGAGACGCGCTTCCGCCACCGCCCGGCGGCGATCGAGCTCGCCGCGCAACGTCCGCTCGAGACTGCCTACGCGGAGCTCCCCCTTCTCCGGCGCGACGCGGGCCAACTCGACCCCGTCGGCTCCGGTCAGCACGGCGACCGCCGCGCCCTCCATCGCGCCGTACTTGAGGCGCAGCGCCGCCGCATCGACGGGGACGATCCAGAAGCCGACGCAGGGCGCGATCGAGACAGTCAGATAGCGCGACTCGAGCAGCTGTGAACCGCGCGCCTCGTCGCGCGACAGCGGAAACCAGAGCACGGCGAGGCCCGCTGGACCGGGCGCCGCCGCGGCCTGGGGTTCGAGAACCTTCCACGGGACCCGGTAGACCTCGGCCGCTCCCGCCCCGCCGGCGGAGATTCCGCCCATCCCCCCGCCGCCCCCTCCACCGCAGGTCGCTGCGGCGGGAGAGAGTGCACAGGGCAGTGCCAGAAGCGCAAGGACGGCGATCGATCGGCGCATGAGAGTTCTCCGGGCGGGTCGAGGCTATCGCGTGAGGGGGTTTCCGCTCTCGGCGTCGAGGCCGAGCTCGCTCACTGCCCGGGCAGCCATCGGACGCGGCACCTCGCCGCGGCGCGCGAGCTCGGCGAGCGCCGCCAGCGCGACGTGCTCGGCATCGATGCCGAAGAACCGCCGCAACTCCGCTCGCGTCTCGCTGCGCCCGAAACCGTCAGTACCCAGCGGCAGCAGCCCCTGCGGCACCCAGCGGGCGATCTGATCCGGAACCAGCTTCATGAAGTCCGACACCGCGATGACCGGACCGCGCGCCGCCCCGAGCAGACTGGTGACGTAGGGCACCCGCGGCGTTTCCCCCGGATGCAGGAGGTTGTAGCGCTCGCACTCGAGCGCCTCGCGCCGGAGCTCCTTGTACGACGTGGCGCTCCAGACGTCCGCCGCGACGCCGTAGCGGTCGGCGAGAAGCTGCTGCGCCCGGAGGGCTTCGCCGAGAATCGAACCCGAGCCGAGGAGCTGCACTCTCGGCAGCGCCGCCGAAAGCGGCGACGGCCTGAACAGGTAGAGCCCCTTGAGGATTCCCGGAGCGGCCCCCTCCGGCATCGGCGGCATGACGTAGTTCTCGTTGTAGAGCGTCAGGTAGTAGAAGATGTCCTCGCGCTCGACGTACATCCTGCGCAGGCCGTCCTCGATGATCACCGCCAGCTCGAAGGCGTAGGCTGGATCGTAGGTCAGGAGATTCGGCACCGTCGTCGCAAGCAGATGGCTGTGTCCGTCCTCGTGCTGCAGCCCTTCGCCGTTCAACGTCGTGCGGCCGGCGGTGGCACCGAGCAGGAAGCCGCGCCCGCGCTGGTCGCCGAACGCCCAGATCTGATCTCCGATGCGCTGGAAGCCGAACATCGAATAGAAGATGAAGAACGGGATCATGTCCAGGCCGTGGCTCGCGTAGGCGGTGCCTGCGGCGGTGAACGACGCCATCGAGCCCGCTTCGGTGATCCCCTCCTCGAGGATCTGACCGTCCTTGACCTCCTTGTAGAACAGCAGCGTCTTCGAATCGACGGGCTCGTAGAGCTGTCCCTTGCTGGCGTAGATGCCGTGCTGCCGGAAGAGCGACTCCATTCCGAACGTGCGCGCCTCGTCGGGGACGATCGGTACGATCCGCTCGCCGATGCCGGGGTCCTTGAGCAGCTGGCGGAGGATCTGCACGAAGCCCATGGTGGTCGAGACTTCGCGGCTGCCGCCGGCCAGGAACTCGGCGAACGTCGTGGGCGGCGGCGGCGGCATCGGCACCGTCCAGACCTTGCGCGCCGGCACGCTGCCGCCGAGGGCGGCGCGGCGCGCGCGCAGATACTCGAGCTCGACGCTCCCCTCCGCCGGGCGGTAGAACGGCGCGTCGGCCAGATGCTCGTCGGAGACCGGAATGTCGAAGCGGTCGCGGAAGGCGCGCAGCTCCTCTTCGTTCAGCTTCTTCTGCTGGTGGGCGACGTTCTTGCCCTCGCCGGAGCTGCCCATGCCGTAACCCTTGATGGTCTTGGCGAGGATGACCGTCGGCGCGCCCTTGGTCTCGGTGGCGGCTTTGTAGGCCGCGTAGACCTTCTCGGGATCGAGGCCGCCCCGGCGCAGGTAGGGCATCTGGTCGTTCGGAATGTCCGCCACCATCGCCGCGAGCTCGGGGTAGCGGCCGAAGAAATGCTCGCGGATGTAAGCGCCGCCTTCGACGGAGTACTTCTGGTATTCACCGTCGAGCGTCTCGTTCATCACCCGGACGAGCCAGCCGTCCTTGTCGCGGTCGAGCAGAGGGTCCCACGACGAGCCCCAGATCACCTTGAGGACGTTCCATCCCGCCCCGCGAAACGCCGCTTCGAGCTCCTGGATGATCTTGCCGTTGCCGCGCACCGGTCCGTCGAGGCGCTGCAGGTTGCAGTTGACCACGAAGGTAAGGTTGTCCAGTCCCTCGCGAGAGGCGAGCGTCAGGGCGCCGAGCGACTCGGGCTCGTCGGTCTCGCCGTCGCCCAGGAAGGCCCAGACCCGGCGATGGCCGGTCTTGGCGAGGCCGCGGTTCTCGAGGTAGCGGTTGAAGCGCGCCTGGTAGATCGCCGAGATCGGGCCGAGCCCCATCGAAACGGTCGGAAACTCCCAGAAGTCGGGCATCAGCCAGGGATGCGGATAGGAGGAGAGCCCACCTCCGGGCGCAAGGTCGCGCCGGAACCTCTCCAGCTGCGCCTCCGCCAGCCGGCCTTCGACGAAGGCGCGCGCGTAGATACCGGGTGAGGCGTGGCCCTGGAAGTAGATCAGGTCGCCATCGAAGCCGCTCTCGCCGCGACCGCGGAAGAAGTGGTTGAAGCCCACTTCGAGCAGCGTCGCCGCCGAGGCATAGGTCGAGATGTGACCGCCGATGCCGTCCTCGTGCTTGTTGGCGCGCACGACCATCGCCATCGCATTCCAGCGGATGATCGACTTGATGCGCCGCTCGATCGCGCGGTCGCCCGGATAGGGCGGCTGCTCGAACCACGGAATGGTGTTGACGTACGGGCTGACTGGCGAAGGCAGCGGGACGCCACGCCGAAAGGCGCGATCGGCGAGCTCACCGAGAAGGAAGCGGGCGCGCTCCTCGCCGCGGGCGGCGACCACGTCGTCCAGCGCTTCCAGCCACTCGTGCGTCTCCGACTTGTCGATGTCGCCTCTGCCGTCCATGGAGCCTCCTCGCGAGAGCGGAGAATACCGGCTCGACCGGCCGCCGGACCAGATGATTACGCGCAACGATGGCCGTCCGCCGCCCGCCTCGAGAGCCGGGCAGCGGCGCAGCCTGGCAGACGGTTCAGCCCTCCGAATCGGCCGGGCCCGGGGCCGGGCCCGAGGGACCCTGTGCCGGCGCTCCGGGCGCGAGCGGTGCGCCGTCCGGGCGACGGCCGCGGCCGCCGCGACGCTTGCCGCCACGGCGACGCGGACGCGCAGCACCCTCGCCAGCGGCGAGCGGACCGCGCTCTGCGCGCCCGGCGTGGTGCGACGGCACGCCGCGCGGCGGCTGCCGGTCGCGCAGATGCCGGGCGCCGCCGGCATGGGAGACATAGAGCGCGGGGTCGACGTTGCCGTTCACCTCCGGCAGCTCGACCGGAACCTCGTGCAGCTGACGAATCACCTTGAGCTGCCCGTCTTCCGGCTCGCCGTTGTCGTCGAATCGCTCCGGGGCGCCGAACAGCACCAGCGGCTCGCCGGTCGACTGCGCCAACGGCAGGTCGCCCCGCTTGCCGCGTCGGCGCTTGCCGCCCCGACGGCGCTTCTTGCCGCCACGGCGCGCGTCGCCCGCTCCTTCGCCGGCGCTCGCCGCGGCGTCATCGGCGGACTCGCCCTCCGGCTCCGCCGACGGATTCACCTCGAAGACCACTGGCGCGAGGGCGGCCGTCTGGCTTGTCCGGCGCACGCTCGCCTCGGCACGGTGCGGCGCGATCACGATCGGCGTCTGACGATCGCGCCACTCGATCTGCTCCTCGGGGCCGTGCAGCCGATGCGACGCGACGATCTCGATCTCGATGTCGTATTCGGCCTCGAGCCGCGCCAGCTCTTTGCGGCGGCCGTTCTGCATCGCCTCGGCGAGCTCGGGGTGCATCTCGACACGGGCTTTCAGCAGCCGGCCGGTGGCTGCCCGGCCCTCGATGCGCCGCATCAGGTTCAGACCCACCGACTCGATCGACGGTACCCGGCCGGTCCCCTGACAGGTCGGACAGGGACGCTGCGCCCGGGCGCGCAGCGACTGCTGGATGCGCTGGCGGTTGATCTCGAGCAGGCCGTTCGGCGAGAGGCGGCCGACGGTCGAGCGCGCGCGGTCGATCTTCAGCGAGTCTTTCATCGTCTTCTCGACCGCGCGCCGGTTCTTCATGCTGCGCAGGTCGATGAAGTCCACGACCACCAGCCCTCCGAGGTCGCGCAGGCGGAGCTGTCGCGCGACTTCGCGCGCCGCCTGGAGGTTGGTCTCGAGCGCCATGTCCTCGTGGCTGCTGCCGCTTCCGGCGCGGCCCGAGTTGACGTCGATGGCGGTCAGCGCCTCCGTCGAGTCGACGACGATCGAGCCACCGCCCGGCAGCGGCACGGTACGGGCGAAGATCTGCTCGATCTGGCTCTCGAGGGAGAACTTGGAAAACAGCGGCACGCGTTCGACGTAGTGGGTGAGCTCGACCCGGGTCCGCGGCATGAACGCCTGCATGTACTCCGCGGCCTGCTGGAAGGCGGTCTCGTCGTCGACCAGAATCTCGTCCACTCCGACATCGAGATGGTCGCGCAGCGCGCGCAGGATCAGGTCCTGGTCGCTGTAGAGGAGCCGGGGCCCGGTGCCGCGCCGCGCCTCCGTCTGAATGCGTTTCCACACCCGGAGGAGCGCCGCGAGGTCCTTTTGCAGCTCCGCGCGAGTCTCGCCCAGGGCGTTGGTGCGTACGATGACGCCGCCGCCGTCGGGCAGTTCGAGCTTGCCGGCGATCGAGCGCAGCTCGGCGCGGGTCTCTTCGTCCTCGACCTTGCGCGAGACGCCGCGCGTGTCGTCGAAGGGCGTGAAGACCAGGTAGCGTCCGGCGAGCGAGAGATTGGTCGTGATCGCGGCGCCCTTCTGGTTCTCGGGTTCGCGGGTGACCTGGATGACGATCGGCTTGCCCTGCTGCAGGATCTCCTGGATCTCCGGGCGGCCGCCGTGCGAAGGCTCGGCGTAGCGCGCCTCGTCGACGACATCCTGAATGGCGAGGAAGCCGTTCTTGCCGGTGCCGTAGTCGACGAACGCGGCGTTCAGGGCCGGCTGAAGATTCGAGATCATGCCGCGATAGATGTTGCCGCGTGTCAGACCCCCCTCTCCGACTTCGACCTGGTAGTTCTCGAGCCCGGCGTCGGAAACCACGGCGATGCGTAGTTCCTCCGCGCTGCGGGCATTGATGAGCATTTTTCGAGACAAGCGGGCTCCGTGAAAAGACGTTGCGAGCGTTTGGGGCGGGCGCAAAGGCGGCGGCAAAAGCACCCGCGGAAGTACGTACAGTCTACTACGGTCCGGCTCGCCCGCGGTTTTCGGGGCCGGCGACCGGTACGATTGTCGCCTCATGCCCCCGACGAGAGGCGGACCGCCGCCACCTTCCGACCCGGAGCAAGGGGTTTTCCAGGGCCGCCGGATCGCCCGCCGCTTCGTCTCGCCGGACGGCTTCACGGTGCTGGTGGGCAAGTCCGCGGAAGAGAACGATCTGCTGACGACGAAGCTCACGCAACCCCTCGACTTCTGGTTTCACCTTGCCGGCGACTCGGGGTCCCACGTCCTGGTGCGGAACCCCGACCATCTCGACCGCCTCCCGAAACCGACCGAGTCGTACGCCGCCGCCCTCGCCGCCGGCTACTCGAAGGCACGGAACGCCGGCCGCGTCGCGGTGCACATGGCCCGCGGCGCCGAGGTCTCGAAGCGCCGCGGCCAGCCGCCCGGCGAGGTCACCCTGGAGCGCTGGTCGACGATCATGGCCAAGCCCCAACGCGACTGACCGACCCCCGCGGAGGGATACCTGGATCATCGTGTCTCTCCATTGCGTCCTCGGGCTCGATTTACGCTAGATTTGCGCTGTATGCGGAAGATCGTCCACGTCGACATGGACGCTTTCTACGCTTCGGTCGAACAGCGCGATCGACCGGAGCTGCGGGGGAAACCGGTGGTCGTCGCCTGGACGGGGCCGCGCTCGGTGGTCTGTGCCGCTTCCTACGAGGCGCGTCGCTTCGGCGTCCGTTCCGCGATGGCGGCGGTGACCGCGCAACGGCAGTGTCCACAGGCGATCTTCGTGCCGCCGGATTTCACCCGCTACCGCGAGGTCTCGCGCCAGGTGCGGGCGATCTTCCTCCGCCATACCGCTTCCGTCGAACCCCTCTCGCTCGACGAGGCCTATCTCGACGTCACCGAAGAGCTCACCGGCCTCCCGTCGGCCACCGAGACGGCGCGCGTCATCCGGCGCGAGATCCGCGAGGAGACCGCGCTCACCGCCTCGGCCGGCGTCGCTCCGAACAAGTTCCTCGCCAAGATCGCCTCCGACTGGCGGAAACCCGACGGCCTCTTCGTCATCCGGCCGCACGAGGTCGAGTCTTTTCTCGCTCCCCTGCCGGTCGGCAAGCTCCCCGGCGTCGGCAAGACGACCGGAGCCGCGCTCGCCGCCCTGGGCGTCGCGACCGTGACCGACCTCAGGGCACTGCCGCTGGTCGAGCTCGAACGCCGCTTCGGCAAGTTCGGACGCCGGCTCCGAGAGCTCAGCCTGGGGATCGACGAACACCCCGTCGTCAGCGAACGCCCGGTCAAGTCGATCTCCTCGGAGACCACCTTCGAGAACGACCTGCCCCTCGAGTCGCTGCAGCCCTCGCTCGAGCGCCTGGCTCTCAAGGTGTGGGAGGCCGCCCGCCGCCGCGGCCGGGTAGGCCAGACCGTGACAGTGAAACTCAAGACGGGGGACTTCCGCCTGCTCACCCGGCGCCGCACCCCCCCGGCGCCACCGGCCGACAGCAGCGAGCTCGCCGGCCTCGCCATCGCCCTGCTCGACCAATTCGGCGAAGAGGAGTCGACCCGCTTCCGCCTCGCCGGCGTGGGCATCTCGAACTTCCTCGACGAGGCCCCCGCCACCCCCCAGGCAGAGCTCTTTCCAGAACCGGAATAGAATGGCCGGGAATGCAAGAAGCCCTCCTACCGCAACATCCCGTCCCAGAGACCTCCCGCACCTTCGACGACTTAGGGTTGACGCCCGAGCTGCGACTCGCTGTCCGCGAGCTCGGCTGGACCCATCCGACGCCGATCCAGGCCGCGGTCATCGCCGATGCGATCGCCGGGCGCGACGTTCTGGGCCTCGCCGAGACCGGCTCCGGCAAGACCGCCGCCTTCGCCATTCCGCTCGCCCAGCGCATCCGTCCCGGGGTCGGCATCCGCGGCCTGGTGCTGTCGCCGACGCGCGAGATCACCCTGCAGACCAAGGCCTTCCTCGACTACTTCGGCGCCAGTCACCGCCTGCGCGCCGTGTCGCTCATCGGCGGCCTGAACATCAAGCATCAGATGGACGAGCTGGCCAAGAAGCCCGGCATCGTCGTCGCCACGCCCGGCCGCCTGCTCGACCACCTCGAGCGGCGCACAGTGAAGCTCGACAAGGTCGAAGAGCTGGTGCTCGATGAAGCCGACCACATGTTCGACATGGGCTTCATGCCGCAGATCAACGCCATCCTGGCCTACCTCCCCAAGGTCCGCCACACGCTGATGTTCTCGGCCACCATGCCGCCGCCGATCGAACGCCTCGCGCAGAAGTTCCTGCGCGAGCCGCTGCGGGTCGACATCATTCCGCCCGGGCGCGCCGCGGCCGGGATCTCGCATCGCCTCTACCTCGTCGATCCGGACAACAAGAAGCCGTGCATCCTGTCGCTCCTCAATCAGGAGCTCGGCTCGACGCTGGTCTTCGTCCGCCGCAGAACGGACGCCGAGTGGCTCTATCGCGCGCTGCTCCGCGAAGGGCATCCGGTGGACCGCATTCACTCCGATCTGTCGCAGAAGGAGCGCCTGGCGTCGCTCGACGGATTCCGCGAAGGCCAGCACCGGATCATGATCGCGACCGACATCGCGTCGCGCGGCCTCGACGTGCCGGGCATCCAGCACATCATCAACTACGACCTGCCGGAGACCGTCGAGGACTACGTCCACCGGGCCGGCCGCACCGCCCGCGGCAACGCTACCGGCCTGGTGTCGTCGATCGCCGGCTGGATCGACAAAGAGAAGATCCGCGAGATCGAGGGCGCCATCTCCCAGCCGCTCCCCCGCTGCTCCACGCCGGGCGTCGAGCCCTATGTCGAGCGCACCGGCGCCGCGCCGTCTTTCAAGCGCACCCGCAAGGCGCGCTGGTAGCAGCCGGCGCCCAGCCGCCTCAAGACGGCGGCCTCATCGGCTCGCTCCAGCCGGCGATCCGCCGCCGCAAACCACCGGCACGCTGTTCTCCGGCGCGGGCTTCTGTCCGATGCCTTCGTAGCGCGCCTCGAGTGCGGCCTGGTCGCGCACCCGGAACGCCTGCGGCGCCCGGGCATAGTCCGGGCAGATGCGGAGAATCGCCTGCTGGATCGCTCGCGCCATCGCCGGACTCATGTGCGAGGGATTGAGCGCCTCGTCCCAGTAGTCGTTGACATGGTCGCTCCAGGAGAAGGCGCGCTGCACCACCGCGCGGTCTCGAGCGAAGCGCACGATGGCGGGCTTGCCGCCGACGACCCCGTCTTCGAACAGGCTGCGGTAGAAGAGATAACCCTCGTAGTTCGCCACCAGATCCGCGTTCGAATAGACGCTGGTGGTCAACTGACCGAAAAGCCAGCGCTCGTTGAAGATGCCGCGGCCGAGAATGTGCTCCTCGCGCCAGCCGGCGAGGCGCGACATGTAGTACTTCTTGCCCTGCGAGAAGAAGTGCCCGAGCTTGTCGCTGCCGGTGAGGACCCCTGCCAGCCGGATGGTGCGCCCGACACCGAAGAGGAAATTGACCCGCCGCGAGGTGACGGGCAGGCCGTCGTAGATGCTGTCGTGCCGGAACTGCGGCAGGCGCTCGATCTCAGGCGATTGGATCGCCAGGCGCTCGATGCGGTCGACCCAGTAGAGGCCGCCAAGCTCATGGAAGATCGCCAGGGCGAAGGCGTAGCGGTCCTCGCCGAGGCGCCAGGAGGTGGCGACGCTGCCGATCGCCTCGTTGACGACACGATCGAGCGTCGGCTGCGCGTCGGCGATCGGCTGCAGGCGATTCGAATACTGGTCGGTCTCGTAGCCCGCAACGGCGGCGGCGAGCGTGAGCGCGGCGATCGGGACGAGCGCGGCGATCGCAATTCGGGCGGGCCGCATGCCGGAACGCGACCGCGCGATCAGAACCTCCAGCCGGCGGTGATGGAGGCGCTGCTGCGCGCGCCGAAGCCGCCTTCGACTTCGACCGTCCAGTGTTCTGCCACGTTGGCGTGCAGACCCACCAGCGCGTTCCAGCGGCTCTTCTGCGTGAGATCGACAGCGAACGGCACCGGGCCGAGGAACGGCAGCGCGATGACGCCGCTGTGCTTCTCTTCGGAGTCGAGGTACATCGCGCCGACCCAGATGGAGCCGCGGTCGTTGTGCACACCCAGACGGGGCATCACCACCAGCGAGTTGGCGCTCGAGTCGAAGTCGCCCGACAGATCGCTCTTTGTCGCCACCCCGGTGAGTGAAGTGAACCAGACATCTCCGCCCGCCGCGAGCGTCACGCCGCCGCCGTAGACCGTGCCGTCATAGTCGATAGCCACCTTGCCGAGCGGAAACGGCAGCGGCACATCGCTGAAGTCGACCTCGGTGCTGCCGTCGATCGTACCGATCAGTCCGAAGACGTTGAGGAACGGCAAGAGCCAAACGTCCATCTGTACGTTGTAGTCGGTGATCCGGTTGTCGATCGCGAAGCGGTCGAGCGGCACATTGTCGAAGCCGGGGATCCCCAGCGTCAGACTGTCGAGGCTGTAGTCCTGAACCTGATCGTAGAGCGTGATACCGATGCCATAGGGCAGGGGCAGCTTCTTGCCCTCGGCGAGGGAGGCTGCGAACGGCGGGCCGCCGGCGTTCGCTACGGCGGTGAACCCTGCAGCCATCGCGACGATCAGGACGAAGGCGAGCTTGCGAGCTGGCTTCATGGACGAACTCCCCCTTTTTCGGTTCGGGCGAGTCTAGCCCAAGGGAAACGGACGCCCTGCGTTCGTGGTCAGTTCCTCGGCAGCAGGGCTCCGGTCTCGAGGTCGAAACGGTCACCGGCGACGAGGATCCGGGTGACCAGCTCGTCGGTGGCGAGTTTCGGCTGGACCGCCGCGCCGTCCCTGCGAACGACCGAAGACCGCGCGTCGAAGACCATCACCCAGCCCTCCCCCATGACGTCGAAGGTGCGGTCCGGACGGATCCAGATCGAAGTGCGCTCGTCGACGCCGATGCCGGGGAGCTCCGGGTGCTCGAGCACCACCGAGATCAGCCGGTTCTGCCGCTGCCGGGCGACGAAGTGCTGGTCGAGGATCGCCTCGGTGACGTAACCCAGGCCCTCTTTGGTCTCGACGTTTCCTGCCCGGACCACCGTGAAGTCCCCCTCGCCGGTGAGCATCACGCGGCTCATGCAGGCGAGCCCCGCGGAGCTCCCGGAGAGGATGCCGCCCTCCTCGTACACCTTGCGGATCGCCGCCTCGGCCGGCGTGCCGAGGATCGCGGCGGTGATTCTTGCCTGATCCCCGCCGGTGAAGAAGATCACCTTCGCCGCCGCGATCGCGGCGAGGAATTCCGGCTTCGCGGCGTCCTCGCGCCGGCGCAGCTCGATCGCCTGCATGCCGGTGGCGCCCATGGCCTTCAACTCATCGACGTACTCCTGCCCGGTCTCCGCGCGCTCCGAAGCGGTCGGCAGGATGACGATCGGCGCGTCCTTGCCGCCGGCGAGGCGGAAGATCGTCGGCCAGAACGGGTCCGACTCTCCGCCGCCGCCATTGAGCACCAGGTGCCCCCTGGCGCCCGGCGGTGACGCCGCAGGCTGCTCTCCCAGTGCGACAGGAGGCGAGGACCAGGACGCGGCGCAGCACAGCACGACAGCGCTCGCCCACCGGACGCTGGTCCCCGCCGACGGCCACAGCCGCTTCTCTCTTCTCGATCTCATGCGCCCCCCGGTACGAGCTGCAGTTCAGCGACAGTTGCCTTTCGGATCGCCTCGTCGCTCCACGGCACGGGGCGGGTTTCGTGACGCAGGTAGAGCGGCAGCTGGTCGGCGTAGTGCGGATCCCACGGGTGACCGGCCTGGCCACCTGGCAGGATCGAAAGGCCGCGGTCCGGATCGCCCAAGTCGTTGACCAGGCGCATCGACGCGCCGTACTCGACGTCGAGCTCCTCCCCCTTCCACGGTCCGCCGAAGGCCATCACCGTGGTCGCCGAGCCTTCGAGCGCGAACGGCCCCCGGTTGAACAGGCGGCCGACAAGTGGCGCCGTGCCGAGCGTGTGGTCGAGCCGCAGACGGTGGATGGCGGCGTAGGGCCACTGGGCGACCTCGCCTCCCCAGCGCCCGGCACCCTCACGCCAGGCGGCGGCGAGAGCGGCTTCGACGATCGCAGCCCGGTCCTCTTTCGCCGGCGTCGCGACGTCGTCGAACCAGTCACTCGACATCTCGCCGTCGAAGAGCCGCACCAGGCGCCAGCGCGTGCCGAAGCGCGCGAGCTTCGCCGCCGCCGCTTCGTCCTCGAAGACCGCCCGCTGCAGGTGGCGCTCGACCAACGCGAAGAGTGCCGGCGCACCGCGCTCGCCCATCTCGCCGTCCCAGCCCTGGAGCGCCACCCACGCCTTCGCCGCATCGCCGGAATGATCGCCTCCGAGCTTGGGCACCAGCCAACGCGCCCACAGCGAGGTGGCATCGGTCTGCAACGAGGCGAGCTCCGCCGGGGTCCAGTCGGTCTTCATCGCCAGGCGCTCGCGGATGCGGTCGGCGCGATACGGAGTATCGAACTCGCCCTGGAACCAGGCCGGAAGCGGTACCGGCAGGAAGCTGTTGGCGGTGACGATCGCATCGGCCGGCGGATCGAGAAGCGACGGATTGTCAGCCGCCGGAAGGAGACCTGCCCAACCGTACTCGCTCTTCCAGCCTGGCGCGGGAAAGCGGCCGTCCCAGCCGAAACGATTCGGGGCGCGTCCGATCGGCGTCCAGAGAATGTGTCCGTCGCGATCGCCGACCACCAGATTCTGCGGCGGGAACGAGTACGGAGCCACCGCCGCCTGCACCTCGGCAACCGACCGGGCGCGCGCCAGGTTCATCAGCGCCAGCAGCTGGTCTGCCGGTTGATAGCCCGACCACGCGACGCTCCGCGCTGGCAGGCCATGCACCGGGTCGGGCTCGATCAGAGGCCCGCGGTCGGTCGAGCGGATATCGAACGCGACCTCCTCGCCGTCGTCGAGCCGGACCGTCGCCTTCTCGACCGTGATCGGCACGTACTCCTCGCCGCGCAGGACCTTCGTCCCCGTGGCATCGAGGCGCTCGACGAAGAGGTCGACATCGTCGACGTAGAGATTGGTCATCGCCCAGGCGAGGTCGGCGCTGCGGCCGAGGACAACTCCCGGAACGCCCGGAATCGTCATGCCGGAGACCGCATAGTCCGGGGCGCGCAACGAGGCCTGGAACCAGACCCCAGGGATCCCCAGCCCGAGATGCGGATCGTTCGCGATCAGCGCCGTGCGGCTCGCGCTGCGGCCAGGGGCGACCGCCCAGTTGTTGCTGCCCAGGCCCGAACCCTCCGGATTCGCCTCGGCCGGCTCGCCGGCCGCCGGCGTTTCGTCGGCGAGACGCTTCACTTCGTCGGTGACCGCTGCCTGGGGGGTGCCGGCGAGCTCGCGCGCACGCTCGACACCGAACTCGCGCAGGAAGCCGAAGAGCTCTTCTTCGTTGGGCTCGAAGATCGACGACAGCTGGCGGGCCATGAGAAAGACGATGCCCATCGAGTCGGCAGGCCGCCAAGGCTCGGGAGCCGTGGCGAGCAGCCGGAACTCCGGCGGCAGATCCCGCCGGTTCGCCTCGATCCAGGAGTTGACGCCGCGGGCATAGGCGGCCAGGAGCTCCCGGCTCTCGGGCGAAGCGTCCGTCACCAATTTCTCGGCGGCGGCGTAAATGCGCAGCCGGCGAACCTTCTTGTCGAACTCGAGCGCGCGCTCGCCGAAGAGCTCGGAGAGCCGTCCGGCGGCCGCGCGGCGCGACACTTCCATCTGGAACAGACGGTCGTTGGCGTGCAGCCAGCCGAGCGCCGCTGTCGCGTCAGCGGCCGAAGCCGCCTGCACATAGGGCATCGCCCACTGGTCCCAGCGCACGGCGACCGGACCGCGCAGGCCCGAGAGCGTCGCGGCGCCCTGCCGCTGCGGCAAGCCCTGCGACTTGAACCAGTAGTAGCCGCCGGCGACGAGCGCCGCCGCGACGAGAAGCACGAGGAGCAAGAGGCGGAGGAGCTTGCGCAGGAACATGGCGGCGAACTCTATCGCGGGGCCGGTGCGGGCCGGCCGGCCGCACCCTCACTCGTCGCGGCGGGCGAGCCGGACGAGACTTTCGAGCGTGCGGAGCTTGCGGTCCTTGGCGGCGAACAGCCGCGCGGCGAACAGCGCCGAGGCGGCGTGCGCCGAGAGCAGGTCGAGGAGGTCGCGGTCGTCGGGTCGCAGGACGGGCTTGTGGTCGAAGAGCTTGAGCACCACCAGCGCACCGACGATCTGATCCTGGATCTTGAGCGGCACGGCGGCGACGGTCGCCGAGTCCGCCGTCGGGCCGAGCTTGAGGGCTCCGTCGCGCAGGGCCGCATCGCACAGCGGATCGCCGCCTGCGTAGGTCGCGCCGGCGAAGCCCGGCGTACTCTCGACGGAGGTCCCTTGCGAGAAGGCGATCTCGAAGTCGTGGCCGTCGTCCTTGAGCAGCAGCAGGGCGAAACGCTCGGCGCCGAGGAGGTTCACCGCGATGTCGGCGATCGCGCTCGACACCTGCCGCGGATCGAGGAAGGCATGCAATTGGTAGGTCGCGACGTAGAGACTCATCAGCCGGTCGAGCTGGTGCTCGGTGTCGACCAGCCGCGCCGAGATCTCCTGCATGTCGAGGCGCACTTCGTCGAGCTCGCGCTCGAGCGGATGAGCGACCGACCCCGGCGCCGGCTGCTCCCCGGGGACGTCGCCGCGCGAAGCCGACGCCAGTGTCGTCGAAAGCCGGGCCACCAGCTCGCTGGCGCGCCCCAGCGCGTCGCGCAGCTGATCGACGAGCGGTTCGTGCGCGCCGGCTGGCGCCTCGGTCTTCACGAGGGATCCACCAGCGCAGCGATGGCCGCGCGCACCTCTTCGGCCCGGAACGGCTTGGTCAGATAAGCGGCGGCACCCGCCGCGAGGCCGCGTTGCGCGTCCTCGTCCCGGCCCTCGGTGGTGACCACGATGACCCGCAGCGCCGGCAGCCTGCCCCGGGCGCTGAGCGCGCCCAGGACCTCGAAGCCGTTCACCTTCGGCATGTTGATGTCGAGCAGCACCAGGTCGATCGCGGGATCGGCGGCGATCTTCGCGAGCGCCTCCTCGCCGTCGCGCGCTCCTTCGAGACCGACGCCGCGCAGCATCACCCCGTACATGCGGTGAATCAGCTCGGAGTCGTCGACGACCAGGATCTTCTTGGGTTTCACGGGCCGGGCCAGTGTAGACCACGGGTAGCGGGCTTTCAACAACGCGCCGGCGGCCTTGCATCCCCGGGCGTTCTGGGTGACGATGCAGCATCTTCGAAGGAGCCTCGACCGTGCAGGCGCAGAGCGGATCGACCCCGACCCGTCGCAGGGTCGCATGAGCCCGGTGGACGGCAGGCGAACCGAGTCCGGGTCGCTGGTCCTCCCGGCGCTGCTGTTCTTCGGCGCCTGGGCCGGAGGCGGCTGGCTGCTCGAAGGCGCCGCACGCTCGGCCGGCGAGCCGGCTCTGGTCGTCCTGTTTCACCTCTGCGCCGTGCTTGGCGCCATCCTCCTGCTCTCCTTCGAGCTCTCCAGCCGGGCCCTCGGTCCGCGCGCGGGTGCGCGATCCCGGCTGTTCGCCGCGTTCCGCCAGCTCGGCGACGGAGACCTCGTGCGTACCGCCGAGATCGCGCGCTCCCTCGAAGGCGACCTCGAAGCCGGCGTCGCGCGCGCGGTCGCCGGCCTGGCGTCGCGCGTCGCGCAGCTGCAGACCAGCTCGCACGCCGTCGCCGGAGCCGCCGAAGGGGTCGAGCGCGGCGCGACGGCGCTCGCCGCGAGCTCGGCGCAGCAGGCCGCCGCTGCCGGCGAGGTCACCGCGGCGATGGAAGAGCTCTCACGCACCGCCGGCGAGATCTCCGACCATGCCGAGCGCCAGAACCAGCTCGTGCTGACGGCGGAGAGCGAAGGCGCGGCCGGAGCGGAGGCGGTCGCCGAAGCGGTCGCGGGAGTGGGCGCGGTGGAGCGCAGGATCGCCGACGTCACGGCCCGCGCCGACACCCTCGGAACACGCTCGCGCGAGATTTTTCGCATCCTCGAGTTGATCAGCGACATCGCGCAGGAGACCCACCTCCTGTCGCTCAACGCCGCGCTCGAAGCCTCGGCAGCGGGCGGCCGCGGCCGCCGCTTCGCCGTCGTCGCCGGCGAGGTGCGCGTGCTCGCAGAACGAGTTCGCGACTCGGTGGCCTCGGTGCGCAGCCAGATCGAGGAGTTCGCAAGCGCGATCCGCTCGACGGTCGTCGCCACGGAGGAGGGAGGAAAGGAGGCCGCACGCGTGCTTGCAGAGGCGCAGGCCGCGACCGGCGCCCTCGCCACCCTGCGCGCTTCGCTGCGCGAGAGCTCGGAGGCCGCCCGCCAGATCTCCTCGGTGACCCGCCAGCAGACCTCCGCCACGGAGGAGGTCCTGTCGACTCTGCGCGAGCTCCATCAGGTCGTCGAGCGCATGTCGCGCGACCTCTCGCAGCTCTCCGCGACCTCCCGCCGGCTGCACTCGATCGGGCTCGACCTCGAGCTGCTCGGGCAGACCTTCCGGCTCGACTCGGCACGATCGCTCAAGAATCAGGTCCACGCCTGGGCCGCCCGCCTGCCGGACAACCCCGGCGCCTTCGGCGCAGCCGGCGTGACCGGCACCGCCGCCGGCTGGAACCCGCAGGCGCTGATCGACGAGCTCGTCGGTGGCGCACCGTTCGTCGAATGCGGGTGCATCGTCGATGCCCGCGGCACAGTGCTCGCGACCCAGGTCGCCGGCGCGCTGCGCCACTCGAGCGCAGAGGCGATGCAGGAGCTGCGGCAGCGCAACCTCGCCGATCGCGCCTGGTTCCGAAAGGCGCTCGAGAGCCCGCGTCCCGTGGTGACTCCGCCGGAGCGCTCGGTGATGTCCGGCGAGCCTTGCATCATGGTCGCGATCGCCCGCCGCAATGCCGCCGGCGAAGCGGTCGGAGTGGTCGAGTTCGACGTCAACGTGAGCCACTGGACGGAGATCGGAGCGTGAGCTCCGCGGCCTACCTTCTGGTGCGCGTCGGCGAGCGCGTGGTGGCGCTGCCCGCCGAGGCGGTGCGGCGAGTCGTCCGCGGCGCCCGCCTGCATCCCTGTCCCGGCGCCGGGCCCGGCCTCGTCGGCCTCTCGGAGTTCGCCGGCGAGCCGCTCGCCGTGCTCGACCTCGCCCAGCTGCTGGGGGAGGAGCGGCACCGCGGACGCCCGCCGGTCACCGTGGTGACGTGGCTCGGCTCGGGCAACGACCGCGAGCTCGTCGGCCTGGGAGTCGACGAGGCGCTGGAGGTGGCCGACATCGATCCGGTCGCCCTCGGTTTCGGCGAGGCGGAGCTTGGCGGACGCGCGGTCACCGGCGTCGATCTCGATCTCCTGGGAGTCGAAGCGTGAGCGGCGGATCCTGCCCGTCCGCTGCCGGCGCGAGAACGGTGCCGCGTGCTTGATCGTCAGGCCGTGCGCGATGCCCTGCCCGCGGCGCCGGCGGCGCTCGCCCTGCTCGCCGCCGGGCTCGTCCTCGTCGCCGAAGCGGGCAGCGCCACCTCCTGGCGCTCGGCCACGGCGCTCCTCGGCGCTGCGGTGGTGGCGGCGGCCGCGGCGCCGGCGATGCGCCGCAACTTCGCCCTGCGGGCTGCCAGGCGAGCCGACCGGACGCGTCTCGTCGCCTCGCTCGACGAGCTCGCCGCAGCCGATCTGGTGCGCGCCAAGACCCTCGCTCGCGAGCTCCCGCAGCCGCTCGCGAGACCGCTCGAAGAGGCGCTCGCGCCGCTCGAGGTGCTGGCCACGCGCATCCAGGGTTCGTCGGTCGAAGTCGCCGGCGCCGCCGGCGCAGTCAAGCGCATCGCCTCGGAGCTGGCCGCCGGCTCCTCCGAACAGTCGGCCTCGGTGGTGGAGATCACCGCCGCGATGGAAGAGCTCGCGCAGACGGCGGCGCAGATCGCCGGTAAGGCCGAGGCACAGGCCGACCTCGCACGGCTCGGCGAAGCGGCCGGCAACGAAGGCTCGGCTGCCGTGGCGCGCGCGGTGGCCGGAGTCGAGCGCCTGCGCGAGCGCATCGCTGCGATCGCCCAGCGCGCGGGCGATCTCGAGCGGCGTGCCAGCGAGATCTTCGGCGTCCTCGCGCTGGTCGAGGACATCGCGCGCGAGACCCACCTGCTCTCCCTCAACGCCGCCATCGAAGCCGCCGCGGAGTCCGGCGAGGTCGGACGCCGCTTCGGCGAGGTCGCCGAGGAGATCCGCCGCCTTTCGGGTCGCTCGCGCGACGCCGCCGCCTCGGTACGCCGCCTGCTCGAAGAGTTCTCTACTTCGATCGGCGCCACCGTCGAGGCGACGAGCATCGGTGGCCGCGAGGCCGAGCGCGTGCTCGCCCGAGTGACCGCCACCGCCAGCGCGATCGCGGGCCTGCGCGACGCGCTGGTCGAGACCGCCGGCGCCGCGCGCGAGATCTCGGCCGGCACCGCGGAGCAGCGCACCGCATCGCTGCAGGTCGTCCAGACCCTGCGAGAGGCCTCGGCAGTCGTCCAGCAGATCGCCGATGGACTGCGCGCCTTCTCCTCCGCCGCCCGCGATCTCGAAGATGCCGCCGTCAGCGTGCAACTCCTGGCGCAGGGTTTCCGGCTGGCGTCGCCCTCCTCCCTGCGGCATCTGGCGGAGAGCTGGGCGGCCGAGCTCGCGCCACTTCTCGCCAGCCCCGACGCTCTCGAGCGCCGGCTGGAGTCGCTGCTCGCCGAGCGTCCGGATGTCGAGCTCGTCTACGTCAACGACCGGCGGCGGCAGCGCACCGCGATCGTCGGGCAGCCCGCGCTGGTCCGCGCGGTGGCCATTCCGGACGACATCCGCTTCGGGCGTGACTTCTCCGACCGCCCATGGTTCCGCGCCGCCGCCGCCGAGCGGCGCGGAATCGTCACCTCCGTGATGACCTCGATCCTGACCGAGGAGAGGGTGGTGACGGCGGCGGCGCCGTTCTACGACGACGGTGAGTTGGTGGCGGTGCTCGGGATCGACGTCAACCTCGAGCGCTGGACCTCGGGCTGAGCCGTGGACGACGAGCTGCTCGAGCTCGTTCCTGTCTTCGTCGCCGAGGCGCGCGAGCGGCTGCAACATCTCGCCGATCTCCTCCCCGGAGTGACCCACGGCAGCGAGCCGCTGATCGAAATCCAGCGCGAGCTGCACACCCTGAAGGGCGCCGGACGCATGATGTCGATCGCACCGTTCGCCGAGCTCTGTCATGCCACCGAGGAGGTCGTGCTGGCGCGGACTCCCGGTCTCGAGAGGCTCCTGCTGGCCGCTCACGATGCCCTTTCGGCGATGGTCGAAGCCGTCGAAAGCGGCGCGGCGGTCGCGGCCGCGAGCGACCTGCTGGCGGAGTTCGAAGGCGCGCGAGACAGAGGTCCGGCCGCGCGCGCCGCGCAGGCCGTTCCGCCCGCCACCGGCCCGGGGCCACGCGCGCAACCTGCCCGCGAACCGGCCTCGGCTGCGGAACCGTCCGAGCTCTCCGGCCTGGCGGCTGGAGGGCTCGAGGCCTTTGCCGAGCGCGCAGTGCGCGTACGTGCGGCAGCGGTCGTCACCGGACGCCTCCTCGCGCGGCTCTCCGAGCTCGCGAACCTCGCCGAGGACGGCGTACGCGATCCGCAACCGGGCCAGGCGCTGGCAGTGGTCGCAGCTTCGCTGCGTCAGGCGGTGGTCGACGCCGGCGCCCTCGAGACCCGCCTGGCGCGCACCGGCGAAGAGCAGATCGAAGCGGTCCTGGCGTTGCAGATCGCGCCGATCCAGCCCACCCTGCGGTCGCTCGCGCGCTACGCCCGCGAGCTCGCGAGGCGCCTGGGGCGCGAGATCGAAGTGGAGCTCGAGGGAGAGGCGACGCGCCTCGACCGGCGTATCGCCAGCGAGCTCGAAGGCGCCCTCCGCCACCTGGTCGCCAACGCCGTTGACCACGGGATCGAATCTCCGGGCGAACGCGCCGCCGCCGGCAAGGCCGCGATCGGACGGCTGCGCCTCGGTGCGCGCGCCGGCGGGCGCGGCGTCGAGCTCACGATCGCGGATGACGGCCACGGCATCGACGCTGGCGCCGTCGCGCGCCGGGCGGTCGCCGGGGGCTTCCTGCCAGGCGAAGCGCTTGCCGGCATGGCTGAACCGGACATCCTGCGGCTGGTGTTCCTGCCCGGCTTCTCGACCCGCGACAGCGCCTCCGAGCTTTCGGGACGCGGCGTGGGCCTTGATGCCGTCGAAGCGGCGGTGGCGCGTCTCGGAGGAGAGGTGCGGCTGACCTCGAGCCCGGGCGGCGGCACTGAGGTGGTGATCGACCTGCCGGTAGCGCGGCGCGGCGAACAGGTCGTGCTGGTGCGCGTCGGCAGCGCGCAGCTCGCCGTACCCGCGGCGGCCGTCCGCAGGATCGAAGCGCTCGCCGGCGTGACTGTCGAGGAGCGGGCCGGCCGCGGCACGGTCTTCCTGGGCGCCCGACCGATTCCGTTCGTCGATCTCGGCGCGGCGCTCGGCCTCGGCAGCGAAGTGCCCGCGGCGGCGAGATTGCTCGTCGAAGGCTCGGTCGCCGGCCGGCCCATCGCTTTCGCCGTCGACCGTGTCGAAGGCGAGGTGGAGCTGCTCGTCCGTCCGTTGCCGCGCCGCGCGCGTGTCTCGCCGCTGATCGACGGCGCTGCGCTCCTGCTTTCCGGCGCTCCTGTCGCGGTGCTCGCGCCGCAGGCCCTGCTCGGCCGCGAGGGCCTCGCTCAGGCATCGGCAGGCGCGCCGTCCGAGCTCGCCGACGCGCCGCGCGCACTCACCCGGGTGCTGCTGGTCGACGACTCGCGGGTGACGCGGGAGATGGAACGGCGCATCCTCGAGGACGCCGGCTTCTGCGTCGAGGTCGCCGCCGACGGCGACGAGGCGCTGCGTCGCCTCGCCGCAGAGCCTTGCGACTGCCTGGTCACCGACATCGAGATGCCCCGGATCGACGGCTACGAGCTCACCGCGCGGTTGCGCCAGATGGCGCGTTTTGCGCACCTTCCGATTGTCGTCGTGTCGACGCGCGAGAGCTCGGAGGACCGCCTGCGCGGCCTGCGCGCCGGCGCCGACGCCTACCTCACCAAGCAGAGCCTGGTGGCCGCGGATCTCGTCGAAACCGTGCGCCGGCTCACCGGCGAATGAGCAGGCCGCGCCCGTGACCTCCGCTCCTTCCGGCAGGCTGACCGTCGTCGTCGTCGACGACTCGGCATCGGTGCGCGCCGTGCTCCGGCGACTGCTCTCCAGGGCCCCCGACATCCAGGTGATCGGCGAGGCGGCCGACGGCGCCGCCGCGGTCGAGCTCGTCGAGCGCCTGCGCCCCGATGTGCTGCTGCTCGACCTCGTCATGCCGGTGCTCGACGGCTTCGGAGTGCTCGCCCGCCTGCGCCGCGACCGGCCGGTGCCCACCCTGCTGCTGACCTCGCGAGCCGACCGCTCCGAGGTGCGCGCCGCCTTTCAGGCTCTCGACTCGGGCGCGGTCGAGCTGCTGCCGAAGCCGGAGGACCCGGAAAGCTGGCGCCTGCTCGCCGAAACGCTGCCGGCGGTGATCCGGGCGGCCGCGGGCTCCCGGGTCGCTCCGTCGCCCGGCGCAGGCGGCTTTTCGCCCTTCCGTCCCAGCGCCGGGGGCGCTACCGCCGCGATGGCACGCACGGCCTCTGCCGGGCGGGCAACGGGCGCGATCGGCTGCCTCGCGATTGGCGCCTCGACCGGCGGGCCGGCGGCCGTGCGCGACCTGCTCGCGGCACTCCCGGCGCCGGCCCCCTTCCCCATCCTGGTCGTGCAGCACATCGCAGCTGGTTTCGAGAGCGGTCTCGCCGAGTGGCTCGCAGCGACGCTCGCTCTCGACGTGCGCATCGCCATCCACGGCGAGCTCGCCGGCCCGGGCGCCGTCCGCATCGCTCCCGGTGGAGTTCACCTCCGGCTGGGCGGCGATGGCCGGCTCGAGCTCGACAGCGTGACTCCGCCGCAGCGCGGGCATCGCCCCTCGGTCGACGAGCTCTTCCGCTCGCTCGTGCCCGGGGCACCGCAGGGCGTCGTCGCGGTGCTGCTCACCGGCATGGGGGCGGATGGCGCCGAAGGCCTGCGCGAGCTGCGCCGCGCCGGCGCTTTCTGCTGCGCTCAGGACGAGCCGAGCTCGGCGGTCTTCGGCATGCCGCGTGCCGCCATCGAGCTCGGCGCAGCGGAGCTCGTTCTGCCACCGGCGGCGCTCGGCGCCGAGATTGCGCGCCGGGTGCGGGAGGCGCGGTGATCCGGGCGCTGCAGGAGCTCGCGAACCTCGTACGCCGCGAGACCGGCAACGAGTTGCCGGAGGGACGCCTGCCCTTCCTGCGCGAAGCCGCTTTACGCCGCTGCCGGGCGACCGGACGCGACGGTCTTGCCGACTACGTCGCCGCTCTCGCCGCCGACCAACTGCCGGGAGAGTGGGCAGCGCTCGCGACCCTGCTGACGATCAAGGAGTCGACCTTCTTCCGCGTCCCCCTGCAGTGGGAGCGCATCCGCGACCAACTCCTCCCCGAGCTCGTCCTCGCGCGGGCAGCCTCCCGGCGACTGCGCTGCTGGAGCGCCGCCTGCGCTTTCGGCGAGGAGCCGGCCACGCTCGCGCTGGTGCTCGACGAGTCGCCGCTCTTAGCCGGCTGGGACTGGCGGATTCTCGCCACCGACCTCGACGCCGATGCCCTGGCTCACGCCCGGCGCGGGCTCTATGGCGAGCGCGCGGTGGCCGGCGTGCCGGCGAAGACGCTGGCCGCCGCGTTCTCGCGTCAGGGGCAGCTCTACGAGCTCGACCCGCGCCTGCGGTCGCGCATCGACTATCGGCAGCTCAATCTCGCGCGGCCGCCCTATCGCCTGCCCGAGCCCGCTTTCGACATCATCCTGCTGCGCAACGTCCTCATCTACTTCCGGCAAGAGCTCCAGGCCGAGGTGGTGGCCGAAGCGGCGCGCCGGCTCTCCCGCCCAGGCGCGCTCTTTCTCGGCGGCTCGGAGACGCTCTGGCGGGTGCAGGAGACGTTGCGAGCCTTCGACCTCGGCGGCTGCTTCTGTTACCGGCTGCCCGACGAGGAGACGCCGCGCGCTCCGGCGGGCCAGGCAACCGCGAAGGAACGCCACCCGGGCAGCTCCGGGCCTGCGGCCTTGAGAATCGGCGCCCGCGCGGCGCGGTCGACCCGCAGCGCGAAACCGCTGTCGCCCGCCCCGCCGCAGCCGCCCGGTGTCGTCCCGCCCTCACCCGCCGAGCGCATCCTGGCGGCGATCGGACATCTCGAATCGGACCGTCTCGATGACGCCTCGCGCGAGGCGGCGCGCGCGCTCGAGGGCGACCCTGCAGACCCGGCAGCGCATGTGCTTTCGGGCCTCGTGCACGAGCTCGCCGGGCGCACCGACGGCGCGGCAGACGCCTTTCGCGCGGCGCTCTATCTCGCCCCCGATCTGCCACAGGTGCGCTTCCGTCTCGCCCACTGTCTGCGCCAGGCCGGCAAGGAGGAGCTCGCGCTGCGTCAGGTCCGCGAGGTGGTTCAGACGCTCGAGCGCGGCGGCGGGCGCAGTCTGCCGGCGCTCGACGGCCGGCTCCTGCCCGGGCCCGGCGAAACCCTCCGCCTGGCGCGCGCGCTGCTCGCTGCACCTCGCCCCCCGCGCTGAGCCGCGATCGGCGATCAGCGAGCGAGCTGACGGCGCAACAGTTCGTTCTCGAAGGCGATGCCGACCTGCTCCGCCGCCACTTCGAGCAGCTCGACGTCGCGCAGCGCGCGCGCGGCGCTGCCGTTGTCGGCGTAGACCGCGGCGATCACGCGCTCGCTCCCGGCGACCGGAAAGACCACCACCTGGTCGTTCGCTGGGGGACCGAGAATCGCCGCCAGCGAGCTCGGGAGCTGGGCATTCTGGAATGTCGCCGTGCGCACCTGCGATGAGCCCAAGGCCTCCTGCAGCAGGCCAGAGGGAACGATCTCGAGGCGGCGGATGGCACCGGCGAGCGGGCTGCCGTCGTGCGCGAACCCGAAGGCTCCGAGCGGAGCCAGGCGATCACGCTTGACGAGGAAGATCACGGCGCGCTCGTAGGACTCCGACACCAGCTGCATGAGATTCAGCGCCACCGTGGCGCTCGCCAGGCCGGACTTGAGGTCGCCGAAGACGCGTTGCAGGCGGCGCAAGCCGGGCTCGCCGCGCCCGGCGGCGTCGCCGCTCTTCACCGGCGCGGTTTCGAGGAGATTGACCAGGCAGGCGCGCACGGTCTCGAGCTCGGCGGGGACGGCGGCCACCGCACCGTGACGGTAGGCGACCTGCATGGCGGCGTTCGAGTCGACCAACACGACCAGACGCGCTTCGGGCCGCGACTCGCGCAACGTCCCCAAGCGCTCGGGGTCGAGCGCGTCGGAGCGCACGTCGATGAGCAGGACGTCGGTCTCGCCCTCATCGGCGCGCTCGGCAACGCGGGCGAACGTCACCCGCCGCAGGGTCGCCTGGTGGCCGAGCGCCTGCCGGAGCTGGCGCAGGAACTCGCGGTCCGGCGAAAGGACCCGCAGCACCGGCCCGGAAGAGCTGGCGGTTTCGTCGTCGATCAGGCCGTCGAAGGCGTCGTCCGAGGCTTCGCCGAGGGACTTCGCGGCGCCCAGGCGGTCGCGCTCGTCGAAGATCCGCGCCGCCTCGAGCAGCACGACGTTCGGCGCCAGCCCGCTCGCCTCATCGAGATCGCACATCTCGGTTCCGATCTCGTCGATCGGCCGGATCTCGTCGAGGGCGAAATCGAAGCTGCCGCGCTCCCAGCGGAAGACCTGCTCGACGGCGAGCTCGAGCTGCAGCCGGATGACGCTCTCGAGCTCGGCCCGGCCGAGCAGACCTTCGTCGACGAGCAGACGCCCGAGCGATCGGCGCGGGCCAGCTCCCGCCTGCCGAGCCATGGCGGCGGCCAGAGCCGGAGCGTCGAGATGCCCTTTCTGGACCAGCAGCTCGCCGAGCCGCGGCGCGCCCGGCGCCTGCGCGGCGACGAGCGCCCCCTCGTGAAAGCCGAAACGGGCGTGCTCGCCGTCGCGCTCGAGCTCCAGCGTGCCGGTGCGTTTGCCCAGGTGTATGAACTGCAGCACGTCGCCGACCGCAACGTCCTCCAGGCTCCCGGAGATCGACATCGATCTCCGACTCTACACCCCGCGACGCCGGCGAGTCGGCGGCATCCTCCACCTCGGGCGTCAACCTCGGGCGCTCTTCTTGCGTAGGTATGGAGGAATGCGCTTTCGCTCGCTCTGCCGTGCCGGGATGGCACTCGCCCTGCCGCTGGCCGCCGCCTCCAGTGTCCTGGCCGCCGCCGGTCCGTGGGTCGAGCATGCCGAGGCGCGCGTCCGGCTGATCGGCGACCGAGGTGGCCTCGGTCTCGAGTTCGAGCTCCAACCCGGCTGGCACGTCTACTGGAAGAACAGCGGCGACGCCGGCTATCCGCCTCGTCTGGATTTCTCGGCGACGCCAGCGATCCGCGACGCCCGGCTGCTCTTTCCCGCTCCGCGGCGTTTCGACCTCGCGGCCGGCATGGTGAGCTTCGGCTACGAGCGCGCAGTGCTCTACCCCATCGCGGCGAGTCTGGCGGCCGCGGACGGCGTTCCCAGGACGATCAGCGCCCGTCTCGACTACCTCGTCTGCCGCGACGAGTGCATCCCGCATCAGGCCGACCTCGCCCTGGATCTGCCGGCGCGGAGCGACGCCTCCGGCCCCGAGTCCGCGCGTCTCGCCGCGGGGCGCGCCGCCCTGCCGCTCCCTTCGGGTTCGGCGCCCGACGGACCACGCGTGAACCTGCGCGTCCTGCGCGAGGCGGACGCCGGCCTGACCCTCGAGGCAACCATTGCCGGCGGCATCTGGAAGGCGGCCGCCCCCGACCTCTTCTTCGAGTCGCATCCGCTCTTCGCGCTCGGCCGGCCGGAGCTCTCGGTCTCGAAGAGCGGTCTGCGATTTCATATCCGTCTGCAACGGCTCGACCTGACGCGGCCGACCCCTGCTACGACGACGTTCGCGTGGACGCTCGCCGGCTTCGAACGCACCCCCGGAGGCGGAGGCCCGCAACCCGTCTCCCTGGCCGGCGCCACGACAGTCGTCCTGCCTCGCTGATCCCCCCAGAAGAACAACAAGGAGAGTCCCATGCCCAGCCCTTCGCAGCGCCTGCTTCAGCTCGCCCTTCTCTTCGCCACCCTGGCGACCGGCCGCGCCGCCCATGCCGATCTCGCGGTCGGCGCCGTCGCCCCTGCCTTCGCGCTCACGGACCTCGACGGCAAACCGGTGACGCTCGCAGAGTTCCGCGGCAAGACCGTGGTGCTCGAGTGGATCAACCCCAACTGTCCGGTGTCGCGCGGCTATGCCGATCGCAAGGTGATGATGCGCACCTCCGCCGCACACCCGGAGGTCGTCTGGCTGGCAGTCAACAGCACCGCCGGCAAACACGCCGACTACCTCTCTGCCGCCGAGCACAAGGCATACGACGTGAAGCAGGGGATCACCTATCCGGTGCTCTACGACACCTCCGGCGAAGTCGGCCGCGCCTACGGTGCCAAGACCACGCCGCACATGTTCGTCATCGACGGGAACGGCATGCTCGCCTACAACGGAGCCATCGACAGCGGCCCGGGCGCCGCGAGCACCAACTACGTCGACGCTGCCCTGACCGCCCTCGCCAACGGCCGGCGGCCCGATCCGGCGACCACGAAGCCGATGGGCTGCTCGGTAAAGTACTGACGGCGGCGCTGCCCGCGGACCGGGCGACTCACCAGGAGTCGGTCGAGCCTCGTTCGAAGCCGTCGGTGAAGATCAGGTCGTTGGTCAGCCGGACCGTGGCGAAGCGATGTCCCGCCTGGGTCGTGGCGCTCCGACCGACGGCGACCGGACGCCCACCGGCGAGGGTGAGGCCGATGCCGGCATCGTTCGCATCCGGCTCGGCATCGATCTCGACCCGCTTCACTCCGTTGCCGTCGAAGCTCGCGTCGAGGACGCCGGTCGGTAGCAGGCGGGCGAAGAAGAACCCGCCGGCCTGGCTGCCGTTGGCGTCGATCTTGCCGACCGTGACGATCTTGCGATCGCTGGTGACGACGAGGTCTTCGACCGTCGAGCCCTCTTCGAGCGTCAGATCCGGGAAACCGAAGCCGGCATCGAGATCGCCGTTCGCCGCCAGGCGGGCGACCGAGCCCGAGGTCGCCCCCGATTCTTCGAGGGCCTCGCGCAGGCCGACGTAGATCGCGCCGTCGACCGCGTCGACGGCAAGCGCGCTCGGATTCCAACTATTGGGCACCAGGAAGGTAGCCAATCCGTCCCCGCCACCGAACGTGGGGTCGGGCGCTCCAGAAGACAGCAGCCGGTAGATCCAGACCTCTTCGGCCCCCAAAGGCTTGCGGGTCGCTCCGAAGAGGATCTTGCCGTCGGCCGTCGTCGTGAGCTCCCAGGCGTTGGTTCCGGAGTTGAAACCCGAAGCGATCCCCAGCCACCCGCCGGCTCCGAAGCCGGAATCGGGAGTGCCGTCCGCGAGGGTACGGTAGAAGAAAAAGCCAGAGGTCCCGCCGCCGCCACAGGCGGTGCAGCCGCCGGCGAAGAGGAAGCCGTCGAGGTGAGCGCTCGCGCCGTAGGTGTGTTTCGCGCCGGCCCACGGGTAGGAGTCGCCGAGGGCGATTCCGCCGTTGCCGAAGCCCGGGTCGAGGTCGCCTTCCGCGGTCAGGCGAACGAGACCGGGCAGGATCGCGCCGCCGGAAGCCCCCGTCGTCCCGAGCAGGACGACGGCCCCGGAGTCATCGGGAACGAGCGCCCTGAGATCGTCCTGCGCGCCGGCGAAGATCTCGACCGGAATCTGCTGGCCCCCGAAGCTGCCCCAGTCGCCGTCGACGAACCCGTCCGGCTGGTAGCGCACGACATAGAAGTCGGTCGTGTTGGTGGCGGTGCCGTAGGACCCGCCGACCAGGAGCGAGCCGTCCGGGAGGACCGCCGCGGCGCGCGCCACCTGCCAGCCGGTGCCGAAGTTGGAAGCGACGATACCGTCGCTACCGAAGGTCGTGTCGAGGTCGCCGTCGACGCCAAAGACGGCGGTGCCGGCCGCGGCCAGCAGGAACAGGAAGAGCGGGGCTTTCCGGGTCATGAGCGTCTCCTGACTCGAAGAACGCGAATTCCGCGAGTCGGGAGACAGGGGGCGGAATTTGGCAGGTCCGGAGGACCCGTTCTTCAGTAGGGCCCGCCCAGCTCGCGGATGGTCAGTTTCTTCTTGACGCCCAGGCCGACGCCGTCGCCCAGCGGCAGGAGGACGGTCGCGAGCTGGGGGTGGATCATGAAGTAGGGGTTGAAGCGCTCGATCTCGCGCGCCGCGGTGTCGTCCTCGGCGCGCAGCTTCGGGTCGGCGA
>JBPOHI010000210.1:0-4104 GCA_052035735.1 Acidobacteriota bacterium
GTTCCCCGGGGCGCGGCCCGCGCCCCCCACGCCCGCCTGGGGATCCCCGGCGAGGACGGCGCCGGAGTCGTCGGCGCCGTGGCGTGGATCGAACGGATGAAGCTCGGCACCGAGGATCTCCGCGCGGAGGTGAGGAGCGCGGTCGTCATCGGCGGCGGCAACACCGCCATCGATGCCGCCCGCGAGCTCGCCGGGCTCGGCGTATCGAAGGTGAGCATGATCTACCGCCGCACCACCCGCGAGATGAGCGGCTACGCGCACGAGCTCGAGCTCGCCCGGCTGGCCGGTGTCGTGCTGGTCGAGCGGGCGGTCCCCGAGCGCTTCGTGCGCGACCCTGACGGCGCTCTGACCGCGGTCGAGCTCGCCTCGGGGGATCTGCATCGTTGCGAGCTCGCGATCGTCGCGATCGGCCAGGCGAAGTTGCGCGCTCTCGCGGAGTGCTTTCCCGGCGTGGTCCTCGACGACCGCGGATCCCTGGTTGCCGATCCGCGCAGCGGCCGAACCGGACACCCGAGGGTGTTCGCCGGCGGCGACGCCGTGCACGGCGGAGAGCTGGTCGTGACGGCCGTGCAGGACGGCAAACGCGCCGCGCGCAGTATCTGCGCGGCGCTCGGAATCGAGATCCGCCCCGATTCGCCGATGCGGGCCGGGCACGAGTAGGAAAGCGCGAGGCAAACATGGCCGACCTCTCCATCGACTTCGCCGGCATCCGGTCCCCCAACCCGTTCTGGCTCGCCAGCGCGCCGCCCACCAACACCGGCGAGCAGGTCATGCGCGCGTTCGATGCCGGCTGGGGCGGCGCGGTATGGAAGACCCTCGGCGACCCGATCGTCGACACCTCCAGTCGCTTCGGTGCCCTCGCGCTCGGCAGTGAGCGCATGGTCGGCTTCAACAACATCGAGCTGATCACCGACCGTCCGCTGGCGGTGAACCTGCGCGAGATCGCCGAGTGCAAGCGGCGCTATCCGAAGCACGCGCTGATCGTCTCGCTGATGGTCGAATCGCGGGAGGACTGGCGCGAGATCATCCGCCGCGTGGAAGACACCGGCGCCGACGGACTCGAGCTCAACTTCGGCTGCCCGCACGGCATGTGCGAACGAGGCATGGGCTCGGCAGTCGGCCAGGAGCCCGACGTTCTCAAGGTCGTCGCCGGCTGGGCGGTCGAGTTCGCCAATCTGCCGGTGCTGATCAAGCTCACGCCCAACATCGGCGACATCACCGTACCGGGCGTCGCCGCCGTCGAAGCCGGTGCCCACGGCCTCTCCCTCATCAACACCATCAAGAGCATCGTCGGCGTCGATCTCGACCGGATGGTCCCCTATCCCGCGGTCGGCGGTCGCTCGACGAACGGCGGCTACTGCGGGCCGGCGGTCAAGCCGATCGCTCTCCATATGGTCGCCGCGCTGGCGCGCGACCCGCGCGTGACCGTGCCGATCTCCGGCATCGGCGGCATCGCCACCTGGCGTGACGCCGCGGAGTTCATCGCCCTCGGCGCCACCAGCGTGCAGGTCTGCACGGCGGTCATGCACTACGGCTTCCGCATCGTCGAGGACTTGATCGACGGACTGTCGAACTTCCTCGACGAGAAGGGCATGCGGTCGGTCGCCGAGCTACGCGGGCGCGCGGTCGGCGCCTTCACCGAGTGGGGGGACCTCGACCTCAACTACAAGGTCGCGGCGCATGTCGACCCGGGCAGGTGCATCGGCTGCGACCTCTGCCTGGTCGCCTGCCGCGACAGCTCGGTCGACTGCATCCACACCGGCGCGCACCCTCTTGCCGCAGGACACCGCGCCCCCACCCGCGACGCCGCGATCGCGCGCACCGCGGCCACGGGCGTGAAGGTCACCTGGGTGGACTGGGACGAATGCACAGGCTGCAACCTGTGCTCGCACGTCTGCCCGGTGCCGGGCTGCATCACCATGGTCGACGATACCCGCGGCCGCCCCTTCGAGAGCTGGAACGACCGCATCGCGAAGGGCACCGCCAAAGTGCCCGGAGGCCTGCACGACTGAGCGTGGGTAGGCAGATGCCTGAAAGGACCCGCCGATGAATTCGAACCAGCGCCAGCTCCCCGATGGCCGCGTCGAGTTGGTGGACGAGGGCGCCATCGCCGCGAGCCCCCTCTACAACCAGGACCTCGCGCCGATCCCCATCGCCCGGCGCAACTGGAGCACGTACAACTACGCCGCGCTGTGGATCTCGATGGCTCACTGCATCCCGACGTACATGCTCGCCTCGGGCCTCATGACTCAGGGGATGAACTGGTGGCAGGCGCTCTTCACCATCCTGCTCGGCAACACCATCGTGCTCGTGCCCATCCTGCTCAACTCTCACCCCGGCACGAAGTACGGCATTCCGTTTCCGGTGTTCGCGCGCGCCGCCTACGGCACCGCCGGCTCGAACCTGCCGGCGCTGATGCGCGCGCTCGTCGCCTGCGGCTGGTTCGGCATTCAGACGTGGATCGGTGGCGAGGCTCTGCAGACCTTTTTCGTCGTGCTCGTGCCCGGCTGGGCGAACCTGCTCGGCCCCGGACTGGGCGGGCACACGACGACCGAGTGGCTGTCGTTCCTGCTCTTCTGGGGAATCAACATCGGCATCATCTACCGTGGCATGAACCTGCTGCGGGTGGTCGAGAACTGGTCCGCCCCTTACGTCCTCGTCGTGACCGCGATCCTCCTCGTATGGGCGGTCAAGGCAGCGAACGGCTTCGGGCCTCTGCTCTCGCAGCCGGGCAAGTTCGGCACCCTGCGTGAGTTCCTGCCGGTTTTCGTGCCTTCGCTCACCGCGATGATCGGATTCTGGGCGACACTTTCCCTGAACATGCCGGACTTCACCCGTTTCGGCCGCAGCCAGCGCGAGCAGGCGATCGGGCAGGCCGTGGCGCTGCCGACGACGATGTTCGCCTTCGCCGCCATGGGCGTGCTCATCACCAGCGCGAGCGCGCTGCTCTACGGCGAGGCGATCTGGGATCCGATCCAGCTCGTCGGGCATTTCACCAACCCGTGGATCGTCGGCTTCGCCATGTTCTCGGTGGTCGTGGCGACGCTGGCCGTCAACATCGCCGCGAATGTGGTCTCGCCTGCCAACGTCTTCGCCAATGCGATGCCGCGGTGGTTCTCGTTCCGGTCCGACGGGCTCATCACCGGGATCATCGGCATCGCCATGCAGCCCTGGCGCCTGCTCGCCGATCCTGCGGGCTACATCTTCACCTGGCTCGTCGGCTACTCGGGCGGCCTGGGCTCGATCGCGGGCGTTCTGATCGCCGACTACTGGATCGTGCGACGCAAGGAGCTCAACCTCGCCGACCTCTACCTGCCGCAGGGCGAGTACGGCGGCTGGAGCCTGCCGGCGGTCGTCGCTACGCTCGCCGGCTGCGCGCTAGCCTGGGGCGGCCTCGTCTACTCGCCGATGCGGCCGCTCTACGACTATGGCTGGTTCGTCGGTTTCTTCGCCGCCGCGCTGATCTACGTCGGGCTCAAGCGGCGGTCGGCGAGGAGCTGAAACCCTCCCGCAGCGCGGTGGCAGTTGGATTCTGCCTTGAACTACACCATGGTTGACAATTTACACCTTTACACCTATCCTTCCCGCATTCATCGGGAGGGCCCCGGCATGGCGTTGAACATCAAGAACGCATCGGTCGAGAATCTGGCGCTCGAACTGTCGCAGTTGACCGGCGAATCCAAGACCGAGGCGATCCGCCGCGCGCTCGAAGAGCGCAAACAGCGCCTCGCCTTTCAGGTCGTGCGGGAAAACCGGGGCGGCGAGCTGCGCTCGTTCCTCGAGCGTGAGGTCTGGTCGGTCATCCGGGCGCGCTCGGCCAGCCGCCGCCTCGAGAAGCACTGACCCGCATCGCCGCCCAGGTCTCTTCCGGCGTGATCGTGGATGCCTCTGCCGTCACGTCGATCTTCCTTCGCAAGTCGGGGTGCGAGCGATTGATCGACGCTCTCGCCAGCGCGCCCGCCGCCGGTATCGGCGCGCCGACGCTCGCCGAGGCGAGCCTGCTGCTGGCTCGCGAAGCCGGGCGGGACGTCCACGGGATGCTCGCCCGTTTCGTCCAGGAGTTCGACCTCGCTATCGTGCCGTTTTCGGACGCACACTTTCGCG
>JBPOHI010000097.1:0-67403 GCA_052035735.1 Acidobacteriota bacterium
GAGCGCTCGATCGACAGGTCGTGAGCGGCCAGCGGATCGGCGGTGAGGTCGAAGAGCTCACGGCGCTCGAGCGGCGGTCCGTAGAGCTTGAACGACAGGCAGCGGCCGTCCTTGCCGACGCCGAGCGCGAGCGGCGTGTCGCAGCCGGGCGTGGTGAGCGTGACGAGGTGCTTGCGCGCGCTGCCGGGCAGCTCCAGACGGAAGCTCTTCCAGTCGGTTTCGAAGCGCAGCGTGGTCGCGGGCTTGCCGTTCACGAGCGCCGCCACCTCGCGCGGCTGGTGGAACGCCACGCCGCGGAACTCGAGCGCCGGTGGCAGAGCGTCGAAATGAGTCTCCTTCGAGACCCAGTGCCCATCGGACTCCATGACCGCCGATGCCAGGTTCGCCTGCAGGAGCCTTCCGTCGCGTTCGGAGAGCAGCGCCTGGGCGTCGAAGCGCAGCACCTTCACCTCCGCATACGCCTCGCCGGAGAGCGCCCTCTCCGGCGCGCGCAGGAGCGGCTCGAGGCTCTCGCCGGACAGGCCCGGCGGTGCTTCGATGTCCGCAAGGCCGTAAAGCGTCGGCGCAAAGTCCACGGTCTCGACCAGGCGCCCGATGCGCGTTCCCTGCGCCTGGGCAGGATGCACGACGATCAGGGGGATGTGCAGGCACTCGGGATAAATCTGGGTATGGACGAGCTTGCCGTGCTCGAGGAACTCCTCGCCGTGGTCGGAGGTCAGGATGACCGTGGTGTCGGCGGCCAGGCCGCTCGCCTCGAGGTCGGCGAAGAACTGACGCAGGGTGTCGTCGACGTAGCGGATCGAGGCGTCGTAGAGCGCCGCGTAGTAAGCGACCGCCGCGGGCGTGGTCTCGGCCAGGCCGTTGTTGATCGCCGCGAAGTGCGGCCCGGACGGCTCGCCGGCGCCTGCTGGCGGCGGCCCGGGCCAGAACATCCGGCGGTATTTCTCGGGCGGCCAGTAGGGATCGTGCACCGCATAGGTGTGGAGAAAGAGGAAGAACCGTTCCTCCGGCCGGACCGACTCGAGGAAGGCTCTGCCGCGTCCGAAGGTGCGCTCGATGTCGGTGTCGTCGGCGTACGGGGTGTCGGTCCACTCCTGGAAGCCGCGCGCGAAGCCGTAGCCGCCCTGGACGTAGCCGCCCTCCGTGTGTCCGGCGGTGCGGAACCCGGCGTGCAGGAGGATCTCGGGCAGCGTGCGGATCTCCGGCGCGAGGACGGCCGAAGGCGGAAAAACGCCGTGCTCGGCCGGATAGAGCCCGGTGAACATCGACATGTGCGACGGCAGCGTCGACGGCACCTGGGCGAAGGCGTGTTCGAAAACCGTCGCCCGGCGGGCGAGCTCGTCGAGAAACGGTGAGGTCGGCATCGGATAGCCGTAGAGCCCCAGATGATCGGCGCGCAACGCGTCGATCGAGATCACGATGTAGCCGCGCGTCGCCCCCGCTTCGAAGCCGATCTGCGGCGGTTCCGGCCGCGCTGGTGCTGCCGCCGGAGCCGGTGCCGGCGCCGTAGCGGGGCCGCCGCAGCCCGCGGCGGCGGCGAGTCCGACGAGAAGGGCAGAAAGGGAACGTCCGGGGCGACGCATTCGGAGGGGGATCTTAGCCCGTGCGGATAGAATCCCGTCCTGCAGCTCTGGAAAGGACACCTCCGCCATGCGCGTTCTCGTCACCGGCCATCGCGGCTACATCGGCTCCCTCCTCATGCCGCTTCTCGCCGAGCGCGGCATCGCCGCCGTCGGACTCGACAACGATCTGTTCGAGACCTGCACCTTCGGACCGCCGGTCGTCGAGACCTGGCCCTCGCGGTGCATGGACCTGCGCGACGTGACCGTGGCCGACCTCGAAGGTTTCGATGCCGTGATGCATCTCGCGGCGCTCTCGAACGATCCGTTGGGCGACATCAATCCCAACCTGACCTACGACATCAACCTTGACGGCTCGTTGCGCCTGGCGCGCCTCGCGAAGCAGGCGGGCGTCGGGCGCTTCCTGTTCTCGTCCTCGTGCAGCAACTACGGCGCCTCGGGCGACGGCCTCCTCGACGAACAGGCAGCGCTCGCGCCACTCACGCCCTACGCCGTCTCCAAGGTGAAGCTCGAAGAGGAGCTGACACGCCTGGCCGACGAGACCTTCACGCCGGTCTTCCTGCGAAACGCCACCGCCTACGGAATCTCGCCCCGCCTGCGCGTCGATCTGGTGCTCAACAACCTGACCGCCTGGGCGGTGACGACCGGCAAGATCGTGCTGCAGAGCGACGGGACGCCGTGGCGTCCGATCGTGCACGTCGAAGACATCTGCCGCGCCTTCCTCGTGCTGCTCGAGGCGCCGCGCGAGAAGATCCATGCCGAGGCCTTCAACATCGGCGCCTCGGCCGAGAACTACCGCATCCGCGAGCTCGCCGAGATCGTCGGCGAGACGATCCCCGGCTGCGAAGTGACGTTCGCCCAAGGGGCCGGGCCCGACGCGCGCAACTACCGAGTGAGCTGCGACAAGTTCGCCCACGCCTTCCCTGAGTTCCGTCTGAAGTGGAACGCGCGGAGCGGGGCGCGCGAGATCTACGAGGCCTACCTCGCCGCCGGCCTGACGAAATCCGAGTTCGACGGTCCGCGCTTCAAGCGCCTGGCGCACATCCGCCAACTCCTCGATGCCGGCACGCTCTCGCCGGAGCTCCGCTGGACGGGGGCGGCACAGCCGATCGCGCGGTGAAGCTCGCGGCCCTGGCACGGCGGGCTACCTGCCGGTCGAGGGCGAGATTTACGAGCTCGAGTGAAAGGCGGCTGCGGTGGCTGGAACGAGCCCCCGGATCTCGCGCATGCGGCCTCCCTTGCGGTACCCTAACGCAACTTTCCTCTATGTGGGACAACCTACGCGCCGACACGCGGCGCCTGCGCGAGATCAAGACCAAGCCGGCCCCGTGGTACGTCCTCGAGTCGTTGCTGTTCGAGAACGGCTACCAGGCAGTCGTGCTGCATCGCTTGGCGCACTGGTTCAAGGAGCACGGTGTCCCGGTGCTGGGTCCGGCGATCGCGCGCTGGAGCCACTTCCTGACCGGCGTCGATATCGCGCCGGCGGCGCGGATCGGGCCGGGGCTGCGCATCGCCCACGGAACCGGCATCGTGATCGGGAACGCGGTCGAGATCGGCGCCGGTTGTCTGTTGATGCACGGCGTGACCCTCGGCGCGCCGACCTTGTCGCGCATCGGCGACATGCCGAAGCTCGGCGACCGTGTCACCGTCGGCGCCCAGGCGAGCGTCATCGGCGCGGTCCGCATCGGTGACGGTGCGTTCATCGGGGCCCACGCCCTCGTCACCCGGGACGTTCCGGCGGCGTGCCTCGCCACGGCGAAGACGGAGCTCGAGATCCGCAGCCGGGGCGAGGGCTCCCTCCAGTCCTGACCCCTCGGGAGATGAGCGCCGCCGACGTCACCACGTTGCTCGAGGCGTCGCGGCGCGGCGATGCGGCCGCCGGCGAGGCGCTCTTTGCGCTGCTCTATGGCGAGCTCAGGCGCCTCGCGCGCGCCCAGCTCGGCGGCGGCCGGCGGGCGAACTTTCTCGATACCACGACGCTGGTGCACGAGGCCTACCTGCGCCTCGCTCCTCCGGGGACGCTTGCCGCGGAGGATCGCGCCGGTCTGCTCAACCTCGCCGCGCGCGTCATGCGCAACGTGCTGATCGACATGGTCCGGCGGCGCCAGGCGCTGAAGCGTGGTGGTGAGCTGCGGGTTTCCTGGCCCGAGGGCTTCGATCCGCAGGCGCCTCCGGCACCCGATCCGGTCGATCTTCTGGCGCTCGGCGTGGCGCTCGAGGCGCTGGAGAAGTCGAGCCCGCGGCTCGCCGAGCTCGTCGACCTGCGCTTTTTCGGTGGCCTCGAGCTCGCCGAGATCGCGTCTCTCCAGGCGGTGAGCGAGCGCACGTTACGGCGGGATTGGCGGAAGGCGAAGGCCTTCCTCTGGGCGCGCCTGCAGGGCGACACCCGGTGAGCGCGGGAAGAGAGTCCGGCGGGGCCGACTGGGAGGCGCACTTCGACGAGCTCGTCGAGCTCTCCGCCGGCGAGCAGCAGAGCCGGCTCGCAGCGCTCGCCGTCCGGGCGCCCGAGCTCGCGGCCCAGCTCGCCGTGCTGCTCGCGGCGGACGCGCCGGCGGCCGGCTTCCTCGCCTCACCGGCCGCAGCGGCTCTGGGTGTCACGCCGGAGGGGGTCGAGGTGGCGGAGCTGCCCGCCGGGACGATGCTCGGACCGTGGCGCCTGCTGCGTCCGATCGGCCGCGGCGGGATGGGCGAGGTCTATCTCGCCGAGCGGGCCGATGGTGTCCATTCGCAACGTGCCGCGATCAAGCTGGTGCAATCCGCGGGCGGCTCCCGCACCATTCTTCAGCGTTTTCTACGCGAGCGCGAGATCCTCGCGCATCTCGATCATCCGAACATCGCGCGTCTGCTCGACGGCGGCTCGGCGCCGGACGGGCGGCCCTACTTCGTGATGGAGTGGGTGGACGGCGTGCGGGTGACCGACTACTGCGCCCGGCAGCGACTCTCGCTCGAAGCCACCCTCGAGCTGGTCGCGACACTCTGCGAAGCGGTCGACAGCGCCCACCGCCGGCTGGTAGTGCACCGCGACCTCAAACCGGCCAACATCCTGGTGACCGCGGAAGGCGTCCCGAAGCTGCTCGACTTCGGGATCGCGAAGCTCCTCGCGCCGGAGCCCGGCGACCCGGGGACGCAGACGCACCTCGAAGCGCAGGCGCTGACCCCCGCCTACGCCTCGCCGGAGCAGATCCTGGGCGACCCCGTCACGGTGGCGAGCGACGTCTATGCGCTCGGGCTGCTGCTCTACGAGCTGCTCGTGGGGGCCTTGCCGCACCGGCGGAGCGGGAGGTCGCTCGCGGCGATCGCCAGCGCGCTGCCCCTGGAGACGGTCGAGCGGCCCAGCGCGGCGCTTCGCCGGGCGGCCGCCGAAGGGCGGACCGCCTCCGGGGGGGAGGTTCGCCGCCGCCGACTCGCCGGGGACCTCGACCTGATCGTCCTCACCGCGCTGCAGCGCGAGCCGGAGAGGCGGTATCGCTCGGCCGCCGCGCTCGCCGACGAGCTGCGCCGGTTCCTCGCCGGGCATCCGATTCAGGCGCGCCCGGAGGGCCTCGGCTATCGCTTCCGCATGCTCGTGCGGCGCCATCGCCTGGTCTTCGCGGCGGCGGCCTTCGGCATACTGGCGCTCGTCGCCGGTTTCGTCCTCGCGCTTTCGCAGGCGCACTCGGCGCGGCTCGAAGCCCGCCGGGCCGACGCGGCATCGGTGCGCGCCGAGCGCGTGCAGTCGTTCCTGATCTCGGTCTTCCGGCAGTCCGATCCGGATCTTTCCCCGGGCGAGGACCCGCGGGCGAGCGACCTGCTCGCCAGGGGTGCGGCGAGGATCGAACGTGACCTCGCCGACGAGCCGGAAGTGCGCGCCGAGCTGCTCGAGGCGATCGCGCGGATCGAGACCAATCTGGGACTGTCGCAAGCGGCGCGCGAGCATGCGACGCAGGCGTTGGCTGTTCGCCGCGCCCTGCGACCGGTCGATACCGGAGCGATCGCGCTCGGCGAGGTGGTGCTCGCTCAGGCCGAGCGCGCTGGCGGACAGATCGATGTCGCACGATCGCTTTGCCTGGCGGCGCTGCCTCGTCTGCGTGAGGCGTTCGGCGTGGAGAGCCTCGAAGTGGCGCGCGCCGAACGCGTGCTCGCGGCGACGATCCACGATCCCACCGATCAGCCGCGCGCGATCGAGCTCCTGCAACATGCCGTCACCGTGCAGCAGGCGCAGCTCGGCCGGGAACACGAGGAGAGTGCAGCGACGCTCGGCGAGCTCGGCGTCGCTCTCGAACAGGGGCAGCGCTACGTCGAGGCGGAGGCGGCCTACCGTCAGGCGGTACGGCTCCTGGAGCGCCGGCTCGGCCCGGACCATCCGCGCGTAGCGGCGGCTCTCGCCGACCTCGCGGCGCTGGTCGACCGCATGTCGCGCGCCGACGAGGCGCGTCCGCTGTTCGCGCGCGCCATCGCGATCCAGCGCGCGACGCTCGGTCCGCGACACGAGCGGCTGGGCGAGTCCCTCTTCTCGTTCGGCATCCTCGAGCTCGGCAGCCAACGCTACGACGAGGCGTCGGCGGCGTTCCGCGAAGCGCTCGCCATTTTCGGCACGGAACGCTTCGAGAGTGCCCACTGCGAGCGCTACCTCGGTCTGGTCGCGGCGGGCCGCGAGCGCTACGCCGAGGCGGCTGACCATTTCGGCGCGGCGGCCGAGACCTATCGCCGCACCGTCGGCGAGGATGACCTGCAGCGCCACCGGGCGCTGGCCAACGTCGGTTGGGCGCACCTGCGACTCGGTCGAAACGGCGACGCGCTCGACGAGCTCGCCACTGCCGTCGCAGCGATCGAGCGTCTGGCCGGGGCGAAGAGCTACGAGTTGCGATTGCCGCTCAAGCAGCTCGGCGAAGCCCAGACCACCGGCGGCCACGCTTCCCTGGCGGTAGCGACGTTGCTGCGCGTGCGGACCCTCGAAGAGGAGCTCTTCGGCACTCGCGATCACCGTGAGGTCGCGGGCAGCGATCTGCTGCTCGCCCGGGCGCTGCTCGCCCGCGGCGCTCCGGGGGACACCGCAGAGGCCCGTCTCCGGCTCGACGAAGGACTCGAGATCTTCGGGCGGGTCGCTCCCGCCGACCTCCTGCGCGGGCAGACGCTGCTCGAGCGCGGACGCCTGGCGCTCTCTACCGGAGAATTCGCCCGGGCGCGCGGCGATCTTGCTGCAGCCGTGCCGGTGCTTGCGGCCAAGCGCGGTCCGGACCACGCCGAGGTGCGGGAGGCCGAGCGGCTGCTGCGCGAGGCCGCCGGCGGGCGCTAAGGGGCGACGACGCTCCAGCCGTTCGAGTTTCCCGCTTCGAAGTTGTGGCCGAGGATCCGGCTGCTTCCCAGCAGCAACTGAACCAGGCCGGCAGGTTGGTTGGTCTGGGCGTGCAGCCGGCCGGGGATGCCGATGATCAGCTCGTCGACTCCGTCGCCATCGATACGACCTGCCGCGAGGGCCCAGCCGAAGAGGTCGTTGGTCTGCGCCGGAGAGCTGACGAGGCCGGTAGCTTGAAATCTCGCCCCGCCTCCGCTTGCGAGACCAAAGTCGGTGCCGAGGACGAAGTCGACCCGACCGGCGTGAGACGTTGCGGAGGCTGGAGCATAAGGGGAACCGATAGCCAGATCGACGAAGCGGCCGCCGTTGAACGATCCCGCAACGAGCGATGAGCCGTAGCGATCGCCCGGGAGGCTCGCCGGCTCGCCGAGATTCGCTGCGTAGAGAAACTCGCTGCCGGTGGAGGTGAGCCCGGCGACGTCGCCGTCGAGAGCGTAGACGGCGCCGGCCGCAGCGAGCCCCTGGGGATCGTCTCCGGGGGCGCCGATGGCGAGGTCGTCGCGTCCATCGCCGTTGAAGTCGCCGGCGGCGAGGTCCCAGCCGAAGTCTTCGCCGCTCGCCGGGTCTCCCGCGATCCCGGGCGACTCTTCGGTAAACAGCTGATTGCTGCCGGCGGCGAGACCGGTGTTGGCGCTGCCATAGAGCACCGCGACCCCGCCGGCATCGGCGGTCGCTCCGGCGATCTCGCCCGGAATGCCGATGGCGAGATCGGCATAGCCGTCGCCGTCGAAGTCACCGGTCGCCAGCGACCAGCCGAAGAGATCGCCCGTGGCCGATTGACCCAGCATCAGATTGGAGTTCTGCGAGAAGGTCTGGCTGCCGAAGTCCGACAGGCCATTGGTAAAGCCGTAGAAGATGTTGACGAGGCCATGGTTCGTGCCGGTCGCGCCCACGTCTTCATAGGGCACGCCGACCGCGAGGTCCTCGAAGCCGTCGCGGTTGAAGTCGCCCACCGCTAGGTCGGAGCCGAAGGCGTCGAACGACTCCGCATCCTCCAGAACGAGGGCCAGTCCCTGATGCAGCGATGCCACCTCGACGAGGCCGTTGACGGTGCCCGCCCAGCTCAGAACGACGACCTTGCCGGCGTCCTCCATCGCAGCGACGGTCGCGCCCGGGGCGCTGACCGCCAGTTCGTCGACTCCGTTGCCGTCGAAGTCGCCGGCAACCAGCTGCTGTCCCAGGGCCAGGCCGAAGCTGCCGTAGAAGTGATCGCTGAGGCCTGGTAACGCCCCCGCATGTGCCAAGTAGAGATCGACGCGTCCGGCTCCGGCGCCGCCGACGGTGTCGTCCGGCGCGCCGATCGCCAAGTCCTGATCGCCGTCGCCGTCGAAATCGCCGACGGCGAGGGAGGTGCCCAGCCGGCTGGTCTGGACGAGGGTCGGCAACAGAACGGAGTTCCCCGCAACCTGGGGGCCGCCGAAGGACGGGCCGAGCTGGGCTTCGAGCCTCCCGCCATGGGCGCCGGGCAGGGCAAGGAGGAGCGTGCAGATATGGACGAGGCGGAAGCGACGCAGTGTGGCCGGCATGGGGACCCCTTTCACCTGGAGAAGCGCAGGGTGCCGAGCGGACCGGACATCCTTTCTCGCAGGTCTTCGGCGAACGCGACCGGACCGAGCCTCGCCCTCCGGGTAGGTTGGGGCCACCTTTCGGAGTGGCGAGTCGGCAAAGCGCTGAAGCTACCTTTTACCGATCCGGGGCGCGACTTCCGCGCACCGCATTTCGAGAGGACTCATCGTGAACAAGAAAATCGTCCTTGTCGCCCTGGCCTGCTGCCTGTTCCTCGCCATCGGAGCTTCCGCGCAGGAGAAGGGCTCGCTCTGGGTCAACCTCGGCGCGCATGTCGTCGATCCGAAGTCGGACAACGGCAGCGTCGCCGGAGGAGCCTTCGATGTGACCGTGGGCGACAGCCTGCGGCCGAGCGTCATGCTCGAGTACTTCGTCGCCGACAACCTCGGCATCGAAGTCCTCGCGGCCTGGCCGTTCAGCCACGACGTCGAGTTGAACGGCACCAAGGCGGCGACGGTCGACCACCTGCCGCCCACCCTGTCGCTGCAGTACCACTTCAACGGCAGCGGCGCGATCTCGCCCTACCTGGGCGTCGGTCTCAACTACACGCTGTTCTTCTCCGAAGACACCACCGGCCCGATCAACGGCGCCGACCTGAGCCTCGGCTCTTCCTGGGGCCTCGCGGCGCACGGCGGGGTCAACTTCAAGCTCGGTGAGCGCTGGGGCCTCGGCGTCGACCTGCGCTGGATCGACATCGACACCGACGTCGACCTGAACGGCAGCGATATCGGCACGGTCGAAATCGACCCGCTGGCCTACGGCGCCTACTTCCGCACCCACTTCTGACCGCGCCGGCAGCACCGCCGCGCGCCCGCCGTCGAGCCGCAAGCTCGCACGGCCGCCGGGCGCGCGGCGCTGCGCGAAGCGCTCGCGCTTCAGCGCCAGGCCGAAAGGGAATGGCGCTCGAAGTCGTCGGTGAAAATGAGCGTGCTTTGCGTGCGCACGACGGCGATGGCTCCGCCGCTGCCCGAGTTGTTGTTTTCGGCGACGCCGACGGCGACCGCCCTGCCGCCGACCAGGGCGACGGCGTTGGCGATGTCCTTGCCGCTCGCGGTCAGGTCGAAGTCGTAGGTCGCCCAGCCGTTGCCGTCGAAAGTAGGGTCGAGCAGGCCGTCGGAATCCAGTCGCGCGAGCAGGAACTGCCCCTCCTCCACGCCGGTGGCATCGAGTACGCCTACCGCCAGCAGCTTGCCGTCGCTCTGGAGCTCGAGGTCGAGGATCCACGAGCCGGAGCCAAGGGTGAGGTTGCTGAGGCCGAGGAAGCCGTACTGCGTATCCAGCTCGCCGTTCGGCAGCAGGCGCGCGACGCCGGTGGCCATATCGCCATCGGCGAACGCTCCCGAGATCATCGCGACGTAGAGGGCGCCCGAGACGGGGTCGTGCTCGAGGGCCTCGATGCCGACGAACGCCAGGTTCAGTTCGACCAGACCGTCGCCGCCGAAGGTCGAAACGGAGTCGCCGAAGGCGTCGACACGCAGAATCTCGAGTGACAGGGCGCCGCCGTAGAACAGCCCGCCGTCGCTGTCGGCCTCGATCGGATTGTCGAGACAGGACCACGCGCCGGAGCAGGAGATGACGTTGTTCGACAGACTGGGACTGAACGCCGCCCACCCGGCGGAACCGAACTCCGGATCGGGATCGCCTTCGGCATCACGCCGCGTAATCATGGTGCCGAGGCCGGCGCAGGGATTCGAACGGCAATAGCCGGCGACGAGCAGGCGACCGGCGCTGTCGAGCGTCGCGCCCTGAGCCACGAAGTAGGCAGAGCCAGTGACGGGCGCGTCGGTGATCTCGACGATCCCGCCTGTGCCGAAGTCCGGATCGGGTGTCCCATCCGCGAGGAGTCGCGCAATCGCCGTGATCTGCGTGGCGTAGTCGGAACCGACGACCAGGATCTTCCCGTCGCCAGCGATCTCGAGGCCGGCGAGCGAGAGATACGAACCGAAGAGGTCCAGTGCCCAACCGTTGACTCCGAAAGCAGTGTCTAGAGTGCCATTGGCGCGCACCTTGAGGAGCGCCTGGCGGGAGGCGACGTGGCCGGCGACGATCGACGCTCCGTCCGGCAGGCCGCGAACGTAGTACCCGGTCTCGTTGAACTGCCCGTCGATGATGTCGAATAGCGCCTTGCCGTCGCCGGAGAAGGTCGGATCGAGATTGCCGTCGGCAGCTCGGGCAGGCAGAGCCAGCGATCCCATCGCGGCCACGATGGCCAGGCTGGCGATCCTGCAAGAGTGCGAATGCGGGAGTCTGTGCATGAGGTTCTCCTGTCAGGGAGAACGCAGTCGGCAGCAGAAGAGCGACAACTGGTCTCGACGCCTTCCCGGGCCTCGAGCGTCTCTCGTCCTGATCGCGCTCGGGAGTCGTCAGTCGAGCGGCGGCATCTCGGTGCCGTAGACGTACTTCTCGAAGAACGGCTGCCAGTCGGTGTCGGTCATCTGCCGCAGCATCGCCGGCAGCATGCGCGTCTCCGCCGGCTTGAAGGTGAAGTTGCGCACCAGGGCGCGCAGGAAAGCGAGGAACAGGGGATCGCCCTGCGCGGCGCCGCCCTTCAACCGGCCGAGCTCGGCGCGGATTGAGTGCAGCACCAGGGGACCCTTGGCGTAGAGCAGATTCTGCCGGTCCATACCGTCGGCTTCGTCCTCGAACGCGAGCTCGTCGGCGAGGAAGATGCTCGCCCCCGGCTTGAGCGTCCGGGCGCCGTTCTGCCACTCGCGCAGCGCCAAGTCGAATCGCCGCTGGCCCTCCTTGGCGTTGGGGCTCGTGCGCTGGATGCAGGTCGCCGAGACGTAGTCGGCGATGCTCTCGGAGAGCCACGTGTCCTGATCACCCGCGAGCTGCACGATGTGCGGGAAGTAGCCGTGCGCGACCTCGTGCGCGAAACGCTCGTTGATGCCGCGCGAGGTGGCCGCGTTGAGGAACGCTTCATCTTCGTCGCCGGCGGTGGCGCGCGCCGTCGTGGCGCTGTTGAACGCCTCCTTGGTGATGTAGATGACTCCCGCCGGAGCGACACCGAAGCCCCAGTCGTTGATCTCCAGAATGTCGAGCTCGCGGAACGGGTACGGTACGCCGAACCAGTTCTCGTAGCAGCTCTTGGCGGCGAAGAAATTCTTGGCGAGGCGGCGGGCGGCGGCCTCCTTGGGCCGGGCGTAAGTGGAAACCACGGCCTTGTAGCCGTTCTGCTCCTCGGTCACCGACTGATACTTCCCGGCGAGTACGACGGGGTAGCGGAAGGCGCCGTCGAGGCGCGAGCGCAGCCAGTTCGTGGAGTCGGTGGAACCTGTCTCGACCGATTCTCCCGAGGCGAAAGGCACGAACGGCTTGGGGACTTCGACGCGGATGTCATAGGCCGCATAGTCGAGCGCGCCGTCGCCGGCGGCGGGTGAGATCTGCCCGGCGCCGAGGTCGAAGTAGTTGTCGCCGCCCGGGCGCTGGGCGAACTCGCCCTCGACGACCGCCTCGACGAGCACCGACTCGCCGACCGAAAGCGGGCGCGGGAGGGCGACCAGAAGGTCGCCGCGGAAGAACCGGTGCGGCGCGGGCTGCCCGTCGACGAGGACGCGGTTGACCTGCACGAGGCGCACGCGGCCGTCCTGGTCGATCACGTACTCGCCGATGCCGAACGACAGGAGACGGAGCGCGGCACTCGAGGAGACGACCTTGCTCTTCGACGTCACGACGACGTGCGTGCCGCGATCGTTGACGATCTCCGAGCTCACCTGCGGCACCGCGAAGGGAGGCGCGACCGGTTCCCACCAGGTCCGGCCCACCGGCTGGGTGACCAGCTGCCGCTGACGGAGGCGCCCGGCGCGATCGCCCCACGGCGCCGGCAGCGATTCGAGCTCGGTGAGGCTCTCGATGCGGGCGTTCGGCCGCGGATCCACGTCGAGGGCGAAATCGCCCTTGTCGCTGCGCAGGAGGGCGTTGACGTAGCCCTTGCCGCCGTTGGCGCGGGCGAGCGAGAGGTCGCGCGCCGGGTTGGCGGTGAACATCTTGCCCAGGACCGAGGTCGCCCAGGGCGAGAAGGGCACCGGGAGCTTCTCGCCCGCTGCGGGCGGGCTCGTCGACAGCAGGTCCCAACTCCAGACGACCGCCTCCTCGAGCTTCAGGCTCACTTCGAGGACGCCGCCGTCGCGCGTCGCGGAGAGGCTGGAGGCCGATTTCAAGTTGCGCGCCGCGACCGGCTCGGAGAAGCGATCCGTAACGCGATAGGTGAACGTGGCCGACCCTTGCAGCCAGAAGCCGCAGGCCACTCCATCGGCGGCGAGCAGATAGACCTTGGCACCAGGCTGGACGCGGAGCTCGCCATGGCCGATGGCGAGCGCGGCGCCGAGCGGAATCTCGCGCACGACCGTCGGATGCTCGATCGCCGCGCCCAGCGCGGACGGATCGAAGGGCGCCGCCGCCGGCTCGGCGGCAAGAGTGGAAGAAGAGAGAACGAGTGCGAAGAGGGGAGCGAAAGTGCGGATGCTCATGGATACCTCCTGAGCTGCCTTTCAACTCTAGCCGAACGCGAGGAAACGCCGCGCACAAGTCCTGCGGGCGCTATCCGGGCCGCGCCAGGAGCCCAGCCGCGACCAACGCTGTGGTCGCTTCGCGCAGCGCCACGACGGATATCCCCGAGCGCTCGGCGATGTCGTCGAGGGAGTGGCTGCCGTCGGACTGGTTCAGCATCCAGAGGAGGGCGAGCTCGCGCTCGCGGCCGGCGTCGTCGCCGCCGATCAGCCGATAGAGGCCCCGGCGGCCGAGCTGCGGCTCGCACTCGGGCGCGAGGTTGCGGTAGCACTCGCGGCTCTCGAGGCCGTCGACCACCGCCTCGAGCGCCGCGACCGACTCCGCCAGGGTCTCCGGGCGGATGAAGTCGAGGTTGTCGGCCGAGGTGTGGTACTCGGGGTAGCGCCCGTACGGCGTGCGCGAGAAACAGCCCGCCTCGAGCGCGATGCCGGGGGAGTTGAACTGGCGCTCGTCGTAGCCGAACGGGACGAACGCCTCGACCTCGAGCCCTGCCCGCAGGCGGGCGAGCGCGCGCACGACTTCGCGGTCGACCGGCGCGTCGCCGCTCCGCGAGCGCTTGTAGTGGAAGTCTCCGGGAGCGCCGAGCCCGGCGAGCACCAGCGCATGCCGGATCCGTTCGCGCGCCGCGCGATTCGTCGCCAGCCAAGCGATCGCGCCGATCGTCCCCGGCAGGAAGAGAAATCGGTAAGAGAGCCTGCGGCGCGGGCGCGCCGCGAGACGCCGGGCGAGCGCCGTCGCCACCACCATGCCGGAGAGATTGTCGTTGGCGAGCGACGGGTGGCAACAGTGGGTCGAAAGGAGGACCTCCTCCTCCGACTCGCCGGGTAGCGCGAGCTCTCCGTAGGTCAGGCTGCCGGCGAAGAGCTCGCTGTCGACGACGACGTCGTAGTCGCCCGCGGGCAGACCCTCGACCAGGCGGTGCGGCAGACAGAAGCCCCACTGCTCCTTGTAGTAGCTGGTGCGGTAAGGGATCAGCTCGGGCTGGGCGGGCAGCGTGAAGAGGTGCTTCTTGAGCTCGTCGAGCGCCACCCGGCCACGAAACGGGGCACTGTAATTGAGGACCTGCAGGTTGTGGACTGCACTGTCGGCGATCCGTGAGCCATCGGGGGCGGTGATGTGCGCCTCGCGGAGGCGCCATTCGCGCGGCACCGTCCAGTCGAAGATCGCCGCGCCGGTAGGAATTTCGTGGATCGCGAGGTCGATCTTCCCGGCGAGCAGCGAGAGGCTCTGGCGGACCCCGTCGCCGGTGATGCTGCGACAGATCGGAAAGAGCCGCGCGGCGAGCGCGTGGAGCTCCGGCCCGGTCATTCCGAAAGGGAGAGGAGGTCGGGATAGCCGGCGTCGCGCGCCGAGATCACCCTCACCGGCTCGGGCAGCACGATGCCGAAAGCCGGGTCGTCCCAGCGCACGCCGCGGGCGGCCTCGGGGACGTAGAACTCCGACATCGAGTAGTGCACCTCGCAGTCGTCCGTCAGAGTGAGGAAGCCGTGCGCGACGCCGGGCGGGATGTAGACCGCGTTCCGGGCTTCACCGGAGAGCTCGATCGCCAAGTGCTGGCGGAAGATGTGCGACTCCGGGCGCAGGTCGACCAGGAGATCGTAGATCGTGCCGTGGACGCAGCGCACGATCTTGGCCTCGCCGTGCGGCGCAGCCTGAAAGTGCAGGCCGCGCAGCGTGCCGCGACGCGGATTCACCGACAGGCTGGTCTGGACGAAGGGAGAGGCGAGCCCGGCAGCCGCGAACTCCCGCGCGCAGAAGGTGCGGGCGAAGAAGCCGCGGTCGTCCGCTGCCGGCTCGATCTCGAGGAGGAAGGCGCCCGGAATGCCAAGGCGAACGAGCTTCACAGGAGCTCGACTCCGGGAATCGCGACGACGAACCGGCCACCCCAGGAGCGAATACCGGCCATCTGCTCGGCGATCTCGCGGCGCAGGTTCCAGGGCAGGATCAGCACGTAGTCCGGACGCGTCTCGAAGATCGCCTCGGGTGCCCGGATGGGAATTCTCGTGCCGGGCAGGAAGAGGCCCTGCTTGTGCGGGCTCCTGTCGACGGTGTAATCGAGGAAGTCGCCGCGCACGCCGCAGTAGTTGAGCAGCGTGTTGCCTTTGGCCGGCGCGCCATAGCCGACGATCGCCTTGCCGGCGCGCTTCTCGCGGATGAGGAAGTCGAGCAGCGCGCGCTTGGTCTCGCGCACGCGCTCGGAGTAGCCGGCGTAGTACTCCAGGCTCTCGACACCCAGCGCACGCTCGCGTGCCAGGAGCTCGTCGACTCTGCGGGCTCGCGGGCCCGAGACCTCGCCCCGAGCGCTCCGGTGCCGGGCGTAGACGCGCAGGCTGCCGCCGTGCGTCGGCAGCTCCTCGACGTCGAACAGCTCCAGGCCGTGCGTGGCGAAGACGCGTTCGACGGCGACGAAGGAGAAGTAGGAATAGTGCTCGTGATAGATCGTGTCGAACTGGTTGCCGTCGATCATCTGCACGAGGTGCGGGAACTCCATCGTCAGGACGCCCTCGCCCTTGAGCAGGATGGCGAGTCCGCCGACGAAGTCGTCGAGGTCCGGTACGTGGGCGAGGACGTTGTTGCCGAGCAGCAGGTCGGCGGCGAGCCCCCGGGCGACGAGGTCGCGGGCTGCCTCGCGCCCGAAGAAGCGCACCTCGGTGGGAATGCCGAGCCGCTTGGCCGCCTCGGCGACGTTCGCCGCCGGCTCGACGCCGAGCACCGGGATGCCGCGCTCGACGAAGTTCTTGAGCAGGTAGCCGTCGTTCGAGGCGATCTCGACCACCTGGCTGCCGCTGCCGAGACCGAACCGCGGCACCACGGTGTCGACGTAGGCCCGGGCGTGCTCGAGCCAACTGGAGGAGAAAGACGAGAAGTAGGCGTAGTCGCTGAAGATCTCCTGCGGCGTCGCGCATTCCGGCAGCTGGCAGAGCCAGCAGCGCTCGCAGACGTAGACGCACAGAGGCAGAAAGAGCTCCGCCCGGGCCAGCGCGGCCGGCTGCAGGTAGGAGTTGGCGAGCGGCGAGCTGCCGAGATCGACCATGACTCGGTCGAGCGGCGCGCCACAGGAGCGGCAGGCGAGGTGCTGCGCGGGAATCGTCATGGTCGAGGTCGGGGTTTCGGAGTCGGGAGAGCCGAGCGAACCGCCGGAGCGAACTCTAGCAAAGCGCCCGGCGAGGTCGCCGGAGAGGGCCGGACAAGCCGCCGGCAGGGGCCGGCGTGCTATCTTCTGGGCGCTCCGAGCGTGAGCGCTCCCTGCCGATGCCCCTCGATCCCGAACTCCTCGCCATCCTGGTCTGCCCGCACTGCCGCGGCTCGCTGGCGCGCGTGGAGCTGCCGGAGAGCCTCCGCCGGACGCTGGTCGAACGCTATCGCGAGCATTTTCGCGACGAGACACCGGTGGTCGAGGAGGGCTTGTTCTGCAGCGCCTCCGAGCTCGTCTTTCCGATCGTCTCCGACATCCCCGTCATGCTCGTGGACGAAGCCCTGCCGGCTTCGGCGCTCGCCCGCTAGGGCGCCGGGTCGCCTTCCGACGTGGGGCTTTCCGCGCCGCTCCGTTTCGTCCCCTGGAACGCGGCGACTCGCGAACGCCTGCGTTTCGGGATCTATGCCGCGCATCTGCTGACGCTCTTCGGCATCGCGCTGTCGAATGTCGCGCTCGGGCTCGGCCTGTTGCTGTTTCCCGCCCTGCGCGATCCTGATGGGAGTGCTCTTCGTCGCGCCCGGCCGCTGCTCGTCGCCGCCGCGGTCTATGCCGTCCTGCTCGCGGTCGCGGTGCTCTTCTCGCTGGATCCGGCGGCGAGCCTCGACGCGCTGCGGGAGCTCTTCACCCTGGCGGCCCTGCCGCTCGCCATCGGCTCGATCGCCGGCGAGCGGCGTCTGCGCATCATGTTCGACGCTGCGATTCTCGCCGCTGCGCTCGCGGCGGCGGCCGGTCTCGCCCAGTTCTGGTTCGGCTTCGGCGACATCGACCGCCGGATCCGCGGCCCGTTCTCGCACGTCATGACCTTCTCGGGCATCCTCTTGCTGATCGACCTGGTGCTCATCGCGCGCCTCATGTTCCGGCCGCACCATGCGGCGGAGAACCGCGGCCGCTGGGGCTGGCTCGGCGCCCCCTGGCTCGCCTGGGTCGCGCTGGCGACGATCAATCTGGCGCTCGTCGGCTCGCTGACGCGCAACGCCTGGATCGGTCTCGCTTTCGGCGGCGGGTGGCTGCTGTGGATTCGCCGGCGGCGCCTGCTGCTCTGGGTTCTGCCGGCCTCCGCGGTGTTCGTCGTCCTCGCGCCGGTGCCGGTGCTGGCGCGGGCGTTGTCGGTCGCCAACCTCTCGGACGAATCGAGCTACGACCGGCTCTGCATGCTGGAAGCGGGGGCCCGGATGGTCGCCGAGCATCCGCTCTTCGGTGTCGGGCCGAACATGGCCGAGCGCCTGTATCCGATCTACCGCCACGCCAGCGCTGCCCGCCTGAATGTGCCGCATTTGCACGACAGCTACGCCCAGATCGCCGCCGAACGCGGCCTGCCGGCGCTCGCGAGCTATCTGGCTCTGCTCGCGGTGGCGCTCGCTCGTGCCTGGCGCGGCTACCGCGCGGAGCGCGAAGCAGGCGGCAGTTCGCGCGCCGATCTCTGGCTGGGCGTGATCGCGGCGCTGCTCGCCTTCGCGCTGGCTTCGCTGTTCGAGCACAATTGGGGAGATGTCGAAGTGCAGCGGGTCGCGCTGCTGCTGCTCGCCGCGCCGTTCTGCCTGGAGATCGGCGGAGCCGCGATGGACTCGGCCAGCTCGCAGGCCGCGGAGCCCGGGAGGACGGTGTGACCTCGGACGAAGCCTTCGAGCGCTTTCTCGCCGAGAGCCGCAGCGCGGTCGAGGCCGAGCTCGAGCGCCTGCTCGGCGAGCCGGGTCTCACGCCGCCGCCCCTGCACGAGGCGATGCGCTACAGCGTTCTCGGCGGCGGCAAGCGCCTGCGCCCAGCGCTGGTGCGCCTTGCCGGGCGCTCGTTCGGAGCGGCCGACGAGCTGCTGCTGCCCGGCGCCGCGGCGATCGAGCTGATCCACACCTACAGCCTGGTGCACGACGACCTGCCGGCGCTCGACGACGACGACCTGCGCCGCGGACGGCCGACCCTGCATCGCCGTTTCGACGAGGCGACGGCGATTCTGGCGGGAGACGCCCTGCTCACTCTCGGACTGACCGTGCTGGCGGAGCAGCCGGCGGCAGTGCCAGGGGAGGTGCGGGCCCGGGCGGTGGCGCTGGTGGGCACTGCGGCAGGCAGCTCCGGCATGATCGGTGGGCAGGTCGAGGATCTCGCCGCCGAGGCCGGCTGGACGTCGAGCGCCGCGACGGCGGCGGCGCTCGACCGCATTCACCGCGGAAAGACCGGCGCGTTGCTCACCGCCTGCCTGCGCCTGGGGGGTCTCTACGCCGCCGTCTCCCCGGCAGAAGATCTGATTCTGCGCGACTTAGGCGAAACGATCGGGCTCCTGTTCCAGATCCGCGATGATATTCTCGACGTCGAAGGCAGCGCTTCGGCTCTCGGCAAGACGCCTGGAAAGGACGCCGCCGCGAGCAAGCTCACCTATCCGGCGCTCCATGGGCTCGAGCGGAGCCGCGAGCGTCTGCAGGAGCTTGGTCGGGAAGCGATGGACCGGATTGCCGATCTGCCGCGCGAGCGCGACAGCTGGATGCAGCTGATCGCGTTCCTCGACCGCCGCGGTTCCTGAGGCCGCTCGCGGCTTCAGCAGAGCGCCCAGAGAGTCGATTTCGAGGCCCGTCCCGGAGATCCCATGAACCTACTCGATCGTGTCTCCAATCCGCAGGAGTTGAGGCAGCTCTCCCGCGAGGAGCTGCCGCAGCTCGCCAGCGATCTGCGCGACGAGATCGTCAGCGCGGTGTCGGAGACCGGTGGTCATTTCTCGTCGAACCTCGGCACCGTCGAGCTGACCATCGCCCTGCACTACCTGTTCGACACGCCGCGCGACCTCCTGGTGTGGGACGTCGGGCACCAGACTTACCCGCACAAGATCCTCACCGGCCGGCGTGACCGGATGTCGACGCTGCGCCAGTACGGCGGGCTGTCCGGCTTCTGCCTGCGCAGCGAGTCGGAGTTCGACGTGGTCGCCGCCGGACACGCCTCGACCTCGATCTCGGCGGCGCTGGGCCTCGCTGTGGCGCGTGACCTGCGCAAAGAGTCGCACGAGGTGGTCGCCGTGATCGGCGACGGCTCGATGACCGCCGGCATGGCGTTCGAGGCGATGAACCAGGCCGGCCATCTGGGCACCAAGATGATCGTCATCCTGAACGACAACTCGATGTCGATCTCGCCCTCGGTCGGTGCGCTGACCAAGTATCTCGAAGCGCTGATGGCCGGTCGCCACTACGCCAAGCTCAAGGACGACATCAAGAAGGTGCTGCACAAGATTCCCGGCATCGGCGACCCGATGGTCGAGGTGGCGAAGGGTCTCGAAGAGGGTCTGCGGCAGGTGTTCACGCCGGGAACACTGTTCGAGGAGCTCGGCTTCCGCTACATCGGGCCGGTCAACGGTCATTCGATCCCGGCGCTGCTCGAGGCGCTCGAAAGCGCCAGGGCGATCGACGGGCCGGTGCTCCTGCACTGCATCACCCAGAAGGGCAAAGGGTACAAGTACGCCGAGGACGAGCCCGTCGAGTACCACGGTCCGTCGCCGTTCGATCCCGTGGCCGGCATTCAGAAGGGAAAGCCCGGTTCCGCCCCGTCCTACACCGCGATCTTCGGCAAGACGATCGTGCGGCTCGCCGAGCACGATCCGCGAATCGTCGCGATCACCGCCTCGATGCCCGATGGCACCGGCCTGATTCCGTTCGCCGAGCGCTTCCCGGAGCGCTTCCTGAACACCGGGATCGCCGAGCAGCACTCGGTGACCCTGGCGGGTGGCCTTGCAATCGGCGGCATGCGGCCGGTGGTGGCGATCTACTCGACCTTCCTGCAGCGCGGCTACGACCAGATCTTCCACGACGTCTGCCTGATGGACCTGCCGGTCACTTTCGCCCTCGACCGCGGCGGCATCGCCGGCAACGACGGCTGGACGCACCACGGCCTCTTCGACTACGCCTACTTCCGCATGTTCCCGAACGCGATCGTCATGGCGCCGAAGGACGAGAACGAGCTGCAGCACATGCTCGCGACCGCGGTGGAGCAGCCGCACCCGACAGCGGTTCGCTATCCGCGCGGCAACGGCATCGGCGTCGCTCTCGACGCCGAGTTCCGCCAGCTGCCGATCGGCAAGGCCGAGGTGTTGCGCCGCGGGCGGCACGGTCTGGTCTGGGCGACCGGCTCGACGGTCTATCCGGCGCTCGAGGCGATCGAACGCCTGGCAAAGGAGGGCGTCGAGCTCACCCTGGTCAACGCGCGCTTCGTCAAGCCGCTCGACCGCGAGCTGCTCGCGCTGCAGCTCGAGCAGGCGTCCGCGCTCGAAGGGGGCGCACGTCTCGCCACGGTCGAGGAGCATGCGCTGGCCGGCGGTTTCGGCAGCGCGGTGCTCGAGGCGCTGTCGGAGATGGAGCTCGCCGGGGTGGCCACGCTGACCATCGGCGTCCCCGACAGCTTCGTTCCGCACGGTTCGCAGGAGGTCCTGCGCAAGACGCTCGGGCTGGATGCCGAGGGTCTCTTTTTCCGGTTTCGCAGCTTCTTCGCCAAGGCGGCGGGAGCGCGCGACCGGCGATCGGTCGGGACGACACCGGCGTCGGAAGAATCGGGAGTGGGAGGTGCGGCCGGTGCGTCTCGACCAGCTACTGGTTGAGCGCGGTCTCTTCGCGACGCGCGAGAAGGCGCGGCGCGCGGTGATGGCCGGCCAGGTCGGGGTCAACGGCGTCAGGGTCGACAAGCCCGGCAGTCCCATGAAGGACGACGTTCGCCTGGAGCTCACCGGTGTCGCCGAGCCCTACGTTTCACGCGCGGGCGGCAAGCTCGCCGCCGCGCTCGACCATTTCGCCATCGACCCCGCGGGGCTGCGCTGTCTCGACGTCGGCGCATCGACGGGCGGCTTCACCGACTGCCTGCTGCAGCGCGGCGCGGCGCATGTAACCGCGATCGACGTCGGCTACGGGTTGCTCGATCTCAAGGTGCGCAACGATCCGCGCGTCGAAGTGCGCGAGAGGATCAATGCCCGCTATCTCGCGGCGGACGCCTTCGACCGGCCGTTCGAGCTCGTCGTCGTCGACGTCTCCTTCATCTCGCTTACCAAGGTGGTTCCAGCGCTGCTGCCGCATCTGGCGCACGGCGGGCTGCTGCTGCCGCTGATCAAGCCGCAGTTCGAGGTCGGCAGGAGCGGTGTCGGCAAGGGCGGTCTGGTGCGCGACGAGGCGCTGCGCAGGTCGACGATCGAGCTCCGCGCGAGCGAGCTCGCCGCCCTTGGCCTCGATCTCGCAGGAACGTACGATTCGCCGGTCGCCGGTGCCGAAGGGAACCGCGAGGCCTTCGCCCTGTTCTGCCGGCCTTCTGTGGAGGAGGCGCGATGATCGAGCCCCGGGGAGCGCGCCGCGTCGGAGTGGTCGCGAAGGCGTCGAGCGCAGACGCCGCTGGCGTAGCGGGCGAGCTGGTCGAGTGGCTCGGCCGGCGCGGACTCGAAGTTCTGGTCGAACCCGGGACCGCGCGCGAGAGTGGCCAGAGCGGCGACGGTCCGCTGATCGAGGGTGCGCGCTGCGATCTCGTCGTCGTTCTGGGAGGCGACGGCACGCTGCTCTCGGTCGCCCGCAAAGCGGCCGGCGGACCGCCGATCCTGGGGGTGAACCTCGGCCATCTGGGATTCCTTACCGAGGTGGCGCGGGCCGAGCTCTATCCGGCGCTGCTCGAGGTGCTGGCCGGGCGCTACGCAGTCGAGCCGCGCTCGCTGCTCGAGGTCGAGCAGACGAAGGCGGGCGGCGAGCGCTCCACCTTCCGTGCGCTCAACGATGTCGTGCTGGCCAAGAGCGCGCTTTCTCGCATGATCGAGCTCCTGCTGTCGGTCGATGGACGCCTGGTGGCGCGCTACCGCGCCGACGGTCTGGTGGTCTCGACACCGACCGGCTCGACCGCCTACAACCTGTCGGCGGGCGGACCGATTCTCCACCCGCTCCTCCCGGTTTCGGTGCTGACGCCGATCTGCCCGCACACGCTGACGCTCAGGCCGCTGGTCGTGCCCGATACCAGCGTCATCGAGGTGGCGATCGAGCCGCGCGAGGATGCCCCCGAGCTGCGCGCAGACCGCGTCTACCTCACGGTCGACGGCCAGGAGGGGGGCGAGATCGGCTTCGGCGACCGGGTGCGCGTGACGCGCGCCGCCCAACCCGCCTATCTCGTGCGCACCGGCGAACGCAGCTCGATCTTCGAGGGTCTCCGCAACAAGCTGCACTGGGGAGAGTAGCGGTCCTTGGTCTGGCTGCGGATCCGCCGCTGGGTCGTCCGCCCGTTTTTCTGGTCGCTCGCCGTGGCCGCATTCGTGCTGCTCTGTTTGCGCGCCTTCCTCTCCTCCGACTTCGCCCGCGAGCGGCTCGCCCAGCGCCTCGAGCAGCAACTCTCGCAGATCCTGAAGCGCGAGGTGCGGCTGGGGCGGCTCGACTTCGAGCTGCTGCCGTTCGCCCTGCGGCTGGAGGACCTGAGCATCTCCGGCCCGGCGCCGGACGATCCGCTGTTGCTGTCGATCCGCCGACTGCGGGTGGATGCCGATCTCGACGCCCTGCGCAACGACCTGCTCGATCTCCAGACGGTCTCCGCCCAGGGGGTGCGCGTCCATCTCGAGCTCTATCCAGACGGCACCGACAGTCTGCCGCAGTTCGCTTCGGGGGGCGGCGGGGGGCGTTTCGAGTTGCGCATCGGCGGGCTCTATGTCGAGGACGGTGAGTTCGAGCTCGCCGACCAGAGGGTGCCGCTCGCGGTCTCCGCGCGCGCTCTCCAGCTGCGGCTCTCCGGGCTCGGCGGAACCGAGCTGCAGGGGAGCGTCACGGCGCAGGAGGTCGTGACCACCCTGCCGCGCGCTCTTCCCTGGCCGTCGACGCTCGCGGCCAAAGCGCGGTTGCGCGACTCCGGGGTGGAGATCCTGTCGGCGCGCGTGCTCTCGCCGGCGCTCGAAGCGCGAGTTGCGGGCTTCGTCGGCTGGCGCGGCGGCACCAACGGCGAGATCCGCGGCGTGGTCGAGACCGAAGGGCACTTTCTCGACGACCTCGGCTACCTCGGAGGCGAGATCGAAGGTCCGTTGCGCTTCGACGGTTCCGTGCGGTTCGAGCGCAAGGAGATCGACCTCGCGGGCCGCCTCACTTCGACCGGAGTCGATCTGTTCGGGTTGCGCCTGGACGACCTCGCCGGAACGGTGAAAAGCGGCGGCGCGCGAGTCTCGTCGCTCGGTCTCGAGCTCGAGCGGGCGGAATTCGCCGGCGGCCCAGTCTCCGGGACCTTCGACGTCGACTTCGAGCGCCCCGGTCCCTGGGCGCACCTGGCGCTCGTCGCCGACGGGCCGCGCCTGCGCGCCGTGCTCGCGGCCCTCGACCTCCCGGCGCCGGCGCTCTCGGCATCGGCCCACGGTCAAGTGAGCTACGAGTTTCCGCTGAACGACGCCCGCCGTGGCGTCGGCGAAGCCACGCTGGAGTTGCGCGCCGCGCCTCCGGCGAGCGCCGGAGAGTTGCCCGTGGACGGGCTGGCCACGCTGCGCCTGGTCGAGGGACGCCTCGAGCTGCAGGCGGTGGAGCTCGCTTCGGCGTCGCAGCAGATCGCGCTCCGGGGGGCCTACGATCTGGTCGGCAGGCAGGGCGCGATCACCGTCGAAGTGACCAGCGAGGACCTGGGAGAGATCGCCCGCCTGCAGCCGTTCGTCGCCACGGCTCCATGGCCGCTCTGGTTGCCCGATGCGGGCCGCGGCGACCTGACCGCACAGGTGGCGCTCGCGGGCCCGGAGACGGCGGTGGATCTCGCTTTCGATCTCGCGCGGCTGCAGGCTCCGGGCGGTTCGGCGGAGCGCGCCGTCGGCAGCCTCTCGCTCGATCCACTGGCGGTGCGCGACCTCGCCGTCGAGCTCTCCCGCGGCGATGCGTCGCTGCACGTCTCCGGCTCGCTGCCGCTCGTTCCGCGGGGAGCGGGCGCCGCCACCCCGCCGCCGGTGGCGATCTCGGTCGACTTCCGTCGCTGGCCGGTCGCCGAGGCGATGCCCTGGCTGCCGACTCCGCTGCCGCTGGGCGGCGAGGCGACCGGGACCTTGCGGCTCGCCGGAGGCCTCGACAGCATGACCGGCGAAATGCGCGGCACCCTGTCCCCGGTGACGGTCGCGGGGATCGACTTCGAACGCCTCGAGGCCGATCTTGGTTGGGATACCGGTCGCCTGAAAGTGCGCAGCGTGAATCTGCGCGCCGCGTCCGGTGTGCTGCACGGCAGCGGCGAGCTCGGCTTCGCCGACGATGGGCTCGCCTTCGAGCTCGCCGCCGAGCCGCTCGATCTTGCCGCGGAACCCTGGACGACGCTCAGCGGAGGGCGCGTGACCGGTCACGCCGCGGTCGCGGCGCGCCTCTCCGGGACCCTCGCGGAGCCGCGGCTGGTGGTCGATGCCGAACTGGCCGAGCTCGAGCTTCCCGCAGCCCGCGGCTCCGCGGAGCAAGGACACGGAGTTCCGGCCGGAGACCGCCCGGCGGCGCTCGCGCCAGCGCCGCGGTTCGGCGGTACCTTGCACGCCGAGCTCGAGCGCGGCGAGCTCTCGGCGCTGATCGCGCTGCCCGGTCTGCTGGAACTCGAAGGCGGCGGCGGCTTCGTCGCCGGGGAACATGCCGATCTGCGGTTTCACCTGACCAGCGACCGCCTCGATCGCCTGGTGGCGCTCGCTGCCGGGCAGACCCTCGAGGGCCTCTCGGGCCGTCTCGCCGCGGATCTCGCCTGGCAGTTCGCCGGCGAGACCGGCGGCTCGCTGACGGTGAGCGTCCCCGAGCTCGAGCTGGCCTACGAGCAGCATCGGCTGGCGCCGCTCGAGCCGATCGCGCTGCGCTACGCAGGCTCGCGACTCGTCATCGAGTCGCTCTATCTCGGCGAGAAGGCCACCGGCGACGAGCTCTTCCTCTCCGGCGGGATCGAGCTGGCGGCGCCCGAGCCCGCGCTCGATCTGCGACTGCAGGCGGCGCTGTCGGTCGACTGGCTCGAACGGTTCGCCGGGATCGATCTGACCGGCACGGTCGATGTGCTCACCACGGTGAAGGGCACGCTGGCCGAGCCGCGGTGGAACGGGCAGGCCGACCTGCGCGACGCGCGCTATATCCCGGATCGTTTTCCGCACAGCTTCGACCGTATCGATGCGTTGGTCCTGCTCTATCCAGGCGTGATCGTGCTCGATCACTTGCGGTCGGATCTGGCGGGCGGCACGGTCACGGCCAGCGGACGTCTCGAACTTGCGTCAGCCGGGAAGGCGCTCAGTTATCGCGCCCAGATCGCCACCCGCCGCACCGCTCTGCGCTACCCCGAAGGTTGGCTGGTGCGCGGCGATGGCGACCTCACGCTGCAATCGACCGCCGACGGGCGGCAACTCTCCGGGACCCTGGCGCTCGATCGCGTCTACTACCTTCAGGACATCAATCTGTCGCCGAGGCAGCTCGCGGAGCGCGTCTTGTCGCGCACCCGGGTCCAGGTCGACGAAGCCGACGAGATCCTGGGGACGACGTACCTCAACCTGGCGATCGTCGCGCCGCGCGCTGTGCGGGTGCGCAACAACCTGGCGAAGATCACCGGCAGCGCCAGCCTGGCGCTGCGCGGCTCGCTCGCCGTGCCGGTCCTGTTCGGTGAAGTGGCGACCGAGCCGGGCAGCACGATCGAGTACAACGGCTCGACCTACGAGCTCGATCGCGGCATCGTCACCTTCGCCAACTCGACGCGCATCGAGCCGCTGCTCGATGTCGTGGCGCGGACCAAGATCAACGAGTATCAGGTCACCCTTTCCGTCCTCGGCTCGCTCGCCCGCCCGGCGACGACGCTCGGTTCCGACCCGCCGCTGCCCGACTACGACGTGCTGTCGCTGCTGGCCACCGGGACGCCCTCGGGCTTGGCCGATCTCTCCGAGACCGCGCAGACCGGCACCGCACCGGGAATGGCGGCGGAGACGCTGCTCTACGGTCAGGCCGCTTCGCTGGTGAGCGCCCGGGTGGGGAAGCTCTTCGGCATCGATCGCCTGAAGGTCGACCCGCTGGCCGGCGCGGACAGCCTTTCGGCGGCGCGCGTGACGGTCGGCAAGCGGCTTTCGAGCCGGGTCTACCTCACCTACTCGGTCGATCCGTCGTCGACGGCCCAGCAGGTGCTGCAGGTGGAGTGGAAGATCTCGGACGACCTGACCCTGGTTCTGACGCAGAACGGCGATGAGTCCTACGCCGTCGATGCCCGTTGGGAGAAGCGCTTCTGATGCGGCGGCGGGTGCCTGTCGTGGTCGCCTCGATGGCGGTGGCCGCCCGCGCCGCTGCGCTGGCTGCGGTTGCCGCGGTCGCCGGAGCCTCCGCACCCCTCGCGGCCAGCGAGGAGACGCCGCCGGCGCCGCCGGTCGTGCGCCAGATCGAGATCCGCAGTGACGCGCCAGTGGATGTCGAAGAGGTCCGCGAGCTGATCTCTTTGGCCGTAGGCGAACCGATGGACGACGCCCGGACGCGGGGCACGCTGCGCAGCCTGCGCTACTCCGGGCTGGCTTCCGAAGTCGAGATCTATGCCCGGCCGGTCGCGGCGGGGGACGGCGTCGTCGCGGTCGTCGCGCTGTGGACCGACGTTTCGGTCGAATCCGTCGACGTCGTGGGTGAGCTCGGCCTGAAGAAGACGCGTCTGCTGGAGCAGCTACCGCAACGCTCCGGGCAGCCGCTGCGCGAAGACCGTCTGCTGCGCGGCGTCTATCGGCTGCAGGATCTGTTGACGGAAGAGGGCTACCTCGACGCCGAAGTGCGACTCGCGGTGGCGGTGCCGGAGGCGGAGGCGGTGCCAGCGGGCGGGAGTCGCCGTGGCTCCCCCGGCGCGCGGGTCACCTATCACGTCACCGCCGGCCCGCGGACGCGGGTGCGCAAGGTCACCTTCACCGGCGCGACCCCGCCCTTCGCCGAGAGCGAGCTCGTCGGCGCCTTGCGCGCGCGGCCGGAGACCTCCTACCGGACGGACGTCGCGGCCGAGGACGCCGAACGCCTGCAGACGTGGCTGTACGAGCGCGGCTACCGCGAAGCGGTTGTCGAGCTGCTGCCTGCGTCGCGAGACCCGCAGGCGCAGGCGGTCGATCTCGGCTTCGCCGTAAGGCTCGGCCCGAAGATCGAGTTCGTGGTCCGAGGGATCGCGCTGAAGGAGCTCGAGAAGCACGACCTGGTGCCGTTCCTGGGCACGAGCGGCTACGACGAGGCGCTCGTCCTGCAGTCGGTGGAGCGGATCCGGCGCTACTTCCAGGCGAAGGGGCACTACCGGGTGACGGTAACGCGGACCGAAGAGCGTCAGCCCGACGCTGTCCATCTCGCGTTCGCAGTCGTCCCCGGGCCGCGCCTCGCCCTCGAGGAGGTCCGTTTCGACGGCAACGTGAGCTACGACGCCGATCGCCTGCGGCGTCTGATGACGACCTCCGCCCGGCGTTTCCTGCTTCCGGGGAGCGGCCGCCTGGTGGACGAGGAGCTGTCGGCGGATCTGTCGAATCTGCGCTCGTTCTACCTGCTCGAGGGATTCGACCACTCGCAGGTCGGCCCGGCGCGAATCCTCGAGAAGAGTGGCCGTCTCGAAGTCGTCGTGCCGATCGTCGAAGGGCGGCGCCGCCAGGTCGGCGAACTCGTGCTGCAGGATCTTGCGCCGCTCGAAGAAGGGGAGGTGCGCCGGGCGCTGGCGCTGGAGAGCGGCGGCCCCTTCCATCGTCTGCTACTCGAACGCAGCGTCGACACCCTGCGTTCCCTGCTCGAGGATCGCGGCTACGGCAGCGCGCTCGTCTCTTCGCAGGTCGAATGGAGCGCGGACGAAAGGCTCGCCACTGTCCGCCTGCGGGTCTTCGCCGGGGAGCGGTGGGTGGTCGACCGGACGTTGCTGCGCGGGCTGCGCCGGACCGATCCGCACGTCGTACGCCGATTTCTCGGCGTCGCTCCCGGAGATCCGGTGCGTCAGGCCGCGGTGCTCGACCTCCAGCGCCGGCTCTACAGTCTGGGGATCTTCAGCCGGGTCGACGTGCGGGTCGCGCCGGGCGGGGAGGGCGGCGAGGCGCGCGAGCTGCTGGTCGATCTCGAAGAGGGCAAGTCGAGATCGATGCAGCTCGGCGCCGGATACGATTCGGAGAGTGGGGTGCGCGGCCTGCTGCGCTTCTCGCAGGGAAACCTGTTCGGCAAGGCCTCGTCGCTCTCGCTCGATCTGCTCGGAGGCCAGAAGGACCAGCACCTGCGACTGATCTATCGCCAGCCGTACATCGGAAACCTGCACGCCGAGTTCCTCACCACGATCTACGACGAGCACGAGGACCGACCCGACTTCAGCGTCGACCGGCGCGGCGGGCAGTTGCTGCTCGGCCGCGAGCTCGGACGCTGGACGCTGCAGGCGTTCCTCTCCTACCGACTGGTCGAGCTTCAGGCGCTCGACGCCTTCTTCAATTCCGAGATCCCGCTAGACAGCCGGAACGGCCGCGTCGCCAGCGTGACGCCGACCGTCGCCTACGATCGTCGCGACGATCCGCTCGATCCGACGCGCGGCTGGAACGGTTCGTTGCAGCTCGAGTACGCCTTTCCGGCGCTGGCCGCCGACGCCCACTTTCTCAAGCTCTTCGGTCAGGCCACGGCCTACCTGCCGCTCGGGCGATTCGGAGTGCTCGCCGGCAGCGCCCGCGGCGGCGCCATCGAGCCGCTCGCGAGCGGTCCCCTCGGGTCGTCGCGCGGTGCCCTGGAGGCGAGCGTGCCGGCGGCCGAGCTCTTCTACGCCGGCGGACGCACGACCCACCGCGCCTACCGTCGCGACGAGCTCGGCATCGTCGGCGAGACGCTCATCTTCGATCCGGCGAACCCGGGCGCCGATCCCTACCCCGTGGGCGGCGGAGGTCTGGCGCTGGTCAACCTCGAATACCGCTTCCCGGTCGCCGGGCCGATCGGCGGCTCGCTGTTCGTCGATGGCGGCAACGTCTGGACCGACTACCGCGCCATCGACGCCGAAGCGCTCAAGTGGGGCGCCGGCGTCGGGGTGCGCTACCTGTCGCCGATCGGTCCCATCCGGCTCGAGATCGGCTGGAAGCTCGACCGGGAGCCGTTCGAAGACCCCTACGTCTGGTTCATCAGCCTCGGCAACGCCTTCTGAGAGAGGCTTCCGGCGCGAGTGCGCTACCAGATCGCTAACCACCGCCCTCGGCGAGTGAGTCACTGGTGCTGCGCCCGCCGCCTGGTACCACGCCGATCCGGAACGCACGCAGCAGGGCGGGGCGCCGCGGTGTTCTCGAGGTGGTCTATACTCTTGGTATATGCTAGGGAGGGAAACCCATGACCACCACTGCCAAGCTGTTCAAGAACGGACGCAGCCAGGCCGTGCGCCTGCCGCGCGAGTTCAGGTTCGAAGGAGATGAGGTAAGAATACGCCGCGCCGGGCGTGGCGTGCTCGTGGAGCCGATGTTCACGGACGTGTCGAAGTGGTTCGCGGAATTGGACCGCCTGAGCGCCGGGCCCTTCATGCCGGAAGGCCGCCAGCAGCCATCCACCCCACGGCGTGGCGTCTTCGATGACGACCTACCTGCTTGATACGAACGCCTGCATCGCGCTGATCAACGGCACGGAGGCCAACGTCCGACGCCGATTCCAGCGCGCCGTGGCCCGCGACAGCGTGGTTCTGCTGTCGTCGATCGTGGCGTTCGAGCTCTGGTATGGAGTCGCGAAGAGCCAGCGGAAGGACAGCAACAGGCAGCGACTCGAGGCTTTCTTCGCTGGTCCACTCGAGTGGACTCTGTTCGACGAAGACGACGCGCAGGCCGCTGGAACCGTACGCGCCGAGTTGGAAGCTGCAGGAACACCGATCGGCGCTTACGACGTCCTCCTGGCGGGGCAGGCCCGGCGACGGGGCGCGATCCTCGTCACTTCCAACACGAAGGAGTTCGTGCGCGTGGCCGGTTTGAAGTGGGAGGACTGGGCGGTCTCTCGGCGCTAGAGCCCAGGTGCGGCATCTTGACGCAGCGGCTGCCGGGCGCGCGCTTGGTATCCTCGCCAGCCGCGCGATGCTGGCGCGCAAGACCCGACCATGACTGATCTTCAGACGCCTTCGGGCTCAGCGCCAGACGGCGGCTTACGACCGGGCGGGCGGCCGCCGGTGAGCCCGCGGCCGGACGAGGCGAGGAATCGCTACGCTGCCGTCTGGCGCTGGCATTTCTACGCCGGTTTGTACACGGCGCCGTTCCTCGTCGTGCTGGCGCTCACGGGGCTCATGATGCTCTTCGGCGACGAGCTCGAGCGCTGGCAGTTTCCCGAGCTCACCCGCACCGAAGGCGCCAGCGACGTCGCGCCTCATCAGAACCGGCTCGAGTCGGCGCTCGCCGCGATGCCGGAATCGACCTTCGTGCGCTACGAGCCCGGACACCTGCCCGGCGATTCAACGCGCGTCTCGGTTCTGGTCGCGGGGGAGCCGCATACGGTCTTCGTCGACGGGGAGAGCGGACGCGTGCTGGGTGAAGTCGCGGATCTCCGCCGATTGCCGTTCCTCGCCGAGAAGATCCACGGCACGCTTCTCGTCGGCGACATCGGCGATCGCCTGATCGAGCTCGCGGCCGGATTCGGCATCCTGCTGCTCGTCTCCGGCGTCTACCTCTGGCTCCCGCGCTCCGGCAAGTGGCGGTCGGGCTTCGCCCTCGGCGCGCCGACGAGCCGGCTGAAGGTCCGGAACGCCCACAAGCTCATCGGCCTCCTTCTGGCGCCGGCGCTCTTCTGCTATCTCGTTTCGGGGCTCGCTTGGACGGGAATCTGGGGCGAGCGGCTGGTGCAGGCTTGGAACACCTTCCCTGCCGAGAAATGGGGACCAGGAGGCGGCGGCCACAACCACGAGGCGCTCAACGGCGAGAGCCGCAAGGTCGTGCCGTGGAACCTCGAGAAGTCGCCGCTGCCCGTATCGGACGGCCACCCCGGAGCCGGAGGATCTTCCTCGCCGGTGGCGCAGACTCTGGACCAAGCGATCGCCATCGGGAGAACGAATGGCATCGGCGCGCGCTACTTTGTCGGCGTTCCTGCAGGCCGCGACGACATCTGGACCGTCGCACAGACCGCGATCGGCGGTCAGGTCACCGACCCGCGCCAGGAGCTGACGCTGCACATCGACCGCAAGACGGGCCACGTGGTGGGGCGCGCCGGCTGGTCGGAGTATGCGCTCGGCGCCAAGGCGATGGCGGCGGGAACGCCGCTCCACATGGGGCAGGTCGGCCCCTGGAATCGCGCGCTGGCGGCGGCGGTCTGCTGCTCGGTGCTCCTCCTCGCCGTCACCGGGCCGCTGCTCTGGTGGCTGCGTCGCCCGGCCGGCGCCAGCCGGCTGGGAGCGCCCGCGGCGCCGGCTCGCGTTCCGCGGGCAGTCTGGCTCGCCACGGCTCTCCTCAGTCTCGCCCTGCCGCTCGTCGCGCTCGCTCTCGCTGTCGTTGCGCTGCTCGACTGGGCTGTCCTCCGGCGCCTTCCGGGGCTCCGCGCAACGCTCGACTGACGACAAGCGTCGCCGCCGGTGCGACAACATGACGCACGCGGGAGCACGCGAGTCGTACCTATACTCCCCGGCCGGAGGATTTCGCTCATGTCGCTGTTCGTTCGTCGCTTCGGCCTCGCTGCCGTTGTTCTTCTCTTTCTTGGAACCCATACGCTGTGCGCTGCCGGGCCAACCGGCGCCCTCAGCGGAGTCGTTTCGAAGCCAACGGGAGCTGTCGTCTCCGAGGCGAAGGTCGAGCTCATGGGCGGACCCGCAGCCAACCGCTCCACGGTCACCGACAGCGCGGGCAGCTACCGCTTCGAGGACCTGCCGGTCGGCGACTACATCGTGCGCGTCGCGGCCTCCGGCTTCCAGCCCGTGGAGGTCCGGGTGGCCGTCGCCGCGGCGGGGTCGGCGGTGGCCGACCTCCGGCTCGACGCGCCCGCCTTCGAAGAGAGCCTCGTCGTCACCGAAGCGCAGGCGAAGGCCGAGCTCGAGGCCGAGCGCGCGTTGACCCCGGGCGGCGTGACGATCGTCGACGGCGACGATCTCTCCCGGCGAGCCATCCATGGGCTCGCGGATTCGCTGCGCTACGTGCCCGGCGTCTGGGCCGAGAGCGTCAGCGGCTCCGACGAGCTGTTCTTTTCCAGCCGCGGCTCCAACCTGGATGCGACCGACTACGACAAGAACGGCATCAAACTGATGCAGGACGGACTGCCGGTCACGACGGCCGACGGCAACAACCACAACCGCCTCATCGACCCGCTGAGCGCCCGCTACAGCGTCGTGGCACGCGGCGCCAACGCTCTCACCTATGGGGCGAGCACGCTCGGCGGCGCCATCGACTTCCTTTCACCGACGGCGCGCGGCAGCGCGCCGCTCTCGGTGCTCTTCGACAGCGGCAGTTTCGGCGCCCTGAGCGGCCGCGCGACGTTGGGCGCCGCGGGCGACAGCGTAGATGGGCTCGTGACGGTGGAGGGCAAGCAGTGGAACGGCTACCGCGAGCACAGCGACCAGGATCGCTGGGGAGCGTACGCCAACGTCGGATGGCAACCGTCGGAGAAGGTCGACGTCCGCTTCTTCGGGACCTACGTCGACAACCAGCAGCTCCTTCCCGGCGCGCTGACACGCGCGGAAGTGGACTCCGATCCCGACCAGGCGGCCCCCTCCTCGCTCGCCGCGTACCGTTCGAAGGACGTGTCCACCGCGCGCGGCGCCGCCAAGGCTACGTGGGACCTCGGCGAGAACCGGTCGTTCACCGCCGGGCTGTCGTACGAAGCGCAGTCGCTCTTTCACCCCATCGTCGAGAAGATCCTCGTCGATTTCGACGGCCCCGGGCCGAATCCTCCGGTCGAGGTGTTCAGCCTCCTGATCGACACCGACCATCGCGACCTCGGCGGAATGGCCCGGTACAACCACCGGATCGGCGGGCACGATTTGCTGGCCGGGATCAACTACGGCAAAGGAACGGTGGAGGGGGGCAACTACCGCAATGACGTCGGCCGGCCGAACGGCCTCACCTCGTACGTCGACAATGACGCCGACAGCCTCGAGGCCTACGTGACGGATCGCTGGCACGCGTCCGAACGCTGGACGATCGTCCTCGGCGGGCAGTATGTCGATGGTGGCCGGGACGTGCGCACGACCGATGCCGCGAGCGGCGCGGTCAGCAACCCCAACCTCCGCTATTCGTCGTTCAATCCGCGCGCCGGCGTCGTCGCCACGCTGAACGAGCGGGTGGAGCTCTACGGCAACCTCAGCCGGCTGTTCGAAGCGCCGACCACGTTCGAGATGGAGAACGATGTGCGCGGCGGCAACGCGACGCTCGATCCGATGACCGGGTCCGTCGCAGAGGTGGGTCTGCGCTCCACCACGGGTGGGTCGACCGGAACACGCTGGAACTGGGACGTCGCCGCCTACTACGCGAAGCTGAGCGACGAGATCCTCTCCATCGACGATCCCGCCGCGCCGGGCAACAGCCTGGTCACCAACATCGAGCGGACCATCCACGCCGGACTCGAAGCGTTGGGCAGCGCCAGCGTCGAGGTTGGCGACCGGCATCGGATCGAGCCCTTGGTGAGCCTGACGGTCAACCGATTCCGGTTCGACGGCGACCGCATCTACGGCGACAACGACCTGCCCGCCGCGCCGGAGTACGCGGCGCGCGGCGAAGTGATCTACCGCCACGCCAGCGGCCTCTACGCCGGACCGACGTTCGATCTCATCGGCCAGCGGTACGTGGACTTTGCCAACACCTACAGAGTCGACGGCTACGCCTTGATGGGCCTGCGCGCCGGATTCTCCGGGCCACGCTGGGAGCTGTTCGGGGAGGTGCGAAACCTCTTCGACGAGGACTACATCGCCACCGTCAGCGTGCTCAACGTCGCCTCGCCGAATTCGGCGGTGCTCTATCCGGGCTCGCCGCTGTCGGCCTTCGTCGGCTTGCGGTACTCCTACTGAGGGAGCCTCGCCCGCTGAACTTCAAGTCCAGTCTCGATGGCGCCCCGCAAGGAAGCGAAGCGTCGCTCCAGTACGGACTCGCGCAGCTTCCGCGCGACGTCCCCCGCGTTGCGTTGTGACGCTCGCGTCGACACAGACGGATCTCCGCCACGGTGCCGGCGGCGGGCCCGGAAGCGGTGAGGCTGGCGATGGCGCACGAATTCGGTCCGAAGTCACTGATTCTCAAACCCCTTGCCTCGGTACAGCGAGCGCATGAAGGCTGACGGAAATGCCGTTCGAATCCGGTTAGGCTTCGACGCCGGGTTCGAACTCCTCTCCGTATGGGCTACCATTCGGATGCCATGAGCCCGACGGAGTCCGCCAGCGAAGCGTCGTTTTCGACCGTCGAACAGGCGATGGAGGAGTTCCGCGCCGGGCGGATGGTCATTCTGGTCGACGACGAGGACCGTGAGAACGAGGGCGATCTGGCGATCGCGGCCGAGAAGGTGACCCCGGAGGCGATCAACTTCATGGCCCGGTTCGGCCGCGGGCTGGTCTGCCTGGCCCTCACCGAGGAGCGCTGCGCCGAGCTCGACCTGCCGCCGATGGTGCGCGAGAACACTTCGCCCTTCGAGACCGCCTTCACCGTCTCGATCGAAGCGCGCGGCAAGACCACGACCGGCATCTCCGCTGCCGATCGCGCGGCAACCATCCGGACAGCGGTCGAGCCGGAGACCCGCCCGGGCGACCTTCTGCGGCCCGGGCACGTCTTTCCGCTGCGCGCCAAGCGCGGCGGCGTTCTGAAGCGGGCCGGTCAGACCGAGGGTTCGGTCGATCTCGCCCGCCTCGCGGGTCTCCTGCCGGCTGCGGCGATCTGCGAAATCATGAACGACGACGGCACGATGGCGCGCGTCCCCGACCTGATGCGCTTCGCCGCCCAGCACGGGTTGGCGGTGCTGACCATCGCCGACCTGATCCGCTACCGCCTGGCGCACGAGTCGCTGGTGCGCCGGGTCGCTTCGCCGCGGTTGCCCTCACGCTGGGGCGAGCTCACCATTCATGCCTACCGCTCCGATCTGACGGGCGAGGAGCATGTCGCGCTCACCCTGGGCGACCTCGCTGGCAGGGAGCCGGTGCTGGTGCGTGTCCACAGCCAGTGTCTGACCGGCGACATCTTCGGCTCGACGCGCTGCGACTGCGGCCTGCAGCTCGAGCTCGCGATGACCCGCATCCAGGAGGCCGGGCGCGGTGTACTGATCTATCTGTTGCAGGAGGGCCGCGGCATCGGGCTGCTCAACAAGCTCAAGGCGTACGAGCTGCAGGATGTGGGGCACGATACCGTCGAGGCCAACGAGCGCCTGGGCTTCCGCCCGGACCAGCGCGACTACGGCGTCGGCGCGCAGATCCTGCGCGATCTCGGGGTCGAGCGTATGCGCCTGATGACCAACAACCCCAGCAAGTATGTCGCGCTCTCCGGCTACGGCCTGGAGATCGTCGAGCGCGTGCAGCTCGAGATTCCGCCCAGCGACGACAGCCGCGACTATCTGCGCACCAAGCGCGAAAAGCTCGGGCACCTCCTCCAGTTGGTCTGAGCGCCGGGAGCACCTGGCCGTTGCGCCTGCTCTGGATCGCGACCAAGGCTCCGTGGCCGCCGGCCGACGGCGGCCGCCTGCTGCTCGCCGAGTCGCTCCAGGCGCTGGCCGGGCGCTCCTCCGGGGCACGGCAGGCGGTCGAGGTGACCCTGGTCGCGCCGATCGCTCCGTCCGAGGCGCGCCATCGCGCCGCGACAGAGGAGGCGCTCGCCGGGTTCTGCATCCCGCGACTGGTGTCGATCCACCCGCGCTCGCGGCTTTTCGCGGCGCTCGCCTCGACGCTCTCCGCCCGGCCTTTCTCGGTGCTGCGTCATCAGCGGTCCGCGGTCCGTCGCGCCGTCGCGCACGAGCTCGCGCGGAGAGCGGAGGCGCCGTTCGATCTGGTGGTGGCGGAGCAGCTGCAGGCCTTCGCCCAGAGCTCGCCCGCGCTGGCCGGGGGCGTTCCCCGGCTCCTCCGGGCGCAGAACGTCGAGAGCGACCTCTGGCGCCAGCTCGGCGCGGCGAGCCGGGGCCTCGCGCGGACGCTCCTCGAGCGCGAAGCGCGGCGGCTGGCGCGGGCCGAACGGCGGGCGATCGGCGGCGCCGCCGCGACGCTCGCCCTGTCGGCCGAGGACGGCGAGCGCTTGCGCCGCCTGGGGCCGGAGGGCGCGACCGTCGAAGTGATCGCGCCGCCGTTTCCCCAGAGCCTCGAAAGCCGTGCAGAGCGCCTCACCGGCAGCCCGGCGGTGGTGCTCTTCGGCAGCCCCGGCTGGGAGCCCAACCGGCGAGGCGAACGCCGCTTCGTGGACGAAATCTGGCCGCGGGTGCGAGCACTCCGCCCGGGCGCCCTGCTGCATTGGTTCGGTGGCAAGGCGGCCGCGGCGGGCGTCGAGCGTCCAGGGGTCTACGTGCACCCGGCGCCTACCGGGAGCGCCGAGGCTTTCGCACCCGGCGCCGTGCTGGTGCTGCCGCTCGAGATCGCCTCGGGGGTCCGCATGCGGGTTCTCGAAGCGTGGGCGCGCGGCATCGTTGTGGTGGCGAGCCCGGCGGCGGCCTCGGGGCTCCATGCCCGCGACGGGTTCGAGCTCCTGCTGGCCCGCAGTGGCGAGGAGTTCGCCGTCGCGGTCGAGCGTCTCGGAGCGGATCCCGGCCTGGCCGACCGCCTGATCGCCGGCGGGCGGGCGCGCCTCGCCGCGGACCATGCCCCGGCGCAGTTTGCCTCCCGCCTGATGGCGCTCGCCGAGCGTCTCGCCGAAGGCGCCCGCGGAGCGCCTCGGCGATGAGGATGCTGCTCGTCTCGACGGCCTGGCCGTGGCCGACGCGCAAGGGTTATCAACTTCGCCTGCTGCAACTCGCCGAGGCTCTGGCCGATCGCCATCAGGTCACCCTGCTGGTCCCTGCTCCTGCCGGCACGGCGACGGGTGCGGCGCTCCCACCGCGCTTCGCCGTCGAGACCTTTCGGCACTCGCGCCTCGACGCGGTGCGCGGGGTCGGTTCGGCGCTCTTCGCGCCGCGCGCGCTCGAAAGCGGGCTGGTCGAGTCGAACGAGCTGCGGCGACGCCTGCGTGAGCTCGCGCCGCAATCCGATCGCGTCGTCCTGCAACTGGTGCGCCTCGCCGGCGTCGCCGACCTCCTCGCCGGGACGCCCTGGATACTCGACCTGGTCGACAGCCTGTCGCTCAACCTGTCGCGCCGCGCGGCGATCGACCGTCTCTGGATGCGCCCGTTGCTGGCGTTCGAGGCGCGGCGGCTGGCCGCCGACGAGCGCCGGATGATCGCCGCGAGCGCGTCCTCCTGGCTGGTCTCGGAGCGCGACCGGCGTCATCTCGCGGCGTCGCTGCCGGCCTCTCTGGCCGATCGCCTGCAGGTGGTACCGCTGGCGCTCCCGTCGACACCGGAAAGTGCGCTCCTGCCCACCCAGCGAACCTCACGGCCGGCGGGGGAGGCCGAGCTCGTCATCACCGGCAACCTCGGTTACTTCCCGACCGTCCGCGGCATCGACTGGTTTCTCGACCAGGTCTGGCCGGAGGTGGCGCGGAAGCATCCGCGCGCGCGGCTGCTGGTCGCGGGGGCCCGGCCGCCGCGGGCACTCGCCCGGAGGGTGCGGCGCCTCGGCGGGCGGGTCCTCGCCGATCCCGTCGATCTCGCGCAGCTGCTCGCCGGTGCCGATATCGCGCTTGCCCCACTCCTCGCCGGCTCGGGGACGCCGATCAAGCTCCTCGAAGCGCTCGCGGCGGGAATCCCTGCAGTCGCTACGCCGGCCGCTGCGGACGGACTCGATCCGGCGCTCGCCCGTTGCCTGGAGATTCCCGAGGATGCCGCGGCCTGGGTGACGGCGCTCTCGGGGCTGGTCGCCAATCCAGTCGCGGCCCGCGCCCGCGCCGCCGTCGTTGCCCGCCTGGTGCGCGAGCTCCACGGCGCGGAGCGCCTGTCGGAGCGACTCGAGGAGCTCCTCGGGCAAGCGCCGCCGACGGGTTGAAGGGCAGCGCAGGCGGATGACGGATTCGGCGCCGCGGGCAGCCGGAAAATCGCCGGCCGGGATAAGATGCCGGCTTCCATGATGGACCCCAAGTTCCTGACCGAGGCGCGGCGGATGGGCGGGCTCGAGGGCGCGGCTTTCGATGCCGCGCTGGCGGCGCGCGACCGCATCGAGCGCAACGACCGCATGAGCCGGGTCGCGCTCGGGCGCGACGAGGCCGACCTGCAGGTGATCCCGGCCAGCCCGGAAGGGCGGCGCGACCAGGCGGAGCTCGAGTCGCGGCTGCGCGACCTGACGCACTTCCATGACACGGTGACGCACTCGATGAGCTGGAAAGTGCTGCAACGGCTGCGCGGATTCGTGGGCCGGGCATGGTGAGCGGCGGCAGGGCAAGGCTTGGCCGCCGCCAGACGTGCAGACCATGAACCTCTCGACCACGGAGTCCCTGGAGCTGCGCATCGCCCGCCTCGAGGGGCGGATCGCCGCGCTCGAGAATGCGCTCGACCGCCGGGCGCGGGAGCTGCGCCTGCTGCAGGCGACGCTCTGCCCGGCCGACCTGGTGCAGCTTGCGCGCATCACTGACGGACTCTCGCCGCTGCCCCGCGTCGCGCACCAGCTCGAATACTGGAACGAGAGTACCGTGATCGCGCCAGCCGACCTCGCGACGACCCTCGAGGACCTCTGGGCGTCGCTCACTCCGATCTCCGGCGTGGCGGGAGCCCTGCCTCCGGAACCCGTCTTCCCGTGGACCGACTCCCCGATCTGGGAGCCGTCGGACCCCTGCCCGGAAACCCCTGAGTGACCTGGAATCCGAACCTCGACGAGGCGCCGGTGCCGCTGCCGCCGGTGACCCTCATCCTGCTGACCTGGAACCGCTGGGATCTCACCCGGCGGTGCCTCGATACTCTGCTCGCGAGCGACCTCGCCGGTGCGGAGCTCCTGGTCGTGGACAACGGCTCGGGTGACGGCACGCCCGAGCGCCTGGCCGCCTACCCCGCGGTACGCCTCCTCGCGCTGCCCGAGAATCTCGGCTTCGTCCGTGGCAACAACGCCGGCATCGCCGCCGCGCCGCCGGGACACGACATCGTCCTGCTCAACAACGACATCGAGTTCCCGCGCCGCGACTGGCTGCAGCGCCTGCGCCGCGCCGCGCATTCGGCCGCCGATGTCGGCGTCGTCGGCTGTCGCCAGGTGCTCTCCGACGGCCGCCTGCTGCACGCCGGGACCTACATCCTCCCCGACACCATGTGGGGCCAGCAGATCGGCGCGCTCGAGCGCGAAATCGGCCAGTTCACCGGCCGCCGCGCGGTCGAGGGGATCACCTTCGCGGTGGCCTATCTCAAGCGCGCGGTGATCGACGCCATCGGCGGCCTTTCAGAGGACTTCGAGTCGTACTTCGAAGACACCGACTACTGTCTGCGGGCGCGCGAGGCCGGCTTCCGCACCCTCTACGCCGGCGACTCTCAGGTGGTGCACGACGAGCACGGCTCGACCTCCGGCAACGATTCCGCGCGCAAGGCGCTCTTCGAACGCAGCCGCGCGATCTTCCGCGACAAGTGGCAGGAGCGGCTCGACGGGCGCTATCGCCGCGACCTCGTCTGGCAGTCGATCCTCAACTTTCCCACCGGCTACGCGCGCTCGAGCCGCGCCTATCTGCATGAGCTCGATCACAACCTCGGAGTGCGCTGCGTCTACCGCTACGTCTACGGCAAGGGCTCGCCGTTCCGGGTGGAGGAGCCGGAGAACACCGGCGACTACTACCTGAACGTGGTGCGCGGCCGCGAGCTGCCGCGCACCCTCGCGCGGTCGGGCGTCTCGGTGGTCTACGGCCAGGGGGATGTCTTCCGCCGCGCTACCGGCAAGGTGAAGGTCGGCTTCACCATGCTCGAGGTCGACGGCTTCCCGCGCGAATGGGTCGAACAGGCCAACGAGATGGACGAGGTCTGGGTGCCGTCGGAGTTCAACCGCCAGGGTCTGCTGGCGTCGGGTCTCAGGCGGCCGATCCACCTCATTCCGCTCGGTGTCGACACGTCCTATTTCCATCCCCAGGCGCGCCGGCTGCCCAATCCGGCCGGCGAGTTCGTGTTCCTGGCCAATTTCGAATGGGGCGAGCGCAAGGATCCCTGGCTGCTGCTGCGCGCTTTCAACGACACCTTCCGGGCCGACGAGCCGGTGCGCCTGCTGTGCAAGATCAGCAATCGCGATCCGCAGCTCAAGCTGAAGGAGGAGATCCGGAGCCTGCGGCTCAAGGCTTCGGGAGGGAAGATCTCGTACCTTCTCAATCTCGACTTCCCGCACGCCCAGCTGCCGATGCTCTATCGCTCGGCCGACTGTTTCCTCGCCGTGTCCCGCGGCGAGGGCTGGGACATGCCGCTGATGGAGGCGATGGCCTGCGGCCTGCCGTCGATCGCGACGGACTGGAGCTCGCACACCGAGTTCGTCCACGACTCGATCGCTTACCGCTTGAGGATCGCCGGCCTGATCCCCGCGGTCGCCAAGTGCCCCTACTACGAGGGCTTCCGCTGGGCGCGCGCCGACGAAGAGCATCTGCGCGTGCTGCTGCGCCACGTGTACGAGCACCAGGACGAAGCGCGCGCCAAGGGCGCCGCCGCGGCGCGCGAGATGGCCACGAGATGGACCTGGCGCGACGCCGCCGAGAAGATCGCCGAGCGTCTCGAGGTCCTCGCGCCGTGAAGGCCGCGCGAGCCGCCTGGCTCGTCGCGGGAATCCTCCTAGCCGGCATCGCCCTGCGCATCGCGCTGCAGTTTCCGCTGCATCGGTACGGGAACGAGGCCGACAGTCTCGTCACTGGATTTGGCGCCTGGGAGATTCTCGCTGGCGACTTACGGGTCTTCGTCTCCACGGGCTATCGCCACGGCGCGTTGGCTTCCTACCTGGCGGCGGCGGCCTCGATCCTCGTCGGGCCCGGGAGGGCTGCGCTGGCGGTCGAGGTCCTGGCCGTCGGAATTCTGCAGATGTTCGTCTGGTGGCTGGCGCTCCTCGAGCTCACCGGCTGGCGCCCCCGCGAGGCGGGCTCGGCGCGTCTGCTGGCCTTCGTCGCGCTGCCCTCTCCGGCGCTCGTCTACTGGGGGATCTACTTTCCCACCGGCTACCCGGAGCAGATCCTTTCCGCGAGTCTGGTTCTCTGGTGTGGGGCGCGATTCTGGCGGCGCGGCGGGCGGGGGGAGCTGTTCGCTTTCGCCTTCGCCAGCGGTTTCGCTTTCTGGATGTCGATGCTAACGTTGACCGTGACGATTCCGCTGTTTGTCTGGCTCATCTGGCGACGGCGAGCGGAGCTCCTGCAGTTGCCTGGTATGGCCCTCTTGGCGAGCGGAGCCGTTCTGGGTGCGCTGCCTTGGCTGCTGTTCAATCTGCGCTACGGTTGGGTGAGCTTCAAAGCCAACTGGGCGGTACGCCCCGCCAGCGGTTGGGCGGCGCTCGCAGCCAACTGCCGACGCCTCTTCTTCGAGGTTCTCCCGGGCCTCTTCGCCGCCGCTCCACAGGCGAGCCCGATGCCCCCGCCCACCACTCAGGGGAGATTTCTGGGGTGGGTAGCGCTGGCGCTCACTGGGCTCGTGATCGTTTGGCTTGGGCGGGCTATCTACCGCTGTCGGCGAGGCAGGGAGCGCCCGCTCGGGCCAGCCGCAGAGCTCCTCCCACTCGCCGCCCTCGCCGCCGGAATCGCAGTGACGACCGCACTCCTTTTTGTCTTCTCGGCAGCCGCTACGGTCCCTGGCAATATCGTGCGCTACGTCCTGCCGGTCTTCCTGATCTGGCCGCTCGTTTTCGCTCTCGCCTGGGAGGTCGCCGCCCCGCTCGCCCGTCGCGGGCTTACACTGCTGGCGCTCGTTGTTCTGGTCGGTTTCGCCGCCGCGGTACCTTGGCCCTGGACTTCCGAGCGCTTGGCCCTGCGCGAGGCGCTGGCAGTCGAGCACCAGATGATCGCGCGCCTCGAATCGATTGGAATCGACACGGTCTTCGGCTCGTTCTGGGAGGTCTATCCTTTGATCTTCGAGAGCGGCGGAAAACTCCTCGGCTCCACCCTGGAGCCGGAGAACGACTTTCACCGCTTCGCCGCGGGACTCCCCGCAGGTTCGTGCCGGTGGGCTCTCGTCGCGCGCGCCCGAAGCGGGCTCAAGAATGCCGAGACGGCAGGCGTCTCGGGCGATAGTCTTCGGTTCTCCGATGGTCGTTGGCTCTTCGTGCCGGAGCTCAGTTCGGACCTTCGGGAGGAGGCGCCTTCTTGCTGCGAAATTCTCGGACTTCTGCGTGCGGGCTTTCGCAGGTAGTCTAGCGGCCGCCTTCGCCTCAAACTGGCTTGGAAGGATGGGAAGATGAAACGAATAGGTCCCGGTCGCGGCCATTTCGAGACCATGGAAGTGAACGGCGACTCCTGGCGACTTTCCGGATGGATCTGTCATCCGGATCTTGCGACCGAGACCATCGTGGCCAGGATCGACGGAGTCGAAGTCGGCGAAACTGTTCCGACGCCGCGGTCCGACGTAGCGAGGATCTTCTCGTGGATTCCGCACGCCGCCGCCTCGGGCTTCCAGTTCGAGCTGCCGCGCCAAGTCGGCCGCCGACGCGTTCGCGTCGAGGCACGGCGAGGGCGCGACCTCCTCATCTCACTGCGGACGACGCTTCAACCTGAGCTCGAGGACCTGGCGCATCCTCCGACCGAGCTGATGCAGAGAGTCAGCGGCTCGCCCGATCCGCGGTTCTTCGACGCGGATGGCGTTCGCTCCTACACCGAGTTCGTCGATACCGTTGCCCGCTACCGCGACTGGAGCTCGATTTCGCGAATGCTGGACTGGGGTTGCGGCTGCGGCCGCGTGACGAGATGCTTTCTGCGCGCCCATCCGGGCCTCGAGGTCCACGGCGCCGACATCGATTCCGAGGCGATAGCCTGGTGCGCGGGGCAACTTCCAGGAGGGCACTTCCGCGCCATCGCGCCGCAGCCCCCCACTGACTATCCGGAAGGGTTCTTCGGGTTGGTGATCGGATACTCGGTCTTCTCTCACCTGAACCAGAGCCTGCAGCGCCTGTGGCTCGAGGAAATGCGACGGTTGATCGCGCCGGGAGGCCTCTTCCTGGCTTCGGTCCATGGACCTTTCGCGGCGCGTTTCTGCTTTCCGCAGCCCGCGCCGGCGAGGAAGCTCCCGTGGTTGAGGAAGAAAGACCCGTTCGACGTTCGGGCCCTGGGTTACCTCGACGCGGGTGAGGATCTGGCGCTCGCAGGGGTGGCGCCCGACGGCTACTATCGTGGAATTTTCCAGTCCCCCGACTGGACGCGCCGGGAATGGTCCGACTATTTCCGGGTGATGGCGATCGTCGAAGGTGGCATGCAGAACTACCAGGATTTGGTCATCCTGGAGCGGAAGTGATCGCTGGTGGTGCGTGGAGGAGTTTACGAGTGCGGCCAGAGTATCGCGATAGAGTCATTAGGTGAATTGCGCCTTCGAAGCCTCGCGTCCGATCCTTAGAACTGAGTTGATTCGGTTGTTCACCCTTCTGGCGGCAGGACTCTGCGGTTCGGTCTTGGAGCCGAGCAACGCTTGGGCGGTCTTCCCAAATGTGACTCCGGGTTTCCCTGTGGTTGTCGGCTCCGGGGCGAACTATCTCGGCCCGCCGGTTTTCGCCGACCTGAACGGCGATGGCGAGAACGAGATCATCTTCGGTGCCAACGACGGGAAGGTCTACGCCTATCAGGGAAACGGTTTGCAGCTCTGGCAGTTCGACACTGGCGACACCGGGATCGGCGGCAAGCCCTCGGTGGCCGATATCGATGGCGACGGCCTGCTTGAGGTCGTCGTCGGCGCTGGTTCGACGCTGCAGGTTGGCACGACACCCGGCGTCACGGTAGTCAGCAACACAGGAGCGTTCCAGTGCAAGTTCACAACTGGCTCGGGCGTCTTCTCAAGCCCGGCGCTGGCGGAACTCGACTTCGACGATGTGGGTCAGAAGGAGATCGTCTTCGGTTCTTGGGATTTCAAGGTTCGGGTACTCAACCACGATTGCTCGCTCAAGTATCAAGTAACCCTGCTCGACACGCCCTGGTCCTCGCCGGCGATCGGCGATCTCGACCGAGATGGGATTCCCGAGATCGTCATCGGTGCACCTGACAATCCCAATCTCCCCGGGTCGACGGGGGATGGAGGACTGATTCACGTTTTTCGCAACAATCTCGCGAGCGAGATTCCCGGCTTCCCCTATTTCATCGACGAAACCGTCGACTCCTCGCCGGCGCTGGGGGATATCGACGGAGACGGCTGGCTGGATATCGTCGTCGGAGCGGGATGGTGCTGGGATCGTCCAATCTGTGCCCCTTTGGGCGTGACTCACCCAGTCACTGAAGCTGTTTACGCTCTGAATCGACTCGGACAGCTGCTTCCAGGCTGGCCTGTCTTGCTCCCTAGCGATCGCTACGTCTTCGGCTCTCCAGCGCTGGCGGACCTCGATGACAACGGCGACTTGGAGGTCGTTTTCAATACTCTGCAAAAGGTCGAACCCCCGGCCGTCCCGGATGGGTGGGTCTATGCAGTGGACGGCAACGGCACGACGCTTGCCGGCTGGCCCACTCAACCGAAGACGCCCGCGACCTGCGACACTTCCAGTTTTTTTGGCACTTCGGCTTCGCCAGTCATTGCGGACCTCGACGGTACGGCCGGACTCGAGATCGCCCTGCCCTCGGTCTGGGAGGTTGTGGTCTGGAGTCCTGCGGGCGTCCAGCTCTCCCGCCAGGACTCTTGCCCCGATCCGCCCGCGGAGTGGGCGATGGTCACAGGAGGGCCGGTGGCGTCGATCGGCATCGGCGACGTTGATGGCGACGGCGCAGCCGAACTCGTGGCCACGGGCATCGATGCGAGTCCGCTCACGGGGCTGCTCTCGGCGTGGAGCTTCGGCAATGCTGCCATTGGCGCGTCGCAGCCCTGGCCGCAGTTCAGGAGAAGCGCGGACAACCACGCACTATTTCGGTTTGAAATTTTCCTGGATGGCTTCGAGAGCGCCAGCTTCAGCGAGTGGAGCGCGACGTTTCCCTAGAGTCGGTGGGGTATCAGACTAAAGCCGCTCGGCGACGACAGTGAACAGCGGTGCAGGTTCCGTGCAGCCCTTGAAGCTGTCCAGCGCTGCAGGGCCCCAAGGAGCAAACCCGGGACGAAATAGCTGTTGATGAAAGGTAACGCGCGAGCGGCCGAAACCGACCGCGAGGAGGAGCCTCTCGATGGCTCCCGGAGAAAAACTCCACCAAGCGCTGGGGTCCTGATTGCGGGTCGGATTGAAGATCATGCCGGTACTCTGCGCCTGTTGCGCTTCATTGCGAGCAGGCATCGCAGTAGACCGCTCCAAGGAGACTTCAGCGCAGAAGGGGGCATTGAGAAGGTCTGTGACGACGATTCGCTCCCGCGTGAGGCGAGCGACCGCGGCCAAGGCGGAATAGGGATCGCGCAAGTGGAGGAGGATGGAGCCGAAGGTGGTGATGTCCACCGGGCCCAACTCTTCTGGGATCTCGTAGGCGGTGCCGTGGCGCAAGGCAAGTGACGAGCCGAAGGCGCGCTGGGCGTGCCACCAAGCCCGGTTGAGCCCGGTCACGACCTCACGATACTTCGCCTCGAAGACCCCCTTGTCGAGGCCCGGAAACAACATGATGTCGCCAAGCCGGTCCGGTGAGAGATCGTAGGGCACCACGCTCGCCCCCTGCCTCTCCATGTGGAAAGAGAGGAAGCCGTTCGCGGCGCCGACCTCCAGCACCCGCTTGCCGGCGACATCGATGCCGCCGAGGTAGCTGTCGACGGCCGGCCGCAAGTCCCACGCTCCCGCGATGGTCGGGAGTCCCGGAAGATCGATCGAATGGTAGAAGTAGCCATCGGAGAGCGCTGCGAGCTGCTCGTTGACTTCGGTCATAGGCATCGGATCATACCGGGAGGAAGAACGGATGACACACCTTTCAGCAGGCAACTATGGGGCGGCGGTGCTCCACCGGTCGCTACCTCCAGATTCGAAACTGTCGCTGAAGACCTCCGGCTCTGGTAGCCGGTCCAGGTCGCCAACCGGGCGCTCGGCTGACAGCGAGAAGAGTTCCCAGCGGCGATCGGCGCTCGCGACCAGAGGTGGACCCAACCGTCGCCGTAGCTGCGTCCCGAGCTTCATCGCATTGTCGTTGTAGCCGCTACGGTCGAGGACGAGCGCCGCGAAACCGGCGGTCCTCAGCACGGCGACCATCTCGGCCGGGGGCATCGCAAGGACTGCTCTTTGCCAAAGATCCGTCGGCGAGTTCTTCGTCGCGCCGTAGCTCCAGCGCAGCGAGTGCGAGTGGAGGATCGGCCGGAGTGCCTCGAAGTTGTGGGTCCCTTCCTGCGGCGGACTCTCAGGGAACGGGATCCAGGGCAGCTGGAAGACCATCGCCCCCCGTGGCAGCCGCTCCTCGGCCTTGGCGACCCACTCGCGGTCTACCGCCCAATCGCGGGCATTTTCCGCGTGGTTCGGAATTGCCATGAGCGAGCTTTGATCCCACACGCCGAAGACTGTGAGAAGCGCTGCGGTAATCCAGGCGCGCGTTCCCCTGCCGCCGCCCGGCTGACGTTCGAGGAGCCCCTGGACGAGCAGTCCTGTGGCGGCGAGCGCGGCGAACGCGACGAACACACTGATTCGATTGTGGGCACGGATCTGCGGGCTCACGAAGGTGACGAAGAGCGAGCTGAAGCCGCCGACTGTCGCGAACAGGATGGCGACGACGGCGAAGGAGGCAAAGACGGTCGTGCTCTCGGGTCTCGCCGACGGCAGGCGGAAGCCGAGCAGGTGAGCGAAGAGCAGCAACAAGCCGAGGCTGCCGATCCATCCGAGCGCGGTGGCGACGCTTTCCGTTGCGAGCCCCGGAGCGGATTCTCCCGCGAGATATCGACCGGAAAGGCGGGCGAAGGGCGGATAGCGGTGCGAGATCACGGGCATGAGGAGCTGGCCCAGCTTGATCCCCAAGAGGCTCGAATCTGCGGGAGTTCGTTCGGCGACGGACTCCACTCCACGGAGAAGGGTGGGGAGGGTCGCGAGGACGATGCCGAGAACCGCCAGCGCCGCGAAGGTCAGTGCGTCGAGAACGCGGCGAAGGCGGCGATGCTGGAAACCGCCGATCGCAGCGCCGAGCAGGACGAAGAGACTCCCGAAGAATGCGTAGTAAGCATCGCTGGCTCCGAGAATCAGGGCGAAGGCGAAGGCCCAGATCCGGCCTCGGGTGGAGAGACCCTGTCGCGCCAGCGCATGGGCCGTCAGCAGGCTGGGAGGTATCAACGCCAGGTTGGCGAGAAACAGATGCGGTTCTCCGCGGATGGCGTGGGCGGGCAGAGCAGCGAAGAGCACGCCCATTCCGGTCGCCAGGGGAGGCGATAGGTCGAGCTTCAAGAACACCCAGGCGGCCACCATCGCGGCGAGCGGCCAACCGAGCAGATAGAAAGCGCTGACCACCGCTCCCGGAGTGAGGACGATTCCGAGTACCTTGAAGGCGAGCATCGGCCCGAGGATCGTGGCTGGAAAGGTATAGAGCTCGAGCGTCCCGGGAGCTCCGAGTCGGTAGTTCTCCTCATACCAGCCGGTCTCCTCGATGTTCTGCGCCAGGAGGACGTTGAAGAGCGAGTCGCCGCCCTTGTGCCAGGTGAGTGGCGTGCGCCAGTCCTCGACCCGCCAAAGTTCCTGCGCCCAGCAGACGGCCAGGACCGCGCCGAGAGCAGCGAGCGCCAGCACCTTGCGCGAACTTTGGCGGTTCTCGTTCTTCATCGTGCAGGCGTCCTTTCGGGGGCACGCGCGCGCCCCCGTCGAGACGACAGGCGAGGAGCCACGCCTGCATTCTTCCACGGCGCACGTGCCTGGAGTAGGCCGTCGGAGGCCGTCCAGGCGCTACAATTCCGGTTCCGTGACGCGCTCGCGATCGCTGCACCGGCACCTCGCCGCCCTCCTCCTCGCCGCCGCTCTCGCACAGGGGTGTCGGCCGGCGGAGGAGCGGCTGCCGCGGCGGCTTCTCGACGGGAACGCGGCGCCGATCTACTCGCGCGACGCGCTGAGCGTGCTGCAGGCGGTCACCGTCGAGGGGCCCGTCGAGGCGGCGCGCCCGGAGGCGTGGGGCGTCGGCGGCACGAACGTCGTGACCTCGGTGCGCTCCGGCGCGCGCGCTCTCGCGAGCTCCGACGGCAACGCGACCCTGGCGCTCGCCATGCCGCTCGTCGCGGCCGAGGTCGACCGGATCGAGGTCGTGCTGCGCGGCATCCAGGCGCCGTCGCGGCCGACCCTCAGCTGGCAGATCCGCGGCGAGGCGGCCTGCGGCGATTGCGTGCTCAAGCTGATGGCGCGCGACGGCGGGGGGGCCGAGCGCGATCGGTTCGGATTCGAGGTCGGCTCGCATCCGCGTTGGCGCGGGGTGATCGAAGAGCTGACGCTGCAGCCGACGAACCTCCGCGGGGTCGAGGTCGGCGTCGAGTCGTTCGCCTTCGAGCGCCGCCGCGTCGACGCCGCCCGCGAGGAGGCCCACCGGGCGGCCGTGCTCTACACCACCGGCCACGAAGCGCGCGTCGCGCGGCTGCTTTGGCCGGGCGAAGCGCTCGGCCTGCCGGTGGCTGCGGCGCGCGGCGAGAGCCTGCGCTTCGCCTTCGGCCGTGAGTCGGCGGCGACGGAGGCGGCGACCGTCGAGGTCGGCGCCACCGTTGCGGGGGAGCGGCGGGTTCTGCAGGAGATCCGGGTTGCGGCCCAGGTTGGCTGGCAGGAGCAGCGGATCGACCTCGCCCCGGTCGCTGGCGCGACCGAAATCGACTTCCGGATCGTGCCGAAAGCTGAGAAGCCCGTCGAACTGGCGCTCGACCTCGACGAGGCGATCTTCCTGGGCGCCCCCGAGATCGTGCCGCTCCCTGCCCGGTCGCGGCGGCCGAACGTCGTCCTGGTTTCGATCGACACGCTGCGCGCGGACCGGCTGTCCCTCTACGGCAATCGGCGGGAGACCTCGCCGAACCTCGCGGCCCTCGCGGCGCGCGGCGCGGTCGTGTTCGACGTTGCGGTCGCCGCCGCTGTCTCCACCCTGCCGGCGCACGCGTCGATGTTCAGCGGGCTCGAGGTGCTCCGGCACGGCGCCTATCTCGACCGGCCGGTCGCTCCCGGGCAGGTGCTGCTCGCCGAGCGCTTCCGCGACGCCGGCTTCCGCACGCTGGCGATTACCGGTGGCGGTTACGTCCACCCGCGCTTCGGCCTGGCGCAGGGTTTCGACCGCTTCCGCTACTGGCCGAGGGGAGAGGTCGACGATGGCGCCGAGCTGCGCGACGGGCTCGCGACGCTCTCGAGCTGGCTCTCCACCGAGGCCGAGCGGCCGTTCTTCCTCTTCTTCCACACCTACGAAGTGCATGCGCCGTATCGCGCCCGCGAGCCGTATTTCTCGAACTGGACGGGAGCTTCCACGAAGGCCTTCATGCAGCCTTGGGCGCGCGGCGACCGGCTCGACGAGGGCTACTTTGCCCGCGAGCACTGGCCTCGGGTCTTCGGCGAGGGCGCGCCGCGGGACATGCGCGCCGACGAGCGCTCCCGGCTGGTCGACCTCTACGACTCCGGCGTGGCGAACGCCGACGCAGCGATCGGCGAGATCGCCCGCATGCTCGCGGCCGCGGGAGTTGCGGATCGCACGGTGCTCGTCGTCACCGCCGATCACGGCGAGTCGCTGGGCGAGAGGGACTTCTTCGATCACGGCTTTCTTTACGACACCAATCTGCTGGTGCCGCTCGTCGTGTTCGATCCCCGCCATCCTTCACCTGGGCGAAGGGTTGCCGAGCAGGTCCGCCAGATCGACCTCGCCCCGACCCTGATGGAGCTCGCGGCGCTGCCGCCCAATCCCGCACTCGACGGCACCTCGCTCGTCGCGCGGATGCGGAGCGGGTCGGGCGCCGCTCCACCGCCGGCGTGGAGCTACGCCCCGGAGACCAACCACGGCCTCGGCCTGCGCAAGGCCGGCTTGAAGTACATCGAACGCGACGCCGCATTTCCGGTGAGATCAGGTGTCGATTGGGAGGCCTATCGCCTCGCCGACGACCCGGGGGAAAGTCAGCCGCTCGCCGCGCTCCCTGCGGCGACGCTCGCGCAGTTGCGGGCCGCCGCCACCGCCAAGCTCGAGAAGTCGCACGGGGCAGTGATCCTCGAGTGGGTCAACCGTTCGGAGGGCGAGGTCGCGGGCCTGCTGCATTGGGGCGCCATGCACCCGCACAACGTCAAGCGGGCGGGCGGCCAGGGCGCGCGATTCGAGATGCCGGCTCCGGGGACCTTGCGGTTCGTGCTGCCGCCGCAGAGCGTCTCGCGGCTGCGGGTGCAGGCACTCGTCGACAGGCTCGACTATCGCTTGCAGCTCACCGCGCCGGCGGGAGGCGGCGAGGCGGCAGGCTCGATCGCGATCGCGGCGCTCTGTCAGGCTGCCCGGACTCTTCTCGCCGACGGCGGAGGGCCCGCCAGAGCGACGGCCGCCTTCGATCTCACGGCGCGCGCCGACCTGGCGTGCGATGGCGCCGAAGAGCTTCCTGAAGATCCCGAGCTCACAGCCCGGCTGAAGGCGCTCGGCTACCTGCAGTAGCTCCGCGCCGCGGCCTCGATCAGTTGTAGCCCAGGGCGCGCAGTTGCTGGGACGTCATCGGTCGGCGGCGCCTTTGCGGTCAGGGAGTCGATGTAGGCTCGGCCTGCGCGACCGGAGCTTCAGGATCGCAGGAGAGGCGGCCTTGCAACTGGCTAGATGGAGTGGAAGCGTGACCTCGAGGATCGTGCTGACGGCGGTAGCGCTACTCGTCGCAGGTTGCCGGGGACAGGAGACCGCAGTCGTCGAGCACCTTCTGGACGCTGCGACTGCCGTCGCTTTCTCCCGCGAGACGATCAGCTCGCTGAGCCCGGCGACCGTGAGCGTTGCGGAGGCGCTTCGCTCGCCCGCGCAATGGTCTCTCTCCGGGGCGGACCCGGACCGCGCCATGGATGGCGGGATGCTCTGGGTGACGGGTTCCACCGGAGAGTTGCGCCTCGACGTTGCCGCGAGTTTCGAGGCCGCGAGTGTCGATGTCGTGCGCGTCACCCTGAAGGGTCTTTCAGGTCCAGCGAGGCCAGAGCTGAGCTGGCGGCGGCAGGGTGAGGATTCTTGCGCCGACTGCTTCGCCCGCATGCTGACGCGGGAGGGAAGCGGGTCCGACCGCAGTGTTTTCTCCTTTGAGGTCGGTGCCCGGGCAGAGTGGCACGGAACGATCGTCGGGTTGTCCCTGCGCCCGACGACAATCCGTGGGAATAGGGTCGGAATAGGCCCATTCTCGCTGTTGAAGCGGGCCGTACTTCCTTCCGGCAGCAAGGCATTCAACGACACCTACCTGGTCAGCGCCGACGGCGAGTCACGACCAGGGCAGATGCTCCTGCAGAGTCGGCCCTTTCGCACGAGGCGAGTCGATCCAGCGGGAAAGACCCTGAAGTTCTCCGTGGCGCGCGAGCCATCCGCGACTTCGTCGGTGCGGCTTCGTGTGAGCGAGATCGACATTGCAGGGTCGAAGATCCGGCTCTTCGAGACGGACGTTCCTCCAGGCCGAGAGTGGCAGAGCCACGAGGTGGAACTGGGAGGACGCAGTCGGGAGGCTGTCGAGCTCATCTTCGAATGCGAAAGTTCGTCCGAGAGTCCAGGTCTTTCGGAGCTGGTGTTTCTCTCGGGAGTGGAGTTGGAGAGGCCGGGAGTCCGCCCCGATGGGCTGAATGTGCTGCTGATCTCGATCGACACTCTGCGAGCGGATCGCCTGTCGACCTATGGCTACTCGCGACCTACCTCGCCCAATCTGGATGCACTCGTTCGAACCGGCGCAACGGTGTTCGAGAGGGTGGTTGCGGCGGCTTCGTCGACTTTGCCGGCGCATGCGTCGATGTTCTCGGGCCTGGAGGTCTTCGAGCACGGAGCGTTCATGGACAGGCCGATGGGCTCGCGTCGGCTCATGCTGGCGGAGCTCTTCCAGAGGTCGGGATACCGCACTCTCGCCATTACGGGCGGGGGCTATGTCGATCCGAGATTCGGCCTGAGTCAGGGGTTCGATCGGTTCAGAACTTGGCCGCGCGGCGAGGTCGACAATGGACTGGAACTGAGCGATGGTCTCGATCGCGTGCAGGATTGGCTGGATGTCGAGCGCCGACGCCCGTTCTTCTTCTTCTTTCACACCTATGAGGTGCATGCTCCGTATCGAGCACGCGAACCGTACTTCTCGCGCTTGACCGGGAGGGCAGCGAGCACGCAGATGATCCAGCCCTGGGGGCGGGGCGAGCTCGAGGACGACGGCTACCTCACGCGCGACCGCTGGCCTCGGACCTGGGGTCCGGGAGACGCTCGCGACCTCGACGCCGCTGAGGTCGGACTCGCAGGGGATCTCTATGACAGCGGCGTGGCCAGGGCCGATTTCGCGCTTGGCGAGCTGCTGCGGTTCCTCAAGGAGCGGGGCCTGGACCAGCAGACGCTGGTCGTGTTCACTTCTGACCACGGGGAGTCGCTGGGAGAGAACGGCCTCTTCGACCACGGCTACATGTACGACACCAACCTGCTGGTTCCGTTGGTCATCTTCGATCCGCGCCAGCGCAGTCGCCGTCCTCGAATCGCCGAGCAGGTCCGTCAGGTCGACATCATGCCGACGATTCTGGAGCTTGCAGGCCTCGCAGTTCCGCCAGGAATCTCTGGCGTCTCTCTCCTGGGAGAGATGGCCGGCGCCAAGCCGGCGTCGAGGCCTCTAGCCTGGAGCTATGGCCCGGAGACCAACCACGGCGTCGCGTTCCGCAAGGATGGGCTGAAGTTCATTCTGCGCGACTCGATTCTTCGTCCGCGAGCCACTCCCGACTGGGAAGCCTACGCGCTGGAAAGCGATCCCACGGAGTCGCTCGCGCTGAAACGCGAAGCGGTGCCGTCGTTCGATGCGCTACGCTCGGCGGCGATTGGCAAGCTCGAAAACGCGGCTTTCGGCGTCGTCGTATCCTGGGACAACCGCACCAGCGAGCTCGTCCGGGGTGTCCTCGAGGTGCCTGGTTTCAATCGGCACAACTCCAAGCTCGCTGGGCCGCCGAACGGGAGCTTTCGCATGCCGATCGCCGGAGAACTCCGCTTCGAGATCCCGGCTGGGGAGTCGAGTCGGGCGCGCTTTCAATTTCGAGGTGAGGCGATCGAGTTCGGGGTCACCCTGGAGGGCCGCCGGGAGGATCAGAAGTCGCGTGGCGTCGTGCGCCTGGCCGAGCTATGCGAGGAGCCGCGAACGCTCCTCTCGGAGTCTCCGGTCGCCGCGCGAGGAACCTTCAGAATGGTCCTCTCGGGCGGTTGCGAGGCGGCCTCCGGAGTCGGTGAGGACCCGGAGTTGGCTGCCAGGCTTCGTGCCCTGGGCTACCTGCAATAGCCGTTGAACGCGAGCAAGAAAAAGGCCATGCCCCGCAGGGGCATGGCCTTTTTTCAAGAGTAGAGGCAGGAAAGACTGGTTCAGCGATACGACTCGAACTCGTCGAAGCGGATGGCTCCACTGTTGCCGTTGGCCGACTGCGCACCGTTCAGCGTGCCGAAGCGCGCGTTGTCGATCTGCCATCCGTCGGTGTCCATGCTGGAGACCGTACGGGTAACCAAGGCGCCGCTGCCGCAAGACCCAGCGTCAGCCAAGCGACGGACGACGAGCGTTCCGTTGCCGCTGGTGCCAGCGAGCGTGTCGGCAGTCCACTCGACCTCGTACTGACGGGCGCAAGGCGTGGACACATCCGAAAGATAGGTGGCTCCGCCGAAGCGATAGGCGCCACTCAGGGCCTTGTCCTTGAACCAGAAGTTCATCTGATACTGCGCCGTGGCGACGGCATTGTCATGCTTGAGGAACAGAATGATGTGCTGGCCCTGGGTATCGTCACCGATGGCTCCGAAGCGAACGGAGACACCAGGATCGATCGACACGTTTCCCGGATGCAGCCAGAAACGGGCGAGATAGTGAGTTTCGTCCGTCGGGTGGAGCGTCTCGACGTAGGCGTTTCCCGCAGTGTTGTCGAAGTTGACGGCGAGGCCGAACGAAGTGCCGTTCAGCGCCGCACCGGCGGTGACCGCGAGGCTGGGCGCGGCCCAGCTTGCAGCCGAGCACAGTACGAGGGAGAGCACGAGGATGCCTGCGATGCGAAGTGCCTTGCTCATTTTTCTCAGTCCTTTCCGAAAAGGCGTTTCGGCTGATCGGCTACCCGAACTCCCGAACTTCGCCATTGATCACCAAGCCTGTCACAACCCCAACGTCCGTCCTACCGGGCGTTCTGCAGCTGGAGATGCTGAATCGAAGGCGATGTTCCCACGCCTCGAGGCAGAAAGACGGCAAGAAGATCCGGTATCCAAAAAATTGAATGGATAGCGAGGGTACTTCGCGCTGAGAAAGTACGCCGCGCTGCTCACGAGGTCTCGCAGGGTTCGCTCCCCTCTGCGTCCAACCGAAGTTACCCAGGCGCGAGTCATCCCGGATCCATGCGAGGCTTGCGTCTCGCTGCGGCCGTACCGCAGACTTGCACGGAACTTAGAGCTTTGCCGGTCAGGAGTAGGTCAGTGCCTATCGAAACGAAGGGCCTATGGTTCGCGGACGAAGATACCAACCTCCGGGATTTTTCCGGTGCCGAGCCGCCCAAGAAGCTGATGTTCTCGCTGACCGGAAAGTGCAACCTGCGCTGCGGCCACTGCGCCCGAGGCGTCCTCCAGGTGGCCGCATCCGAGACGCCTGTCGAACTGGTTGACCATGTCATTCGAACGATCCTGCCTTCCGTGCGCTCGGTTCGGCTCGGCGGGACGGATCTCGGCGAACAGCTGACCTCACGCAACTTCAACCGATTCCTCCAGGCGGTGATCGACACGCCGCCCAAACATCTCGAGATCGTCTCGAACCTCACCGTGCTGGATACGGAACGCGCTGACCTCATCGCGCGCGCCTGCACGGACTTCGGGGTCTCCCTGGAAGGGATCGGGCCCGCATTCGAGCGCGTCCGCCACTTTCCTTGGGCGCGGATCGAAAGTCACCTGCGAATGCTCGAGGAGTCCCGCAAGCGCCACGCGGCGAGTCCGTTGAGTGTCTTCTGCCTCGTCACCTGCTTCCACGACAACTTGCGCGACCTCGAAGCCATCCTCGACCTGGAGGCGCTGGGCGTCAGGCGCTACGAGTTCCGACTCTTCCGCGCGACCCTGCCGGTGCAGAGCGCGCAGATGCTGGAACATCACCAGGGCCAGGCGAACGAGGTGTTTGCTCGTCTCAGGGAGTGCGCTTCGGCGCGCGGCCTGCAGGTTCAAACGCCGCAGCCGTTCGAGATCGGACCACTCGTTCCGCTGCCCGTGCCGGAACCTCCGGCCCCACAGCCCGCGAATGCCAGCTGGATCTGTCACTTTCCCTTCGAGACGGTGTCGCTGTATTCGGATGGCAGGGTAAGTCCGTGCTGCGAAGATCTCTATCTGGGGCAGGTGGATCGCGCAGCGCCCGACCTGCTCGCTGTCTTTCGCAGCGAGGCCTGGAGGGAGCTCCGCGAGTCGCTGGCGACCGGGCGGCCAGCGGGTCGTTGCGTCGACTGTGAGCTCCGGAAGTCCAGGCAGGCGACGGTCGAACAGGCCGGGGCCTGAGCCAACGATCGCGGCCGAGCCGGGAGGTTTGCGCCCCGATCGGCCCTGCGCCTAGATGTACCCCAGCGCGCGCAACTCTTCGACCAGACCAGGATTCTCCGGTGGAGCTGCGCCGGGCTCGGCCGGCTCCAGAGTGCGAATCTGCTTCAGCTTGCTCACCATCGCGCCCAACGTCGCCGCATCGTCGGCAGAACGGTCGCGGCGTTCTTGCGGATCGTCGGTGAGATGGAAGAGCTGCGGTTGGCGTCCGTGGGCCTCGACGAGCTTCCACCTGTCGACGCGTAGCGCGTGGGTCTCCGGACCGTAGGCAGTCGAGGAGGCGGCGAGCGAGCGATTCGGGCAGCGCGCATCCTGAGAACGTTCGCCCGGCATGGTGAGCGACCTCCCGACCATTCTCGGCAGCGGGGCGAGATCCGCAGCCCGCAGCAAGGTCGGCGCGATATCGAGCAGGCTCACCAGGCAGGGATCGACTGCACCTCCTGAGAAGCCGCCGCCCGAAACGACGAGCGGAACATGCAACTGCTCCTGATAGAGCGTGTGGCCGTGTCCTACTCCCCAAATTCCGCGCGGGTCGTCGCTGTGGCGCTCCTCTTCGAGTGCATGGTCCCAGAACTCCTCGCCGTGGTCCGCTGTCAGGACGACGAGCGTCTTCCCCCGAAAAGGAGGTGCCTCGAGCCTTTCGAGCAGGCGCGCGATCTGGCTGTCGGTGTAGCGAAGAGCGCCGTCGTAGACCGCCATGCGGTGGTCGCGAAAACGGCGGAACTCCGGGTCTTGGAGGTCGTGCACCTGGCCGTAGCTCCAGTCGCCGTGGCGGGGCTCGTGGGGTTGTCCGTCTGGAGTCGCGAAGAACTGGAAGTAGGGATCTGGCGGCCGATTCGGCTGATGCAGGTCCATGTACTGCAGATAGAGGAACCGAGGACGCGCGTCCGGCGACTCCAGCCACGCCAGCGCCGAATCGGTCAGTCGCGTGGCGTCGACGCGATCGACGACGGCCGTTTCGAAGCCGTCCTTGAATCGGCCATAGAGAAACGGATTGGCCGAGAACAGCGCGGTGCGATAGCCCAGCGCGGAGACGTGTTGCGCCAGCATGGGGACGCCGGCCGACACCTGATGGGGGGGCTGATCCTCACTCAGCTGTCGGATCGCGCCGAAGACCCCAGCTCCGTGCAGCGCCGGTGGCAAGGAGGTCAGGATGCTCGCGACCGAGGGCACCGTCCAGCTCGAAGTCGCTTGAGCGTTGGCGAATCGGACGCCTCGCCGCGCCAGGGCATCGATCGTCGGCGTCGTGGCGCGCGCGTAGCCCCACGCTCCGACATGGTCGGCGCGCAGAGTGTCGATGCAGATCACGACGAGATTCTGGATGGGCGCCGGCGCATCGTACTGGCGGCAGCCTGCGCCGAGCGAAAGAGCGGTGGCGGCGAGAAACGCCAATCGTGGTGTGAGGGCGAGCGCGCCATTGCGGTGGAAGGGCAAGGTTGGCTGGCTCTCGCGTGGCATCGGACGATCTGGGTCAAATTCTACCCAAGATGATGCAGCTTCCCTAGGAGGGTCCGTGATCTCGGGGGCCGGAGACTATGATCTGATTGCGCCATCATGCTCACCTACCGCGCCGTGCGTGCCGGGTCGACCAGATGAGACTAGCGATCCGTTCGGGCACTTCGCGTATCGCTTGGCGCGTGGGCGGTTGGCTGCGATCGTTCGAGCGCTGGAAGCAGGAGCGCCTCGAGGCGGCGATTCTGCCGCCGGAGGCCGACGAGACGATGGTGAGCGGGTTCTGCTACGTGTGCGCCAAGGAAAGCCGTTTTCCGATGGACACGGCTCACGCCTGGGAGGAGCGCGGCGTGCGGCGGCTCAATTGGCGAGAACGCATGATCTGCCCTGGCTGCGGGCTGAACTGCCGCATGAGGGCGGCGATGCACCTGATCGACCGAATCCTGCAGCCCGGCGCGGCGAGTGCGGTCTACGCAACAGAGCAGGTCACGGCATTCTATTCGCACCTGCACAAGCGATACCCAGGGGCGGTGGGAAGCGAGTATCTCGGGCCCGATTTTCCCCGCGGTGAGACGAACGACAAAGGCCTGCGCCATGAGACGGTGGAGGACCTTTCCTTTCCCGACGCGACGTTCGATCTGGTGATCACGCAGGACGTGATGGAGCACGTTGCGGAGCCCGTGCCGGCATTGAACGAGTTCTGTCGCGTACTCAAGCCCGGCGGAACGCTCATACTCAGCGTGCCTTTCGACGAGCGGAGCAGGAAGACCCTGCGCAGAGCGACTCGGAGGGCCGATGGTTCGCTCATCCATCACCTTCCTCCGGTGTACCATGTCGATCCGCTGGATCCGAAGGGGTGCCTTGTTTACTCCGACTTCGGTTGGGATCTGCTCGCGATGATGTCTCGAGCCGGCTTCTCCTCCAGCAAAGTGATCTCGCTCTGGTCGGCGGACTACGCCTACTTCGGCACGAGGACCCTCTACTTTCTAGCGCGCCGATGAATCCGGCAGCAGCCGTCAAGGCGGCGGAGGCCCTCTTCCTCACTCCCCTCGCGCGACTGCGCATCGGCGTCGCCGCCTGGAAGTACGAACGGCGGGCGCGTCGTGCTTCGCGTGGCGGAGGTCCTCCTTCCCCGCGCCCGGCCGCAGCGCCGCAGCCACGAGGGAAGCGCGCATCTCGTCCCAGCGTCCTGCTGGTGTCGCCGTACCCGATCCTTCCCGCCATCTCGGGCGGCAGCGTACGCATCTCGAACCTGCTGCGCGGGGTCGCGACGGAGTTCGACGTTCATCTGGCCATCTTCTCGACCACCCGGGACGATGCCGCACAGCGCTCGCAGCTCGCCGAGTACTGCCGCTCGGTGCACTTCCTGCGCCGCGAAGAGGCGCCGCCGCCCGAGCCGTGGAGTCTGCTTCCGCGCGGAGTCGAGTACTTCGCTTTCGAAGCCGCGCGGCGAAAGCTGCGCGACCTCGCCGCGTCCGTCGATGCCCGCATCGTGCAGCTCGAGCATACGGAGCTCGGGCAGTTCGCCGGCCTCTTCCCCGGCCGCAAGGTGACGATGACCGAGCTCGATCTCTCCTTCGTCACCGCTGCACGGCGGCGCGCCCTCGGCTTCGAGAAGCGCTTCGCGGTCGACCGTCTGCTCTGGTCGGACCCCGCGGGCTACCGCCGGCTCTTGCGCTACGAGATCCGCTCCGCTGAAGCCTGCGATCAGGTCCACGTGATGTCGGCGGCCGACGCTGCGGTGCTCGGCCGCTACCTTCACGACGGCGAGCAGCGCCTCAGGGTGATCGACAACGGGGTCGATTGCGCGCGCTTTCGGCCGCGCGCGGCCGGCGCGGAGGCGACCCACGACGTGCTCTTCGTCGGCTCCTTCGGACATTCGCCGAACCGCGACGCCATCGACTGGCTTCTCGCCGAAATCTGGCCGCGGCTAAGAGCGCTCCGCCCGGAGGCCCGCCTGGCGATCGTCGGTGCCCACCCGCCCGCAGAGGTGACGGCGTACCACGGCCGCGACGGAGTCGAGGTCTTCGGGACGGTAGCCGACACCGCCAAGTTCTATCGCGCCGCGCGCGTGCTGCTCGCGCCGGTCCGGGCCGGGTCGGGCACGAGGCTCAAGCTGCTCGAGGCCTTCGCCAGCGCGCTGCCGGTGGTGGCGACCTCGCTCGCCGCGGAAGGTCTGCCGGTCGCCGACGGCGAACACCTGGCGCTCGCCGAGTCGGCCGAGGAGCTGGCGCGGGCGACGGCCCGGCTGCTCTCGGAGCCCGACCTGGCGCTCCGGCTCGGCAGCAACGCCCGCCGGCTCGCCGAGGAGAGCTACGACTGGCGCCACTGCTCCGGAAAGCTCATGGCGGCCTGGGACGAGTTGCTCGGCGAGGAGGAGGCGGGGGAGGGCTCTGCCCCGGCGTTGGCGCTGCGAGTGCCCCACGCGGAGGGCGGCGGAGAGGTCGCTGTCTCGGTGATCCTGCCCACCCGCAACGGTGGCCCGCGGCTCGGCCTCGCGTTGCAGGAGATCTTCCGTCAGCACCTCGACGTGCCGTTCGAGGTTCTCTGCGTCGACTCGGCTTCCGACGACGAGAACCTGGCGCGGATGCGAGCATTTCCGGTGCGTCTCGAGTCGATCCCGCCGGAGAGCTTCGATCATGGATTGACGCGCGACCTCGGGGCACGGTTGGCGCGCGGCCGGGTCTTGGTTTTCCTCAACCAGGACGCCGTGCCGGTCGACCGCCTCTGGCTCCACCGGATGACGGCGCCGCTCCTGCGCCCCGGCCGGTACGCCGCGGTTCAGGGCGGCATCCGCGAGGTGCCGGAGCGCGACCAGGTCTTTTATTGGCACTCCTGCGGACCGCGCTTCTACTTCACCAGCGAGTCGGAGGGTTGGATCGCGAAGCACGCCGGCATCGGCTTCTCGACCGTGAACGCTGCTCTGCGCCGCGAGGTCTGGGAGGCGCTGCCGTTCGGATGGGCGCCGATCCTCGAAGACAAGAAGTGGCAGGCGGCCGCCGCCGAGCGCGGGCTCGCCATCGCCGACCTGTCGGAGGCCGCGGTCTGGCATTCGCACACCTACGACATGCGTACCCTGTGGCGGCGGGTGGCGAGCGAAGGGTTCGGATGGCGCCTGCTCGGCGAGCGCTATGCGCTCTCGAGGATGTTGCGCGACCTCGGGCACGCCGCCACCTGGAGACTCTGGCTGGAAGGCTTGAAGAGCGGCGAGATGGCGACGCTCGCCGAGCGCCTCTTCCCGATGATTCGCCCCATGGCGCTCTACTGGGGAAACCGCTGGGCGCGGCAGGTCCAACTGTGAGCGCGCGCACGGCGGCGCGCCAGGCCGAGGTCAGGCGGCGGGCGCGAACGGCGCGAGCCTGACGGAGCGCTCGCCGCCGGGCGCCTGGTAGCGGGCGACGCAGAGGGCGGCGTAGATCGCTCCCCGGCGATAGCCCCGGCAAGTGTGCCGGAGACACTGCGCCATCACGTCGCCGGCCGGATCCCGATCGAAGCGGGCGACGCGCCGGAGGCCGATGCGCAGACCGCGCGCTCCGGCGTGCCGCCAGTCGAGGATCGCCTCGGAGAAGCCCTGGGCGGCAAAGCGGGCGGCCATCCAGGTCACCGAGAGACGCTGCGTTCCGACGTGGTGGCGCACGCCGGCCGACGGGAGATAGAGGATCTCTTCGCCTCCGCGTTCGAGTCGCAGGCAGTACTCGATCTCCTCGCACGAGCGCAACGAGGTGCCCTTGCGCCCAAGCTGCTCGAGGAACTCGCCGTAAGCGGCGAAAGTCGCGCGCCGGAACGCCATGTTCGCGCCGCGCGGCAGCTCGTTGTAGCGCAGGCGGAGGACGTCGGGACCGCGATCCCAGGCCGACAGGTAAGGCAGGAAGCGGCTGTCCAGCCAGGACGGCAGCGCGCCGTCGAAGAGCGGCTCGACCGGACCGCCGGCGGCGCCGACGTGCGGGTCCTGAAACGCCTCGAGGTACGCCTCGACCCAGCCCGGTTTCGGCAGGGCGTCGTCGTCGAGGAAGAGCAGGAGCTCGCCGCGCGCTTCGCGCACCGCGCGGTTGCGGGCTGCCGAAAGTCCGGTGCGCTCTTCGCGCACGGTGCGGAAGAAGCCGTTCGGCCGGCCGCTGGCCACTGCGCGCGCTGCGGCTTCGTCCAGCCTGCGGAAAGTGTCGTCGGTCGAGCCGTTGTCGACCACGAGGATCTCGCTGCTCTCGGAATCGAGCAGAGGCAGCAGAGCGGTGAGCGTGCCGGCGAGCAACTCGGCGCGATTGGCGGTGCAGATGGCGACCGTCGCGGCCAGCGGCGGGCTGACAGCAGTCGCTGGCGCAGGCGAACGTGGCATCGCGCGGCAGTTTCTCACAGGCCGCCTGCTGCTAAGCTTTTGCCATGGGGTCCGACGCTCTCGTTCCACCGCCGCCGGCCCGCGGTGTCGGCTGGACCGATTCGGGCCTGCTCGTTGCCGAGCATATCCAGCCGCTCATCTCGGGCGGGGCAGGCGAGGGTCATTGGCTGCTCGATCTGTTCAGCGAGCTGCCGATCCCGCGCCAGGGGCGTTGGCTCTCGCTCAACTGCGGCGGCGGCGGGCTCGAGTTTCTCGCCACGCAGCGCGGGCTGTTCGCCACTCTCGACGGATTCGATCCGTCCGCCGACGCCATCGCCGCCGCACGACGTTGGGTCGACTTTCATGGCGTCGGTGGCGTCCGGTTCGCGGTCGCCAGCGCCGCCGACCTCACGCTCGAGCGCGACGCCTACGACCTCGTGCTGTCGCAGTACAGCCTGCACCGCCTGCCCGACCCCGACGCTTTCTTCGCCGGTCTGGATGCGGCGCTGCGCCCCGGCGGCTGGCTCATCCTCAACGAGTACGTCGGCCCGAAGTTCTTCCAGGGTACGGCGCGGCAACTGCGCATCGTCGAGGAGATCCTCGCCATCCTGCCGCCGCGCCTGCGAGTGCACTGGCCTTCCGGCAGCCAGAAGACGGTGCACACCCCTCCGCCGGTCAGCCATTTCCTGACACATGCGCCGTGCGAGGCGGTGAGCTCGGAAGCGGTCGTCGCAAGCGTCACCCGACGGTTCGACCTCGAGCGGCGGCGCGACTACGGCGGGACGATTCTGAATCCCCTGCTGGCGGGTATCGTCGCCAACTTCGATCCCGCGAACGCCGCCGACAGTGCCATTCTCCGCCTTCTGGCGCTCACCGAGCGGCTGCTCCTGCGCGAGGCCGGCCTGCCTTCGGATTTCACCTTGCTGGTGGCGCGCAAGCGCGCCGCCGGCTGAGCGACGGCGACCGAAGCCGACATTCAGCCGAGGCTGGCGATGTGGGCCGCGAAGCCCGCCGCACCCGCCCCCGGATCGATCAGCTCTCCGAGCCCGAGAGCGCGGATGCGCTCGCCGGGCGCGCCGAGATCGAAGGCGAGCACCGGCACACCCGCCTCCGCGCACTCGTCGAGCACCAGGCAGTGAGCTTCGGGCCAGATCGAAGGCAGCAGGACGAGGTCGATGCGCGCCGCGCGCAGGCGAGCGGGGAGGTCGCCGGCGCGGTAGTAGCCGTGGACCCGGGTCTGCGGAAGACGCCGGAGGCGCAGCAACAGGCTCGGGTCTCCGCCGCCGAAAACGTGCCACTCGAAGGTTCGCGGGCGCCGTTCGGCCAACATCTGCACGATCTGCTCGAAGACGATGGCACCCTTGTGACGATGCACCGCGCCAGCGAAGGCGATCCTCGCCGGCGGCTGGCGGACCAGCCGAGGCGGCGATGCGAGCGGCGCGGCGAGACTGCGCGGCGGCAAGACCCGCGTGCGCGCCGGATCGATGCCAGGGAAGAGCCTGCGGTGCTCGCGTCGCATGTACTCGGAAGGGAATTCGAGCAGGTCTGCGGCGGCGATCGCCGCCGCCATTCGCTCGCGGCGTCGTTCCTGGTGGCCCGCGGGCAGCGGCCAGGTGGCGCCCAGGCAGCGGGCACAGCGGTCAGGTGCGCGGGAGAAGTCACAGAACTGCCCCGCCGGCTCCTCGACCAGATGCGGCCGCGGGCAGTAGAGCGCGAAGTCGTGCGCCGACAGTCCGAACGCCAGGCCGCGGGCGCTCGCGGCCAGCGGCAGGTCGGCCGCCAGGTCGACGAGGCTCTCGAAGTGCAGACGCCCCGCGCCGACCCAGCTAGCGGCTTCGGCGACGACGTCCGCGAGGCCCTCGACCGGTGGCGCCGGCCATTCGCGCGCCAGCGGTGTCTCGACTCCCTGGCCCCAGAGCTCGCAGCGCAGGCGGTCCGGGAGCAGCTGCAGGAGCGCGACCGGCTCCTGTCGCGCGCGCGCTTCCAGCCTGACCAGGAGCTGAATCGCGGCGCCGCCGCGCCGCCGTTGGAGCGCGAACGGCAGCACCCAGAGCGTCGTCGCCCGGGCTCCCGCCGGGCGGTTCGAAAGCAGCGCGAAGCTCTTCGACCGGCGGGCATCGAGCCGCCGGTCGCGCATGCGGTCGAGCAGGGCGCGTGCCCCCTCCGCGCGCAGCAGCATTGCGGCCAGAGCGAGGCGATTGGAGCGGGCGGTCACGCGAAGAGCCTAGCGTTCCTGGCGGCGGGCGGATGCGAGCGCCTGGTCGTAGATCGGTTCGAGCGCCGCCGCATGTTCCGCAAGGGTGGGCACCTGCGGCGCGTGCCGCCGCCAGGCGGCGAGCTGCGCCGGATCGGCGATCAGGCGTTCGAGCAGCGAACGCAGCTCTCCTGGACGGTCGGGATCGAAGAGCGCTCCGCACGGCTCACCATCGGCGAACAGCTCGGCGAGCGCTCCTCTGGCGCTGGCGAGGACCGGCAGGCCGGAGGCTAGCGCCTCGCGCGCGGCCAGGCTGTAGGACTCGAGACCGAGCGACGGCACCAGAAGCAGATCGAGGCCCGCGAAAATTGCGCCGCGGTCGCCCTCGGCGAAGCGCCCGCGAAGCTCCACCGATGCGGAACCGGCGGCAGCGAGGGCTTCGCGGACGTAGGCCGGATCTTGCGTGGCGTCTCCCCAGACAGCGAGCCGGACCTGCCCGGGCGGAAGCCCGGCGATCGCCGCCGTCGCGATGTGAAGTCCCTTGTGCGGCAACAGGGAACCGATGAACCCGAGCCGCAGCGGCAGTCGTACGTCGGCCGCGCGCGAAGGCCCCGACGGCGCGCCGGCCTCGACCCCGTAGGGGACGAGATGCACCGGGACCGCGCGCGGCAGCCAGCCGCGCTCACGGAAAGAGTCGATGAGCGCCGCCGACCCGGCAACGCAGACCTCGGCCGCGGCGAGCGCGGCGCGCGCCCGACGGCGGCGCAGCGCGTAGAGCGCACGCGTCAGCAGGCGGTTGACGCCGGAGGAGGGCGTCATGCGCGTCAGCGGCAGACAGGTTGCGCAACGTCCCGGTGCGGGGCCGGGGCAGAGTCGGCGGGCTGCGTCGAGGAGGTTGGCGCGCGCGCAGAGGAGCCACCAGTCCTGGAGCTGCAGCACGATCGGCAGGCGTCGCCGGCGGGCTTCGTCGATCAGCGAGAAGCCGTGACCGGCCAGGTGGTGCACGTGCAGGATCTCCGGCCGCGTCTGATCGAGAAACCGGCCGAAGTCGGCGCGCGCGCCGGGATCGTAGAGCACGTTGCGCCGCAGCGGATTGCGCTGATCGAAGTGATTCACCCGCGCGCGGACGCGCAGGCCGAAGTCTTCGAGCTCGACCGCGGTGCCCGAGGCGAGCCGTGGGTCGGCGGAGCGCGTGTAGACCGCCACCGCGCGATCAGACTTCTGGCGGTGAGCGAGCCACCAGGCGTAAAGCTCCGTGCCGGCGAAATTCTCCGGCGGCCAGCCGTGCACGAGATGAACGACGGCCGGGCGGGAGTTCGCGAGCTTCGTCGTGCGGGGGGGCGACGCGGCTGCGTCGTCGCCGAGGCGGTGCAGAGCGGCCAGGATCGGTCGCCTGGCGGCGGCCACCGGATCGGCCGCCATGAAGGCGGCCAGGCGACCGCGGAAATCGGGATAGCGATGCGCCAGGGTCCGCTCGGCGGCGCGCACCCGGCGGTCGCGCGAGCGGCCGAAGCTCCCCTGGCCCTCGTGGAAAACGAAGGTGGCGTCGTCGAGGCAGTGCTCCCAGCCGGCGGCGGTGGCGCGCAGACAGAAGTCGACCTCCTCTCCGTAGCCCAGGCCGAACGCCTCGCGATCGAAAGAGCCGATCTCGCGCAGCAACGAGCGCTTGACGAGAAAGCAGAAGCCCACCGCCGTCGGGACCCGCGGATAGAGACGCAGCGAGGAACGCGCGACGAGCGCCGCGAAGCTCGCGGTGTCGATGCCGCTCGGTAGCCGGTTGATCTCGAACGGTCGCGGCAACGAGGCCAGGGTTCCGTTGTTGGTGAACGGCGTGACCGTTCCTACGCGCGGCGAGCTCGCCGCGGCGGCGGCGAGCCCCTCGAGCCAGCCTGACGCCACGAGGGTGTCGCTGTTGAGCAGCACGACGTCCCGGCCTTCGCCCTGCCCAGTCTCGATTCCGCGGTGGATCGCCGCCGGGTAGCCGGCGCGCTTCGGCTGACGCAGCACGGTGAGGGCCGGCGGGCGCAGCCGGGCTGCGGCAAGCACCAGTTCCACCGCCTCTTCCTGGGGACCATCGACGACGACGAGGATGCGGTCGAGGCCGGCGTCGACATGCGCTTCGAGGCTCGCGAGACAGCGCGCGAGCGCCGCCGGCGCGCCGCAGACCGGCACGATGACGTCGAGCCCGGCGCGCGTCGCCGCGTTCGTCACGGCGCACTCCCGGCGAAACGGCCGGCGCACAGGTCGAGCACGTGGAGGGTCAGCCAGCCGGGCACCGAACCCGCCACCGGCGTGACCCCGGCGAGCCGCGAGCCGAGCGCGCTTCGCCAGGCGTCGGGCTCGGGAGTGACGACGAAGGCGCAGGCGGGAACGTCCGCGGGCAGTTCGCGCTGCGCGAGCTCGGCGAAGCGCCGCACATAGAAGCGCTGCCACTCGACGACGTGCGTGCGGGCGTACGGACTCTGATCGAGGTCGCCGTCGGCGTAGGCTCGTGCCGCCGGATCGGCGTCGAGCAGGCGCTGCAGAGCGAGGAAGCTGTGCCGGTCCCACGCCGGCCAAGTGCGCCGGAGCGCGTCGGCGCGCAGCGCGAAGAACAGCGCGAGCGACAGCGCGAACAGGGCTGTGGCGGTCCTGGCCCGGGCGCCGATGCGCTGGCTCAGAAGCAAGCAGCGCAGACGGTCGAGGGCGAGCGCCGCGGCGATGGCCAGGGCGGGATAGGCGGGAAAGCAGTACCAGGGCATGCGCGCCTTCGGGATGCCGAAGATCAACAGCACCGCCGCGATCCAGCACAGGAGCGTGTAACTCTCCCGCCGCCCGGGCGAGAGCTCCGGGACTGGGCGCAGGCGCGCTCGCCATCGCAGGGCGAGCAGGGTTGCCGGTCCGGCGAGCGCCAACAGACCGAAGTCCTGCCACGCTGCGCGCAGGTAGATCGAGAAGGGTTGCAGGTCGATCGAGGCTCTTCCACCGGCGGCGCGCACCACCAGGTCGCGGTGGAGGAAGTCGCGCACTCCGGAGAGGGTCGCGAGCGAGAAGAGCAGCCAGCCACCATAGGCCAGAATGCCGGGGATCGCCGCCGTCGCTCCCGTGACCACCGCCTGGCGCAGGCGACGGCCGGGAGAGAACGGCTCCGCTGGTGCGATCAACTCGACCAGGCCCAGCGTGCATCCGATGAGAAGCGGTCCGACGACTCCCTTCGTCCCGCCGGCGAAGATCGAGAGCATTGCGAGCCCGCCGAGCCGAATCGCCGGGCTTTTCCCTTGGCTGCAGGAGTACCAGAAGAAGGCGGCGGTGACGGCGAGCAGGAGCCAGCTCTCCGGCACGACGCTGCGCAGGCCGTGGTCGAGTAGCAGCCCGGGGGCGGTGATCAGAAGGAGTGGAGCGAGCGCCATCGTCCAGACGTTGCCGAGGCGGAGAGCGAAGGCGGCGGTGAGGGCGCAAAGCAGCAGGGCGACGGTGCCGTTCACCCAGCGCGCGCCGATCTCGTTCACGCCGGCCATGGCCATCCCTGCCGCCGCTCCCCAGACGGTGAAGGGCGGCTTCTCGACAAAGGGGTGAGGATGCCCGACGATGGGAAACCACTGCCCGGTCTGCAGGGTCCGACCGGCCACCCGGATGTAGAGCGTCTCGTCGCCGAAGACAGGGGCGTCGCCGAGCTCGAAGAAGAGCAGGAAGAAGCAGACCACCAGGAGCGCCACCCCCAGCGTGCCCAGCAGCCACGGCGATATCT
>JBPOHI010000127.1:0-34771 GCA_052035735.1 Acidobacteriota bacterium
CACATACCCCCCCCGCCGCGCCCCCGCCTCCCGCCCCCCCACCCTATAACCCCCTCCAGCCCCCCCCCCCACGCCGACGCTCCGGTGTCGTGTTGCCTCGCATCTATCCAATGCCGGTGAGCGGCGCCGGTGGTTCCGAGAATCCGGGATCGACGCGTCAGCGGCTACAGCACGCGCAGCGGCGATCCCGGATTCTCGGAACCGCCGGCGGCGCGTACCAAAAGAGTCTCAGCCCACACTCCCCTCGAGCGAAACGGAGAGCAGCTTCTGCGCCTCGACGGCGAACTCCATCGGCAGCTCCTTGAAAACCTCCTTGCAGAAGCCGTTGACGATCATCGAGACGGCGTCCTCGGTCTCGATACCCCGGCTGTTGCAGTAGAAGATCTGGTCTTCGCCGATCTTCGAGGTGGAGGCCTCGTGCTCCATGCGCGCGGAGGGGTTCTGCACGTCGATGTAAGGGAAGGTGTGCGCGCCGCACTTTTCGCCGATGAGCATCGAGTCGCACTGCGAGAAGTTCCGGGCGCCGTCGGCGCCGGCGAGGATTTTTACCTGACCGCGATAGGTGTTCTGGCCGTGGCCGGCGGAGATGCCCTTGGAGACGATCGTCGAGCGGGTGTTCTTGCCGATGTGGATCATCTTGGTGCCGGTGTCGGCCTGCTGGTAGTTGTTGGTCACCGCTACCGAATAGAACTCGCCGATCGAGTGGTCGCCCTTGAGAATGACCGACGGGTACTTCCAGGTGATCGCTGAGCCGGTCTCGACCTGCGTCCAGGAGATCTTCGAGCGCGCCCCTTCGCACTTGCCGCGCTTGGTGACGAAGTTGAAGATGCCGCCCTTGCCGTCCTTGTCGCCGGGGTACCAGTTCTGCACCGTCGAGTACTTGATCGAGGCGTCGCTCAAGGCGACGAGCTCGACGACCGCGGCGTGCAGCTGGTTCTCGTCGCGCATCGGAGCGGTGCAGCCCTCGAGGTAGGAGACCGCCGCACCCTCCTCGGCGACGATCAGAGTGCGCTCGAACTGGCCGGAGTTCCGGGCGTTGATGCGGAAGTAGGTCGAGAGCTCCATCGGGCACTTGACGCCCTTCGGCACGAAGACGAACGAGCCGTCGGAGAAGACTGCGCTGTTCAGGGTGGCGAAGAAGTTGTCGGAGTAGGGCACGACCGAGCCGAGGTACTTCTGCACCAGTTCCGGGTGCTCGCGAACCGCCTCGGAGAAGGAGCAGAAGATGATTCCCATCTCGTGAAGCTTGGCCTTGAAGGTCGTCGCGACCGAGACCGAGTCGAACACCGCGTCGACGGCGACGCCGGCGAGCGCCGCACGCTCGTGCAACGGAATGCCCAGCTTCTCGTAGGTCTTGAGGAGCTCCGGATCGACGTCGGCCAGGGTCTGCGGGCCGTCCTTCTTCGACTTCGGCGCGGCGTAGTAGATGATCGACTGGTAGTCGATCGGTGGATAGTGGACGTTCTGCCAGGTGGGTTCGGTCATCGTCAGCCAGTGGCGATAGGCCTTGAGGCGCCACTCGAGCAGCCACTCGGGCTCCTGCTTGAAAGCGGAGATCTTGCGCACGGTCTCTTCGGACAGGCCGGGCGGCAGCGTCTCCTGCTCGATGTCGGTGACGAAGCCGAACTTGTATTCCTGCGTCGCCAGTTGCTCGATGGTCTGGGTATCGGTCGTGGTCATCTCGTCTCCGGCTTCAGTGCGATTCGATTCGGCCGCTCTGGGTCTGGCGCTCCGGCAACATGCGGGCCAGCGCTCCAGCGAGACCGGGACCGAGGTGTGCCAACCGCGGAGCGGTCTCTCCGGCAAGCTCGGCCAGGGTGACTTCGGCCAGGGCATCGAAAACCGCCTTGTTGATGCGCTGCCAGGGTCCCCGGACGGTGCAGAACGGCTCCCGATCGCACTCGCCCGGCGAGCCTTCGATACAGACGGTGAGCGCCACCGCCCCCTCCAGGGCACGCAGGATCTCCGCCGCGTGAATCTCGCCCGCTGGTCGAGCCAGGGTGTACCCCCCCTTGACCCCCCTGTGCGACGCCAACAACCCCTGCCTTACCAGTAACTTGAGGATCTTGCTCACCATCGGCAGCGGCAGCTTGGTTTCGGCAGCGAGCTCTGGCGCGTTCATCGCCGCCCCTGGCTCGGCTGCGAGCCGGGTAAGCAGAACAAAGCCGTAGTCGGTCTGCTTGGTCATCCGGATCATGGTGGGCACCTCGGCGAATCAGGACTCAGTCAGTCCCGTTTCCCGGCAATGATACGGACTTGTGGGGGAAAGTCAACGCGGGCGTTAGGTCTCGTCGGGCGCTGACCAGCCGGGTCAGGTTTGCGGCGCGCCGGCTTCGTCCAGCGCGGCGGAGCGCGCGGTCTCTCCGGAATCGAGCAGGGTCGCCACCCAGCCCCAATGCGCCGAGCGCTCCAGCAGGATCTTGATGGTGACCGTGAGCGGCACGGAGAGCAGCATCCCGACCGGGCCCCAGAGCCAACCCCAGAAGATGAGCGACAGGAAGACCACCAGGGTCGACATGCCGAGCCGCTTGCCGAGCAGGGCCGGCTCGGCGAGATTGCCGAGCAGCGTTCCGATCACCAGGTAGCCGAGGCCGACCACCAGGGCCTGAATCACGTCGAACTGGATGAAGGCGAAGAGCATCGCCGGAGCGGCAGCGAGAGCGGCCCCGACGTTGGGAATGAAGTGGCAGGCAAAGGCGACCAGCGCGCAGAGCACCGGAAAGTCGATGCCGAGAAAGGCGACCCAGAGCCCGACCGCCAGTGCGATCAGCGCCGACATCATGGTCTTGATCAAGAGGTAGCGCTGGAGCTCCTGGGAGACCGCGCCGAAACGTGACAGCGGCTCGCGCAGCCGCTCCGGAAGACGGGCCAGCTTGCGCGGGATGACCAGCGCCTCGAAGAGAATGAACACCAGCGTGAGGATCACGATCGTCGCCTGCGAGAACAGATGGAGGAGTCCCTTCACCGTGCCGCCTGCGAGCTCGGCCAGCGTCTCCGGTTGCTGCCATTTCGGCGGCACCCAGTCGAGGATCGAGATCCCCTTGGCCTGCCACCACTCGACGGTGTAGGAGAGTCGGGAGTCGAGCTGGTCGTAGTAGTGCGGGCCGACCTCGCGCAGCTCGCCGACCGATCCGAGAAAGAGGAGACCGAAGAGCCCCCCGACCGTGGCGAGAAGCAGCATGGTCACCAGCACGGCGAGAAACGCCGGGAAACCCTTGCCCACCATCCAATGCACGAGCGGCATGGCAAGTACGGCGAGAAAGAGCGCGAAGGCCACCGGCACCAGCACCGGAGCGGCGAGCTTCAAGCCAGCGACCAGGACCACTCCCGCCGCCGTACCGATGATGGGATCGATCGCCGATCGGTCGCGCAGCGGGGGGCTCACCACCCGCGGAGTGTACAACTCGCCGGGGTCCCGGAAAACGGACGATTCCGCTCCTCGGGCGGGAACCTCACGTCGGCGCTCGCTGCGCTCAGGGCGAGACGCCCGTCCAACCGTCGAAGCCGACCCCGTTGAGCCCGAGCTCGAAATCGCAGCGGTGCACGACGGCCGCGCGCGCCCAGTGAAAGCGTGCGCCCAGCGGCATGGCGGCACCGCCTTCGTTGACGATCCGCCAGCGACGTGCCGCGGCGTCGAAGCTCACCGCAACCGGGTTGTCGTTGTAGACCGGTCCCTCTTCGTCCCAGACCTGGGTGACGAACAACACCTCGGAGGGCCGGCCGTCGAGGTCAGGGGCGTCGAGAGCGGTGAACGACCCGAGCGTGTTCCCCACCGTCGCGACGTGGACCGGCCGGAACTCGAGGCCGACGGCGCAGTCGTCCGAGAGCACGACGAACTGGGCGCCCGGCTCCATGATGGCCGTGGTGTCCTGGTAGAAGATGTTCCAGCGGCCGGTCGCGGTGTTGTACCAGACCCCGATGTGCTCGTCGATCCGGCTGTCCATCCGCAGGGGTGTGACGAGGAGGCGCGCGGCGGGCACGCCGTTGAGCGCCGGATGATCGAGCTCGGTGAAGTTCTCGAGGGAGTTCTCGGGCGTCGCGAGATGAACGAACGGGCATCCCGAGCCGTTGTTGGAAAGCGAGAAGACATTGAAAGCATGTCCGGGTTCGAAGTCGGCGCTGCCGGCGATGAGCGGGTAGTAGATCCCCTCGTTCACCGAGAGGAAGTAGGACGGTGAGCTCAGCCAGCTCATGCCGGCGCCTCCCCCAGCATCGAGGTTGTGCGTGAGCAGGTGCCAGACCGGCGTCACCTCCTGGCCCCAACTGTCGTAGGTCTGCACCGTGCAGATGGGCGGCGAGCAGGTCGAGCCGCCGGTCGTGAAGACGTAGCCGCTCTCCTGGGCGAGGGCTCCCTGAGCGGTTCCGGCGGCGATGGCGAGGGCGACGATCCTGGCGGCACGGAGCTTTCTGCGACGATTCTCCATCTCTCTCTCCTCTGGTGGTGTTTCCGCGCCCTACGGTATCGGCCGATCCGCTCCAGGTCGTGATTGAGAGATGATCTTCCGATGACCGTTTGTCGGGGCTCCTGCTGATGGCCGAGGCTCCAGACCTTCGTTTCGGCGAGTTCACCTTGCGCCGCGGCGAGGCCCGGCTCGAACGGGCTGGAGTACCGGTGGCGCTCCAGCCGAAGGTCTTCGACGCTCTGGTCCTCTTCGCCGAAAGGCCGGGCGAGCTTCTGACCAAGGAACGCCTGCTCGCCGACCTCTGGCCCGGAGTCATCGTCGGCGAGGAGGCCCTGACGCAGCTCGTCCGCAAGCTCCGGCTGGCGCTGGGCGACGACGCCCGCGAGGCGCGCTACCTCCAGACGGTGATGAAGCGCGGCTACCGCTTCGTCGCCGAAGTCGAGATCGCGGCGGCGGTGGACCCGGATGAGGGCGGGTCCGACCTCGAGGCACCGGAGCCGGAGCCGCCCGCGAACGCACGGCTCCCGCCACCACCCTCGCCGGCGGCGGGGCGGTCGCGACCGCGGCCGCGACCGCTCCTCGTCCTCGCCGCCGTCCTCGCAGTCGTGGCGGCGATCGCCCTTCTTGCTCCACGGCGCCCGCCCGCAGACGAGGGCTGGACCGCGAGCCGCCTCACGGCGCAGCCGGAGCGCGAACAGGAGGGCGTCTTCTCTCCCGACGGGCGGAGCTACGCCTTCGAGGCCAACGTAGACGGCCAGTTCGACCTGTTCCTCGCCGGGCTCGCGGGCGGACGGCGGATCCGCCTGACGCAAACGCCAGAGGATGACGAGTATTTCCCCCAGTTCGCAGCCGATGGACAGACGCTCTTCTTCAGTCGGGCTCCGATCGAGGGCGGCGCGCCGAGCGTCTGGTCGGTCGCGACGCTCGGCGGCGAAGAACGGCTGTGGCGAGCCGACGCGAGCTTCGGTGCACCGTCTCCCGATGGCCGCCGGCTGGCCTTCTCGCGCTATCTCCGCGACGGACGCTTCGCACTCGCGGTACTCGACCTCGCGAGCGGCGCGGAGGTCGAGCTCGCGCGGGTCGACGAGTGGCTGAGCTCGGTCGCCTGGTCGCCCGACGGCAGCCGCATCGCCTTCGCTACACCGACGGCAGTCTGGACGACTCCGGCGGAGAACGGCAGCGCCCAACGAGCCGCCGCCGGGCTGGAGAGCGTCCGCACGGTCGCCTGGTCTCCGGACGGGTCGCATCTCGTCCACGACGGCGCCTGGCGCGACGGGCTTTCGCGGATCTGGAAGCTGTCGCTCGCCGATGCCCGTCGCACGATCGTGCCGGCGCCCGGCTCGGCCTGGCATCCGGCCTTCTCGCGCGACGGCAACCGCCTTCTCGTCACCGTCGAGCACAAGACGCGTCAGCTGTGGCGGGTCGGCCCGGACGGCGGCGCGTTCGAGGCGCTGCGTCTACCGACCACGGCGGAGTGCTTCGACGTCGACCCGCAGAGCGAGCGGTTGGCCGTCAACGACTGGGAAGCCCCGCCGCGGACCTCCTCGCTCGAGCTGGTCGAGCTTGCGACGGGCGCCACGCGGGCCCTCGGCGAGGGTCTCTGCCCGTCTTTCTCGGGCGACGGAAAGAGGGTGGCCTTTCTGCAGCCGCGCGCGGCGACGACCGACCTGGTCGTCCAGGATCTCGCAACCGGCACGAACCGCGTCGTCGCTGCCGATTTCGGGTCCCCGGGATTCGTCGAGACGAACCTCGACCGACGCCCCGCCTGGTCTCCGGACGGGAGGTCCCTGCTGATCGAGGGGTCCGAGGGGGGAGGCTGGTCGCTCCTCGAGGTCGAGCTCGCGAGCGGAAAGCGCCGGTCTCTGTTGCAGGGGGAGTTCGGGCCGCCGGCCTACTCTCCGGACGGACGGTCGATCGTCGTCTGCGGCGCTTCGCCGCTCGGCTCGGGGCTCCACCTGCTGGACGCCGCGAGCGGCGCAGCGCGGCGGGTCGGAGAGCGCTGCAGCTACCGCTCGGCGCCGGCGCTGCGTGCCGACGGCAAAGCGATCGTCTTCCTGAATGGCGAGAGACGGCGACCGGCGATCGTCGCGGTCGACTTCGACGGGCACCTGCTCCCGGAGCGCATCCCGATGGAGCCTCCGGCAGACCCGGCGTTCTGGGGCATCTTCGACGCGCGCCCGCTGCCCGGCGGCGGCTGGATCGTCCTCTCCGAACGCTACGAAGGGGACCTCTTCGTCCTCGCGCGCTGACCGGCCTCCGTCCGGCCCGGACTCACCGCGAGGGGGCGACCGCCATCGAGAGCTCGGGCCCCCAGAGGGCGACCGCAGCGAGGACGGCGGCGAGCAACGCGAGGCCACCGATCAACCGCCGCCCCGGCAGGCGGTCGGACGACTCCCACCGGAAGAGCAGCGAGTTCAAGACCAGACCGACGACACCGAAGAGCAGCAGCGCGGCGATCGGTCCGGCGAGCGCCGTCGCCGGCTGCCCGGCGATCATCACGCGCTGCAGCCCTTCGTTGAGGTAGGTGGCCGGCAGGAGTCGGCCGACCTGCTGCACCCAGGGGGGGAGGAGGAAGAACGGCATCGCGCTGCCGGAAAGGAACATCTGCGGGAAGACGATCAGGTTGGTCAGCGCCGGTGCCGAGCGGGTATCCCGGCCGATGCAGCCGACGAAGAGACCCAGGGGGACGAAAGCGAGCTCGCCGGCGAGGAGCATGAGAGCCAGGCTTCCGAGCGAGCCCGCGATCGGAAAACCGAAGATGAGCTTGGCCAATGCCAGCTGAAACAGCAACGCCGCCGACAGATTGACCATGGCGTGCAGCATGTGTCCCGCGACCACCGCTCCGGCGGGCGTCGGGGTCACCCGCAGGCGGCGGAGCGCGCCGCGCTCGCGTTCCGCCACCAGACGCATCGAGTAGCCGAAGAACGCCGAGGTGATGGTGGTCAACGTCAGGAGACCCGGCATCATGTAGGCGACCTTCTGCGGCTCTCCACCGGCGAAGATGAAACCGAACACGAAGAGAAACAGCTGCGGAAAGGCCAGCGTCCAGAAAAGCGCCGCGCGCGAACGCGAGTTCTCGATGAGGTACGACGAGGCAAGGGCCACGGAGCTGCGAACCGTGTCGCGGAGGACGCTCATGCGCTCTTCTCCTCGTTGCCGTTGTCCTGTTCGGCGCTCTCGCCCATCCATTCGAGATAGACGTCCTCGAGCGTCGGTCGGCGCATGCGCAGATCGACCAGCTTGCCTCCTCCGGCGCGCAGGAGGTCGCCCAGCGCCACGACGACCGCCCCGGGATCCGTCACCGAATAGCGCAGATGGCGGCCCTCGCGGCCCTGCGCCACGGCGCCCGCCGCTTCGAGCCGGGCGGCGTCGAACGGCCCCTCGACCTCGATCCAGAGCGTAGAGAGTCCGGCCGCCCGCCCGATGAGCTCGAACGGCGAGCCGTCCGCGACCACCGCACCGTGGCGCAGGAGAACCACGCGCTTGCAGAGCTTCTCGGCCTCTTCGATGTAGTGGGTGGTGAGCAGCACGGTCTTGCCGGCCGCGGCGAGCCGCTCGACGATCGCGTGCACACCGCGCCGCGCCACCGGGTCGAGCGCGGCTGTCGGCTCGTCCAGAATCAACAGCTCGGGATCGTGCAGCAGCGCGAGCGCGAGCGCCAACCGCTGGCGCTCGCCGCCGGAGAGCGTGCGGACCAGCGCCCGCTCCTTGCCGAGGAGCTCGACCTGCTCGAGCACCGACCCGGCCGGCAGCGTGCGCGGGTAGAGCGCGGCGTAGAGACGCAGGACCTCCGAGACCCGCAACTCCTGCGGCAGCGCGGTCGCCTGCAGCTGCACCCCTATCCTGAGGCGCAGCGCCTTGGCATCGCGGCGCGGATCGAGCCCGAAGACCGTCACCCGGCCGGAGGTCGGCGCGCGCAGGCCTTCGAGGATCTCGACCAGCGTCGTCTTCCCGGCACCGTTCGGGCCGAGGAGACCGATCGTCCCGCCCGCCTCGATCGCGAGATCGACGCCGGCGAGCGCGCGCTGCCCGCCGTAGTCCTTCACCAACTGCTCGATCTTGATCAGCATGGACTACCTTTCGGGTTCATCCCAGCAGCTCCTTCAGACGGGCGTGCCCGGAGCGCGACACGGGGATCCGCGTGCCATCGGCCAGGATCGCGATCCAGCTGTCCTTGGCGTAGAGCTCGAGCCGGGCGAGCCGGTCGATGTTCAGCAGGTAGGAGCGGTGCACCCGGACGAAGCGTCCGCCGTCGAGCTGGGCCTCGAGCTCCGCCATCGTCTGCTGCTTCTGCAGGCGCTTGCCGGCGACGGCGAACGAGAGATAGTCGTCCTTGGCTTCGACGAAGTCGATCTTGCCCAGCGGCAGGACATGAACCCGGCCCTCTTCGCGGATCAGCACGCGCTCGAGCGGGCGCCCCGGCGGGCGCGCCGTGGCGGCGACCGCCACGGCCGAAGGCCGCAACGCAGGCCCAGCCGGGAGTGCCTGCGCGAGGGCGAGGCGCGCCGCAGCACGCTCGATCGCTTCGGCGAGGCGCGCCGGCTCGACCGGCTTCAGCAGGTAGTCCACGGCGTGGACTTCGAACGCCTTGAGCGCGAACTCGTCGTAGGCGGTGACGAAGACCACGGCGGTCTTCTCGCCGACCAGCTCCAGGACCTCGAAGCCGGAGAGCTTCGGCATCTGGATGTCGAGGAAGAGCAGGTCGGGCGCGAGCTCCTCCGCGAGCTTCACCGCCTCGAAGCCGTTACCGGCCTCGCCCACGATCTCCACCTGCGGATGGGCGGCGAGGAGCTCCCGGAGAACCGCCCGGGCGAGCACTTCGTCATCGACGATCAGCACGCGCATCGGTGGCATCCTGTCACCGCGGAGCTTTCGTCCTCACGCCGCCGGCACCGCGGGCAGGAGCAGGCGGACCCGGTGGCGCTCCGGCGTGGCATCGACGTCGATCCGCGCCCGGTAACCGAACAGCGCTTCGATACGCGCCCGCACGTTGGCGAGGCCGACGCCTGCGCCGCGCGAGGCCGGCCGGTCGGGATCGCAGGGATTCTCGACCACGAGCTCGAGGTAGTCGCCCGATCGCGCCGCGCTGATCGTCACCTCGCCGCCCTCGACCAGGTGGGCGATTCCGTGGTGGACCGCATTCTCGATCAGCGGCTGCAGCACCAGCGGTGGCACGGCGAACGTGAGCGTCGCTTCGGCAATCAGGAACCGCGCCTGCAATCGCGCACCGAACCGGACCTCCTCGATTGCCAGGTAGGTCTCGGCGAGATAGATCTCCTCCGTCAGGGCAATCTGCTCGCGCTGACCCAGACCGAGGCTCTTCCGGAAGAACCCCGCCATCAGGTAGCACATCCGCCTCGCCGCCGGAGGGTCGGAACCGATGAGAGCCGACACGGAGTTGAGGCTGTTGAACAGAAAGTGCGGATCGAGTTGCGCCTTGAGCGACTTCAGCTCCGCCTCGCGCGCGTGGACTTCGCGCTCGAGCCCGCGGCGTTCCGCGGCCCGAGAACGTTCGACGACGAGGAAGAGGAAGTGCACCAGGGTGGCGAGGATGAACAGGAAGACGCCGAGCACGAAGAAGAGCGGCAGGGCCGCGGCGTAGCGCGCCGGCAGGTCGGGGAAGCCCGCCGACCGCCCGAGCACCGCGGCCCAGAGGTGTCCCGCCGCCGTCCAGATCGCCGCCGAAACGAATGAGGCGAGGGTGAGCAGCAGCACCAGTTGCGGCGTCCCGGCGCGGCTCGCCGGCAGTTGGCGCACGGGATACCAGACCGAGAGGCACTGGAAGCCGTAGACCAGGGCGAGCGGCAGGCAGAGCGCCAGCGCCCCGCGCAGACTCCCCGGCGAGATCGTCTGGACGAGCAGGGCGAGCAGTCCGCCGAAGATCGCCGCGACGCCTAGATAGGCGACCAGACGCACCGGCCGTTCGATCATCGGGTGCATCGGCTGGCGCTCAGTTCGAGACCTCGACTCCGCCCATGATGGCGAAGCCGCGGATGACCAACGTCCCTTCGACGGTGCCCGCCTTCGGGCGCGTCTTGTCCTCGAATCCGCCCATGAGCGGAATCACCTCGCCGCGAACCTGCCAGCTCTCCGGCACTTTGATCTCGATGCCCCCCCAGAAAGCGAAGGCATCGACCACCGCGCCTTCGGGAGTCATCTTCGCCTGTCGCAGGTCGAGCGTCACGCCGCCCATGAAGGCGGCAAGATCGCCGCCGCGAAAGGTCGACGCGATGCCGCGCCGCTCGTTGCCGCTCATCACGGCGAAAGCGCGCACATAGCTCGCCGGATCCTCTGCGCCCAGGGCGACCGGTTTCGGCCGCGCGAACGTCCGGTAGACCAGCGAGCCGCCGACCAGCAGCAGCACTGCGGGCACGAAGAGCTGGAAGAAGTTGACCTCGATGTAGTCGAGCTTCTCCGCCAGCATCCAGCCGCCGCCGACGATCCAGACCCATCCCCAGATGCTGCCCTGGGTGAGCACTGACACGCCGACAGCGAGCAGCACGGCGGGGAAGAAGAACCGGTAGAGCGGGTCGGCTTCGAGGATGTCGAGGTTGTCGAGCAGCATCAGGCTGCCGAGAACGACGATGGCGAAGCCGAGGATGAGACGCGGCGAGAACCAGGCCGCCCCACCCGCTTGCGACTGGAGATCCCGCTCAGCCGACATGGTCCACCCCGCGCGCGCCGCCACTCTCGCCCGGCCGGCGGCCGGCGTCGCCGCGACAGAGCGCCGGCTTGAGGATCACCGAGAGCCCACCGGCGATGACGAAGATCGGCCAGGCCGTCCCCCAGGTGAGGCCGCCGACGTTCCAGATACTGATCCAGCCGTAGAGACCGGCGAGGATCAGCCAGAAACCGCCGCCCTCGCGATCGCGCCCGAAGAGCATCTTCGCGACGCCCAGCGCGATGAGCAGGAAAGGCCAGTAGTTCCACAGTCCACGCGCCCCCTCCCAGCCGAGATTCACCGCCAGCAGCATGGCGCCCAAGGCGATGAGGAAGATCCCCCAGATCAGCCGATTCACCGTCTCCATTCGGATTCCGCCCATTTCGCTCTCCCTGGCGCCCGGCTCGCCGGCGCTCTGGGAGGAACTTACGGCGGCTGCGGCGCCGAGTCACCTCTCTGCCGGTGGACGGCGGCGCGCGACCGGTGAGTCGAGGTGCGAGCCGGAACCTCCCGGCTCGCCGTATCGGCTAGCATGCGGAGGTTCGATGCTCCCTCCACGCCCCGCCTCCGTCGATCCGTCCGCTGCCACGGGCGACACCTCCACGGAGCGAGGCCGACGTCTGTTGGTCGTCCGGCTCTCCGCGATCGGCGACATCGTGCATACCCTGCCGGCGGCGGCGGCCTTGGCCGAGGCGCGCTACGAGGTGATCTGGGCGGTGCAGCCAGGCGGTCTGCCCCTCGTCGCCTCGAACCCGGCGGTCGCTGCGACAGTGACGGTCCCTGCACGTCGGCCGTTCCGGCCGCGGGCGATCTCGCAGGCGATCCACGCCCTCAAGGCCAGCCAGGTCGCCACCGCCCTCGACCTTCAGGGTCTCTGGAAATCCGCTCTCTGGACGCGGGCGAGCGGTGCGGGCCGCCGCATCGGCTGGAACGCCGCCGCCCGCCGCGAGCCGGCATCGGCGATGCTGCTCACGGAACGCCGCGCGCTGCCGGCTTCCGCCGTACATGTCCTCGACAAGAATCTGGCACTCCTCGCTGCGTTGGGCATCGACGCGATCGGGCGCCGCGACTTCCCGCTGCCGCCGCGCGCACGCGAGGCAGCTCGGGTCGACCGCGAGCTGGCCGTGCTGGGGCTCGAACGGCCGGTGCTCCTTCACCCCGGCGGCGGCTGGAGCAGCAAGCTCTGGCCGCCAGAGCTCTACGGCGAGCTCGCCAGCCGGCTCGCGCGCCGAGGCATTCCGACGCTCGTCAGCTGGGGGCCGGACGAGCTGGGGCTAGCCGAGCGCGTCGTCGCGGCGTCGGGTGGCACGGCCATCCCCTGCTTCGCCTGCGGACTCCTCGAGTTCGCCGCGCTCGCCGGGCGCGCGCGAGCGATCGTGGCCGCCGACACCGGCCCTCTCCACCTGGCGTGCGCCGTCGGCCTTCCGGCCGTGGCGCTCTTCGGCCCGACCGATCCGGCGCGCAACGGGCCGTGGAACCCGGCCGACCGTGTGCTCTCGCGGCGGCCGCCCTGCTTTCCCTGTCACCGCCGCGAATGCGCGACGCATCGCGGCGTCCTCGGCTCGCTGCCGGCGGAGGAGGTCGAGCAGGCGTTGCTCGAGCGCATCGGCCTCGCGGACGCCGCTCGATGAGCCGCTTCGCGAACGGTCGCCGGCAGTGAGCGAGGCGGCGCGCAGCGTCCTCCTCCGGCTCTTCGGCTATCCCGCCTTCCGCGGCGACCAGGAGACGATCGTCGATACCCTCGTCGAGGGCAGGAACGCGGTCGTGCTGCTGCCCACCGGCGGCGGCAAGTCGCTCTGCTACCAGATCCCCGCCATCCTGCGCCCCGGCACCGGCATCGTCGTCTCGCCACTCATCGCCCTCATGCAGGACCAGGTCGCGGCGCTCGCGGAGCTCGGAATCGCCGCCGAGTTCTTGAACTCGAGCCTCGACGCACGCGACCAGGCGCGCGTCGAGCGGCGATTTCTCGAAGGCGCTCTCGACCTGCTCTACGTCGCGCCGGAGCGCCTCCTCACCGAGCGCTTTCTCGCCCTCCTCGCTCGCGTACCGCTGGCGCTCTTCGCCATCGACGAGGCGCACTGCGTCGCCCAGTGGGGGCACGACTTCCGGCCCGAGTACCTGGGGCTCGCGGCGCTCGCCGAGCGCTTCCCCGGTGTGCCGCGCATCGCGCTCACCGCGACCGCCGACGCGCCGACGCGGCGCGAGATCGTCGAGCGGCTCGAGCTCCGCGACGCGCGCCTCTTCGTCGCCAGCTTCGATCGCCCCAACCTGCGCTATCGCGTGGTCGACAAGGACGACGGCGGACGACGCCAGCTGCTCGCCTTCCTTTCCGAAGAGCATCGCGGCGATGCCGGGATCGTCTACCGCATCTCGCGGGCGAAGGTGGAGGCCACCGCCGCGCTGCTCGCCGAGAAGGGCTTCAAGGCGCTCGCCTACCACGCCGGCCTCGACACCGAGGTGCGCCGGCGCGTGCTCCGGCGATTCCAGGAGGAGGAGGGGGTCGTCGTCGTCGCGACGGTCGCCTTCGGGATGGGAATCGACAAGCCCGACGTGCGCTTCGTCGCCCACATGGACTCGCCCAAGAGCCTCGAGGCCTACCATCAGGAGACCGGTCGGGCAGGGCGCGACGGTCTGCCAGCGGACGCCTGGATGGCTTACGGACTCGCCGACGTGGTGCAACTGCGCGCCATGATCGAGCGCGGCGAGGCCTCGGCGGACAGGAAGTCGGTCGAGCGCCGCAAGCTCGACGCGCTGCTCGCCTACTGCGAAACGACCGCTTGCCGGCGCGCTGTACTCCTGCGCTACTTCGGCGAAGAGCTCGACCCGGCGCATCCGGGCGGCGGGCGTTGCGGCAACTGCGATACCTGTCTCGAACCGATCGCCACCTGGGACGCCACGATCGCCGCGCAGAAGGCGTTGTCGGCCGCTGTCCGCACCGGCCAGCGTTTCGGCGCCCAGCACCTGGTCGACATCCTCACCGGCGAACGGACCGAGAAGGTCGAGCGCTTTCGCCACGACCAGCTGCCGACCTTCGGCGTCGGCCGCGAGCTCGATTCCCGCCGCTGGCGCGGAGTCTTCCGCCAACTGGTGGCGCGCGGCTTCCTGGTCAGCGACTCCGAAGGCCACAACACTCTCGCGCTCACCGAGCGTGCGACTCCCCTGCTCAAGGGGGCCGAGCGTGTCGAGTTCCGCTTCGAGCAGGAGCCGGCGAAACGCGCCACAAAGGTGCGCGCGACCCGAGGCAAGGCGACGCCGCCTGCCGGTGCCGAAAGCGCGGAGGGCGAGCTGTTCGAGCGCCTGCGCGCACTGCGCACAGAGCTCGCCAAAGCGGCGGGCGTCCCGCCCTACGTCGTGTTTCACGACTCGACCCTGCGCGAGATGGCGGCACTCAGACCGACGACTCCGGTCCAGCTCGGCCAGCTCCCGGGAATCGGCGAGAAGAAGCTCGAGCGTTACGGCCCCCGCTTCCTCGAGTTGCTGCGTTCGGCCGGCTCCGGCTAGCTCACCGGGTCGGGCCGCGGCAGAGCGGCGCGAGAGCGCAGGCGGCGAAGTGCTAGGTTTCGCTGCGGAGATCCGACCATGTCCGCGCCGAAGACACGCCGTTCGTCCACCCGTCGCCGCATCGCCGCTGCGGCCCTGCTCGGCCTCCCCCTGGCGCTCTCTCCGGCCGCTGCGACGCAGTGCCTGCAAGCGATCTTCTTCGACCTCGGCAACACGCTCGTGGACCAGAGCGTGCCGTCGCCGTATCCGCTCTTTCCGACCGCCCAGACAGCCATCGACGGCTTGCAGGCAGCGGGCCTGGAGGTCGGGATCATCACCAACGTTCCGGCAGGCTGGACACGCGACGACCTCGAGACTCTGCTGCTCGAGCCGCAGTTTCTCGACGAATTCGACGTCCTGGTGCTCTCCTCGCAGGCACCGGCAGCGAAGCCGAATCCAGCCATCTACAGCTACGCCCACGGCCTGCTGCCGGCGCCGCTGCCGGCCATCGGTGCCACGGCCTTCGTCGGCGAAACGCTGTCGGAGATCGCCAACTCGGAGAGTGCGCCGACACTCGGCGCGCGTGCCGCTGGAATGATCGGCATTCACCTCTCGTCAGGCGTTGCGAGCCCGCTCGCCGACTACTCGATGGCGCCGGCCGATCTGGCCGGCATCCTCGACATCGTCGCCCAGACCTGCACGGTTTTCGGCGATGGTTTCGAAGACGCGACCACCTCTGAATGGAGCTCTTGCGCGGGTTGCTTCTGACCGCGGAGTCGTCGCGACGAGCGTCGCGCGCAGCGAAAAATCTCACTCGCGCGCGAAGGCGAATGAAAAAAACTTTCACGAAACTCTTGCATCTCGCGCGAAAATGTTGACAATGAACAACAAATCAACGCTCTTCCGGAGCCTCTTTCCGTTTTCGCCTCACATGCGAGCGCGGGAAGTGCAGCTCGAGGGCCGGAAGGGAGCGATCGCAAGATCGCCTAACCGAGGGAGGTAGCGAATGGCAGCGAAGAAAAAGGCCGCGAAGAAGAAGGCCACCAAGAAGCCGGTAGCGAAGAAGGCCGCGAAGAAGGCCACCAAGAAGCCGGCAGCCAAGAAGGCCGCGAAGAAGGCGACCAAGAAGCCCGCCAAGAAGGCCACCAAGAAGGCGACCAAGAAGGCCACCAAGAAGGCGACCAAGAAGGCCGCCAAGAAGGCCACCAAGAAGCCCGCGGCGAAGAAGCCCGCCGCCAAGAAGAAGGCTGCCCCCAAGAAGAAGGTAGCGAAGATGGCTGCGCCGGCGGCTGCGCCTGCGATGCCGTCGCCGATGATGTAAGCCGCTTTTCGGCTTACCGAATCAAGCGGCCCTGGCGAGCGAAGTCAGTCTTCGGAGCCAGGGCCGTGCTGTCTGAGGTCGATTGCGCGCCTCACCAACCGCCCCCGCCTCCGCCGCCCGAGCTTCCTCCGCCGCCGCCGCTGCTGCTCGAGCTCGGCGCCGAGACTCCCGCCGACATGGCCGTCGCTGCCATCGCCCAGGTGGCCGAAGCGCCACCGCCGCCGAAAGCGCCGCCACCGCCACTCCAGCCGCCCGAGCCACTGCCGCCGCTGCCTCCACTGCCGCCGGACACCGAAGTGAAGGTCGAGCCGCTGCGTTCGGCGAGTCCGCCAAAGCGGCGGAACCAGCGCTCCATTTTCGGCGCCAGGCCGAAGGCGAGCAGATAGGGGAACCAGCGGTCGTCGAGGCCGGGGCGTTCCTTGGCCAACTCGATCTCGAAGTAGTCGCGCGCCCGCTTGAGCTCCCTCCGGCGCAGCAGACTCTCGGCGCTCTCGCGCGTCGCGAGGACGTTGGCCTGGGAGCGCACGAGGCCGAGCGCGAAGAGGAGTCCGCCCAAGAGCAGGCCTGTCGTCGCTGCAGGCAGACCGGAGAAGGTCCAGAACGTCGCCGCCATCGCGAGCCCCGAGACCAGCAGCGCACCGTAGGGAACGCCGAGTCCGCCCACACGCGACTGACCGACGAAAGCGCCGACCCAGCCCGCAACCGAAACCAGCAACAGCGCGACCGGCAGGCCGATGCACAGCGGCGCCACACTCGGGGCCGTGGCTCGCCACAATCCGCTCGCCTGGAGCAGCGCCACCGCGAGCCATACGCCCACTCCGCCGAGCAACAGCAGAGCGGTCGGCTTCCACGCCGGCTTCGGGCTGCCGTCGGCGAAGCCGCGCACTCTCTTCAGGCGTGCCTCGACACCCGAGCGGATCTTCCCGGCCGGGTCGAAACCGGTGCCGCGGTAGCGCTTGCGGATCGAGGCGGTGTCGGTGACGTTCGCGCTGTCGAACAGTCCTTCGATGAGCTGTCGTTCGTAGTCGCTCAGCGACCTTCGGTCGACGAGCAGCTCGAGGTGGAGGTTCTCGCTGCGGAAGATGCGGCCCGAGGACTCCACTCTCGTCCGCAGCTTGCCTTCCTGAGTCATACGAGCCAGCGTCGCCGCGACTTCAGCGCTGCCGATGTTGCGGTCCCACATCGCGCCGACGACCTCCGGCGCGAGCGTGAAGACGTTCTCCTCGAGCCAGGCGGCATCGATCGCCGCTGCCGGCGCGGCGGCGAACCTGCCGAGCGTGCGATCGCGGCGCCGGGTCGCCCGATGGAACAGCAGGGTCCCGGCGACGAAGAGGGCCAGGGCCACCGCGCGCAGGGGGGTCGGAAGCTGCGGCGGTACCGCGTTCGCCGGCAGTCCGGTCCCTTCATAGGAAAGGTCGGTGGTGAGGACGAAGCCCTCGCCGGGTGCGAGTGGCCCCAGCTCCCACGAGACCGGCAGCCCCTGTGCCGACTTCCACTCCGGCGCGAGCGCCAGGCGTACGACCAGCCGCTCGATGACCCCGTCACGATCGGTGAAGGCGAACTGGTGGTCGAGCCGGTAGGAGCGCTCCCCCAGCCGGATCAACACGCCGGCGATGCGGTAGTCGAGCCGGTAGTCGATCTCGGTCGCGTCGAACAACGAATCGGACGGCTTGCGGCTTCGCCAGCGCAAGGTTCTGGAGGAGGCGAAGTCATAGTGGTCGACCTCTTCCAGATCGCCGCGGACCATCTCCCTGCCGACGTTCGTCCCCGGATCGAGCCGTTCCATCCGGTCGAACATCAGCGTCTGTCCGCCGCCGAGGCGAAACTCGCGTTCGCCGCCGTTCCAATCGCCGGAGAAGACCATTCGTTGGACTTCGGAGACCGTGAGGGTTCCGTCGGATTCGAGTCGCGCTTCCACCTCGAGCGACCGCCAATGGAGCTCCTTGGCAATCGTCGCGGTGGCGAGACTCAGCCAGGCGGCGGCGAGGACGATGCAGTTGCGAATGCGGCGACGGGCCATCGAGACCTCCGGCAGTTGAACGACTGTTTTCATATACTACGCGGCGTCCGCAGTTCGACCCCCTCCCGTCCGCAAGGAGATGCCTGTGAACCGAGCCTCCGCCGTCCTCGCCACCGCCCTTCTGCTCGCCATCCCCAGCTCCGCCTTCGCGGCGGAGAAGCCGAAGGCCCCCTTCGAAGTCATCGTCGCGACGCCCGAAGGCTCGCCCGTCGAGGGCGCCGACGTGGCGATCTCGAGCGCCACGACCGTCGCCCCTTACTCCTTCGCCGCCAAGACCGACGCCACCGGCAAGTGCACCGGCGAGTTCGTCGAGTTCAAGGGCCTCTACTCCATCAAAGTCATCAAGGAGGGCTTCAAGGAGTTCACCCAGGAGCTCGACTTCGAGGCCACCAAGTTCAAGAAGGGCGAGCTCGCCACGATCAAGGTGAAGCTGCCGAAGATCCCCGCCGCCGAGTACTACAACGCCGGCGCCAAGAACATCAACGAAGGCGACTTCTCGGCGGCGCAGGCGAACTTCGAGAAGGCGACCGCTGCCGACCCGCTGCTCGCCATCGCCCATTCGGCGCTTGCGCAGGCGCACCTGGCGCAGGCCGATGGCGCCTGGCTGCAGAAGAAGAAGACCGAGGGCGTGCTCGATGCCGGGCTCGACCTCGCAGCCGAGAGCAAGCGCCATGCAGAGGCGGCGCTGGTCTCGGCGGACGCCGCGCTCGCGCTGGCCGCCGACGACGTCGCCGCGCTGAACGGCCGGTTCGAGGCCTTCAGCCAGCTCGGCCGCGCGGCCGAGGCCGAGGCCGCGCTGGCGGTCCTCGCCGAGAAGGTGCGCACACCCGCGACGGCGATCCTGCTCTACAACGCCGGCGCCCAGGCTTCCAACTCGAAGGACCCGGACAAGGCGAAGCTGATCGCGGCCTCGCGCCAGTACTTCCGTCAGGCGCTCGAGATCAATCCCAGCCTCTACCAGGCCCACAACGGCCTCGCCGAGCTGTCGATCCGGGAGGAGAAATTCGAGGATGCCGTGGTGGAGCTGGGCAAGGTCATCGAGCTCTCGCCGCGCAATTTCAAGGCTTATGAGCGCCGCATCGAAGTGCTCAAGAAGATCGGCGACAAGGACCGCGTCGCCGCCGCCGAGCAGGCGTTCGCGAAGCTCAAGTCGGGCGGCTGATTCGGCCTAATTTCCGGTCCAGACCACAGCGTCGGCGGGGAAGTCGAGGTAGAACCACCACCCCGAGGCGCCGTTCCACGTATCGCGGTCGTCGTGCGCCGCGCAGTTGTTCGCTCCCCCGGGCAGAAGCACCGAGATCGGTTGCCCGCCGACGATCGGCAGGGTGGCGGGCAGCAGCACCGTCGCAGCCTCCGCCTCGGAAAGGAAGCCCCTCATCAGGCCGGTCGCCAGACCGGTCACCGGTACCGCCGTCCAGTCCGCGGCGACCTGGAGATCGGTCAGCGGCAACGACACTCCGTTGAGGTCGAAGACGATCCGCCGCGGCGTCGAGACGAAACAGGGCGCCGCAACGCTCGCGACCTCCGGAGCGTAAGGTCCGTAGGTTGTCCCGGCGATCGCAGCGAGGCAGGGACCGGCAGCGACTCCCTCGTAGGCGGCAGTTTGCGGCAGCCCGCCCGGATCGGGCGCGCAGCTCGTGCCGGCCATCGGCGCCGTGCACAGGCCGCTGCCGATGTCGAGCCTGAGGTCGTTGGCCGCTGCGTCGAACGGCCGGAACTCGAGCAGGAACGAGCTGTCGAGAAAGCCGTCCGGCTCGCTGTCGCCGGTGATCGCCGACTCGATCTGGCCGTTGAACGACTGCCCCAGCCCGAACGGAAAGTCCTGGTCGGTGATGTCGGAGCATCCGACGACGGGGAAGGTCACGTAGAGGTGCGGATCGCGCAGGTCGAGGTCGCTCAGCCGGAAGACATCGGCCGGCGTGAGCGCCGGCTCCCCAGCGCTCGCCGACCATGCGAAGGTGTTGCCGCTTTCGAAATCGTCAGCGAAGACGGAAGTGAGCTGCGCGGCCACCGGCGCGCTCACGAGACTGCAGAGAAGGGCCACGGCCGCCGGGCGAAGCTCATGCCTGTGCATGGCGGCGGAGGGTAGCACGCCGCCGGGCGATCAGGAGGCGGGCTTCTCCTGCGGCTGCGCCGGAGGCGCCGGCATCTCCACCGGCGCCTCGGCTGCCGGCAGGCCGGACCACTGTTCGAAGGAGCCGTCGAACAGCTTCGCTTCGAATCCCAGGAGGCGCGCGGCATGGATCACCGCCGTCGCCTGCTGACCGATGTGGCAGTAGGCGACGACGACGTCGCCCGGCTTCACTCCGGCCTTGGCGAAGGCCGCGCGGAGCTCGTCCCGCGGGCGCAGATGCAGGTCGTCGGTGAAGAGCGAGGAGTACGGCAGGCTGCGGGCGCCCGCGACATGGCCGGCGCGATGGGGCTTCTCCTCCGGGCCGCCCCGGTCTGTGCCCTCGAAAAAGACGGCGTCGCGAGCGTCGAGGATCGCGTAGCCAGGCGTCGCCCGGTGTTCGAAGACGAACTTTGCATCCACGATCGAAGGCCGCGGCGAGAGCGGCGAGAGCTTGCCGGGGGGAACGACCGGCGCCTCCGCGGTGACCGCTCTGCCTTGTTTCACCCAGGCCGGCTGACCGCCGTCCAGCATTGCGGCGCGAGCGCCGAGCCCGGCGTAGTCCAGGGTGAACAGCATGCGGGTCGTCGCCGAGATCCACTCGCTGCCGAAGTAAACGACGATCCGCGACCCGTCGGAGATGCCGAGCGCTTCGAGGCGCGGGCGCAGCCGATCCGGCGGCAGCATCTGCAGGTGGAGGGCGTCCGGCCCCTCCATCGGCTCGGAGAGGTCGAGAAGCGAGACGAAGCGGGCGCCCGGTATGTGCGCGGCGTCGTACTCCGCCCGGTCGCCCACGTGCAGCAGCACCAGATTCGCATCGCCCAGATGGTTGCCAAGCCAGTCGGTCGACACCAGCAGCACCGGCGTCTCCTCCTGGGTCTTTGCCGGCAGACCGAATCCTGGCTGGGCAGCCGAGGCGGCGCCCGCAGCAGCGAGACAGAGGAGCACGGAGGCGAAGAGCGGTCGAGCCATGGGGGGCGTCCTTCCTGTTGTGCCGCCGACGATACTGCCTTTGCACGAGGTCGTGCACCTGGGCCTGTCTGCTGTCACAATGCACCTCCGAGGAGGAGTTCCCATGAACATCTTCGTGACTGGCTCGACCGGCTACATCGGCAGCGCCGTGGCTGCGGCCTTCCGCCGCGCCGGGCATCGGGTCTTCGGGCTGGTGCGAAGCTCCGACAAGGCGCGTGCGCTCGCCCAGGAGGAGATCGTGCCGGTCCTGGGCGATCTCGCGGCCCCGGAGAGCTTCCTCGCCGTCGCCCGCGGGTGCGACGTCTTCGTGCACTGCGCTTCCGAATACTCGAGCGCTACGGTGGCGCGCGACCGCGCCGCGATCGATACCTGCTTCGCTGCCGCCCGCGACGCCAATGCGCCGCGGGCACTGATCTACACGTCGGGCGTCTGGGTGTACGGCGACACCGGAGGCCGAACAGTCGACGAAGCCTCGCCGCTCAACCCTCTCGATCTCGCGCGCTGGCGGGTCGAGCATGAGCAGATGGTCCTCGCGGCGGCGAGTCGCGAGCTGCGGACCATCGTGCTCAGGCCCGGCTGCGTCTATGGCGGCTCGGGCGGGTTGACGGTGCCGTGGTTCGCCTCCGCCGTTGCGGGCGAGGTCGAGATGGTCGGCGACGGCTCCAACTGCTGGTCGACGGTGCATGTCGACGACGTGGCCGAGGCCTACGTGCTCGCGGCCGAGCGCGCACCCGGCGGCGAGGCGCTCAACATCAGCGACGGCGGCAATCCGCGCGTCGGCGAGATGGTCGCCGCGGTCGCGTCGGCGGCGGGCATTCCGGGGAGGATCCTCCAGCTCTCTCCCGACGAGGCGGCCGAGCGCTTCGGCGCCTTCGCCGAAGGCCTGGGCGTCCACCAGAAGGTCGCCAACGTGCGCGCCAAGGCCGCTCTCGGCTGGCATCCGCGCCACGCCTCGTTCGTTTCCGAGGCCGATCTCTACTTCGCCGCCTACCGGGCCCACCTGAGCTGAAGCTGCCCGTGGAGTACGCCGTGAGCCACCGCCTGATCGAGTTTGCCGACCACTACTGGGGCGAGTACCTGGGCAAGATCGAGCACGCCGTGGCGCCGCTCTCCGACGAGCAGCTCTGGTGGCGCGGCAGCGAGGCGGGGAACAGCATCGCGAATCTCCTCACCCATCTGCACGGCAATCTCTCGCAGTGGGTACTGCAGGGCGTGGGCGGCCTGCCGTTCGAACGCCATCGCAGCGAGGAGTTCGCCGCCCGCCCGGGTCCGGGCTCGGCGACGAAGGCGGAGCTCCTCTCCACCTTGGCTGCCACCGTCGCCCGCTGCCGCGCGACGATTCGCGGCCTGTCGGCAGACGAGCTCGCCCGGGTGCGGAAGATCCAGAAGTACGAGCTCGACGGCTATCGCGCCCTCTTCCATACCGTCGAGCACATGAGCTACCACACCGGCCAGATCGTCCTGCTCGCCAAGCTCCACGGCGTGGCGCTCGACTTCTACCCCCAGCACCGGGGGGAGTAGGCCGGCGCCACCTCCGCCTGCCCGGGTCAGCCCTTCGGGCCGGCAGCGCGGACTTCGGCAGTGACGCCCGAGGCGTACTGCTCGAAGTTCTTGACGAACATGGCGGCGAGCTTCGCCGCCTGGGTGTCGTAGGCGGCGCGATCCGGCCAGCTCTCCCAGGGGCGCAGCACGTCGCCGGGGACACCCTCGACCGCATCGGGAATGGCGAGGCCGAAGACCGGATCCGCCGTCGTCGGCGCATCGTGCAGCTCGCCCGAGAGCGCTGCGTCGACGAGGCGCCGGGTGAGGGCGAGTTTCATCCGCGAGCCGATGCCGTAGGGCCCGCCGGTCCAGCCGGTGTTGAGCAGCCAGACCCGCGCCTTGTGCTGGCTGAGCTTCTTGCCCAGCATCGCCGCGTAGACGCCCGGGTGGAGCGGCAGGAAGGGGCTGCCGAAACAGGTCGAGAAGGTCGCCGACGGCTCGGTCACGCCGCGTTCGGTGCCGGCCACCTTGGCGGTGTAGCCGGAGAGGAAGTGGTACATCGCCTGCTCTTCGCTGAGCCGCGAGAGCGGCGGCAGCACGCCGAAGGCGTCGCAGGTCAGGAAGACGACGTCTTTCGGATGGCCGGCCATACCGGCCGGATCGCAGTTGCGCAGGTGGGTGATGGGATAGCTCGAGCGGGTGTTCTCGGTGAAGCGCGTCGACTCGAGGTCGAGCTGGCGGGTTTCGGGATCGAACTCGACGTTCTCGAGAATGGTCCCGAAGCGGTGCGAGGCCTCCCAGATGTCGGGCTCGCCGGTACGTGACAGACGCACCACCTTGGCGTAGCAGCCGCCTTCGATGTTGAACACGCCGTCGTCCGACCAGGCGTGCTCGTCGTCGCCGATCAGCGTCCGGCCCGGGTCTGCGGAGAGCGTCGTCTTGCCGGTGCCCGACAGGCCGAAGAAGAGCGCGACGTCGTTCTTGTCGGCGCCGTAGTTGGCGCTGCAGTGCATCGGGAAGATGCCCTTGCCCGGCAGCACCTTGTTCATCACGGTGAAGATCGACTTCTTGATCTCGCCGGCGTACTCCGTGCCGCCGATGAGCACCATGTTCTCGGCGAAGTTCACCAGGATGAAGGTCGACGTGCGGGTCCCGTCGACCGCCGGGTCGGCCTTGAAGCTCATCGCGTCGAGGACGACGAAGCCGGGCTCGAAGTGGGCGAGCTTCTGCGGATCGGTCTCGCGCACGAACATGTTCGAAGCAAAGAGCGACTGCCAGGCGGTCTCGGTGATGATCCGCACCGGCAGGCGATAGCGCGGGTCGGCGCCGGCGTAGCCGTCGAAAACGAAGAGGTCCTTGCCGCCCAGGTGATGGCGGACCTTGGCGAGCAGCTGATCGAAGGCCGGCCCCGGGATCGGCTTGTTGACCTTGCCCCACCAGATGTCCGGCGAGCTCTCCGCCTCCTCGACGACGAATTTGTCGTTGGGCGAACGACCGGTGAACTCTCCGGTGTGGCAGATGAGCGCCCCGTCCGCCGACAGTCGCGCTTCGCCACGGCGGATCGCCTCTTCGTAGAGCCTTGCCGGAGGCAGATTCCAGTAGACGTTTCGGGCGCCCGCGAGACCCTGCTCATCGACTCCGTGACGGCTGTGCACCGGACCGTGATTCTGCATCGCTCACCTCGGGAAGGACGGGTCGTTCGGTGCCCGTCGAAGATCGGAAAAGCTCGCGCATTGTACTTGAAAGGCAAGGGATTCTCCCCCTCCGTCGGAGTGGCTCGGGGCGCGCGCCGGGGCCCCCCTCTTACCTCTTGCGGCGCCCGCGGAAAGGTGGAAAGCTGCCATCGTTTCGACCGCCGTGCACCCACAAGCCCGGCATCCACGCGCCTCTGAGGGGATCCCCAAACCATGAGTGAAATCAGCTTCTTTGAGCAGGTCAACGCCAACTTCGACAAGGCAGCCGCCTACACCAAGCACTCCAAGGGCATGCTCGAGCAGATCAAGGTCTGCAACAGCGTCTACCACATGGCCTTTCCGGTCGAGAAGGACGACGGCTCGATCGAGGTCATTCACGCCTGGCGCGCCGAGCACTCGCAGCACAAGCTGCCCACCAAGGGCGGCATCCGCTACGACTACCGGGTGAACGAGGACGAGGTCATGGCGCTCTCCGCGCTGATGACCTACAAGTGCGCCATGGTCGAGGTGCCGTTCGGCGGCGCCAAGGGCGGTATCCGCATCGACCGCCGCAACTACTCCGAAGCCGAGCTCGAGCGCATCACCCGCCGCTACACCTACGAGCTCTACCGCAAGGGCTTCATCGGACCCGCCGTCGACGTGCCGGCGCCCGACTACGGCACGGGCCCGAAGGAGATGTCCTGGATCGCCGACACCTATCAGGCGCTGGCGCCGCAGGACGTCAACAGCCTGGGCTGCGTCACCGGCAAGCCGATCGCCCAGGGCGGCGTGCGGGGCCGGACAGCGGCCACGGGGCGCGGCGTCTTCTACGCCATTCGCGAGTGTGTCGCCGACGCCGCCGACATGAAGCTCCTCGGTCTCACCCCCGGCCTCCAGGGCAAGACGGCGGTCGTCCAGGGCCTCGGCAACGTCGGCTACTACGCTGCCAAGTTCCTGTCCGAAGCCGGCGTCAAGCTGGTCGGCGTCGCCGAGCGTGAAGGCTCGATCTCGTGCCCCGCCGGCCTCGATCTCGAGAAGCTGATGGCGCATCGCGAGAAGACCGGCTCCATCATGGGCTTCCCGGGCGCGACCGACCTCAAGGACCGCCTGGCGGCGCTCGAGCTGCCGTGCGACATCCTGGTTCCGGCGGCTCTCGAGAACCAGATCACCGAAGACAATTGCGACCGCATCCAGGCGAAGATCATCGCCGAGGGCGCCAACGGTCCGACGACCGCCGTCGCTGGCGACAAGCTCTACGCCAAGGGCGTGATGATCATCCCCGACATGTACTGCAACGCCGGCGGGGTGACCGTGTCCTACTTCGAGTGGCTGAAGAACCTCTCGCACGTCCGCTTCGGCCGCATGGAGAAGCGCTTCGAGGAGCGCGCCTTCCGCAACCTCCTGCAGACCGTGCAGACGATGACCGGCAAGACGCTCTCCGAAGAGGAGCTCAAGGGACTGGCCTCGGGCGCCTCGGAAGAGGATCTCGTCAACTCCGGTCTCGAGGAGACGATGGTCACTTCGTACCAGAAGATCCGCGAGATGCGGCGCAAGCACAACGACAAGCCCGACCTGCGGACGGCGGCCTTCATCGTCGCCATCGACATGATCGCGCTGACCTACAGCGACCTGGGCATCTTCCCCTAGGGCGCACCAGGAGCCCGCTCCGGGAGCGAATTCGGGAGGGCGTCGAGAACCGCATTGACAGCCGCGCGAACCAGGCGCAGACTCCCGCAATTCGCTCCGCACCCCGGCTCCCGGGGCGGCGGCGGTCTCTTCGGAGTTCGGACGGCTCCGGAGACCGGGTGGGGTGGGTCCCACCGCTCGACCGTGACGTCCAGACAAGGAGGTGATCCAGTGGGTAATGGTAAACGCGGCTCGATGGGGGCGGCGTCCTCCTAGGGGTACCTCCTGGGGCGAAACGCAATGCGCCACGGGCAGAAGCGAAGGGCATCTCGCAAGGGATCCCGCTAGAAGGCTTCAACCCAGCGCCGTCCGCATCGAACCCCAAGGCCCCGGATCTCGCGAGAGGTCCGGGGCCTTTTTCGTTCTGCCTCGACCGCCGGGCGGGGCGCTAGAGGGCGGCGTCGGCCTTGGCGGCGAGAATGAAGTCGCTCTCGGTCAGGCCTTCGATCTTGTGCGTCCAGACCGTAATGCGGACCTTGCCCCAACCGAGGTAGATGTCGGGGTGGTGCCCCTGCTCCTCGGCGACCGCTCCCACCCGGTTGACGAAGGCGAGCGCCGAGGAAAAATCCGCAAAGGTGTAGGACTTTTCGAGGTGATGGCCGGAGACGACCTGCCAGCCGTTGGGGCCCAGCTCGGCGAGAAGCCCGTCCAACTCGCCTCCGGCGAGCGGCGGAACACCTCCCCGGCACGGCGCACACTGCTTCGCGGCAAGCTCGGACATGTCGCTTCTCCTCCGGGAATCGCCCCGGGCTCGTGGGCTCCTCTTCAGCCCTTCGACTTGCTCTGCAAGCGCGCGACCATGGCGCGCATCGCCCCCTGGGTTTCGTCGCCGAACCAGTCGTCGACGAAGCGCTCGTAGGTCGTCCCCTGCTGGCGATCGAACGCGGCGACGAGGTCGGCGCGGCAAAGCTCACGGGTCGTCGCCATGGCGCGCGGCGGCAGCTTCAGGAAATCGCGGCAGCACTCGAGCGCGCGCTCGACGACCCCTTCGACCGGCACCAACTCGTCGACCAGTCCGATGCGCAGCGCTTCGCCAGCCGGCACGAGGAGCCCGCCGACGCCCAGACGCTCGGCCTGGCGGCGGCCGACCACCCGCACCAGCGCCGTGTGGATCACCTGCGGCAACGACAGGCCGACCTGCACCTCGTTGAGGCCGATCTTGAACTCGCCCTCGGCCATGATCCGCGCGTCACAGAAGATCGACAGCACCGCGCCGCCCGCCGGCGCATGGCCGGTGATCGCCGCCACGGTCGGAATCGGCGACGCGGCGAGCGCGCGCATCAGGCGAAAGAAGTCGCGCAGCGTCTGCTCCATGCCGGCGCGGTCGAGAGCGAGGAGCGCCGGCACGTCGAGCCCGCCCGAGAACATTCCGGGCCGCCCGGCCAGCACCAACGCGCGCGCCCCGCCCGCTGGCGCCGCCTCGATCGCCTCACCGAGCGCCGCAATCAGCGCCGCGTCGAGCGCGTTCGCCGGCGGCCGCGCCAGCTTGAGCTCCAGGATCTCGCCATGTTCGATTCGTTCGAGCATCAGAAAGCCTCCGAAGTCGATCCTACCCGCTTCGGCAGGGTCGTGAGCCCTGCTCGGCCCGTCTTGCGCGTACTCCTCATGATCCTCGCTCCCGGCTTCCCCCGTCGCTTCGACCTCCGGCGTACCCGCGCCGCCACCGGATCTCTCTTCGGACTTCTTCTTCTCGCCTTCGAGGCCCCGCCGGCGCACGCCGGGTCGGTGGGCCTGTCGTCGGTGCGCGGCGCGGCGATCGAGAACTACCCGGTCGCGGGCGACCTGCCAGAGGGCGGCGAGCACTTCGCGGCCGCCCTTGCCGTGGGCGACTTCAATGGCGACCTGCTCGACGACCTGGCGACCGGCATTCCTTTCGACGACGGCGTTGCCGACATCGAGCAGGACATCGGCGCGGTGATCGTCCAGTTCGGCGCCCTCGGCAGAGGGCTCGCCCCGCCGGTCACGACGCTGCTGCTCTCTCAGGAGAGCGGGCCCGACCTGTCGTTCGACAACGAGCACTTCGGCGCCGCGCTCGCGGTCGGCGACTTCAACCACGACTTCATCGACGATCTCGCCGTCGGCGTGCCTGGAAATGTCGTCGGCGGCAACGCCATCGGCGGCGTGCAGGTCTACTACGGCTCGACCCTTGCGGGTGTCTTCGACGGCGGAGTGCTGCTGGCGATCGGCGGTGCGGCGAACGACAGCATCGGGGCCGCGCTCGCGACGGGAGATTTCGACGACGACAGCTTCGACGATCTTGCCGTCGGCATTCCGGGGCAGGCCAACGCCGCCGGGGCGGTGTTCGTGATCTACGGCAGCGCCGCAGGGCTGACCAGCGGCGGACAGCTGCTGCAGCAGAACAACCCCGACATCGAGGACACCGGCGAAGCGAACGACAAGTTCGGCTTTGCGCTGGCCGCAGGCGACTTCAATGCCAACGGCAAGTCCGATCTGGTGGTCGGGGTCCCGAACGAAAACGGCTCCGGCGCGATCCAGATCTTCTTCGGCGCGAGCTCCGGGCTCGGGCTCGACCTGGTCAACGACATCCTGTGGACGCAGAACTCGATCGCCGGTACGAGCGAGCCCAACGACAAGTTCGGCTTCGCCCTGGCCACCGGCGACTTCGACGACGATGGCCGGTCGGATCTGGCGATCGGCTCGCCGGGCGAGGCGCTGGGCCTCGCGAACGAGATCACCGATTCGGGCTCGGTCGCTGTCCTCTACGGCGTCCCCGGCGGCGTTTCCTTCGACCTCACCCGCACCCAGGGATGGGGCCAGGGGGGCGTGATCGGCCTCGAGACGGCGGAGACGGGCGATCGCTTCGGGGAGTCGTTGGCGGTCGGAGACTTCGACGGCGACGGTCGCCACGACCTCGTGGTCGGCCACCCGCAGGAGGATCTCTCGGGCGCAAACGACGGCGCCGTCACCGTCCTGCTGGGCGGCGCCACCGGCTTTCAGGCGGGCCGCAGTCGCGTCCTCGCCGCCGGCGTCGAAGGTCTCCCGGGCGTCGTGCAGGCGAGCTCCAACTACGGTCAAGTGGCGGCCACCGGCGATTTCAACTGGGATTTCAAGGCCGATCTGGTGATCGGCGCACCGTTCTACAACGCTTCGCCATTCCTCTTCGACTCCGGCATGCAGGTGGTTCTCTACGGCTGCACCTTCTGCGACGGCTTCGACGACGGCGCGAGCACCTACTGGTCGAGCGTCGCGCCGTGAGGTGGCGAATCAGAGCTCGCGGAGCGCGCGGCTCAGGGCGGCGGCCTGGAGCCTCCGGCCGGCACCCTCGGCGCAAGCGAGGGCAGCTTCGAGATCGCGCCGGGCGTCCGCAGCGCGGCCCGCGGCGCTTGCCCAGACGGCGCGAGCCCGAAGGTAGCTCAGGCGCCGGGTGACACTCGGCGAGCTCGCGGCTGCCTCCCCCAGGGTGTCGAGGCGGCGGCGCGCCGCGGGGAGATTGCCGGACCGGGCGTCGATTCCGGCCAGGAGCGCCGTCGCCAGGAAGGCCGTCGTCCCCTCCGCGCTCGCCGCCCCGCCGGTGGCCCTTGCCCGCTCCGCGAGCTCGGCCGCTGCCGCGAGCTCGTCGAAGCCGAACTCGACTTCGGCGAGTCTCAGATCGGTCTCGGCGGCTCCATCCGCCTGGCCGTTGGCGAGCAGCAGGCGACTCGCCTCGGAGAGCCCCTGGCGCGCTGCGGCGCGCTCGCCTCGTGCGGCCGCCGCGAGACCGCGCAGCCTCTCGGAATAGGCGAGCGTCACGCGATCTCCCGTCGTTCGCGCCACGCCCGCCAGTTCGGTCACGGTCGCGCCGACGCGATCGAGCGCACCAGCTTCGAGCTCCGCGCCGCCACGATAGAAGAGCGCGATGGCGTAGTTCGGGCCCGCGGGTCCCGCGGCCAGGAGGGTGAGCGCTTCGGCAAGCGCGGCGTCCGCCTCTGCCACCTTCCCCAGATCCCGCAGCGTCTCGGAGAGATCGGTCAAAGCCCAGGAGAACCGGCGGCTCTTCGCTTCGCGAAAGATCTGCACCGCCTCGCGATGGCGCGGCTCGGCGAGGTCGGGGCGGCCACGCTGCATCGCGATGCCGGCGAGGTTGCCGAGGATGACGCCGCCACCACCGGCACCGACGGCCCTGCTGGCGGCGAGCGCCTGCTCCAGGAGGCGTTCGCCGGCGAGGAGGTTGCCGCGCTGCAGCTCCTCGATCGCCAGGTCGTTGAGGACGCGCGCCAGAGACGCCGTGTCGCCGGAGCTTTCGAAGCTGGCGCGTGCGGCTTCCATGTCGGCCCGCGCCTCCGCGCTCCGGCCCAGGGTCGACAGCAGCCGGCCGCGTGACGCCCGGGTCTGCGACACCAGATCGCCCCGCCCGGACGAGAGCGCGCGCTCGAGCGCCGTGGTGAACAACACCAGCGCTCGCTGCGGCTCGGCGCCGCTTCCTGCCACGGTCGCCTCGACGTAGTCGACCAGCGGATCGGAGCCGCGGCCGGGGATCTGGCGCAAACGCGCGACGATGAGCTCCGCCTCGGCCAGCCGGTCGCCCTTCGCCAGCGCCATCACGAGGTGAGCGCCGGTTTCGACACTGCCGGGCTCGGCGGCGAACCGGATCTCGAGCTCCGGGGCGTCGCTCGCGGCAACCCCGGAGAAGGGGAACTTGCGCGGCGTCGGTTCGGCAACGATGTCGGCAGAGCCGAGGGTGCGGGCCATCCGGCGGCGCGCAACTTCGCTCGTGCCGAGGGCGGCCACGAGAAGCGAGAGGACGGCGCCCACCGCGACGCCGGTTCGGTGGCGACGATAGATGCGGGAGATCCGATAGCCCGGCCCGCCGCCGCGGGCGGCGACGGGAGCGCCGGCAAGATGGCGTTCGATGTCCTGAGCGAACTCTGCCGCCGACGGGTAGCGGTCCGCTGGGTTCTTCTGCAGAGCCTTGATACAGATGGCGTCGAGGTCCCGCGGCAACTTTCCCGTCGCCAGAGCACCTCGCCGAGGCTCATCGGAGCTGCGGTAGGGCAGGGAGAGGGCCCGCCGGCGGGCGGTGCTCGGCGGCTCCGGATCCTCGCCGAGAATCGCGCGCTCGATCTCGGCCTGGGTTCCTACCGGCGCGAACGGACGGACTCCCGCCAGCAGCTCGAAGAGGATCACTCCGAGAGAGAAGACATCGGAGGCGGGGGTGACCTCGGCGCCGCGAAACTGCTCCGGACTCGCGTAGGCGGGCGTCAGCGCGCGCAGTCCGGTGCGCGTCACCTCGGCGGCAGAGGTCGCCGCTTCCGATGTGGCGTCGAGGAACTTGGCGATCCCGAAGTCGAGCAACCGAGGTCTGCCGTCGACGCCAACCAGGATGTTTGCGGGCTTCAGATCCCGATGAACGACCGACGCGGCGTGAGCGAACGCAACCGCTTCGAGGACGGCGAGGAAGAGCTGCACCCGCCCATCGAGAGCAAGTTCCTTCTCGCCCGCGTGATCGATCAGATTCGCTCCGCCGACGTACTCGAGCGCCAGGTACCACTGCCCATCGGCGGACCGGCCGGCGTCGTAGAGACGCGCGATGCCGGGATGCTCGAGCCCGGCCAGGATCCGGCGCTCCTCGCGAAACCGGCGCTCGATCTCGCCCACTCCCCGCCCCTCGGGCGCCACGACCTTGAGGGCGACCTTGCGCCGGAATCCCTCCCCCTCCTGCTCGGCAAGGTAGACCGTTCCCATCCCACCTCGTCCGAGTTGCGAGAGGATCCGGAACGGTCCGATCTGTGCCGGAAGCGGCTCGATCCTCTCCGGCGGCGGCGCGAGCTCGGCCCAAGGATCGCCATCGAGCGGCGATGCGGCGCGGGGATCCGAGACGGCGAGCAGGCGGCCGAGCTGCTCGCAGTGAGGACTTCCGGCGGAGTCGAGCGCAGCGACGAAACGCTCGCGCGCCTCGGCAGGCAGCTCCACGGCCTGGTCGTAGAGGTCGCGCAACGAGCGCGCGACGCCGCTGGGCGACCCTGCGCTGTCGCTCATGCCGGCTCGCGCAACTCCGCCCGCATCCAGGTGCGAGCAAACTCCCAGTCGCGTTTGACGGTTGCCGGCGAGATCTCCAGGCAACAGGCGACCTCGTCGATCTCGAGGCCGGCGAAGTAGCGCATCTCCACCACCTGCGCGGCGCGGGCCGACTCACCCGCCAGCCGCTCGAGGGCGCGGTCGAGATCGAGCAGGTCGACCTCCGGAGCCGCCGCACCGGCGATGGTCAGATTCGGGATCTCCTCCCCGTGTTGACGCTTGCGACTCGCCCGTCGGCGTGCGTGATCGATCAGCACCCGCCGCATCGTCGTCGCAGCGAGACCGAAGAAATGGGCGCGGTCACGCCAGTCGACGCGCGCCTGATGGATCAGGCGGAGGTAGGCCTCGTGCACGAGCGCGGTCGGCTGCAGCGTGTGGCCGTCACGTTCACCCCGCAGCTGTGCGGCAGCGATCCGCTTGAGGTGGGCGTAGGCACGCTCGAGCAGCTCGTCGCGTGCCCCGGAGTTGCCCCTCCGCCAGGCCTGCAGCAAGCCCGTCAGATCTGCCCCGCGCTCGCCGTCGCCCGCCATGGGGCCAAGTGTACCTGCTGGCCCGGCGGGCGGCGCCGGAAACACCGGCGCCGGCGCCTGGGCTGCGGGCTATCTCTTCGCCGGCACCGGGAAGCCGCGATCGCGCATCAGCGCGTCGATGCCGGGATCCTTGCCGCGGAAGGCGCGATACGCATCGGCCGGGTCGACGGTGTTGCCGACCGAGAAGACGTGGTCGTGCAGGCGCTTCGCCACCGCCTTGTCGTAGGCGCCGCCGCCCTCGGTGAAGGCGTCCCAGGCGTCGGCCGTCAGGGTGTCGGCCCAGAGGTAGCTGTAATAGCCGGCCGAATAGCCGTCGGAGGAGAAGACGTGCGAGAACTGCGGCGTCCGGTGGCGCATGACGAGTTCCTTCGGCATACCCAACGCCGAGAGGGTCTCGCGTTCGAACTTGTCCGGGTCGATCGCCACGCCACCGCCGCCGGCCGCGAGATGCAGCTTCATGTCGATGAGCGCGCTGGCGAGGAACTCGACGGTCGCGAAGCCCTGATTGAAGGTCGAGGCGCGTTCGATTTTCGCCACCAGCTCGCGCGGCATGGGCTTCCCGGTCTCGACGTGGAGCGCGAAGCGGTCGAGCACCTCCGGCGTCGACAGCCAGTGCTCGAGAAGTTGCGACGGAAACTCGACGTAGTCGCGCGCCACGCTGGTGCCGGCGAGCGAGGGATAGGTCACGTTCGAGGACAGACCGTGCAGCGCGTGACCGAACTCGTGGAACAGCGTCTCGGCGTCGGTCCAGCTGACCAGAACCGGCTCACCCGCCTTGCCCTTCACGAAGTTCGAGTTGTTCGAGACAATCGTCTTCACCTCGCGCTCGAAGCGCTCCTGGTTGCGGTAGGCGTTCATCCAGGCGCCGGAGCGCTTGCCCGGCCGGGCGTAGGGGTCGAAGTACCAGAGCCCGACGAGCTCCGAAGCGCCGTTGGTCACCTTCCAGACCTTGACGTCGGGGTGATAGACCGGCACGTCGGCGACCGGCGTGAAGTGAAGATCGAGGAGCTCGCCGGCTACCCAGAACATCCCCTCGCGGAGCTTGTCGAGCTGCAGGTACGGCTTGACCTCGTTCTCGTCGAGGTCGTAGCGCTCCTTGCGCACCTTCTCGGCGTAGTAGCGGTAATCCCACGGCTCGATGGTGAGTGCCGAGCCAGCGAGCTTCTGCATGTCGGCGACCTCTTCGTGCACGCGCGCCACCGCCGGCTTCCACACCGCCTCCATGAGCTCCAGCGTGCGCTCCGGCGTCTTCGCCATCGAGTTCTCCAGCCGGCGCGTGGCGTGGTTGGCGTAGCCGATGAGCTTCGCGCGCTCGCCGCGCAACATCAGGACCTCGGTGATGATCTTGTTGTTGTCGTGCTGGTCGCCGTTGTCGCCGCGGCTGTAGTAGGTGCGCCAGACCTTCTCGCGCAGGTCGCGACGGTCCGAGTAGGTCAGGAACGGCTCCATCGACGAGCGCGTGTTGAGCACCGCCCACTTGCCCTTGTGGCCGCGCGACTCGGCAGCGGCGCTCGCTGCGGCAACAAGCGACGGCGGCAGGCCGGCGAGATCGGCTTCCTGGTCGAGGACGAGGACGTAGTCGGTCTCGTCGGCGAGCACGTTCTGGCTGAACGCGGTGAAGAGCGTCGCGAGGCGCTGGTTGATCTCGGACAACCGCTTCTTGGCCGCCGCATCCAGCTTGGCTCCGGCGCGCACGAAGTTGGTGTAGTCGAGCCAGACCAGGCGCTGCTGCTCGGCGGTGAGGCCCGAGCTCTCGCGCTTCTCGTACACCGCAGCGATGCGCGCGAAGAGCTTCTCGTTCTGGGTGATCTGGTCGGAGAAGGCGGCGAGCTTCGGCGCCATCTCGCGCTCGACCGCCTGCACTTCCGGGGTGCTCAGCGTGCCGGCGTGGATCTCGAAGATCGTGTTGACCCGGTCGAGCGCGCGGCCGGCCCCTTCGAGGGCGGCGATCGTGTTGGCAAAGGTCGCCGGCTCGGGATTCTCCGCGATGCGGGCGATCTCGGCGAGCTGCTCGGCCATCGCCGCCTCGAGGGCCGGCTGGAAGAGCTCGACCTTGGCGAGGTCGAACGGCGGCACGCCGCCGTAGGGACCGCTCCACGGGGCGAGCAGCGGGTTGACAGCGGCTTCGGCAGGGGGGGCGGTTGCAGCAGCTCCGGCACTCCCGGCGAGCAGGGTCGCCAGGCCGAGACCGGTCAGCAGGGGGTTGGACATATCATCCGGCTCCATGTCTTCTCTATCTATCCTGTTGGGAGGGCCGCGCGGCGTCTGCGGCGAAGGCATTCTAGCGCAGGAGCGCGCATCCGGCGGAGGGACAGAGTCTACCTCGTCGCGCGACGGTTCCTGCTCTGGAGAGGCAGCGGTGCGAAGATGAAAGCGTCCTTCCTCAAGGCGCTCGCCAGAAGGCTGCCGGCGGTCCGC
>JBPOHI010000173.1:0-1861 GCA_052035735.1 Acidobacteriota bacterium
GCAGCTTCACCAGCTCACCCTGCAGGCGCAGCAGCTCGGTGAAAGAGCGCCGGCGCGTGGCTCGGTCGTCCGAGCTGTCGGGCCGGGCCGCGCCCGAGCCGATCTCGTCGAAGCGCTGGTCGGCGAGCTCGAGCTCGAGCTCCTCGTCGTAGCTGTCCAGCAATTCACGCTCGATCCTGCGGTGCAGGTCGGCGATTTCCCGATTGTCCATGTCCGTTTCCCGATCACGCGCCAAACCCGGCGCCCGCAGCCATCGTCTTACGGAATCGTGACAGCTCGGTGACAAGGTCGTGGAGCCTTCACCGGATTGAAACAATCGGGGCGGACACTCTTCGAGGTCAGCGCGTCGCCCCCGGGCGGGGAAGCGACACCGGCTGGCAGGGACCGGGAGTCCGACGACATGGACGTACTCTTCTTGGGCAAGGGCAGCGACTGCCGCCCGCTTCTCGCCGAAGCCATCTTCAACCACCTGGCCCCCGAGCACCTCAGGGCCCGCCGGCTTGCTTGCGACCGGGAGGAGGCTTTGGCCCCGGCCGCACTCGCACTGCTCGCAGCGCAGGGCATCCGCCCCGTTCGAGCCGGAACGCCAGCGATCTGCGGCGAGCCATCCGCGAGCGACGTCGTCATCACGATATGCTCGGCCGATGCGGATGGGCGCTGCCCGCATCGAGCGGCCATGCCGCTGCACGCCCATTGGGCGGTTCATGACCCGCTCCGGCGTCACTTCTTCGCCCATCGCGAAGACCGCGAATTGCTCGATGTCTACCACATCCTGCGCGCCCGCATCGAACGCCTGCTTCCCCTGCTGCTGGCGGGAGTGGAGCAGGACTGCCTGCACCTCGGGCGCGAACTCGAGCAGATCGGTCGCTTCCTTCCCTGACACGGGTTTCAGGCCAGGCGGGGCGCATCGGAAAACATTTACTTACATTTCGCTTTTTAGCGCACGCCGAGCCATGTGCCACGTTTCAGAGTGAATCGCGGAAAAGCCCGGTCGCCTCCCGATCGGCATTCCGCACCAGGCAACGCCGTCCCCCCCAGGCTCCGGCCTCGAAGCGAGGTTATCTTGGCGTCGCATCAAGGAATCCTGTCGGCCCTGCGTGCTTTGCGGGAACGCCTGGCGATCCGCATGGCCGCACGCCTCGGTGGCAACCCGCAGGTCGAGATCCTCGGCTCCCAGACGCTCGCCGGCAAGCCGCAGGCCAACACCGACACGCTGGGGATCTACCTGCATCGCATCTCGGTCGATCCGTTCAGCCGCAACCGCCACCTTCCGCCGCAGCCGGGCCGCCATCTGCCCCGCCCGGAACTTCCGGTCAATCTGCACCTGCTGCTGGTCGCGTGGTGCACCCACACCGAACAGGAGATCGAGTACCTCGCCGCCGCGATCCAGATCGTCGGCGGCGGGCTCGTGCTCGAGAGCGCCGACATGAGCCTCGCCGATCCGGACTGGGGATCGGACGACGTCGTGCAGGTGCTCCCGGAGGAGATGAGCACCGAGGATCTGATGCGGCTGTGGGACAGTCTTCCGGACGACTATCGACTGTCGGCCCCCTACCTGATCAAGACCGTGCGCCTTGCGCCCGACCTCGAACGCGAAGAGGGACCCGCGGTGAAGACCCTGGTCTTCCCGATGAGCGCACCCGACGGGAGCCCGCAATGATCGTCGAGACCCTGGTACTGCACGCCAGCGACTTCATCGAATGGGAAGATGCGAGCGGCGCACAGGGCGGCGGGCGGCGCGCGCTGTCCGCACGAACCCTGCGCATCCGCCTCGACCATGCGCCCGCCGACCTGGACCTGATCCACAAGGACAGCGGAACGGCGCTATGGCGGCGCATGCCGGCCGAACTCCGCCAGGTGA
>JBPOHI010000311.1:0-32269 GCA_052035735.1 Acidobacteriota bacterium
TGCCGCCGATATACTCCCGGGAATGAAAGGTATCGTTCTCGCCGGAGGCTCCGGCACGCGTCTGTACCCGGTCACCCGGGCGATCTCGAAGCAGCTCCTGCCGATCTACGACAAGCCGATGGTCTACTACCCGCTGTCGAGCCTCATGCTCGCCGGCATCCGCGACATCCTGCTGATCACCACGCCGCACGACGTGGCGAGCTTCGAGCGGCTGTTGGGCGACGGGAGCTCCTTCGGCGTCTCGATCCGCTACGCCGTGCAGCCGCATCCGGGGGGTCTCGCGCAGGCGTTTCTCATCGGCCGCGAGTTCGTGGGCGGAGACCGCGTCGCGCTCGCCCTGGGTGACAATGTCTTCTACGGCCACGGCTTTCCGGAGGACCTCCAGGCGGCGGCGGCGCGCCAGCGCGGCGCGACGGTTTTCGCCTATCGGGTGAGCGATCCCGAGCGCTACGGCGTGGTCGAGCTGGGCGACGACGGCAAGGCGATCTCGATCGAGGAGAAGCCCTCGCAACCCAAGTCGTCGCTGGCGGTAACCGGACTCTATTTCTACGACAACCGGGTGCTCGATATCGCCGCCGGCCTCGCGCCCTCGCCGCGCGGCGAGCTCGAGATCACCGACGTGAATCGCGCTTACATGGCGTTGGGCGAGCTCTCGGTGCAGATCCTGGGCCGCGGCATCGCCTGGCTGGATACCGGGACGCACGAATCGCTCCTCCAGGCCTCGGAGTTCATCGGCGCGGTCGAGCAGCGCCAGGGCCTCAAGGTCGCCTGCCTCGAAGAGATCGGGCTCCGCATGGGCTATCTCACCCCCGACCAGGTGCTCGCGCTCGCCGCCGAGCTCGGCCGCACCGAGTACGCCGACTATCTGCGGCGCATCGTGAGCGAGCGGGAGCTCGGCCTGTGAAGCTCGCCGAAACGCCGCTGCCGGGCGTCCTCGTCGTCGAACCCAAGGTCTTTCAGGACGAACGCGGCTTCTTCCTCGAAGTCTGGAACGCCGGCACTTTCGCCGCCCAGGGCCTCGACGTCGCCTTCGTGCAGGACAACCACTCGCTGTCGCGCGCCGGCACGCTGCGCGGACTGCACGTGCAGCTTCCCAACTCCCAGGGCAAGCTCGTCCGCTGCACCGAGGGGACGATCTTCGACGTCGCGGTCGACATCCGGGTGGGCTCGCCCACCTTCGCTCACTGGTTCGGCCTCGAGCTCTCGGCCGAGAACTTCCGCCAGCTCTGGGTCCCGCCCGGCTTCGCGCACGGCTTCTGCGTCGTCTCGCCGCGCGCCCAGGTCGAGTACAAGTGCACCGAGCTCTACGACCCTGTGGGTGACCTCTCGATCGCCTGGAACGACCCCGCGATCGGTATCACCTGGCCTCTCGCGAGCCCGCTGCTCTCGCCCAAGGATCGCGACGCGCGGCGGCTTGCCGAGCTGAGCGACCACCTTCCCCGCTTCGCCCTCTGAGGAGCGCCCGATGCCCGACCGCGAGAGACTGACCGCCGCCGACCTCAGCCAGCTCGCCGAGTGCGGCATCGCGGTGGCGGAGGCCGAACGGCAGCTGGCGCTGCTCGCCGGCGAGACCTCCGCCGGCGATGGGATCCGTGCGACCCGGCTGGCGCGGCCCGCGACCTTGGGCGACGGCATCGAGCGGATCCGCGAAGCCGAGGTCCCCGGCCTCCTCGAACGCGCGGCCGAAGCGCAGCGGCAGGGCCGCTTCCTCAAGTTCGTCCCCGCCTCGGGCGCCGCCTCGCGCATGTTTCGCAGTCTGGCGACGATCGCCGCGCGCTTCCCCGCAGGCCGCTGGGAGTCCGTCCGGGAAGCCGCCGAGCAAGGCGACTCCGACGCCAAAGAGGTTCTGGAGCTCGCCAACCGTCTGCCAGCGATGGCTCTCGGCCAGGAGCTCGAGAGGCGCCGGTCCGGGGTCCTCGCCCAGCTCGCCGAGGCCTCTGCGGCCTCGGACCTCACGCCCCTGTTCGAGCTGTTCTTCAGCTCGACCGGCGACGCCACGCCGCTGGCTTCGTACCCGAAAGGGCTGCTGCCCTTTCACTGGGCCGCCGATCGGCCGCGCACGGCGTTCGCCGAACAGCTCGCGGAAGGACGGCTCTACCTGCAGGACGAAGTCGGCACGAGCCGGTTTCACTTCACCGTCGCCAGTGAGTCGCGCGGCCAGTTCGCCGCCGAGCTGGCGAGCGCGCGCCGCGACCTGCCTCGCAGCGGCGAACGGTTCGAAGTCGCCTTCTCCGAGCAGCTCCCGGCGACCCACGCCTTGGCCCTCGACGAATCCGGGCGGCCGGCCCGCACCGCCGACGGGCGCCTGCTGCTGCGGCCCTCCGGCCACGGCGCTCTGCTGCAGAACCTCGCCGCCACCGGCGGCGACCTGGTGTTCGTGAAGAACATCGACAATCTCCTCTCCGCGGACCGGCACGCCGACTTCTCGCGCTGGAAGGGGATCCTCGCCGGCAAGCTGCTCGAGGTTCTGGCCGAGCGCCAGGAAGGCGACGCCCTGGACCGCCCGTGGCGGGTCTGCGGCGTGGTGGCCAACAGCGGCGAGCCCGGCGGGGGACCTTTCTGGGTCGAGGGCGCGGACGGCCGGACGAGTCTCCAGATCGTCGAGTCCGCCGAGGTCGCGACCGACGACCCCGGGCAGCTCGAGCTGTTTCGCCACTCGACGCATTTCAACCCGGTCGACCTCGTGGTCGCGCTGCGCGATCCCTCGGGCCGCCCCTGGGACCTTACGCGCTTCGTCGATCCGTCCCGGGCCCTGGCAGCGGGCAAGTCCGAAGGCGGCCGCCGCCTCCGGGTGTACGAGCGGCCGGGACTCTGGAACGGGGCGATGGCGGGCTGGAACACGCTCTTCGTCGAGGTTCCAGCGTGGACCTTTGCCCCGGTCAAGACGGTCCTCGATCTAGCCCGGCCGGAGCACCTCGACCCTACCCGTTTGCGCTTGCGCTAGCTCGGACCCGGTCGGTATCCTGACCGGGCAGCACCCTTCCGCCTGGAGAAAGTCATGACCCGACTGTTCGTACCGAAAGAGATCCGCGCCGGCGAACGGCGCGTTGCCGCCTCGCCCGAAAGCGTCAAGAAGCTCGTCGCCGCCGGCCTGGAGGTCAGCATCGAGAGCGGCGCCGGCCGCGGCGCCGGTTTCACCGACGACGCCTATCGCACCGCCGGCGCTACCCTCGCGGCCTCCGCCGCCGAGGGCTTTCAGGCGGCCGACATCGTTTTCAAGGTAGCCCCTCCCGAGAAGGCCGAAGCTGAGCAGCTGCGCGCCGGGACCTACCTGTTCTCGCACCTCGACCCGTACCGCAACACCGAACTGGTCCAGCTCCTCGTCGCACGCAAGGTGACGGTCTTCGCCATGGAGCTCGTGCCGCGCACCACCCGCGGCCAGGCGCTCGACGTGCTCTCCTCCCAGGCGTCGATCGCCGGCTACAAGGCGGTGCTCGTCGGTGCCGAGAAACTGGGCAAGATCTTTCCTCTGCTGATGACCGCCGCCGGCACCATCCAGCCGGCGAAGGTCGTCGTCCTCGGCGCCGGCGTCGCCGGCCTGATGGCGCTCGCGACCGCCAAGCGCCTCGGCGCCACGGTCGAGGTCTCGGACGTCCGACCGGCGGTGAAGGAGCAGGTCGAGTCGCTCGGCGGCCGCTTCATCGACCTGCCGCAGATGCCGACCGCCGAAGGCACGGGTGGCTACGCCAAAGAGGTCTCCAAGGAGTTCCTCGAGCAGCAGCGGGCGATCCTCAAGACCCGCCTCGCGGTCGCCGACGTGGTCGTCACCACCGCCCAGGTGCCGGGCAAGCGCGCACCCATACTTCTCACCCGCGACATGGTCGAGGCGATGAAACCGGGCGCGGTGGTGGTCGATATCGCCGCCGCCCAGGGCGGCAACTGCGAGCTGACCCAGGTCGACCAGGAGGTCGAGCACCAGGGCGTGTTCATCCTCGGGCCGTCGAACCTGCCGGCCACCGTACCCGCCGACGCGAGCCTGGTCTATGCGCGTAACCTGTTGACTTTGTTGATGATGGTGTTCAAGGACAAGAAGCTCGGCATCCCCGAGACGGACGCCGAGGTGATGGGTACCCTGCTCGCCCGGGACGGTGCACTGGTGCATCCCAACTTCGCTGAAAGTGTGGTGAAGGCCACCAGTTGACGCGGCGGCCGACCTCTGGAAAACTCTGGCGAAACGCCCGTCATTGCGGAAAGCCGAAGTGGGCGAAACCGCTCATGTGCCCGAAGTAGATCTTTCCCGAGGAGGAATCCGTGAATCGATCGACCACCGCAGCACTCGCCGCCGCCCTCTTGCTCGTCGCCGTGGCAGCGCCTGTAGCTGCCTCCAAGGCACGGCAGACTCACCCGTCTGCACCTGTCTGGCAGAAGGGTGCTGACGCACCGCCGCAGCCCAACCTCCACGTTCCGCAAGGCTGCACAGCCATTCCCGACGACGGCTACGACGGCTCGACTGGCTCCATGGCCTGCTTCTCGGTGGCTGGGCCAGCGACTACCGTCACCGACGTCGACGTTCAGCTGAGCGCGAATCACACCTGGGCCGGCGACATGACGGTAAAGGTCGTCAATCCGAGCGCCACGACGACGGTGACTCTCATGAGCCGGCCGGGCTTGGTTGAGACCGGCGATGACGGCACGGGTTGTTGCGGCAACAATGCCGATATGGTCTCGACTTCGCTGATCACCTTCGATGACGACGGCGGCGGCACCAGCGCCGAGAGCCTCGGTGTCGCGCTCACGATCGTCTGCCAGGACGACGGCATCTGCAACTACGTGCCGAACGCCGGCGCGGCCGCCCCCGGAACGCTGTCGGCGTTCGACGGCCAGAACGGAGCCGGCAACTGGCAGGTCTGCGTCGGCGACAGCGCGTCGCTCGACACGGGCGACCTCTGCTCGGCGGCCTTGATCTTCAATGGCGCCTCCGCCAACCTCGCGATCACCAAAGACGCTCCGGACGGCGTCGCCGACGAAGGTCCGTTCGTCTACACCCTCCAGGTGAGCAACAGCGGTCCGGCTGATGCGACCAACGTCGTCGTCAGCGACACGCTGCCCGCCGGACTCTCCTACGTCAGCAACGACTGCGGAGCGGGCGTCGCCGGTCCGGTCATCACCTGGAACGCCGGAACAATCACCAACGGTGCGTCGGCCACCTGCAACCTCACGGTGCAGATGACGACCCCGGGCTGTATCCCGGTCGCGAACACCGCGACCGTGACCTCGGACGTATCCGACCCGAACAGCGCCGACAACACCGCGACGGCGTCGAACCAGACCGAGGCCGTCGCCGACGGCAGCTTCGAAGACGGCACTCCGAACTCCTTCTGGACCGAAGCCTCGTCCAACTTCGGTACGCCGGTCTGCGATGCCGGCACTTGCGGCGTGGGTGGCGGGACAGGACCGCGCACGGGCGACTTCTGGACCTGGTTCGGAGGAATCGCCGGCGCCGAGGAGGGTTCGATGACGCAGTCGGTGACCTTCCCCGCCGGCGGAAGTGCGACGTTGACCTTCTTCCTGGAAGCTGCCGTTTGCGACGCCGGTTCCGGTGCGGATGACTTCATGGAGGTCACCGTCGATGGCACGCAGGTCTACCGGGTGGACGCCACCTCGCCGTTGTGCAACGTGGTCGGCTACGCGCAGCAATCGGTCGACGTCTCGGCCTTCGCTGATGGCGGCGCGCACACCCTGGAGTTCCACTCCATCATCAGTGGCCAGATCGTCAACTTCTTCGTCGACGACGTCTCCCTGGGTGCGACCGTCTGCGTCGCAGGCGGCCCACCGCCCCCGCCGGTGGCCGAGGTCCCGACGCTCGGCTCGGTCGGCTTCGTGGCGCTCGCCGGCCTGCTGGCCGCGGCCGGCTTCGTCGCGCTGCGCCGCCGCACCGCCTGAGGCGGTCGGACAGCAGCTTGCCCTCCAAGGGCCGTCGCGCTCGGCGCGGCGGCCCTTTTTGTTGGTCCCTCCCGGCGAGGCGGCGCGCCCGGCCTACGGCTTCGAGCCGCCAGCCCTTCGGAGGCCCCGGCGACGCTGCTAGACTGACACCTGCATTCCCTGCGAAAGGCTTCGACGATGGGCGAACACGACGTCAAGGAACTGAACTCGGAATCCCTGCGTGCCTTCACCCGCAAACTCCTGGGGGACTTGCAGGCTCTCGACCTCATGCTCCAGCACGGCGCGATCGAGAGCGGCGTCCGCCGCATCGGCGCGGAGCAGGAGCTCTTCCTGGTCGACCGCGGCTTCAACCCGGCGCCGATCGCGATGGAGATGATCGACAAGATCGGCGACGAGCACTACACGACCGAGCTCGCCCGCTTCAACCTCGAGTTCAACACCGACCCGCTGCTGTTCGGCGGCGATTGCCTGCGGCAAATGGAAAAGCAGCTGGTCGACCTGCTCGCCAAGGGTCGCACGGCGGCGCGCGAGCTGGGCGCCGACGTCGTCATGACCGGCATCCTGCAGACGCTCGACATCTCGGACCTTTCGCTCGAGAACATGACTCCGAAGCCGCGCTACTTCGCCCTCAACGAGGCGATGCGGAGATTGCGCGGCAGTGCCTACGAGTTCTACATCAAGGGTGCCGACGAGCTGATCATCCGCCACGAGAACGTGATGGTCGAGGCTTGCAACACGAGCTTCCAGGCCCACTTCCAGGTCGGCCCCGAGGAGTTCGCCGCGCTCTACAACCTGACGCAAGCGGTCGCCGGGCCGGTGCTCGCGGCGTCGTGCAACTCGCCGCTGCTCTTCGGTCGCCGCCTCTGGCGCGAGACCCGCATCGCGCTCTTCCAGCAGTCGGTCGACCATCGCGCCGCGGGGCTCCACCTGCGCGAGCAGCCGTCGCGCGTCTCCTTCGGCCGGCGCTGGGTGGACGACTCGGTGCTCGAGATCTTCCGCGAGGACATCGCGCGCTTCAAGGTCCTGCTCTCCGCCGACATCGACGAAGACTCGCTCTCCATGCTGCGGCGGAACGAAGTGCCCAATCTCAAGGCGCTGCGCCTGCACAACGGCACGATCTACCGCTGGACGCGCCCGTGCTACGGCATCTCCGAAGGCCGGCCTCACCTGCGGATCGAGAACCGCATCCTGCCCGCGGGCCCGAGCATCGTGGACGAAGTGGCCAACGCCGCCTTCTGGTTCGGGCTCCTCTCGGGACTCTCCCGGGTCTACCCGGACATCCGCAAGGTGATGGAGTTCGACACCGCGAACGAGAACTTCGTCGCCGCCGCCCGCCTCGGCCTGCGCGCCCAGTTCGGCTGGCCGGGGCATCAGCACATCCCCGCCGACGAGCTGATCCTCGAGGAGCTCCTGCCGGTCGCCCGCGACGGCCTGAAGCTCAAGGGCATCGACGCGGCGGATGTCGACCGCTACCTGGGCATCGTCGAAGAGCGCGTACGCACCAAGAAGACCGGCGCACAGTGGCAGCTCGACAGCTTCAACGCCCTCCGCCAGACCGGCAACCGCGGCGAACGCCTGGGCGCGATCACCGGCGCGATCATCGAGAATCAGCAGACCGGCCTGCCGGTGCACCAGTGGCCGCTCGCCAGCCTCGCCCACGCCGGCGGCTGGGAGAACCACTTCGGTCAGATCGAGCAGTTCATGACCACCGACATCATCACCACCCACGCCGACGAGGCCGTCGAGCTGGTGGCGAATCTCATGAAGTGGAAGAAGATCCGCCACGTCCCGGTGGAGGACAACGAGCACCGGCTGATCGGCATCATCTCCCACAGCAGCATCGTGCGCCTGGTCGCCGAACGGACCGCCGAGCTCGGCAAGGGCCCGATCGCGGTGCGCGAAGTGATGTCCACCGATATCGTCTCGGTGACGCCGGAGACGGCGACCCTCGATGCCATCGCGCTCATGCGCAAGCATGCGATCGGCTGTCTGCCGGTACTCAAGGACGGCCGGCTCGTCGGCATCGTCACCGAGCACGACTTCCTGATCATCGCCGGCCAGCTGCTCGAGAACGAGCTGCGCTCCTAGGCGTCGCTCAAGGAGCGCCGGCGAGGCCTTCGAGCAGCTCTTCGAGTCGCGCGCGTTCGGCCGGATCGAGCTCCACCCGGAGCGCCGCGCGCGCGCAGCGCTCGGCGTCCGCGCCCGCGCCGGCCTCGAGGTGGAGCGCCACCAGCGTCTTCCAGACGTCGGATCGGCCAGGCACCAGGCGCGCCAGGGTCTCGTAGGCGGCCGTCGCTTCGCCCAGCCGGCCGAGCTGAAACAGGGCGCGTGCGACGCTCTCGTGCGACTGCGGGTCGGTGGGATTCCGCCGCGCCGCCGCGCGAAAGTCCTCGAGCCCCTCGGCCAGCCGCCCGGCGGCCGCGCGCATCGTGCCGCGCTCGACGAAGAGCTGCTCCGAGGTCCCGCCGGCCGCGACCGTGCGGTCGAGAAGGCTCATCGCCTCCACAGTCCTTCCGCTTTCGGCCAGCAGACGCGCGAGGTTCGCCGCCGAGTCGCCCTCCGTCGGGTCGAGCGCCAGGGCATGGCGGAACTCGCGCTCCGCCTCCTCGCGTCTGCCGAGCTGCAGCAGACTGCCGGCGACGTTCGCCACCGGGACAGCCGAGGCCGGGTTCTCGGCGACGGCCCGCCGATAGAGCGCAAGGGCGTCGCTGTGCCGGCCGGCGTCGCGCAGACACTGGCCGGCGAGCGTCAGGGCGGGGAAGTTGTGCGCGTCCTCGCGCACGATGCGTTCGAGCTCGCGCAGCACCTCCGCGCATCCGCCCTGTTGGATGCGCGCGGCAGCCGCGTGCAGGGCTTGCGCAGTCTCGACCCGGTCGCGCGGATCCGGCATGTCGAGCGCGATGGCGCCGCCGCCGGCGCCGGCGCCGGCGAGATATCCGAGGCTCGCCAGTTGCCGGCGCTGCTCCTCGTCGAGCGTCGACTGCGGCGATCGCGCCTCGGCGAGCGTCTCCCCGGCGGCGGCGAGCAGACGCTCCAGCCGCGTGCCCCAGAGGCGAGTGAGCTCCGGCTGCTCCGCGGCCAGATCGCGCTGCTCACCCGGGTCGCTGTCGAGTTGGAAAAGCGCCGGCGAGGGCGCCTGCAGGTAGAGAGCGCGACCGTCGGAGAGGGTGCGCAGCGGATACCACTTGTAGGCGTAGAAGGGCAGGAAGCTCTCGCTGTAGGAGATGCGGTCGCAGGTCGAGTCGGCGGAGGCGGCGAGCAGGGTCTCGCCGTCGAGGCCGGCGGGAACCGGCACGCCGGCCAGACCGAGCAGCGTCGGCACGAGATCGACCGTACGCGCCAGGCAGTGCGAGACCTGCGCCGCCGGCACGCCCGGTCCGGCGAGCAGCAGCGGCACCCTGCGCGCGCCGGCGAAGGGCAGCACGCCATGGGTCAACTCTCCGTGCTCGCCGAGCATCTCGCCGTGATCTCCGACCGCCGCCACCACCGTCGCCTCCGGCAGGGCCGCGAGCAGTCGCCCGATCTCGCTGTCCATGTAGGCGATCTCGCCGTCGTAGAGCCGGTGTGGCCCGCGCGCGGCATCGGCGAAACGGCTGGGAGGCCGATACTCCTCGTGCGGATCGTAGTAGTGCACCCAGAGAAAGTAGGGTGGGCGCAGCCCGGCAATCGTCGCGAGCGCGGCGGCGGTGGTCGCTTCGGCTTGGCGCTCCTCCACCGCGGTTCCCGCCGAGACTCCCGACGCGAGGTCGTCGTCGTAGATCCTGAATCCCTGGTCGAGGCCGTGGCGGCGCGCGAGGACGATCGCGGAGACCACCGCCGCCGTGTCATAGCCCTCCGCCGCGAGTCGCTCGGCCAGGGTCTGAACCGTGGGCGCCAGCACGAAAGTGCCGTTGTCGCGGACGCCGTGACGCGGCGGAATGAGCCCGGAGAGGATCGACGCATGCGCAGGCAAGGTGATCGGCGCCGCGCTGTCGCAATGCTCGAAGCGGACGCCGCGGCGCGCCAGGGCGTCGAGGTGCGGCGTCGAAGCGAACTCCCAGCCGGCGCTCCCGAGATGGTCGGCGCGAGTCGTGTCGAGCGTCAGGAGAACGATGTTCGGCCGCGGCGCAAGAGCGGACCCGGCGGCGGGCGCCGTCTCCGCAGCTCCCGAGGAGAGTGCGGGAAGAGCTCCCAGCAGCGAGGCGAGGAGAGGGGCAGCGAAGGGCGAAGCAACCGGTCGGAGCATCGTTGTCCTGTTCTCGAGGAGGCACAGAAAATAGCACTTGACAAGGGACTCTCACCCCCTTAGTGTTCGCCCAACCCTTACAGGTTGCTGGTCAGCAGCACCGCCGCACTCCAAGAACCGGTCCTCGCTTGGCGAGAGCTCCCGGGACGGGCGATGAGTCGCGGGGTGCGTGCATCGCCATGTCCGAAACATTCCAAGTCGGTTTGCCGACGGCTGCGGAAGATCCGCAGACGATTTCTCTTGAGGAGACTGGAACCATGGACAAGACGACGCGAACGACGATTCGAACCCTGCCTCTAGCGCTCGCCGGCCTGCTGCTCGCGATGAGCGCCCAGCTAGCCGGCGCGCAATCGCTGCGCGAAGCGAACGACACGCTTTCCCTGCGCGCCGTCGACTCTGCCGACCTGCGCGTGAACTCCGAGTCGGCCCTGCTCTCCGAGGCCGCGAGCTTCGTCGCGAACGACACCGACCTCGCCTGGCGGAGCTTCGCCGACCGGCAGAGCGCCTCCTGGATCGCCTACGTCGACAAGCGGACCGGAAAGATCGACTACGCCGAGGGCGGCAACCTCGCCTGGGTCCCCGGCGCCGGCAATGCGTTGACCTCGGCTGATCTCGGCCTCGCCGCGGGCTCGAAGGTGACGCTCGCGACCCTCGAGGCCATGGCGCGCCGGCAGCTCGCCGATGTCGGCGGCATGCTGGGTGTCGACGCCGCGAACCTCGTGCTCAACCCGGGCCGCTCCGGCCAGCCGTCGAGCCACCTCTGGTTCGTGGACTTCGACGTGCTCGCCAACGGCCGCAAGGTCGAGGGCGCGCGGGTCGTCTTCTACGTCAACAACGGCAACCTGATCAGCTTCGGCACGGAGAACCTCCCCGCGCCCGGCGCCCGCGTCCCGGCCCAGAAGGTCTCGGTCGATGCGGCCCGCGCGATCTTCTTCGCCCACGTCGACGGCTTCCAGGCCGGCGACACGATCGTCGACAACGGCACCTTCAAGCTCCTTCCGGTAGGCATCGCCAGCCGCCAGTTCGCCGAGGGCTACGCGCCCGGCAACGGCCGCGGCATCGCCGCCGTCTGGGAGTTCTCCGTCCGCCGCGAGGGCCTGACCGGCACCTGGCGCGGACGCGTCGATGCCGCTACCGGCAAGCTCCTCGAGTTCCGCGACGTCAACGAGTACGGCTCCGCCACCGGCGGCACGTACCAGGGTGACCGCCCGGCCGCCGAGCGCGTGCTCCCGCTGCCGTTCACCAACGTCGCGACCGGCGTCTACACCAACTCGGCCGGAATCTTCAGCGGCACGACCGGCACGACGACGCTCCAGGGCCAGTACGTCAAGATCACCGACAGCTGCGGCTCGACCTCGAAGGCCGCCGACGGCTCGGGCGTCCTCGCCCTCGGCAGCGGCACGGGCACGGACTGCACGATCCCGACCACCGGTGGCGGCGCCGGCAACACGCACGCCGCGCGCACCCAGTTCTACAACGTCAACCGCGCCAAGGAGATCGGCCGCGGCTGGCTGCCGTCGAACACCTGGCTCGCCGGCTCGCTGACCGTGCGCGTCAACCTCAACCAGACCTGCAACGCCTACTGGAACGGCTCGACACTGAGCTTCTTCAAGTCGGGCGGCGGCTGCGCCAACACCGGCGAGCTGCCGGGCGTTTCGCTCCACGAGTGGGGTCACGGCCTCGACTCGAACGACGGCAACGGCTCCTCGGCGGAGAACGGCACCGGCGAGACCTACGGCGACTTCTCGGCCGCCCTCTTCACCCACAACTCCTGTATCGGCAACGGCTTCCTCGGCACGTCGAACTGCGGCGGCTACGGCAATGCCTGCACCAGCTGCTCGGGCGTCCGGGACATCGACTACGCCAAGCACACCGCGAACACTCCATCGACGGTGTCGAACTTCACCCAGGCGCGCTGCCCCACCAGCAGCTCCGGCTACGTCGGACCGTGCGGCCGCGAAGGCCACTGCGAGTCGTACGTCTCGTCGGAAGCGCTGTGGGATTTCGCCAACCGCGATCTGCCGAGCCCCGGCACCGGCTCCGCTTGGGCCACGGTCGACCGTCTCTGGTACCTGTCGCGCTCCACGGCCACCAAGGGCTTCAACTGCACGGCGACCGGCACCTGGACCTCGAACGGCTGCTTCACCGGTTCGTACTTCCGCTCGATGCGCGCGGTGGATGACGACAACGGCAACCTGACCGACGGCACGCCGCACGGCGCCGCCCTCGGCGCGGCGTTCAACCGCCACGGCATCGCCTGCACCACCGATACCGGATGGAACACGACCTTCGTCGGCGTCACGCCGCCGGCGGTTCCGGCGCTCACGGTGACCGCCGGCAACAACTCGGCGGCGCTCGCCTGGAGCGGCTCGACCGGCGTCTACGACATCTACCGCAACGAGTCGGGCTGCAACGCCGGCTTCACCAAGGCGGCGAACGACGTCAGTGGCTCCTCCTACAACGATACGGCGGTCGCCAACGGCGTCACCTACTACTACCAGGTGGTCGCGCAGCCCTCGGGCAATGAGGCCGCGGCCTCGGCGCCGTCGACCTGCCGCACGGTGACCCCGGTCTCCGGTCCGTGCACTCCGCCGGCGGCTCCCACCGGCGTCGCGGCGACGTCGTCCGCGCAGACCACCTCCAGCGTCAGCTGGACGGCGGCCTCCGGTGCGACCTCTTACTCGATCTCGCGGGCGACCGTGAGCGGCGGCCCGTACTCGGCGGTCGGTTCCTCGGCCTCCACTTCGTTCGCCGACAGCGGCCTGACCTGCAACACCACTTACTACTACGTCGTCTCGGCCTCGAACGGGAGCTGCTCGTCGGGCAACTCGACGCAGGCCTCGGTCACCACCGCGGCGTGCGGCGGCGGCGGCGGTTCGACGCTGACCAACGGCGTTCCGGTCACCGGAATCTCGGGAGCCGCAGCGAGCCAGCAGACCTGGACGATGGCGGTGCCCGCGGGCGCTTCCGCCCTCAAGTTCCAGACCTCCGGTGGCACCGGGGACGCCGACATGTACGTCCGCTTCGGCGCGGCGCCGACCCTCACCACCTATGACTGCCGGCCGTACGCTACCGGCAACGCCGAAACCTGCAACATCGCGACGGCGCAGGTTGGCACCTACTACGTCATGCTGAACGGCTACTCGGCGTACTCCGGCTTGACGCTCACCGGCAGCTACACCGCCGGTGGCGGAGGCGGATGCTCTGTGGTCGCCGAGAGTGAAGCGAACAACGGAACCTCCACCGCCGATCCGCTGGTCGCTCCGTGCAGCACCGTCAACGGCACCTTCGTCGGCGGTACCGATACGAACGACTACTTCTCGATGACGGTGCCCGCAGGGGCCACCGTCACCGGCCTGCTGAACAACCTGTCGGTCGACTACGACCTCTACCTCTACCGCGCGGGCTCGACCACGGCAGTCGCCCAGTCGACCGCCGGAGGCACCACCGCAGAAACGGCGACGTGGACCAACACCACGGGTGCTGCGACGACGGTCTACGCCCGGGTCTACAAGTACTCTTCGACCCGCACGACGTACACGGTCAAGGTCAGCTACTGACGCCGGTTCACCGGGCCCCCGGGCCCGGCTTCAAAGGCCCGCGGTGTTCGCACCGCGGGCCTTTTCCTTTGCCGTCGAAAGCCTCACTCTCCTCTGCGAAGTTCACCGGAACCCCCGTGCTTGCAGCAATTTGCGGTGTGGCAAACGCTGTAGCGGAGGGCAGGCCCTTCGTGTACACTCGGCCGTGACACTTCTTGTCGCACAGTTTTTTCGGAGGAGGCCATGCCGCCGACCTTGAACCAGATGTTGAAGACGATGGTGGAACAGGGCGGGTCGGATCTCCACATCACGACCAACTCTCCGCCGCAGGTTCGCGTCGATGGCGTGCTCAAACCGCTCAACGTGCCGCCGCTCACTCCGACCGAGACCAAGCAGATCGCCTATTCCATCCTGACCGACAACCAGAAGCACCGCCTCGAAGAGGACCTCGAGCTCGACTTCTCCTTCGGCATCAAAGGGCTGGCACGCTTCCGCGCCAACGTCTTCCACCAGCGCGGAGCGATCGCCGCCGCCTTCCGGCAGATCCCTTACGAGATCCGCAGCTTCCGGGAGCTCGGCCTCCCGGCCGTAGTGGAGAAGATCTGCGAGAAGCCGCGCGGCCTGGTGCTGGTGACCGGACCGACCGGTTCCGGCAAGTCGACCACCCTCGCCGCGATGCTCGACAAGGTGAACCGGGAGCGCGCCGAGCACATCGTCACCATCGAAGATCCGGTCGAGTACCTGCACAGCCACAAAAAGTGCATCGTCAACCAGCGCGAGCTGCACGCCGACACCCACAGCTTCGCCAACGCACTTCGGTCGAGCCTGCGGCAGGACCCCGACGTCGTGCTGATCGGCGAGGTGCGCGACTTCGAGACCGTCGAATCGGCCCTGCGCATCGCCGAGACCGGCCACCTCACGTTCGCCACCCTGCACACCAACTCCGCGGCACAGACGATCAACCGCATCGTCGACATCTTCCCGGCGCACCAGCAGGGGCAGATCCGGGTGCAGCTCTCCTTCGTGCTGGAAGGCATCCTCTGCCAGTCGCTGCTGCCCCGCGCCACCGGCAAGGGGCGCGCCCTGGCGATGGAGATCCTCGTCCCCAACGCGGCGATCCGCAACCTCATCCGTGAAGACAAGGTTCATCAGATTTACGGCATGATGCAGACCGGGCAGGCCAAGTACGGCATGCAGACGTTCAACCAAGCCCTGGCCGCGCTCTACTTCAAACGCATGATCAGCCTGCAGACGGCGCTCAACCGCTCCTCCTATCCGGAAGAGCTGCAGGAGATCATCTCGCGCGGCCCGACCGCCCTCAACCCGAACATGATCGAGGGCCCCGGCGCGCCGGTGGCGCAAAGGAGCTAAGCGATGCCCAGTTTCGTCTGGAAGGGAAAGAACCGATTCGGCGCGTTCCAGGAAGGCATCCTCATCGCCGACACGCGCGATGCGGCGACCGCCATCCTGCGGCGCCAGAACGTCCAGCTGACATCGATCAAGGAGAAGGGGCGCGAGCTCCGGCTCATCCCGAAGTTCCCGCGCGGCGTCGGCGCCAAGCGCGTGGCCATCTTCACCCGCCAGTTCTCGGTGATGCTCGATGCCGGTCTGCCGCTGGTGCAGTGCCTCGAGATTCTCGGAGAGCAGGAGGAGCACCGGACGTTCCGCGAGATCATCCAGCAGGTGCGGGGTGACGTCGAGTCCGGCTCCAATCTCGCGGACGCCATGCGGAAGCACCCGAAGGCGTTCGACAACCTCTACGTCTCGATGATCGCGGCCGGCGAAGCGGGCGGTATCCTGGACGTCATTCTGCAGCGCCTCGCGACCTATATCGAGAAGGTGGTTCGCCTGAACTCCCAGGTGCGGTCGGCGCTGATCTACCCGGTCTCGATCATCGTCATCGCCGCGGGCGTCGTAACGATCATTCTCTGGAAGGTCATCCCGGTCTTCGCCCAGTTGTTCGCGGGCCTCGGCGGCGAGCTGCCCTTCCTCACCCGCGCGGTCGTCGGAGCGAGCAACTTCCTCGCCCGCTTCTTCCCGCTCATCATCGTCGGCATCGTCCTGATCTACTCCGCGATCAAGAAGTACCACAAGACCGAGCGCGGCAGGCGAGTCATCGACGGGCTGACGCTCAAGCTCCCGGTCGTCGGCATGCTGGTACGCAAGATCGCGGTGGCCCGGTTCTGCCGGACGCTGGCGACGCTCACTTCCTCGGGCGTGCCGATCCTGGACGGCCTCGAGATCACCGCCAAGACCTCCGGCAACGCGATCGTCGAAGACGCGATCATGGCGGTGCGCAAGAGCGTCGAGGAGGGCAAGACGATCTCCGGGCCGCTCGCCGAGACCAAGGTCTTCCCGCCGATGGTCGTGCAGATGGTGAACGTCGGCGAGCAGACCGGCGCCCTCGATCAGATGCTGGCCAAGATCGCCGACTTCTACGAAGAAGAGGTCGACACCGCAGTCGCCGGCCTGATGAAGCTCCTCGAGCCGGTGATGATCGTCGTGCTGGGCGGCATCATCGGCACCATCGTCACCGCCATGTACATGCCGATGTACGCCATTCTCCAGAAGATCGAATAGGCGGCGCGAGACGCAGTTCTCCAGATCCGCCCGGAACGCCGCGCAAGGGAGGGGGCTCGCCCCCTCCCGCCTCGCCTTCGTTCGTCCATGAGCCCCGCCGTCCGTCATCTGCCCAATCTCGAGCGTCACCTCCGCTGGCTCATCGCCTTCCGGCTGGTGATGATCTCGAGCGTCCTGATCTCCTATCTCGTCTTCGAGCTCTCGTCGCGCGGCGAGCTGCCGGAGTTCAACCTGCTCTTCGTCATCGTCGCCGCGACCTATCTCGCGAGCCTGCTGCACATCGCGCTGCTCCGCCTGCTCGCGCACCGCCCGCTCTGGCATGCCTACGTCCAATTCGCCGGCGACCTCGCGCTGGTCTCCGGCCTGGTCTACTTTTTCGGCGGCATCACCAGCCCCTTCTCGATGCTCTACCTGGTCGTGATCATGGTCGCCGCCGTGATCCTCCAGCGGCGGGCCGCCCTGACCGTCGCCGGCCTCGCCTACATTCTCTACGCCATCCTGCTGACCGCGCTGGCGCGCAACTGGATTCCGGCGCTCTCGCCGCTGCCGACAGATCTCGAGCTCTCCTTTCGCATCTCCTACAACCTCGCCGTCCATCTCTTCGGCTTCTTCGCCGTCGCCTTGCTGACCTCCTACCTCGGCGAGAGCGCCACCCGCGCCGAGGAGGAACTGGCCGAGAAATCCGGCAGCCTGGCCAATCTCGAGATCTTCCACCGCGACGTGATCCAGTCGATCTCGAGCGGCCTCATTTCGACCGACCTCGCGGCACGGGTGACTTCGGTCAATCGCGCCGCGCTCGACATCCTCGGCACGACGGAGAGCGCACTGGTCGGAAAGCCGATCGCCGGCAGCGGCCTGTTCTCCGAAGCCGACTGGGCGGCGGCTGTCGCCGACAAGGGCGCCGACCGCAGGCAGCGTTCCGAGCTGGTCGTGGCGCGCGGCAACGAGCGCCTTCCGATCGGCTTCACCGTCACGCGCCTCACCGACGCGGACAACGTGCCGACGGGCTGGATCGTCGTCTTCCAGGACCTCTCGCAATGGCGCCGCCTGCAGGACGAGCTGCGCCTCAAGGACCGCATGGCAGCCGTCGGCGAACTCGCGGCGGGCCTGGCCCACGAGGTTGGCAATCCGCTGGCCGCCATCTCGGGCTCGGTGCAGCTCCTGTCGTCCTCGATCGCTGCCGGGCAGCAGGAGCGACGGCTGCTCGACATCATCGTCAAGGAGAGCCTGCGGCTCGATCGCACGATCAAGGGATTCCTGCGCTTCGCGCGACCCCGCGAGCGCGCCGCCGCGCGCTTCGACATCGCCGCCCTGCTGGCCGAGAACACCGCGCTGCTGCGCAATTCCGAGGAAGCCACGGGTGGACACGAGTTCGCCCTCGAGCTCGAGCCCGAATCCGCCCAGATGACGGGCGATCCCGACCAGATCAGCCAGATCTTCTGGAATCTGGCGCGAAATTCCCTGCGGGCCATGCCGGGCGGAGGCAGGCTCCTCATCCTCGGCCGCCTGCGCGGCGACTCCTACAGCCTCGAGTTCCACGACACCGGGCACGGCATGTCCGAGGAGCAACGCGCGCAGCTGTTTCACCCTTTTCAGTCCTTCTTCGACTCCGGTACCGGTATCGGCATGGCGATCGTCTATCGAATCGTCCAGGAGCACGGCGGCTCGATCAGCGTGGAAAGCCGGCCCGACGAGGGCACCCGGATCGTCGTTTCGCTGCCCGTGCACCTAGAAGCGGCGCTGCCCGTCGCGTCGGAGGCCTGAGTGCTCTCTGGAAACATCCTGATCGTCGACGACGAAACCAGCCTGCTCGAATTCCTCTCCGTGCTGTGCTCCGGCGAGGGCCTCTCGGTGACGACGGCGCGCTCGGTGCGCGAGGCGCGCGAGCGGCTCGCCGAGCGCACGCCCGACCTGGTGCTGTGCGACATGATGATGCCCGACGGCAACGGCCTGGAGCTGCTGCGCGAGATCAAGACCGCCGACGCGCGCACTTCGGTCATCATGATGACCGCCTACACCTCCACCAAGAACGCCATCGAGGCGATGAAGCTCGGCGCCTACGACTATGTGCCGAAGCCGTTCGACATCGACGAGCTCAAGGCCGTCCTCGAACGGGCACTGGAGAAGAACCGGCTCTACGAAGAGAACACCTACCTTCGCAGGGAGCTCGAGCAGCGCTATGCCTTCAAGAACATCATCGGCCGCAGCCCGAAGATGCAGGCGATCTTCGGCCTCATCGAGCGCGTCGCGCGCACCTCGTCGACGGTGCTGATCCACGGCGAGAGCGGCACCGGCAAGGAGCTCATCGCCCGCGCCATCCACTTCTCGAGCCCCCGCGCGACCCAACGCGTGCTGGCGATCAATTGCGGCGCGATGCCGGAGAACCTCCTCGAGAGCGAGCTCTTCGGACACGAGAGGGGCGCCTTCACCGGAGCGCTGCGCGACAAGAAGGGCCTCTTCCAGGAAGCCAACCACGGCACGCTGTTCCTCGACGAGATCGGAGAGATGAGCCTGACGATGCAGGTCAAACTCCTGCGCGTCCTGCAGGAGAAGGTGGTCCGGCGCGTCGGGGGCACGACCGAGGACCCGGTGGACGTGCGCATCATCGCCGCGACCAACCAGAATCTCGCCGAGAAGATCGGCCGCGGCGAGTTTCGCGAGGATCTCTTCTACCGAATCAACGTCATTCCGATCTCGATACCCCCCCTGCGCGCGCGACGCGAGGACATTCCGCTCCTCGTCGACCATTTCCTGCACAAGTACAGCGCCGCTCTCGGCGTGCCGCCGAAACGGATTTCCGCGGAGGCGATGCGGCTTCTCGAGGGGCACAACTGGCCCGGCAACGTGCGGGAGCTCGAGAACCTCATCGAACGCGCCATCGCGCTCTCGACCGGCACGGCCATCACCAACTCGGACCTTCCGACCTCGCTCGCCGCTGGCGGGCCGCGCGACGATCAGGGAGTGGCGTTGCCGCCCGAAGGCCTCGATCTCGAGGCGCTGCTCGAGGAGATCCGCGCCGATGTGATGAAACAGGCCCTCGAGCGCAGCGGCGGTGTTCAGACCCAGGCCGCGGAGCTGCTGCGCATGAGCTTCCGGTCGTTCCGCTACTACGCCCGCAAGGCCGGCATCACCGCCGCGCAGGACTGATTCGCGAGACCGCCCGGCCGATGGACGACCACGACTACGACGACCTGCCACTGCGTCAGAAGCGCGGGCAGCGGCGTTCGGAAAGCACAGAGCGCCGCGCTGAGCGTCTGCGGTCGCCCGCCGCGGAGTCCGCCGCCCAGGCTGCTTCCGGCGCTCCCGACGCCACTGTCTCCGCGCTGGCCGGCGAGGCGCTGGTGGTGGCCATTTCCCGCGGCCAGTGCGAGGTCGAGTGGCAAGGCGAGATCGCGACCTGTCACCTGCCGAAGGCGCTGGCGATGGTTCAGCGTAGCGACCTCGCGGTAGGCGACCTGCTGCGCGTCGCGCGCCGGCCCAGCGGCGAACTGGTGGTCGCCCAGGTCCTGCCGCGGAGCAGCCGGCTCTCGCGTCCGGATCCGCTGCTCGCTCATCGCGAGCGCGTCCTCGCCGCCAACATCGACCTCGCCGTCGTCGTCACCGCCCTGCGCAGGCCGGCGCTCGCCACCGGACTGCTCGATCGCTTCCTGGTCGCTCTGGCGCACGGCGGCGTCGCGGCGGCGATCGCGGTGAACAAATACGACCTCGCCGATGACGCGGACGCCGCGAGCGACCCGGAGCTCGCCCGCCTCGCGCCCTATCGCGCGCTCAGCCTGCCGTTCGTGTTCTGCTCCGCGAAGACCGGACGGGGCATCGAAGAGCTGCGCCTGCTGATCGCGGGCAAGACCGTCGTCTTCGTCGGTCACAGCGGCGTGGGAAAGAGCTCACTGCTTGCGGCGCTCTCTCCCGAGCTCGAGGTGCGCGTCGGCGAAGTCTCGGCGATGAATGCGCGCGGCCGGCATACGACGACCCGGGCGCGAATCTACCGGCTACCCGGCGAGACGCGGATCATCGACACCCCCGGCATTCGCGAGTTCGGACTCTGGGAGCTGTCCCGCGAGGATCTGTCGCTCTACTTCGAGGAGTTCGAAGGGCTCGCGCCGGACTGCCGCTTCAACGACTGCAGCCACTCTCACGAGCCGCAATGCGCGGTGCGCAGAGCGGCGGACGCCGGCGAGCTCGACGTCAACCGGTACGAGACCTACTTGCGGATTCTCGCTTCGCTCGCCGACGGGCGCTGACTCGCGTCGGCTACCGGCGCAGCTTCGCGCAGCAGCGAGGCCGGCAGCTCCGCCTGCCAGACGCCGAAGCCCGAGGATCCGAGGAGCAGCCGTTCGCCTGCGATCCGCGCCGACAGCGTCTCGCCCGAAGGGTAAGGCAGCTCGATCGGGACCCACGTGGCCGTGCCGCCGTGGGCCGCCGCCGGCGCGAAGAGTGCCAGCGCTCCCCCGGCTTCGATGAGGTAGGGGAATCGAGGGCTGCCGGTGACCATCGTACGCAGCGGCCCGGAACGCAGCGGAATCCAGGCCCCCGAAGCGCCATCGCGGCGGAAGAGCCCCTCCCGGCCGGAGTAGTGCAGCTCGCCAGCGACGCCGAAGATCTCGCTGCCGGTACCCGGCGGATACGGCAGGCTCGCAGCCTGGAACTTGCCGCCCACCCGCCGCGCCAACCCGTCGTCGCGCAGGATCCACAGGTCGCCACCGGCGAGCGCCGCGGAGCGCAGCCCGGAAGGCACGGCCCTGTGTCCCGCGGGAACCAGCGCGACGGAGCGAAAACGCGCTCCCGGGCCTGCCGTCTCGAGCTCGTAGACGCTCTCTCGGGTGCGGGCCACGATCCCGCCCTCCGTCGCCGAGAGCTGTTCCACACGGCGGTCGCCGATCTCCGCGACCCGGTGAAAGCGGAGCGGCAGGCCCACTTCGCCCTCCGCCCCCTTCGCCGCCGCACCCTTCTCGCGCTCGAACAGCCCGCGCTCGGTGGCGACGAAGAGACGCTCTCCGGCGGTCGCCATCGCCAGCACGGTCGGCAGCTCCGATGGCAGGGGTTCGAACGAGGCGCCTCCGTCCGGCGAGCGATAGATCCCCGACGCCGGCCCGGCATGGGCGACAGCCGCGAACAGATGCTCGCCGTCGTGATCGAGAGCCGGCACGCGCAGGTTCCGCATCGCCACCGGCCGCGCCCGGAAGCTCTCTCCGGCGTCGGTCGAGCTCCAGATTCCGGCGCCTTCGGTTCCGATCAGAATGCGCTCCGGGTGCGCCGGGTGATAGGCGATCGCCAGCACCGGCAGCGAGGGCAGCGTCGTGCGCCGGAACGAAGCTCCGCGATCGGTCGAGAGAAAGGCGCCGGCCACAGTACCCGCGAGGAGGCGCTCCCCCGGCAGGACCGCGAAGCTCGGAGTCCGGCGCTCGGTGAGACCGGTCTGGAAGCGCGTCCACTTGTCGCCCAGGCCGTCGCCGCGATAGACCCAGCCGCAGGTCGAGGCCCAGAGCTCCCCCGGACGCTCGGCGGAGGGGTGGAGCGAGAACACCTCGGTGTCGAGAATCATGCCGTCGAACACTCCGCGCCAGGTCTTGCCGCCGTCGTCGCTGCGGTAGGCCTGGCGCCAGGTCCCGGCGACGACGACCTGCGGCTGCAGGCGATCGACATGCAGGCTCGAAACGTGGATGAGCCCCGGAAGGTCGCGGCCGACGGGGCGAAAAGTCAACCCTGCGTCCTCGGAGAGCTCCACACCCGCCCGGGTGCCGGCGAACAGACGATCGGGGACTCCGGGCACCGTTGCCAGGGCGTAGACCTGGGCTTCGCCACTCGCACTGCCGGGGCGAATCGTCCAGCTCACGCCCGAGTCGTCCGAGAAGGCGACCCTGCCGCCTCCCCAGATGCCCCAGAGCCCTGCCCAGAGGCGCCCGGGACGGTTCTCGTCGTAGATCAGAGTGCCGACGACCCAGTGCGGAAAGGGGATCTCGGCACCGGCGTTGCGGAAGCTCGCGCCGCCGTCCTCGGAGACGTAGACGTGCCCTGCAGAGGTACCGGCGAAGGCGCGATCAGGGTTTGCCGGATCGAACACCAGACTGCGTACATCGGCGCCATAGAGCGGCACGGGTTGGAGGCCGAGCCTGGGAGCGGCGCCCGCCGGCGCCGCCGGCAAGGCCGCAGCGACGAACGCCGTCAGCAGGAGCGCACAGAGGCGACCGACGCGCCGCGCAGAGCTCATTCGCCGCCCGCTCCGGAGGATCCCTTGGCGCTGCCGGCGGCCGGACTGGACGGCGCGGAGCTCGAAGGGGCGGGGCTCGCGGGGGCGGAGTCGGACGTTCCGGCGCCGGCACTCTTCGCCGTCCCGGCCTCGCTGCCCTTCTCACCCGCCTTGTCGGCCGCCTTGTCGCCGCCGGTGCGCGGCGAAGTGCCCTCGGTGCCACCCGACTTCTTGGCGTAGTCGGTCAGGTAGAAACCGCTGCCCTTGAACTGGATCGAGGGTGCCGAAGGGAGCCTGCGCATCGGCGCAGCGCATTTCGGACAGGTGACCTCCGGCAGATCGCTGAAACGCTGCAGGATCTCGGTGCGTTCACCGCACGACTCGCAGAGATACTCGTAAAGCGGCATCGTTCGACCTCTTTCCGGATCAGCTTTCGGAACGCAGCTTGATCTTGATGACTCCCGGTGCCGCCGCCGGCTCGGCGACACCGACCTTGCGGATCAGCTGCAGCACACTGTAGGCGTAGAGCAACCGGGCGTTCTCCGGCGGCGCGAGCGGCCCTTTGGTCGCGAGCTCGTAGAGCGAGCGCTTGCCGTCGACCATCGTGAGGAGCCGGTACTCCTCGGCATCGAGCGCGACGTCGATGAGCTCTTCGAGCTTGTAGTTCGGGCCGAAGAGCGCCTCCTTGCCTCCCATGCGCGTCACCAGCGACTTGGCGTTGGCGGCCCTCTTGACTCCCTGCACGATCACCTGACGCAGGGGAATCTGAATCCTCACCAGCTCGCGGGAATCGATCGCGCCGATCTGAAAGGAGACGTCCCCCTCCTCCCAGGCGAACAGGCTCCAGACGATCGCTTCGACGTGCTCGCGGATCGCCTGGAAGGTCTGCGCCGGCGACAGCATTCCCTGCTCGATCAGCAGCTCTCCGAGGCGCTGCCCGCTCGCCGCCCGCCGTGCCATCGCGGTGCGGAACTGGGCGTCGGAGAGCTTTCCCTCGCGGCGCAGGAAACCGCCGAGGCTGTCCGCCAGATCCGAGGACGAGGCGTGCACGACGTAGCCGTTTTCGAGGAAGACCCGCTTGGTGACGTCGCCGAGCACCGCCTCGATGACTCCGGCGACCCGCGCCTGTTGGATGATCGCGAGCATCTCCGGCAAGGCCGTCTGGCGCAGGTCGCCGCGATACTGAGAGGTTCGTTCCAGGGGGCGCTCCATCGAAACCGGGATCATATCGCGCCGGCGCCGAGAGGCCCCGCTCACAGTTGCAGCGCCGCGGACCCTCTGATAGACCGGGCGACATGCTCGCACCCGAATCCGCCTGGGAACGCCTCCGCCCCCACCTCGCACCGCTCGCGCCGCTCGCGGTCGAGCGCCGACTCGCCGACGGGCGAGTCCTCGCCGAGCCTCTCTTCGCCACTTCCGATCTGCCCCCCTGCGACCTCGCGGCACTCGACGGCTTCGCCCTGGCCGGCGAGGCTCCGCCAAACGGTTGGTACGCGATCACCGGAACCCGTTTCGCGGGCGATCGCGAAGAGGCGCGGCTCGCAGCGGGACAGGCGTTGCGCATCATGACCGGCGCCGGGGTCCCGCCGGGCGCCGACCGGGTGGTCGGCGTCGAGGAGACGGCGACCGAGGGTGAGAGGATGCGCACCACGACGGCCATCGCCCCGGGCGCCGCGATTCGCCTTCAGGGGGAGGTCGTGCGCCGCGGCGCGCCGCTCCTGCCGGCGGGCGCGTGCCTCACTCCCGCGGCGCTCGCCCTGCTCGCGAGCCAGGGCATCGGCGAGGTGAAGGTCCATCGGCCGCCGCGTCTCGCCCTGCAGCTGACCGGCAACGAGATCGTGCCGCCGCACACGACGCCCGGTCCCGGCGAGCTGCGCGACTCGCACAGCGACTTCCTGCTCGCCGAGCTCGCGCGCCAGGGGCTCGCCGCGCGCGAGCTCGGTATCGCCCGCGACGAGCCCGAGGCGCTGGCGCGCAGCGTCACGCGGGGGCTCGAGGGCACGGACGTCCTGCTTTGCTGCGGCGGCGTGTCGATGGGCGAGGCCGACTTCCTGGTGCCGGTGCTGGCTCGCCTCGGCTGCGAGACGCTCTTCCACGGCGTTGCGATCCAGCCAGGAAAGCCCCTGCTCGCCGCGCGCCGCGCCGGAGCGGACGGCGAACAGCTGATCTTCGGCCTGCCGGGAAATCCGGCGTCGGTGATGGTCGCCTGGTGGCTCTTCGTGCGCCCGGCGCTCGCCCGTCTCATGGGCAGACCGGTGGAGTTCTGGGACACCGCGCTTCCGGGTGCGCTCGCCGCGCCCCTCGGCGCCGGCAAGCGACGCGATCGCTTCGTCCCGGCGACCTGGCGGATCGACGGCGGCCGGCCGCTGCTCACACCGATTTCGCCGCAGGGCTCGCACGACCTGCTGGCGTTCGGCCGGGCGACGGCGCTGGTGCGCATCCGCGCCGGAGCCCCTGCGGCCGCCGCCGGCTCGGCCTGCGAGTGGCTCGGCCTCGACTGCTGAAAAGCGGACAGCAGAAAAACGAAAGGCGCCGGCAAGCCGGCGCCTCGCGAGTACGTCGTTGGCGGAAGCGCATGGGAATCGAACCCACCCCCGTCGCCGCAACCGGCGCCGGACTACGGTTTTGAAGACCGCGAGAGGCACCAGCCCCCGAGCGCTTCCGAGGTGCATTCTAGTCCCGCTGGCCCGCCTCCTTCTTGCCGCCCTTCTTCTCTTCCTTCTTCGGCGGCTCGACGGGCAGGGGCTTGCGCGGGAACGGCGTCTCGAGCATCGCCGCCTGATACAGGAAGCTCGCCATGACCACCGCCGCCTGCTTCAGGTCGGCCTCGGCCAGGTGCTCGTAGGTGTCGATGTTCGAGTGGTGCGTGCGGCTGAAATAGTCGCGCCCGTCCTGGATGAATTGGAAGCCGGGCAGGCCGGCGGCGTCGAAGGAGACGTGGTCGGTCGAGCCGGTGTTCTCCATCGTCACCGTGGTGACCCCCAGATCCTCGAGCGGCTCGATGAAGCGCTCGAAGAGCAGCTTCGCGCCGAGGTTCTCCTGGGCGTAGATGCCGTGCACCTTGCCGCCGCCGTTGTCGAGGTTGAAGTAGGCCGCGAGCCGCGCGTGCTCGGGCTTCGGCGTGATCGGCCAGGTGGGCTTGCGCCAACGCGCCGGCAGCGCGAGCTCGGATTCGTCGGTCGGCTCGGGGCGCGAGGCGAAGTGGTCGGCGACGTAGGCGCGCGAGCCCAGGAGCCCCTGCTCCTCGCCGCTCCACAGCGCGGCGCGGATCGTCCGCTTCGGCTGCACTCCGAGTGTCCTGAGGATGCGCATCGCTTCGAGCACCACCGCCGAACCGGCCGCGTTGTCGGTGGCGCCGGTGCCGCTGTGCCAGGAGTCGAGGTGCGCTCCGGCCATGACGACTTCGGCGTTGCGCTCGCTGCCCGGAATCTCGGCCACGGTATTGAAGGCGGTCGGCGACTCGCGGTGGAACTGCGACGCCACGTCGATCGCGAGCTCGACCTCCTCGCCCTCCTCGAGCAGGCGGAGGACGCGTTCGTACGGCTCGACCGCCATCACCAGTGCCGGCACACCTAGCGGCTGACCGGGGACGCCCTGACCGCCGCCGCCCATCACGCGCACGACGCCGTGCTCGAACGACGACACTTCGACGGTCGCGACGACCCCTTCCGCGACCAGGAGATCCGAGACCTTGAGCCAGAGATCGCGCCGCTTGCGCGCCTTCTCGCGCCACGACTCGCCCTCGCGGTCCGCGGGGATGTCGAATTCGGCGAGCTCGGCGAGCTTGGTCGCGTCGTAGCGCACGAAGACTGGCGCCGCCGGGTCCTTGGCTTCCGGCGCCTTGTTGAGAAAGAGGATCTTGCCGGCGAGCTCCCCCTTGTGGGCTTCGAGGTCTTCGATCTTCTCGATCTCGAGGAACATGGCGCTCCCGGTCGCGACTCCGGTCGTTCCCGGCGTCCACGCCTTGGGCAACGCGGCGAGCACCGCCGGAACCGGCGCGGTCATCCGTACCTCGGCGCGGGTGAAGCTCCAGCCCTCGCCGAACTCCCACGGTTCGAGATGCGCGTTGGCCAAGCCCCATTCGCGGAACTTCGCCTGCGTCCAGTCGTTCGCCGCTTTCATCGACGGCGAGCCGGTGAGCCGCGGTCCGATCTGGTCGGTGAGGTGTTCGACGATCGCCATCACCTGCGAGCGCCGGAAGCCCTCGTCGCGGATTCGGCCGAGCGTTTCGAGGTCGCCGGGCGACGCAGCGGTGAGAGCGTGGGTCGAGACGCAGGCAAGAACCGCACAGGCCACCGGCAGGGAAGCAGGACGCATTCGAGGTCTCCTTTCGAGACGAGTCGGGCAATTCTAGCGTGGCCTTCAGGTCACCCGGCCGAGCAGACGCTCGGAGCGGATGGCGCGGCTGTAGATCAGGCCGACGTGGTACCAGTGCAGCAGGAACGCCTCGTGCGCTGCGCGCAGCGCCCAACCGAGCGAGCCGCGCGCCGGCGGACAGTCGACCGCTGGCGACAGCAGCACCTCGAGCCGCAGGCCGCGCGCGACCGCCGCGGCGCGCGCGAGATGCAACGGATCGGAGACCAGGATGAGGCGCTGCCAGCCCTCACGGCGCAACGTCTCGCGGACGTTGAACAGGTTCTCGAGGGTGTGCCGGCTTCCGTCCTCGACCAGCACCGTCGCTGCGGCGAGACCGTGCGCCAGGAGAAGTTCACGCCCTGCCTCGGCCTCGCTCACCTGGCTGTCGCCGGTGACGCCGCCGGAGACCAGAATGCGCGGCGCCCAGCCTTCGCGCAGGAGACGGGCGCCGTGTTCGAGACGCGCCCGGAAGACCGCTGTCGGGCGATTGTCGCGCAGCTCGCGCCCGAGAACGAGAATCAGGTCGGCGGGGGCGCGCTCGTCGCGCTGCGCCCGACGGAGCACCGAGCGCAGGCGATAGAGCACCGGCAGACCGAGACCGAGCGTTGCCGTGAGGAAAGCGAGGGTGATCGACGACGGGCCGCCCGGCCCCATGTCGCGCCAGAGCTTCATCAACGCCCGCCTCACCGGCGTCGCCTCCGGCCGGGCTCCCAGGCGAAGCGCGCGAGATCGATCCTGCCGTTCGCGCCGAAAAGCACGCCCTCCTCTTCGAGCAGATGGCGCTGAAAGCCGTCGCGCCCCGGCTCGCGGCGCAGACTGACCTCGCCGCGCGCGTTGATCACCCGCTGCCAGGGCAGATCGCTCCCCTCCGGCAGACCGGCGAGGGCGTAACCCACCTCGCGCGCATTGCCGGGGAAGCCGGCGAGCGCCGCGATCTGGCCGTAGGTCGCCACGCGCCCGCAGGGAATCTCGGCCACGACGTCGTAGAAGCGCCGCCAGCGACTCTCGCTGCGCGGTCGAGTCGCTGCCGGACGGAGACTCGCGGGCTTCACTCGCTGCCGTGCAGGCGCTCGAGCTTGAGACGCAGGATCTCGTCGTCCGACAGATCGCGTCGCTGGTCGAGCAGCGCCCGCTCCCAGGAGCCGTAGTAGGGGTTGGGGAGGAGAATCCAGCTCCTCTGCCAGCGGTCAGCGTGGCGCTCGGCGAGTGCGACGCGCTCCTCGGGCCGGGCGCGAGCTCCGCTCACGAAGTCGCCTAAGTCGTCGCCTACGAGCAGGAGGATGCGGTAGCCGCGCGCGACCTCGGCGCGCCGTGTCGTCTTCTCGGAGGTCCACTCCGGCCGCTCTCCGGGCACCAGTACGACGTCCCGGTCGGCGCTCATCGGGAAACCGAGCGCGGCGAGATTCTCGCGCGTCTTCGCTTCGAGAGGCGCGGCGCGATTGGTGACGTAGAAGAGGGTGACGCCGCGCTCGCTCGCGTAGCGCGCGAACTCGAGCGCACCCGGCACCGCCGCGGCGCGAGCGCGCTCGACCCAGGCGTTCCAGGAGACCGGCTCGTAACGCCCGCCGACGCGAATCCGGTCCGCTTCGTAGGGCGAGTTGTCGAGCAGCGTTTCGTCGACGTCGGCGATGACCGCGGGCGGCAGGTCCGCGAAATCGCCCTGCTGCTCGAGCGCCGCGGTCGCGCCGCGATCGGCGAGCGCGCGATCGAGCTCGGCGCGGGCGCGAGAGAAGGACGCCAGGGCGAGCGCACGATACTCGGCCGAGGTCTGCTGCCAGAGTACGGCGCCCAGCCGGTCGTCGTTGCGCAGCCCGGGCTTGGCAGAAGCGGCGGGCGAAGGAACCGCGGCCGGCGCCGGCGTTGCGGTCTTGAGCGCCGTATCGGCGCTTCGGCACCCGGTGGCCGCCGCAAGCACCCAGCACAACATCCATCCTGCCGCACGCATCGCCATCTTCCCCTCCCACGAGGTCTTGCCAATTCGACGCACTCTACCCGGATCCGCCGTCCAAGGCGTCGTCCGGCGGCGTCTCGAAATCGAGCTCCGAGAGCTGCAAGCGGTGATCGCTGGTTCGGGTCGTTCGCAGGCTGTAGCTGCGCACCGCAAGGCGCGGGCCGACGATGGTCTGATCGATCGCCAGCAACGGCAGCGCCGCCGGCCAGGTGGACGACCAGCCGAACCCGGCGACGTCGTAGGCGTGGCGGAAGCCGGCCGGCAAGCGGGTGAGGGCGCGCGAACGCCGGGGGGCGTTGAAGTCGCCGAGCACGAGATCGGGCGAGCGGCTGTCGATCATCTGCAGCACCCTCGCGAGCAGTGGATCCCGCAACACCCGGGGAGAGGAGATGAGGTTCACCGCCAGCACGCCCAGGGTCCGGCCGGCGACCGGCCAGCGCACGTACGCCGCCTGGATCCGGTCCTCGCGCGCCAGCCACTCGACCTCGAGCGGAGCGGCGCGGGCGAAGATCGCCATCGAACCCACCGGGGTCAGCCGCAGCTCGCCGCCCAGCTGGCGCTCGAGCTCCCGCGGCGGCCGACCCGGAGCCTCCGAGAGCAGCACCAGATCGGCCGCAAGCGGCCGCAACTGCGCCGCCACCCGCTCCACGCCGTGCGGAAAGTCGGAGACGTTCCACGCCACCACCCGCAGATCGGCGGCATGGGTTCGCGCCGGCGCCGCCGTCCGCCAGCGGTTCTCGAGCAACAGCACGGCGAGCGCCGGCAGCAGGGCAAGCCCGGCGAGCAGGGCGGCCGCGAGACGCTGGCGGAGCGCCAAGGCGACGACCGCAAGCAGGACGAGCGCCGCGCCCACCACCGCCGATGGCAAGTAGAAGGCCCAGGCGGTGAGGAGCGAGCGGTCGCGGAGGAGCTGGCCGGCCGCCCAGACCGCGAACAGCGCCGAGCCGAGCCCTCCTGTGGAGGGCACGAAGGCGACCTGCCTGGCGCGCTTGGCGGCACTCATTTCAGGCTCCCGCGGGCTGCCTCGGCGGAGGCGTCGGCTCGCCTCGCGCCGTTCAGACGGTCTTGAAGAGATACCAGCCGTCGCCCAACGGCTCGACGTAGATGAAGCTGGCGGGCGACATCGCTGGCGCCTTCGCTCCCGGCCCGGCGCGCAGGAAGCCGACCTGACTCTCGCCGTCGCCGCCGACGACGAGGGCGATGCAGCCGGTGCAGTCGCGGTAGTTGCGGACCGCCGCCCCGAGCGTGAGGGTTCGCAGCTGTTGCGCCATCGCACTGACCCGCTCGGGGCTCGCGCCCGAAGCGGCCAGGCTACCCGGGGGGGCGACCCGGCCGTCGAAGTTGACCACCTCGATCGCGGTCAGGCCGGCGAACTCCTTCGCCAGCGCCTCGAACAGCGGCTTCTGGGCGACAAAGTGATTCTTGAGCTCCGTATCCGCCGCGATCGTCAGGTGCGAGCGGTCGAGCTCCTGCACGCCGAGCGCGTTCAGCCTCCCGGCCAGCGCGGCCTTCTCCGCCGCGACCAGGGTCTCGAAGAAGTGCGCGCCGAGCGTCAGGGTGCGAATCGCTTCGAGCTTGAAGGCGCCGCCCTCGAGTCGCAGATAGGCGTACCACTCCTTGGTCACGTTGCTGTCGGTCATCGTGACGGCGAAGGTCGCATGCAGGGCGTCGCGCTCGAGTACGCGGGAGGTGACCGTGACGGCCGGCGGTACGATCGATCCGAGGGTCGGTGAGGTCTTGTAGAGCTCGGCGAACTCGCCGGTAGCGTAGCGGGTGAGCTCGGGAAACTCCTTCTGCTTGAAGAAGCTGTCGACGATCCACTCCGGCGAGCCGACGGCGGGGGCGGGCGGAGGGGTGGCGCCGCCAGCGGGCCGGGCGGCGGAGAGCGACAGCACACCCAGGGCGGCGATCGCGGTCGTGGTACAGAGGCGGGAGGCGGGTCGTTTCATCCTCCAATCGTAGACCACACCGCCGTCCGGCGACAGGCGGCCGCCGGCGAGGCCAAAGTGCCGATTCTTGACCTGAGTATCGGCTGGGCACAGACTGCGCACATGTTCGGACTCGCCAGCTCCAGCTCCTATGCCGTACTCGCGCTTTCGAGCCTCTCCGGCGCCGGCGAAAGCTGGATCCTCGCCCGCGATCTGGCCGCCGCGATCGACGCCCCCTTGCCGTACCTGTCCAAGATCCTTCACCGCCTGGCGGGCGCGGGGATCGTCGAAGCCAAGCGCGGCTATCGCGGCGGCTTCCGCCTGCTGCGCCATCCCGATCAGCTCTCGGTCGGCGAGATCATCATCGCCGTCGAAGGCCCCGGCTTCCTCGAAGGCTGCCTCCTGGGCAAAGCCGAGTGTTCCGACCGGCGCGCCTGCCCCGCCCATGCCTTCTGGGGTCTCGAGCGCGAGCGCATCCGCTCGCAGCTGCAGCGCATGTCCCTGGCCGACGTCGCGCGTTTCGAGCGCGACGCCGGCCGCGGGCTGAAGCTGCCGCCGAAGGCGAGCACGAGGGCCGCCGGCTCACGCGCCCGAAAGGGTTGACACAGGCCGCCTCGCCCGGCGCTCGGAGAGCACGCAGGCGAGCAGCGCTGCGACGAGACAGAGGCTGTACTCGACGCCGTTGCGCCCGCCGCCGACCACGAACCAGCCGGCCCGCCAGTGCACCAGCACCACCCCGGCCAGGAGCTCGACGCCGAACCAGAGCGCGAGCGGCGTGACCGCGAGACCGAGAGCGAGCAGCGGCGTGCCGAAGATCTCGACCAGGGTCAGAACCCAGGCGACGAGGCCGCCCAAGGGCAAGCCCTGCGCCGACAAGAACTCGCCGAAGCCAGCGACACCTCCGGACGCGGCACGATAGACACCGTGAATGAAGAGCAGCGCCGCGATCGCGAAGCGCAGCAGGCGGATACCCGGATCCTCGACCGGCGATCGAAAGTTCATGCCCAATGTACGGCTGCGCCCGGTCCGGGTTTTCGCGCCCCGCCGGAAGGAGCGCCAGGATCGCCCACCAGACCCGCGATAGGGGTCGGCCCGATAGTGCGATCATCAGCCTTCATGGCGACTCCTCGCGGCGCTCCACCGGCCCCTTCCTCCGCGCCCGAGCCCTTCGCGCCGACCGGAGGGAACGCCCCCGAGCCCGCGGTCGGCCGCACCGCGGTGGCACTCCTCGGTTTCCTCACCCTGCTCAACGTGCTCAACTTCGTCGACCGCACGCTGATCGCGAGCCTCGCCCCGCTGCTGATCGCGGACCTCGGGCTCACCCGCGAGCAGATCGGCCTGCTCGCGGGCTTCGCGTTCGTCCTGCTCTACAGCGTCTTCGGCCTGCTGCTCGGGCTCGCCGCCGACCGCTGGCCCCGCCTGCCGCTGATCGCCGGCGGGCTCGCGCTCTGGAGCGCGATGACGGCGGTCTCCGGCTGGGCGCGCGGCTTCCTCTCCCTCGCCCTCCCCCGGCTCTTCGTCGGCATCGGCGAGGCGACGCTCACCCCCGCCGCGCTCTCGCTGTTGGGCGACGGCTTCCCCCGCCGCCGGCTCGGCCTGGCGAGCGGCATCTACTACGCG
>JBPOHI010000294.1:0-25499 GCA_052035735.1 Acidobacteriota bacterium
GCTCAACGAACCGCGCAACCGGCCGGTGGTCTTGTGGAACGCCAGGTCGATCCCGAGCGTCGTCTCTTCGCGGAGGTTCGGGTCGCCGATCTCGAACACACCGGTGGCGATGTGCGGGCCGTTCGAGTAGAGCTGCTCGGGATCCGGGAAGCGCACCGAGCGTGAGCCGGTGAGCGAAAGCGTGTAGGCCTCGTTCGGCCGCCACAGTCCGCCGAACGATGCGGAGGTGCCGGAGAAGGTACGGTCCGGCTGCGCCTCGGCGCTCGAATCCTGGTGCTCGTGCCGCACCCCCACCTGCGCCCGCAGGGACCCGGTTCCGATCTCTTCGAAGAGGAAGGCGGCCCAGGTGTCGTTCTCGGTCGGCGGCACGAACGCCTCTTCCCCGATGGCCTCGAAGGCGCGATTCGCCACCTGGATGCCGACCGCCCCCTGAAAGATCCCCAACTGCTTGTGCGGAGCGTCGATCCGGGCCTCCCAGGCGTCGTTCAGAAACACCGTTCCGACTTCGGGCCCTTCGAACTCGGTGTGCTCGTAGTCGGACTGGCCGAAGCGCAACCGCAGACTCTTGAAGATCCCCAGCGGCGTCGTGATGCCGCCGCGCACGTCGATCCGGCGCTGCCGCTGATCGAGTCGAACCTCTTCTTCCGCGGGATTGCCGTAGTTCGCGTCGTAGGCGCGGTAGGCCGCACCGAAGAACCCGTTCTCACCGACGAAGGAGAGGCCCAGGTTGGCGCCGTCCGACTCGGAGTCGGAGTTGACCACGGTGCCGTCGCCGCTCGCGTAGTCGTCGCTCGTTCGCTTGAAGCCGCCGGCCCGCCAGGCAAGAGCACCCACCGAGCCGCCGACGGCGACAGCCCCCGTCCGTTCGTCGGCGTTCGAGCCGCCGACGAGCTGCACCTGCCCCTCGATGGCTCGCGCCGAGCGGTACTCGGCGATGCGGTCGTCGATCACGTTGACCACTCCGCCGATGGCGTTCGAGCCGTAGAGCAGCGTCGCCGCGCCGCGCACGACCTCGATTTTCTCCGCCGACAGCGGGTCGAGGGCGACGGCATGGTCGGGGCTGGTGTCCGAAACGTCACCGGAGTCGACGCCGTTCTCGAGAATCCGGATCCGGTTGCCGCCCTGCCCGCGCACCACCGGCCGGCTGGCGCCGGCGCCGAAGAACGTCGAGTTCACCCCCGGCTGCGTCGACAGCGTTTCGCCGAGACTGCCGCGCGCGGCGATCGCGAGCTCGTCCCCCGACAGCACTCCGACCGCCTGTGCCAGATCGGCGAGCGTCCGCGCGTCGGCTGTCGCAGTGACGACGAGCTCGTCGCCGTGGATGGAGAGGTCGAGCGGAATCTCGATCTCGGTGGTCTCGTCGGCGATCACGGCGGTGCTCGCCGAGGCGGCACCGAAGCGATCGGTCTCGACGACGACCAGGTAGCTCCCGGCCGGCACCTGCTCGAAGCGGAAGGCTCCGGCGGCGTCCGTCTCCGCCTGGCGGGTGGTGCCGGCGAGGCGGACCTGGGCGCCGGCGACCGCGCTGCCGTCGGCATGGTAGATGACTTTTCCGGCGAGGGTTCCGACGCTGGCAGCGAGCGCGGCAGACAACGGTGCGACAAACAGCACGAGGGTCGCGAGGACCCTGAGGTGGAACTTGAACATGAACGACTCCTTCTCGCGCCGCGGCGCGGAGACAGCCCGCCGCGCAGCGGCGGAGCCCGGTCCATCCGATTCTCGAAAACTGTGGGGGTCGAGCGCTGCTTCGGAGTCAGGCGGCGGGCGGAGCGCGTCCGCCGGCAGGCGGAAGGAGGGCACTGCATGGCGAGAGATCTGCGACAGCGGCAACCGGGCACGTCGAAACCGACAGATCGACCGGCGGTAGCTCCGGCAAGTGTCCGCCGGCGACCCGACGGTGCAGCAGGCACGCGACGCAACTCTCCTGCGTCTCGGTCGTCGATGCCTCGCAATGCTGACTGGCCCCGGCATGCGTCGCGGCCACCGAGACCTCCGAACCGGCGGCACCGGGATAGCGGTCGCGATCGATCGCGTGGTGCTCGAGGAGCGGGGACAGGCAACCGAGCGCGCTCAGCAGCAGGCCCGCGAAGACCAGGCGGCGCTGGCGATTCGGACTACGCAATTCCATCGCCGGTGACTCTAGCAGATGGAGGAGGTCGCCTCGAGAGCATCAGGGAAGGGCACGCCCTGGTGTCCATGGCACATCGGCCGCGTCGAGACGCTGCTCGAGTGCCGGAAGCTCTTGCTCGGCAAGGCGCGCGAACTCGGATTTCCAGGCCGCGAGCTCGCTCGCCGCGATGGCGAGCGCCCGGCGATGCGTCGGCGTCGGGCCGTAAGTCGAGAACTGGGTCCCGAACTGGGCGACGCCGAGCCGCCCGCCGATCGTCGGCGGCGACGCCACCGCAACCTCGCCCCGGGAGCGGTTCCCGCGCAAACGCTCGTCGAGGCGCCACAGCTCCTGGCGGATGCGGCTGCGTTCCTGCTCGAGCTCGGGAGCCGCGATCGAGCGCGCCAGGACATGAGCCAGAAGTTCGACCCGCTCGATGGCGCGGTCGAGCGCCTGCTGAGCCGCGGAGACACGGCCATTCATCTCCTCGACCTCGGCCAGAAAGGCCGCAGCGGCCTCTGGCGACGCTCCGGGAAGCGCCCCCTGGCGGAGGCGTTCGACCTCGAGCGTCACTGGACCTGCGAGCGTCGTCTCCACGCCGTCGATTCGTTCCGCGAGTGTCACGGTGTATCGCCCGGGCGGCGCCAACGCGCCGGTGAAGGTCGAGTCCTTGCCTGGCGGAGACGAGATTGCGTCGGTCGCCGGACGGCGCAGATCCCAGGCCACCCGGTGGAACCCCTTCGTCGCCGGCGCGATCAGGCGCCGCACCACCTCGCCTGCCGCGTTGCGAACCGTCAGGACCATCGCGGGTGAGGGTTCGCGACGCTCGGCCTCGAGCTCGGCGAACGGCGGGAACGGCGTGTCTTCGCCCGCTTCGATCTTCGGCCGCTCGGTCTCCTTGCGCCGTTCGGCGCGCGTCGAGCGAGACTCGGCGAGGTGGTAGGTGAACACCGCTCCAAAAGGGGGATTCGGTGCGACGAAATGGGCGTGGCCATAGTCTCCAGGGCCCTCCCCGGCGAGCGTGCGGCGCTCGACGTACCACCAGGCCTTGCGCGGCGCGAAGAGCTGCGCGCCCGATGACAGGCTCTGCTCGCTCGCCTCGCGCAACGCCGAATAGTCGTCGAGAACGAAGATCCCGCGCCCGAAGCTCGCCGCGACGAGATCGTTCTCGCGGCGTTGGATCGCGAGGTCGCGCAGTGCGATCGTCGGCATGCCGCCCTGAAGCTCGATCCACTGCGCACCACCGTCGACGGTGAAGAACAGTCCGAACTCCGTTCCGGCAAAGAGCAGTTCGGGCCGCACGTGATCCTGGACGAGTCGCCATACGAGGTGACGATCCGGCAGATCGCCGGCGATCGATTTCCAGCTCCTGCCGCGATCGCTGCTCTTCAGCAAGTAGGGCTTGAAGTCACCCGACTTGTGGTGGTCCAGGGCGACGTAGACCGTGTCGGCATCGAAGAGATCGGCCTTGATGTCGTTGACGAAGGCCTGCGCCGGCACTCCGGGCAGGGAGCCGACGTCGACCGCTCGCCACGTGCCACCCCCGTTCTCGCTCACCTGGATTCGCCCGTCATCGGTGCCCGCGTAGAGGAGCCCCTCGACCTTCGGCGACTCGGCAAGCGAACTGATCGTTCCGAACGCCGACATCGCGCCGAGGTCCCAGGCCGCCTCCCAGCTCCATTTGCGGCCGAGTAGCGGAATCTGCAGGCGGTCGCCTTGGTGCGTCAGATCGCCAGAGATCGGACGCCAACTGTCGCCGCGGTCGTCGGAGCGCCAGACGCGCTGCGAAGCGTAGTAGAGGCGCTCTCGCTGATGCGGGCTGACGAGGATCGGTGAATCCCAGTTGAATCGGTCGGGCGCCTCCCCCGGCTCGCCCTGGGGCGTGATGTAGACGACCTCGCCTGTCGTGCGATCGACGCGCACGAGGTTCCCTTCCTGCCACTCGGAGTAGAGGATGTCGGGATTTCCCGGTTCGGTCGCCGGCTGGTGGCCGTCAGCGAAGAGGGTGATCCACCAGTCGTCGTTGCGGATTCCGTTCTGACTGTCGGTGCGTACGGGTCCGCCCTGGGTACTGTTGTCCTGAGTGCCGCCATAGATGTTGTAGAACGGCGCCTCGTCGTCGAGCGCGATCTTGTAGAACTGCGTCACCGGCAGGTTGGCTACGAAGCGCCAGGAGGCGGCGCCGTCGAAGGTCTCGTAGAGACCGCCGTCGGTGCCTACCAGCAGATAGTCGGGATCGTCGGCACGGAACTGGATCGAGTGATTGTCGGAGTGCTTGAACTCCTCCGGCACGCTTCGGAAGCTCCCGCCGCCATCGTCCGACCGTTGCAGCCGCACGTCCACGAGGTAGATCCGGTCGAAGCGATGCGGGTCGGCGTAGAGCTCCTGATAGTAGTGCGGCCCGGTGCCGCCGGCGACGGTGTCGGACATCTTCTTCCACGAAGCACCGCGGTCTGCGGAGCGATAGACGGCGCCGGTGCGCCGTTCGAGCTCGATCGCGGCATAGAGCACGTCCGGCCGCTGCGGAGAGATCGCGAGACCGATCTTGCCCAAGTTCCCGGTCGGCAGCCCGCCACCCAGCTTGGTCCAGGTCAATCCTCCGTCCACGGAGGCGTGAATCGCCGACTCGGGGCCGCCGCCGAGGTAAGCGGCCACGCTGCGTTGCCGCTGCCAGGTCGCCGCCCACAGGCGGTTCGGATCGCGCGGATCGATCACCAGGTCGGTAACTCCGGTCCAGTCGCCGCCTGCGAGGGTCTTCGACCAGCTCTTGCCGCCGTCAGTCGTGCGAAACAGACCGCGCTCGCCCCCTTTCGACCACAGCGGCCCCTGCGCCGCGACCCAGAGAGTGTCGGGCAGTGTCGGATGAACGACGATCTTCGAAAGGTGCTCAGAGCGCTCGAGCCCGCGCTTCTCCCAGGTCACGCCACCATCGGCGCTGCGATAGAGGCCATCGCCGAAACCGACGTGGCGCCCGCCGACGTTCTCTCCGGTGCCCACCCAGACGATGTTGGGATTGGCTGGGTCGACAGTTACACAACCGATCGAATAGGCCCCCTGCTCGTCGAAGACCGGCTTCCATGTCGTGCCGGCGTTGGTCGTCTTCCAGACGCCACCGGAGCCTGCGCCGACGTACCAGACGTTCGGGTCCGAAGGATGGATCGCAACATCGGCGATTCGCCCCGACTTCATCGCCGGTCCGATCCCCCGGAGCTCCATCCCCTTGAACGTCTCCGGCGACAGGACGGGCTTCTTTGTCGTGACCGCGGCCGCCGCCTGAACCTGAGGGGCGAGAGGTGTCAGCGAAAGAGCGGCGATCATCGCGATACTGAGCTTCGACATGAACGGCTCTCCCTCCGGGGCGTCCTCGCCCCCGAATCCACGCAAGTTGCGGGCCTCCACCCTGCTACGTCGAGGCCGAGATGAAGTTGCAGCTCGTGCGAGAGTTCCAGGCCCGCGCAGAAAGTACTCGCTCAGCTTCGACGGCGGAACGCCCGCTTCGCCCGCGAAGGATCGGTCTTTCCCCTCCCAACGGCATGCCGGCAGCCTAGCTGGCAGAACCTCTCGCACAGGTGCCGTCGCGCACGCCTGGGCGGTTCGATTCGACACCGGTTCAGCGTTCGATCGAGCACATCCTTCCGCAGGTGGACGCGATCGAATCCGCGGAATGTCCCGAACGGGAATCTGCACCGCCGGAGCTCATCCGAACCCGAAACCGAGAGTGCGGGACGCCCACGAGGGCACCGCCAGAGGCTCCTCTTTCTTCGCGGGGCGCCCGGCGCTCACCTTCCGACTCCTGGAGCCGAACCGATGATCCGCAACCCGAAACTCCCGATGCTCGCAATGTACTTCCTGCTGGCGTCCGCAGGCTCCCGCGCTCTGCTCGCCGCCGGCGCTCCAACCGGGGCGCCGGAAAGCGAGCCACCTTCGGCGGCTTCGGTCGTCGAAGGGGCGGCGGCGTCCGAGCCGACGCCGCTGGCGCTCGAGGAGGCGGTCGTCGTCACCGCGACGCGGGACGACCGCGCGCTCCTCGACGTGCCGGCGAGCGTCACCGTGGTGGACCTCGATGCCGAGCGCGAACGCGGCTTCTTCTTCGTCGCCGCCGACGAGCTGCGCGGCCAGCCGGCGATCTCGTTCCGTCGCGGCGCGGGTGACAATGACGACTTCCTGTTCGTCAATCTGCGCGGAATCACCGGCAATCACGGCAACGACAGCTTCCTCGCCCTTCTCGACGGCATCCCGTTCGTCGGCGCCGACGAGGAGATCTACATGAACGATCTCCCCTACCCGGCGATCGGCGGGGTCGAGCTGGTTCGCGGGCCGGTTTCCGCCCTCTATGGCCGCGGCGCCCTGGCCGGCGCACTCGCCTACACGACGCGAGACCCCAGAGACAGCGGCGGTGAGATCTCGCTCGCCGCCGGAAGTGACGAGTACGGTCGCTTCGATGCCCAGCTCGATCGCTCCTGGGGATCGGGGCGCGCCCTCTTCCTGGGCTCGTACGAGTCGTCCGCTGGCTGGCGCGATCAGAACGAGCGCGAAGTCGCCAACCTGTTCGCCAAGCTGCTCTCTACGCCCGGCGACAGCAGCACCTTCACGCTCACCGCCAACTTCTACGACAAGAGCTACGAGACCGGGAGCGCTCTCCCGGTGCGGGCCGATGGCTCGCTCATCCCGATCCATGGCGGCCGCGAAGGCAATCTCGGCTCGGCCTCGTTCGGGCGATATCCCGAGTCGGATCGCACGACCTACGGACTGACGGCGCGATGGAACGAGATTCTCTCCGACCGCTCGACGCTCGAGACGACGCTGCACGGGAGAAGGCTCGAGAAGAGCAACGTCTACGACTTCTGGGACTCGTTCGGCTTCGATGAGTCGCAGCATCTCCTCGGAGTCAATGGCTTCTCCAACCAGGTCGAAGAGGAGACTCTCTTCGGCGAAGGCGTCTTCACCTTCTCCGGCAGCCTCGGTGTCTCGATGGCCGGCGTCAACCTCGAGCGCATCTCACTCGACGAGGACGACCAGTGGACGGGGCAGAACGGATTCACCTACGACTGCGGGTTCACGTTCTTCCTGATCTCGATCGACTACACGTCAGGCAACGTCGTCAACCGCGAGCATCCCTGTTTCGTCGTCGATCAGCCCACAGCGCGGTTCCGCGGCGAGAGCGACTTCGCCTCCCTGTTCGCCCAGCACGAGTGGCGATTCGGCGAGAGAACCACCCTCACGCTGGGCGCCCGCTACGATCGCTTCGAGCGCCGGACCGTGCAGGCCGCCGGAGAGACGCTCGAGGACCTGCCGGAGGTCAGCGACAGCGCCGAGCACCTGAGCCCGAAGCTCTCCCTGGCCCATCGCCTGGGCGGCGACCATCTCCTCTACGCCAGTTACGGCCAGGGGTTCAGCTCCAACTTCGGCCCCTACTGGCAGTGGAATCCGGAGCAATACGTCCGCGACACCCGACCGACAGAGCTCGACAGTCTCGAACTCGGCATCAAGGGGACCCTCTTCGATCGCCGGCTGACCTACACCGCGTCGCTCTTTCAGGCGGAGCAACGAGACCGCCTGCTGCTCGTCTCGAACCCGGATGCAGCGGAGGACTTCACCGTTCCAGGAACGCTCGTCACGACCGGGCAGCGCTACCGTTCGCGCGGCATCGAGTTGCTCTTCCAGGGGCGCCTGGGAACATCGACGTCGATCGAGCTCTCCGGCAGCATCGTGGATGCCGAATGGCAGAAACTGGTTCTCGAGTCGTTCTCCGGGCCGGTCGACTTTTCGGGCAATGCGGCGACCGGCGTGCCGGAGAGTCAAGCCGCGCTGCGCATCGACCACGCTTTCGGACCGCGATTCCGCACCCACCTCTCGGCGAGCTGGTACGACGACTACGCCGTGACGCTCGACAACAGCGTACGTGGAGGCAGCTACGAGCTCATCGACCTTGCACTCACCTGGCTGCCGCCACGCGGCGTCTTTCGTGACCTGACCCTCTCGGTCACGAACGCTCTCGACCTCGAGTACGAGTTCCTCTTCGGCGACTCCGCTGCCGCCACCCATGCGGTTCCGGGCGTGCCTCGCCAGGTGCGACTGACGGCGCGCATCGGCTGGAACTGAACGGCAATCCCAGGACCAACCTGTCGGCGAGGCCACGATGATCGAAACCAAGGGACTGACGAAGCGCTACGGCGACCGCCTGGCACTCGACTCGCTCGACCTTTCGGTCGCAGCAGGCGAGATCTACGCCTTGCTCGGGGCGAACGGCGCCGGCAAGTCGACGACGATTCACCTGCTGCTCGGATTCCTGCGTCCGGATGCGGGCTCCGCCTCGATCGACGGGATCGACCCGGCGATCGAGCCGACCGCCGCGCGCCGCCGGTCGGCCTACATTCCGGAGCAGCTCGCACTTCATCCGCACCTCACCGGGATCGAGAGCCTCGACTTCATGACCCGCCTCGCCGGAAAGACGACGTCGCGGGACGACCTGGAACGCCTGTTCGACGAGGTCGGTCTCGCGAAATCGGCGCGCAACGCCCGGGTCGCCACGTATTCCAAGGGAATGCGCCAGAAGGTCGGCATTGCGATCGCTCTGGCGAAGGGGGCGCGAGCGCTACTGCTCGACGAGCCGACGTCGGGACTCGACCCTGCGGCGGCCAACGACTTCTCGCGCCTCGTCGTTCGACTCGCTGCCTCCGGCGTCGCGGTCCTGATGGCTACCCACGACCTCTTCCGATCGCGCGAGACCGCTCAGCGCGCAGGGATCCTGCGCGAGGGCCGGCTGCTGCGCGAGCTGACCATGCGCGACCTCTCGGCGCAGGAGCTCGAGGCGGTCTACCTCGAGGAGGTCGGCGGCAGGCCCGCGGAATCGCCCCGCAACCCGGAGGCATCGTGAGGCGCGGCAGCGCGGTTCGAATCGTCGCCGCCGCCGAGCTGCGCGCGCTCGCGCGCGACGGCCGGCTCGTCTGGGTTCTCGCACTGCTCGTCGCGCTGGGCCTCGCTGCCGCCCTGAGCGGCGCCACCGCTCTGCGCGGGCAACGTGCCGAGATCGCCGCAGCGAAATCGGCGGATCGCGAGGCCTGGCTCGAGCAGGGGCCGCGCAATCCGCACTCGGCTGCGCATTTCGGAATGTACGCCTGGAAGCCGGCGGGAGCTCTCGCCGCCTTCGACCCAGGCGTCGACCGCCACGTCGGCCGGGCCATCTGGATGGAAGCGCACTATCAGAGCCCGGCACGCTTCCGCCCCGTCGAGGACGAGACCAGCCTCGCCCGATTCTCTTCGCTGAGCGCCGTCATCGTGCTTCAGCAACTCGTACCGCTGCTTCTCATCTTCGCCGCCTTCGGATCGATTGCCGTCGAGCGCGAGCGCGGCACCCTGCGCGAGCTCCTCGCCCAGGGCGTCTCTTCGTCGGCAATCGCCGCGGGCAAGCTCCTCGCGTTGGGGCTCCTCGCGGTGGCGCCTCTGGTCGTCATCGTCGCCTCCGTCGGGGGCGTAGCGGCGATCGCGGGGCAAGGTTCCGGAGACGCCCTCCGCTGGGCTGTGCTCGCGCTGACGCTGCTGCTGCTCTACCTCTCCACCACGGGCCTCGCCGTTGCGGTCTCCGCGCGCGCCGGCAGTCTGCGGCGCGCTTTGGTGCTCGGCCTCGCGCTCTGGATAGCCCAGTTCGTGCTGTTGCCACGTGCCGCCTCCGAAGTGGCCGCGAGACTGGACGCGGTACCTGCCGCCTCGGACTTCTGGCGTGACGTGCGCGCCGATCAGCAGGCAGGAATCAACGGCCACGCCCCGGCCGACGAGCGCTACCAGCGTCTCGAAGCCGAGACCCTCGCGCGCTACGGCGTGACGCGCCTCGAAGATCTTCCGGTCAACTTCGACGGCATCGCCCTCCAGGCGGGCGAGGAGTTCGGGAACCTGGTCTTCGACCGGCGATGGGGCGAGCTCTGGGAGACCTACTTCCGCCAGGAACGAGTCTTGAGCTGGGCAGCCGTCTTCGCCCCCGGCCTCGCGGCGCGGAGCCTGTCGATGGCCCTCGCCGGAACCGACCTCGGGCATCATCGCCATTTCGCGCAGGCCGCGGAGGCGCACCGCCGCGTTCTGCAGCAGCAGCTCAATGCCGAAATGACCGCCCGCGCCGGCAAGGAGGGCTTCGACTGGAAGGCCGACCCCGAGCTCTGGGAGCGGACACCCGCGTTCGAGTACGTCCCGCCGGGCTTCCGCGAGTCGCTCGCCGGCCGTCAGTTCGAGCTCGCGCTGCTCTTCTCATGGTGCGTCGGTTCTCTCGCCTGGGCGTTCCATTCCGTCCGTCGAATTCCCCCCGTCTGAGTCCCTCCGGAGCCGCTCCATGATGATGCGCTCGCTGATCCGCTACGACTGGAAACTCCTCGCCGCTGACCGCACCCTCTCCGCCGTCCTCCTCCTCCTTGCGCTCCTGCTCGGCGCAGCGGCATGGAACGGCGAGCGCTTCCGCACCGAGCGTGCCGAAGCGGTCGAAAGAGTGCGTGACGAGGTGCGCACAGCGGACGCCGCAGACCGTGCCGCGCTCGTCGACACGCCGCCCAATCCCGAAGAGCCGTGGAACGACCCCGGCAATCCATATCGCCGTCGCGCCCTTGCTGCGCTGTCTCCTGGGCCGCTCGCCGACATGGCGGTCGGGGTCTCGGATGTGCAGCCCTACTGGTCCCAGGTCGGTCTCTTCACCCTCTCCTTCAACGTCTTCAGGCAATACGAGATCTCGAACCCACTGCTGCTCGCAGTCGGAGGCTTCGACCTCGCCTGGGCGGTTGCCGTGCTGCTTCCGCTGCTGGTCATCACGCTCTCCTACGACCTCGTTTCCGCGGAACGCGAGCGCGGGACCCTCGCTCTCGCGCTCTCCCAGGGAATCTCTCCCGGGCGCTACTTCGGAGCGCGGCTCTTCGCTCGCCTGTTCCTTGCGTCGCTTCTCGTCGCCGCGGGCATCGTCCTCGCGCGCATCGCCAGCGGAGCCCCGTTCGGTGGTGACGAGACTCTGGCGAAACTGGCGCTCTGGCTCGCCGCCGCTCTCGCCTACCTGGCCTTTTGGTTCGCGCTCGCGTTCTTCGTCCAGTCCATGGGTTTGGGCTCGGCAACCAACGCTTCGATTCTCCTCGCAGCCTGGATCGCCGCGACGCTCCTCCTGCCCGCCGGCGTGAGCAGGCTCGCCGCAGAGCGACACCCGGTCCCTTCTCGCTACGCGCTACTCGCGGAGGAACGGAGAGCCGAGAGCGAAACCCAGCGTCTCCAAACGGAGCTGGTCGAGAGGTTCGCTCACGATCACCCGGAGCTGCTTCGCGCCGACGACGTCGATCGCGCCGACTGGATTCGCCGCTCGTATGCCTCGCGCATCGACCTCGAACGGCAGCTGGCGCCCGCACATGCCACCTTTCGCGAGGCACTGGCTGCGCAGCAGCAGCTCATCGACCGGTATCGATTCCTGTCGCCTACCCTGCTCGTCCACCAGGCCTTCCTCGAGCTCTCCGGAAGCGACATGGCGCGATTTCGCGCCTTCGAAGCGGCCGTCGCCGGCTTCGCGGTGGAGTATCGGCAGCAACTCGTGGGCCCGGTGTTTCGCAACGAGCGGCTCACCGCTGCCGGCTTCGACGCGCTGCCGGTCTTCCGTCTCGCGGAGCCGGATCTGACCGCCAACCTCCGGTCGGTCTTGCCGGCCCTGCTTGCGCTCACAGGGGGCGCCGCCGCGCTCGCGCTCCTGGGTGGAGCCCGCCTGCGAAAGCTCGGATGAGGGCGCTCCGGGCGACGCTTGCACTGCTCGCCTCCACGGCCGCCGCGGAGGCACTTCCCGCTCCCGACCGGGCCTCCGGCGAAGAGCTCTGGCGAGAACTCGCACCGCTCGCCACACGACCGACGACCGAGCACACTCAAGCCCAGGCACTGCCGCGCGTCGAGGGACCGTTCGAGCTCGATGGGCACCTCGACGAGGCCTTCTGGCGGCGAGCGCTGATCTGGGAGCTCAAGTACGAGAGGAAGGCCAAGCTCAATTCGCCCGCCACGCAGCGAACTCTCTTTCTCGCCGCGACCGACGGCGAACAGCTGCGTCTCGCCTTTCTCGCGCTCGACGACCGCATCGACCTGCTCCGCGCCCCGCTCACCGATCGCCTTTCGGTCAATCCGGCCGGCGACTACGTCTGGGTCGCGCTCACGCCACTGGGAGACGAGCGCAGCGTCTACTTCCTCTATCTGAACGCCCGCAACGTTCAGGCCGACTCGTTCTACGAAGATGGCACCGAAGAGGACCATCAGTTCGATCTCTCCTGGGATTCCGGGGCGTACCTCGGCGCCGATCACTGGGCAGTGGAGTACAGAGTCCCGTTCAAGAACCTGCGCTTCACTCCCGGCGCAGCCTGGCGCATCGGCGCCGGCCGCCGCCAGACCCGCGAGTTTGCCTACTTCTTCTGGCCGTTGATGATCGACCCGAACGAGAGTTGCTTCGTCTGCAAGTACCCGGCGGTCCGGGTCGAGACGCCGGACGGCGAGGGCGGATCGCTCGAGGCCATACCGTTCGGGCTCGCAGAGGTACGGCAGGCCACCGACGGGTCGCGCCAGGACGAGTTTCGTGCCGGAGTCGACTTCAAGTGGCGCCCGTCGCCCAGTTGGGTCGTCGACGCCACGCTCTGGCCCGACTTCAGCCAGGTGGAATCGGATGAGCTCCAGTTGACGAGCAACGTCCGCTTCGCTCCCTTCGTGTCCGAGCGCCGCCCGTTCTTTCTCGAGCGGACGGATCTCTTCGCATCACCGATCGACGTCGCCTACACGAGGTCGATCCTCGATCCGGATTTCGGCCTGCGGGCGACGGGGCGGGTGAATCGCAACACGTTCGCACTCCTCTCGGTCCAGGACACCGCGACGCTCCTCACCTTCCCGGGGGTCTCGGGCGCCGAGCGCCTGCTCCTCGAAGATCGCGAGAGCCTCGTCACGTTCGCTTCTGCGCGGCGCGACATAGGAAGCTCGAAGCTCGCGCTGCTGTTCACCGACCGCGACTACAGCGAGGGTCGCAACACCGTGCTCTCGGCGTCCTCGAAGATCCAGCTGGACAAGACCTGGAACTTGGAGCTCCAGGGAGTGGCTTCGCGCACGCGCTATCCCGACCGGGTCGCCGCCCTGTTCAACCAGCCGACCGGAGCGTTCGAAGGGCTCGGGAGCTGGGCGAGATTGGAACACAAAGGCCGCGAATGGACGCACAGCTGGACGCTGGAGGCGCTCGACGAGAACCTGCGCGCCGACGCCGGATTCCTGCAGCAGGTCGACTATCAGCGACTGACCGTCACCGAGTGGTGGCACAACTGGGTGGAGAACGGAACCCTCCGCGACCACGGCCTCTTCGTCGAGGCCTTCGCGACTCGCAGCGGCGGCCGCACGCGCGACTGGGAGGTCTGGGTCGGCGCCGACTGGACCCTGCGCGGTGAGACCTATCTCGATATCGGCTGGATCGAGGGAGAGGACACCGTCACCGCGGGGCGGCTGCCCTACGGCAGGGGGCTCCTGCTCTTCTCTTCATCTCCCACCCAATGGCTCTCCCTCTCCGGACGGGCGAGCTACGGTACGGCCATCGACTACGCCCTGGAGCTCGAAGCCGAGCAGATGAGCTGGACGATCGCTCCGGAATTCGCGTTGTTCGACCGGCTCACGATTTCGTCGACCCTGCGCGAGTACCAGCTTTCCGACGGCGCACTCCTCCAGAGGCAACGGCTCGTCGACGTGCGCGCCGAGTTCCAGATCACTCCCCGATTCGGACTTCGCCAGATCGCTCAGCGCGACGACGCCGTCTACCCCGATGGTCGCTACCGCGCACTCGACATCCCGACTCGCCGCAGAACGACCGGCTACCAGTCTCTCTTGCGCTACCGGATCAGTTACGGCACCGTCGGATACCTCGGCGTCTATGAGAGCCGTAGCGAGCAAACCGGTTCGCATGCAGAGCGCGATCGAGGCGCGTTCTTGAAGATCAGCTACCTGTGGAGTCGCTGATCCGGCGACTCGCCGAAAGGCCGACGCATGGTCAGGCCAGGCCCTAGCCCCCCGCGCTCGCCCCCTCGACGATGCCGCCTTCGGTCTGGGCGTAGGGGTCGAGGATGGCGGCGAGCTCGGCGGGGGGCAGGATCTGCTTTTCGACGCAGAGCTCGCGCACGGTCTTGCCCGTCGCTACCGACTCCTTGGCGATCGCCGCCGCGGCGTCGTAGCCGATCCGCGGCGCGAGCGCCGTCACCATGGCGAGCGAGCGCTCCACCAGCTCGAGGCAGCGCTCGCGATTGGCGGTGATGCCGGCGACGCAGCGCTCGACCAGAAGATTCGCCGCCTGTGTCAGCAGCTGGATCGACTGCAGCAGGTTGTAGGCGATCACCGGCATCATGACGTTCAACTCGAAGTTGCCGGTCATGCCGCCGATGGTGATCGTCGCGTCGTTGCCGACCACCTGCGCCGCCACCATCGTGGTCATCTCGGGGATCACCGGATCCACCTTGCCCGGCAGTATCGAGCGGCCGGGTTGCAGCGACGGAAGCGATAACTCGCCGATGCCGCAGCGCGGACCCGAGGCCAGCCACCGCAGGTCGTTGGCGATCTTGTTGAGCGATGCCGCGATGGTCTTCAACGCCCCGCTCGCCTCGACCGCGGCGTCTTTCGCGGCGAGCGCCTCGAAGCGGTTGCGCGCCGGCACGAACGGATGCCCGGAGCGCTTCGCCATGCGCGCGATGACCGCGTCGGCGAACCCGGGAGGGGCATTCAGGCCCGTCCCCACCGCCGTGCCGCCGAGCGCCAGCTCGGCGAGCCGCGGCGACACCGCGTGCAGGCGCTCGATCCCGTTCTCGATCTGCTGCGCGAAGCCCGAGAAGTCCTGGCCGAGACGCACCGGAACCGCGTCCTGGAGGTGCGTGCGCCCGATCTTCACCACGTCGTCGAATTCGACCGCCTTGGCGGCGAGGGCGCTGTGCAGGCGGGCGAGCGCCGGCGCCAGATCCTCGTGGATCGCTGCGTAGGCCGAGACGTGGATCGCCGTCGGAATGACGTCGTTCGACGACTGGCCGGCGTTCACGTGATCGTTCGGGTGCACCGGCTTCTTCGAGCCGACGACTCCGCCCAGCATCTCGATCGCACGGTTCGAGATCACCTCGTTGGCGTTCATGTTGGTCGAGGTGCCCGAGCCGGTCTGGAAGATGTCGAGCGGAAAGTGTGCGTCGTGCCGGCCGTCGTAGACCTCGAGCGCTGCGGCCTGGATCTTCTCGGCGAGGGCGCCATCGACGATGCCCATTTCGGCGTTGACCGCCGCGCACTCGCCCTTGATCAATCCGAGCGCGGCGACGAAGCGGCGCTGAAACACCAGACCCGAAACCGGAAAGTTGCGCCGGGCACGCTCGGTCTGCGCTCCCCAGTAGGCCTCGCCTGCGACTTCGATCTCGCCCAGACTGTCCTTCTCCATCCGACTTGGTTTCATGGAAGCCTCCATCCGCCTACTTGCCGGCTTCGTAGACGCGATCGATCGCGAGCTCGGGTCCGCGCAGGGCGGTCACTGCGAGCTGGTCGGCGCGCTCGTTCTCGGGGTGTCCGTCGTGTCCGCGAAGCCAGAGGAACTTGACCTGATGCATGTCGAGCAATGCCAGCAACTCCTGCCAGAGATCGGGATTCAGGGCCGGCTTCTTGTCGGCCTTGCGCCAGCCGTTGTCGCGCCACTTCCGCGCCCAGCCCTTCTCGATCGCCTCGACGACGTACTTCGAGTCGCTCCAGACCTCGACCCGGCGGCGGCTCTTCAGCGACTTCAAGCCCTCGATGACGGCGAGGAGCTCCATCCGGTTGTTGGTGGTCTTGCGAAAGCCCTTCGCGAGCTCCTTGCGATGCACGCCGGAGACCAGCACCGCGCCGTAGCCGCCGGGACCGGGGTTGCCGCTGCACGCGCCGTCGGTGAAGATCCGGATCTCCGGAGCGTTAGCGGTCACTCGGCAGGCACCGGCGCAGGAGAACGCTCCTGGGCAGCAGAGACGCTGGCGCCCGCGACGCGCGCTCCCAACTCCTGCAGCGAACGGACGGCGAGCCCGCCCTGCTTGAGAGCGGCAATGCCTTCGACCGCCGCCACCGCGCCCGAGATGGTCGTGATGCACGGCACCTGGTAGCGCACGGCTGTACGGCGGATGTAGGCGTCGTCGATGGCGGAGTCCCGCCCGACCGGCGTGTTGACGACGAGCTGGATACCGCGGTTGATCATCGCGTCGACGACATGCGGTCGCCCCTCGTGAACCTTGTTGATCCGGCGCACGGAGAATCCGCGCCCAGCGAGAAATCGCGCCGTACCCTCGGTCGAAACGATCTCGAATCCGAGAGCACTCAGGCGCTCGGCGATCGCCACCAGGCCCGGCTTCTCGCGGTCGTGCACCGAGAGGAAGGCGGTGCCGAAGAGCGGCAGCTGATTTCCCGCCGCGATCCAGGCCTTCGCGAACGCCCAGCCGAAGGCCTCATCGACGCCCATCACCTCGCCGGTCGACTTCATCTCCGGCCCGAGGAGCGGATCGACGCCCGGGAAGCGCTTGAACGGGAAGACCGGCGCCTTGACGAAGATCGCCGGTGCCAGCGGTTCGCGGACGAACCCGATGTCGGCCAGGCTCTCGCCCGCCATCACCCGGCAGGCGATGCCGACCAGGGGGACACCCACCGCCTTGGCGATGAACGGCACGGTACGCGAGGCGCGCGGGTTCACTTCGAGCACGTAGAGATCGCCGCGATGGCGAGCGAACTGGACGTTCATCAGCCCACGCACGTCGAGCCGCAACGCCAGGCGAATCGCTACCCGGCGCAGCTCGTCGAGCTCTTCCGTCGTGGCGTGGTGCGGCGGCAGGACCGCCGCCGAGTCGCCCGAGTGGACGCCGGCCTCCTCGATGTGCTCGAGGATGCCGCAGACGACCGCGCGTTCGCCGTCGGCGATGAGGTCGAGGTCGAACTCGGTGGCGTCCTCGAGATAGCGGTCGAGCAACACCGGGTGGCCGTCCGAAACCTCGGCGGCCTGGGTCATGAAGTGCGCCAGCGTCTCTTCGTCGTAGCAGATCGCCATCGCCCGGCCGCCGAGCACGTAGGACGGGCGTACCAGGACCGGGAAGCCGAGCCGGCGCGCCACCTCGAGCGCCTCCGGCAGGGTGCGTGCCGTGCCGTTCTCGGGCTGGCGGATACCCTCGTCGGCGAGCAGCGCGCCGAAGAGCTTGCGGTCCTCGGCGAGGTCGATCGCCCCCGGCGACGTGCCCCAGATCGGCACGCCGGCCGCCTCCAGCCCCTTGGCGAGCTTGAGCGGTGTCTGACCGCCGAGCTGCACGATGACGCCGTCGGGCCTCTCGGTCTCGTACACGGCGAGGACGTGCTCGAGCGTCAGCGGCTCGAAATAGAGGCGGTCGGAGGTGTCGTAGTCGGTCGACACGGTCTCGGGGTTGCAGTTGACCATGATGGTCTCGATCCCGAGGCGACCGAGCGACAGCGCCGCGTGCACGCAGCAGTAGTCGAACTCGATCCCCTGGCCGATGCGGTTGGGCCCCGAGCCGAGGATCATCACCTTGCGGCGATTCGACGGCTCCGCCTCGCTCTCGCTGCCGAAGGTCGAATAGAGATAGGGCGTCTCGGCGGGAAACTCCGCTGCACAGGTATCGACCCGTTTGAACACGCGGTGGATCCCGGCGCCCTTGCGCTGACGGGCGACCTCCGCCTCGCTCGCGCCGACGAGCTGCGCCAGCCGGGCATCGGTGACGCCCATCCCCTTGGCGCGCTGCAACAGCTCCGTCGGCAGGGAGTCGAGCACCCAGCAGGCCACCTCGGCCTCGAGATCGACGATCTCGGCAATCTCGCGCAGGAACCACGGATCGATGTGGGTGATGCCGGCGACCTCGTCGACCGTCCAGCCCTGGCGCAGCGCGGCGAAGACGGCGAAGAGGCGTTCCCAGTTGGGGGTAGCCAGCCGCTGCTTGAGGCGCACCGGGTCGGCGGCGCGCTCCTCGCGGGCGCCACTCCCGTCGAGCTCGAGCGAAGCGATCCCCTTGAGCAGCGCCTCCTTGAAGGTCGAGCCGATGGCCATGACCTCGCCGACCGACTTCATCGCCGTGCCGAGGGTCGTCGAGGCTCCGGGGAACTTCTCGAAAGCCCAGCGCGGGATCTTCACCACCGTGTAGTCGAGGGTCGGCTCGAAGGCGGCGAAGGTGCGGCCGGTGATGTCGTTGGGGATCTCGTCGAGGGTGAACCCGACCGCGAGCAGCGCCGCGATCTTGGCGATCGGGAAGCCCGTCGCTTTCGAAGCCAGCGCCGAGCTGCGCGAGACGCGCGGGTTCATTTCGATGACGATGCGCTCGCCGGTGGTCGGCGAGACGGCGAACTGGATGTTCGAGCCGCCGGTCGCGACACCCACGCGGCGGATGACCTTGAAGGCGTCGTCGCGCATCGCCTGGTACTCGGCGTCCGACAGCGTCTGCTGTGGCGCGACGGTGATCGAGTCGCCGGTGTGGACGCCCATGGCGTCGAAGTTCTCCACCGAACAGACGACGATGGCGTTGTCCATCCGGTCGCGGATGACCTCGAGCTCGAACTCCTTCCAGCCGAGCACCGACTCTTCGATCAGCACCCGGTGCGACGGGCTCGCCTCGAGGGCGGTGGCGGCGATCTCGTCGAGCTCGTCGCGGTTGTAACAGGTGCCGCCCCCTTCGCCGCCGAGGGTGAAGCTCGGCCGTACGATGACCGGATAGCCGATCGCGGCGGCGATCTCGCGCGACTCGGCGACCGAGCCTGCGTGTCCGGAGCGACAGACCCGCAGGCCGATCTCCTCCATCGCGCGCTTGAACAGCTCGCGGTCTTCGCCCACCGAGAGCGCTTCGATGCCGGCCCCGAGCAGCTCGACACCGTACTTCGCGAGCGCGCCGCGCTCGTGCAGCGCCATCGCCAGGTTGATGCCTGTCTGCCCGCCGACGGTGGGGAGAATCGCGTCCGGGCGTTCTTTTTCGAGGATCTTCTCGACCACCTCGGGGGTCAACGGCTCGACGTAGGTGGCGTCGGCCATCTCCGGGTCGGTCATGATGGTCGCCGGGTTCGAGTTCACCAGCACGACCCGGTAACCCTCCCGGCGGAGGACCCGGCAGGCCTGCGTGCCCGAGTAGTCGAACTCGCAGGCCTGTCCGATGACGATCGGTCCCGAGCCGAGTACGAGGATGGAAGAGATGTCGGTGCGCTTGGGCATGCGAGTCCGGATCTTATCAGCCGCGACCCGGACTCTTCCGACGTCTGCCGGTGCGCCAGCGCGCGCTACTGCTTGAAGCCGGTCACCGTGTCACGGTTGCGCTGCTGCGTGTTGACCCGGTCCTTGAGCCAACAGGTGCGGTCGATGGTGTCGAAGGTGTAGGCGCGACAGCGGTCGTCGCGCCGGCACGACTCCTGGCAGTCGTAGAGGTCGCGGGCACGGAAGTCGGTGTAGTCGTTTCCGCGCCGGTCGAGACCGCGCTCCTCGGTGAGCTGACCGTAGTTGCCGCCACCCCCGCCGTCGTAATCGCCGCCCACGCTGCCGCCGCCCGAGCCGCCCCAGCCCTGCTTGACGCCCGAGGTCACCTGGCGATCCTCGCTGGCGGCGGGCACCTGCGACTTGAGGTAGCACACGCGCCGGTTGAGGTTGTAAGCGTAGGCCCGGCAGCGCGTGTCGCCCTTGCAGGCGTTCTGACAGACGCGCAGCTCGTCGGTGGCGAAGTTGCGGTAGTCCGCGCCGCGCCGGTTGACGCCGTACTCCTCGCTCAGGCCTGCCGGAGCGGGCTCCGGCGCCGGCGGCGGAGGCGGCGGGGGTTCGATATTGGGACCTTGGGAGCGAAAGCTGATGCCGAGGCGCATTGGCGACTGGCCATCGAGCTCGACGCGCTCGAAACCGCCGCGACGGTCGAGCGCGATCCAACCCTTGGCGTTCGTCGGCACTCCGTCGAAGGTCTCCAGAACGATGTCGACGTGCTCGCGACCGTTGAATTTGGTGATGCGCCCGCGCAGCGTCAGCTGGAGATTGCGCCCCCAGAGCTCGATCGTGGCACTGCCGCGCTCGCCGAGCACGACCCGCGCCTCGCTGAGCGCCGAGGTCTCCTTGGTACCGCGATTCTCATAGGTCCCGCTGCCGCGATGTCGGGCCGACAGACGCGGAAAGTCCTGCGCCGAAGCAGAAGCGGCGAGAGTGAGCAGGCCGCCGAGAGCGGCGGCGGCGAAGAGAGCTGCCCGGATGCGATTGGAACGTCGGTTCATGAGTGCCTCCACGAGGAAGAACCTTGCAAGATCGTGGCCGGAGTCTACCGGTCCCTGCCGCCCGGCGAACGCGTGGAAGCTACGGATAGAGTTCGGCCGATGCCGGAAACCCTCCACGCCGACCGCTCTCTTCGCGGCGCGCACCTCGGCCTCGTCGCGCTCCTCGCCCTCGGCACGCCGGCCGCGCCCCGGGCCGAGGCCGCCGCTGCCACGGCCGGCGCCGAGCTCGGCCTGTGGTCGCCCCTGTTCGCCTTCCCGACGATCCCGATCCATGCCAGCCTGCTTCCGACCGGTCAGGTCCTGTTTTGGGACCGCCACGACTTCCCGACCGGCGACGGCCACCCAAGACTCTGGGATCCGGCCACCTCGACCTTCAGCAAGACACCGTCGCCGCCGCCGGGGCACGACCTCTTCTGCTCCGGCCATGCGTTGCTCGCGGATGGGCGGCTGTTCGTCGCCGGTGGGCACTTCGACGTCGGCGTCGGTCAGCCGTTCGCGGCGATCTACGATCCGCTCGCTCCGGGCTGGGCGCTGGCCCCCGAGATGACCGACGGCCGTTGGTATCCCTCGGCGACGACCCTCGCCGACGGCGGCGTGCTCCTGCTGGCGGGAGGCGACGAGACCGGCGCGGCGAACACCCTGCCGCAGATTTTTCGCCCGGAGCGCCTGGCGTGGGACTCGCTCGCCGGAGCGCAACGCGTCCTGCCCTACTACCCGTTCGTCTTTCAGGCTCCGAACGGTCGCGCCTTCATCGCCGGCCCGGACGCGATGGCGCGCGAGCTCGAGCTCGCCGCGCCGGGCGACTGGACGCCGGTGGCCGACAGCGGGCACGGCTTTCGTTCGTACGGTTCGGCGGTGGCCTATGGCGACGGCCGGATTCTCCTCGCCGGGGGCGGCGATCCGCCGCAGGCGACGACGCAGTCGATCGACCTCACCCAGGTTCCTCCGGCCTTTCGTACCCTGTCGCCGATGTCGTTCGCCCGGCGCCACTTCAATCTCACCCTGTTGCCCGACGGCACGGCCCTGGCGATCGGCGGCAGCTCCTCCGCCGGTTTCAACAACGCCACCGGCGCCGTCCTTCCGGCCGAGCTGTGGAACCCGGCGAGCGAGAGCTGGACGACGGTCGCACCGATCGCGGCGCCGCGCATCTACCACTCGGTCGCCCTTCTCCTGCCGGACGGTCGCGTGCTCTCCGCCGGCGGCGGGCACCCCAGCGACACCGAGCACGGCGATCCCGACCACTTCGACGGCCAGATCTTCTCGCCGCCCTATCTCTTCCGCGGCCCGCGCCCGACGATCGCCGCGGCGCCGGCGGAAGTGACCTACGGCCGGAGCTTCGCCCTGACCTTCGGACCCGAGGCGCCGGTCGCCGCAATCACCCTCCTCCGGCTCGGTTCGACGACGCACGGTTTCGACATGAACCAGCGCTTCGTCCGCCTGCCGGCGACGCCGACTTCCACCCCTCCTGCCGCCCGCGCTGCCGCGGTAGTCGCCGCGACGGACGGCACCGAGGCAGGTCGGACAGCCGGACTCGCTGGCAGCGCCGGTGCCATGGTCGCAGCGCCCACCGATCCCCGCCTGGCACCTCCGGGCCACTACCTGATCTTCGCGCTCACGACCGAGGGCGTGCCTTCGGAGGGCAGAATCGTGAAACTGGGCGGCGCGCTTCTCCGTGACGGATTCGAAGACGGTTCGACCTCGGCTTGGTCGGAGACCGCAGGGACGCGCCATCCTGCTATTGCCCTCCGCTCCTCGGGCCGGCGATGACGGCGACCGCCAGCGCGCACCACTTGCGGGTACACACTGATCTGCTAACCTCATGGAAAGTGCACTCCAGAGGCTGGACGTAACGCGGCAGGGCGCTCGCGGTGTTCTTCGGACTCGCCATCGTCGCCATCCGTGCACTTCCTGGACTCGTAGAGGCGCCGACGCCGCGCTCCGACTCCAATTCCCGTTGGGCTGTTCGCGGGGTGAATGGTCACCTCGCTTGTGACTCACTCGTGAGTCAAAGGAGGAACCGGATGAAGATCAAGACCGACCTGAAGGCCGGACTCACCGGCGGGTGCGGCTGCGGCGCCAGTCCGCGCGCCAGGCACAATCCGATGCCGACCGGCTTCGTCCACAGCAAGTAGCCGACAGGAAAGGGATCGCCCTCACGGCGCCGCGAAGAGGATCGATTCTGCAGCCCCGGGCCGGCGCGCGCCGTGCGACGGCCCGCTTGTCACGACAAGGAGAGCGTATCTTCCAGCGACTGGCGCAGAGGCTCGAGGCAGAGAGCTCGCGAAGGCTCCTCGTCGCCGTCGTCATTGCCCTGCCTTTCCTCGTCGGTTGGGCCTGGTGGTTCACCTCGGCGCGCCTCGACATCGTCGAAACCTCGACCGCCGCCCGGCTCGAGTTCGGCGGCACGGTGATCGAGGTTCAGGCGCCGGTGGGCGCCGCGCTCGAGTCGCTGGAGGTGCACACCGGCGACCGGGTGACCGCCGGGCAACTCCTCGCCCGCCTCGACGCGCGTCACCTGCGCGACGAAGCGGCGGAGCTCGCCGAAGCCCTGCGCAGCAAGCAACTGGCGGCCGAGGGCCTGGCGCTGCAGGTGCGTACCGAGCGCGAGCTCCGGCACGCCGAGCAGCGGCTTCACGAGACCGAGTCGGCACACCTGCAGGAGAAGCTGGCGGGAGACGAAACCGCGCTCAGGTTCGCGCGCGAGGAGGCCGGCAGGGTCGCCAGACTGACCGAGCTCGGCCTCTACCCGGAGCTCGACCGTCTGCGCAACCAGGCGGCCCTCGAGCAGAAAGAGAGCTCGGCCCAGGTCACCCGGCGCGACCTCGAGCGGCAGCGCGCCGACCACGAGGCCAAAGCGAAGCAGGGCGCGGCTCGCGCCGAACGCCTCGAACAACAGCGCCTCGCCGCCGCGGGCGAAGCGTCGGCCCTCGCCCGCCAGCTCGAGGCACTCGAACACGAGATCCTCGAGCGGCAGCTGCTCGCTCCGGCCTCCGGCACCGTGGGGCGAGCCCTCGAACGGCCGCTGGGCGCCTTCATCGCGCAAGGCGAGTCGCTGGTGGAGCTCGCTCCCGACACCTCCGCCCAGGTCGTGGCCTTCTTCTCCCCGACTGTGCTCGGTCGAGTGCGCGCCGGTCAGCGCGCCCGCGTCCGTCTCGAACTGGGAGACATGGTCGAGAGCACGGTCTGGGGCGCGCAGGTCGAGCAGGTCGAGACCGAGCCGGACGAGCGCGGCGTGCGCGTGCGCCTCACCCTCGCCGGAGCCAGCGCGGCCTTCGAGGCTCTGCGCCACGGCACCTCCGCCGAGGTCGAGGTCGTCGTCGCCGAGATCTCCCCTTGGCGCTGGGCGGCTCGCCGGGCGGCCCGGGTTCTGGGCAGTTCTTGAGCGGCGGCCCCAGCCGGGCGCTCCGCGCCCCCGAGGTCCTGCAGCCTTCCGACGTCGACTGTGGACCAGCCGTGCTGCAGAGCGCCTGCGCCGGATTCGGCATCGACACCCACTGGAGCCGGTTACGGGAGGCCTGTCGCACCGCCGTCGATGGCACCTCCATCGACGTCGTCGAGGCGCTGGCTACCGAGCTCGGGCTCGCCGCGGAGCAGGTTCTCGTGCCGCCCGAGATGCTCGTGCGCGGCGCGCCCGAGCTCCTGCCGGCGATCGCCGTGCTGGCGACGCCTGCCGGGGCGGCGCACTTCGTGCTGTTGTGGCGGCGCTGGGGGCCGTGGATCGAAGTCATGGATCCGGCGATCGGGCGATGCTACCGGCCTGCCGCCCGGCTCCGTCGCGAACTCTACGAGCATCGGCAAGAGGTACCTACGTCCGCCTGGCTCGAATGGGCGACTTCGCCGGAGGCGTTGCAATCGCTGCAGGCGCGCCTTGCAGCCCTTGGTCTCCGCGGGGCCGAAGGCGACCGCATCGTGCAGGGCCTGAACGGAAGCGCGACGTGGCAAGACTTCGCTCGCTGGGACGCCGCGCTGCGCCTGGTCGAGCGACTGCAGGAGAATGGGCTCGACCGCGCGCGCTGCCGCAGCATGCTGGTCGCTCTCGGAGCGACACCCGCCTCCGACGACCGGGTCGCTGACGTGCTTCGGCCGTTCGCCAGCGTGCGCCGTGGCACCTCGCCCGAGCAGGTCGAGGTCGCGGGCGCCGTCCTCGTGCGCCTGCGCGGGCGGGTGCAGGCCGACCCTGCCAGCGGCCCGCTCGACCCAGCCGCGCTCGACGGGGTGATGCAGCGCGCCGAGAGCCCGCGCGTCGCACTGCGGGGACTCCTCGGCGCGAGCGGCCTCGAATGGGCGGCGGCGCTGTTCGCGGCAGCCGCGACCGGAGCGATCGTCGCGCTGCAGGCGCTGCTCTTCAACGCCCTGCTCGGCGACTCCATCGCCGGCATCGCGACCCGACACCGGTGGCAGTGGCTCGGGGGGATCGGCGCCCTGCTCCTGCTCGGGGTCGGCTTCACCTGGCTGCGCGCTTCGCTGGCGCGGCGGCTCGGCAGGCGAAGCGAATCCCGCTCACGGGCACTGCTGTTCGACAAGTTTCATCGCCTGCGCGACGACTTCCTCTCGACCCGGCTGCCCTCCGACATGATCGAGCGCCTGCATGCGACGACGTCGCTTCGCGACGGGCCCGCCACCGTGGCCGCGCTGGTCATGGCCATGGCGCAGCTCGGAGCGATCCTCCTCGGCACGACGTTGCTGTTTCCGTCAGCGACCGCGCCCGCCTGCCTGGCGGCGGCCCTGGCCATCGGCGTGCCGGCGCTTCTGCAGGGCCTCCTGCGCGCCTCCAGCCTGCGAACGCGAACTCTGCGCGCCCTCGCCGGTCAGCTCTTCCTCGACACTCTCCAGGGGCTCCTGCCCCTTCGGGCGCTGGCTGCCGAGGGCCCGATCACGTTCGAACACGGCCGGCAGATCGCGCTCTGGAAGCAAGCCGCCGGGGCCGAGCTCCGGCTGGCCCTCGCCGGGCAGTTCGGCATGGCGATCGCCACCTTGGTGGCGATCGCCTTCGCGGTCGCCAACGCCGCGAACGCCGGCGTCACGTCGGGGCTTCTCCTGCTGTTCTTCTGGTTGTCCCAGATCCCCGATCTCGGCGCCGAGATCGCCGTCTGCGGCCACGCGCTCGCCCGACTGGAGGCGGTAGCGCCCCCGCTCGTCGAAGCACGGGAAGCCCCCACCG
>JBPOHI010000119.1:0-2025 GCA_052035735.1 Acidobacteriota bacterium
CTTCGTCGGGCAGCTCTCGTAGATGACGTGGCGCTTCGATGACGCGTGGATGTCGGCGAGACTCTGGGTGACGAAGACAACCGCGGCGTTGTCCTTGCGCAGCTCCTTGAGCCAGAGCTGGATCCGCTCTGCGAAGAGTTCATGTAGCAAGTAGGTCCACGCCTCCTCGAGGATGATCAGCGTCGGCCGGCCGTCGAGCCGCTGCTCGATCCGGTGGAAGAGGTAGAGGAGCGCCGGGATGACGATCCGGTCGCCCAGCTCCATCAGGTGCGCCATCTCGAAGACCTGGAAGCGACCGTCGCGGAGCCCATCACTCTGAGCGTCGAGGAGAGCGCCGAAGTTGCCCTTGAGCGTGTACGGCCGAAGCGCCTGGCGCAGGTTCGGATCCTGGAGCTTCACCTGCAGGTCGGTCAGCGTGCGCGACGGCGACGCGGCGAGCAGTCCCAGCGCGTGGTCGATCGCTCCGCGGTGGGCTGGCGTGACGACCACGCCCTGCAACGCCATCAGCGTCTCGATCCACTCAGCCGCCCAGGCGCGCTCGGTGGGCCGATCGATGCTCGCCAGTGGGTAGAACGCCAGGGCGTCGAGCGACTCGGCTGCGATGTCGTAGTGATGGCCTCCGCAGGCGGCGACCAGAGGGAAGGAGGAGTACCCCTTGTCGAAGGTGAAGACCTGAGCGTCCGGGTAGCGGAAGAACTGCGCCTGGATGAGACCCAAGAGGGTGCTCTTCCCCGCTCCGGTCGGACCGAGCACGAGCGTGTGCCCGACGTCGGAGACATGCAGGTTGAGCCGGAACGGCGTCGAGCCGCTGGTCGCCGCCCAGAGCAGTGCCGGGCTTCCCGTCGGGTAGTACTGGCAGGGATTGGTCGGCAGGCCCGGCCAGACGCTCGTCGTCGGCAGGAGGTCGGCGAGATTGAGCGTGCTGATCAGCGGCCGGCGCACGTTCGGGTGAGCGTGCGACGGCAGGCTCGAGCGGAATGCCTCGAGGGCGTTGACCCGTTCGATCCGAGCGGCGAAGCCTCGGTTGTGGATCTCCTTGAGGACCAGGCGCGCCGACACCTCGACGGCGTTCTCGTCCTCGCCCATCAGCACGATCGTCGTCGTGTAGAAGCCGTACCGAACGGCTCCGCCGAGGCACTCGGCGAGAGCCTCGTCGGCGTCTTCCGCCATGCGGACGGCGTCGCGGTTCAGGAACTTCGGCTCGGCCGCCTTCTCCTCGGTGGTGATCGCCTCCTTGATCAGCCCGCCCAGGCCCTTTCGCTTCTGCCACCAGTTCCGCCGGTAGAGCCGGATGTGCTTGGCGGCCGATTCCGGATCGAGCGGCATGAAGCGGTGCGACAGCCGGTACTCCATCGGGATCCGGTGGAGGAAATCGAACATCGCGGGGTGCGACTCGTGGGGAAAGCCCGTGATCGAGAGCGTCCGCAGGTGCCGGTCCCCGACCCGCGGGCTGAAGCCGCCGTACAAGTCCTGCGAGGCCAGCAGCACGTCGAGGTAGCACGGCGTGTCGGGTACAGCCACGCGGTGGTAGAGCCCGGAGAGACAGGTGTGGAGATGGGTGAGAAGCGCCTCAGAGCTCAGGCGCGTCAGCGCCAGCGATGCCGAAAGGCGATCCTCGATGTCCTCCAGCCGGTCGACGAAGGTGTCGACCTGCGCCCGCCAGTCGGGACCTTTGCGGTCCTCGCCACTGATGAACCAGCGCGCGAGGCTCGACTGGAGCTCGTCGGGCGGGAGCCACGAGACGCAGAGCGTGTAGGTCGTCTCGTAGTTGCGTCGGCCCGACTCGTACTGCTCCCGACGCTCGTCGTCGAGAAGCTCGGACACCGGGTCCGGGAACGGGCCGGGTGGCGGGTAGTCGCGGCTCGGTCGCCGGATCGCGTCGGCGTTGAGCAGCCACTCGTCGCCGAGCGGAAGGAGGGCCTGGTTGAAGTGCTGAGAGAGGAGTGCCAACTCCTCCGCCGTGGCGGCGTCGAGGTCGGGACCGGTGTAGCTCCAGCCGGCCACGAACGAGCCGTCCTTGTTGAC
>JBPOHI010000069.1:0-6617 GCA_052035735.1 Acidobacteriota bacterium
GTAGGGGTCTCGCGCCAGGACGAGCTCGCGGCGCTCGGCGTCCCAGATCGCCAGGGCGTACATGCCCGACAGTTCGGCGAGGGCCTCGACGCCCTTTCTGCGCCAGAGCTCCAGGATCACCTCGGTATCGCTCGTGCTCTCGAGTTCCGCGCCGTCGGCGAGGAGCGAGTCGCGCAGCTCGCGGTAGTTGTAGATCTCACCGTTGAAGACCACCGTGAAGCGCCGCGAGCGGTCGGTCATCGGTTGGGAACCGGCGAGCGACAAGTCGATGATGGCGAGCCGGCGATGGCCGAGCAGGATGCGGTTGTCGGTCGAGCTCCAGATCCCCTCGCCGTCCGGCCCGCGAGACGCGAGGCCGGCGAGGATGCGCCCGAGCTCGTCGCGATCGGGCGGGGGCGCACCTGCTCGCGAGCTGTAGATTCCGGCGATACCGCACATCGCGGACGGGCCCCTATCCGTCGACCAGCGCTTCGAGCACCGGTTCTAGACGTCGCTCGTGAGCTTCGGCGGTGAACTCCGCCTCGTAGCGCCGGCGGCCCGCCGCGCCCATGGCCCGGGCGCGCTCCGGGCCGCCGAGCAATGCAGCGAGAGCATCGACGAGTGCGTGCGATGCCGACACCAGCAGCCCGGTCTCTCCGTCGACGACGATTTCGGCCGGGGCCGTGCCGGCGCAGGCGATGCAGGGCTTGCCCGCGGCCATTGCTTCGACGAATACCAGGCCGAACCCCTCGAGCAGCGAAGGCATGGCGAATACCGCCGCCCGCCGGTAGAGCTCGGTGAGCGTCGCTGGATCGACCTGTCCGGTGAACAGCACGGCCTCGTCGAGGCCGAGCTCCGCTGCCTTGGCGCGCAGCCGTGGCAGGTCCGAGCCCGACCCGGCGACGACGAGGCGCGCCCCCGGGCGCCTGCGCAGCAGCTCCGGCCACGCCTCGAGGAGCTCGTCGTGCCCCTTGTAGCGCTCATGTCCGGCTACCCTGCCCACGATGAGAACGTAGCCCTCTCCGACCGCATCGAGCGTCCGCGTGTGGCTGCGTCCGACGAGGCGGGCCGGCTCTACTCCGAGCAGGACGACCCGAACATCGAGCGGCGCTTGGAGGTAGTCGACCAGTCGGCTCGCCGTGTACTGCGAGTTCGCGACCAGGAGGGAGGCGTTCGCCAGAGTCCGGCGGCGATCCCACGAGAGGTCGCGCCAGACCTCGATGCCGTGCAGTTGAACGGTGTAGCGCGGCAGCAGCCGCCGCGGCAGATGGCCCAGCGTTCTCGCTGGCCCGAGGTGATCGGCGAAGATCGCCTTGCGGCCGGGAACAAAGGCCAATCGCCCGACGAGCGCCGCCGCGAGCCCCGTCTTGGAACCACCGAAGGAGTGGTACCCGTCGAGTGCCACACCGCCGTCCGGAGCGGGAAGGTGGAAGCCGGTGAGGCGCAACCCGCGGCGAGCGCAGAAGCGGCGCATCGCTCGTCCGCTAAGACGGCCAAGGTGGGCCGTCCCACCGCCATCCTCGTTCATGCCGGAGGAGATGTGAATCAACTCGTCGATCATCGGGCGGCGGGTCCGGCGGCGTCCGACAGGTGGGGATGGAGGAAGGCGGACACGGGGTAGACGCTGGCTGCATTCTACGCCTTCGCCGGCCTGCTTCTATGGCGCCGAAAGGCCGCCGATCTCCTATCTTCAGAGGACGATTCCGAATCCTGGGGCGCGATGCGGCAGCGAACGATTCCCGACGACAGGCGGAGCCCGATGATCGATGCGGGCCGAGTCCTCTGGACTCTCGCGGCTGGCGTCGGACTCGCGCTGTTGTGGGCGCTCCCCGCCCGGAGCCAGAGTCCGAGGCGCCGCCCGCGGCGAATCCTGAGGCGGCACTCGACCGACCGCTCGCCGAGGCGCTGGCGATCGTCGAGGAGCACGACCTGCAGCCTTCGGGCCGGCCCGAGCTGGTGGAGCGGGCGCTGCGCGCCTTGCTGAAGGAGCTCGATCCCTACTCGCGCTATCTGAATGCGCAGGCGGCGACACCTGCAGATGGATCCAGGAGAGTTCGCCGCCACCCGGTTCCCGGGTACCTGTCCCGGGAACGACCGCCGCTTCGACGGGTCTTCGACTCAGAGCTCGAATGGCCGGTGGAAGTGCTGATCCGGCCTGCGCTGGCCGTGTCTGCGAACCCAGGCGTCGGACCAGCGGGTCAGGAACGAAAGGTACTCCGGGAACGGCAAGGGGTGGGCGTAACGAAGAACGTCGAGCGCACGGCTGTCTTCCGCGGTCACCGGCAGCGAGAACTCCAGCAGTTCAGGCGAGGCCGAGTGCTCGGCGGTAGTCCTCGAGCTCATAGCGAACAAGATAGCCCGAAACGATCGATGGATCCACCAAGCCCTTGAGGAGCAGGGCACGGACGTCCTCGAGATCGATCGCCTGCCGGTCTGGATTCTGCTTCAGCGCGAACAGCTTCATCGCGACAAGGTGGTCCGGATGAACGACGGCGACGGCCATCTCATCGAAGACCGACTGTCGTGTCGCGCGCGCGAAGAGGGCGCTCGCGGTGGGCTCGGCGACGAACAGGAGATCGATCCGCTCGCCGCCTGCAGACCGGAGGTGATTGGAGAATCCCTCGGACCGGCGGATTGTCTCGAACCCCAACCGCTCCAGCGCTGCGACGGCGGCGTCCGCATCCGGTCCAGAGACGACCAGGTCGAGGTCGAGCGTCGAGCGCTGGATGCCGTAGGTCGCTACGGCGACGCCCCCGGCCAGAGCGAAGCGAATCCCGGTCTTCTCGAATGCTCTCTGGGTCTCGGCCAGCACGGAGGAGAAGTCCACGCCGGAAAGATAATGGAAAAAGCCCGTGCGCGGGAGGGCGGCACGGGCTTCAGGGACTCCGATGCGGCTTCAGGGAAGCTGCTTCAGGGGCGCGAGCGCGAAATCTCGATCGGATCGTCATTGACGACACCGATCAGCGCAACGGCACTGCCAGCGCCGGCCACTGGCCACCACAGGGCGACGACGCAGGCGCGGCACTTGTCGTCGGCGCGCAGCACGTTCAGGGGGTCGCGGCGCGTGGTGATCCCGGTGCACTCCCAGTGGAAGACCTCGTCCTCCTTCTGCCAGGCCGCCGTTTCGCCGATCACCAGATTCTTGGCGAAGCCCTCCTGCTGCGGGGTGAGGCTCACCTTGCAGTCCTTGCGGACTTCGACCGAGCGCATCTCGGAACGGCCGAGGAGTCTCCCCGAGCCGTCCACCACGGCGACGAAGTACTCGCCGGCTTCGGTCTTCAGGTTGTCCAGCCAGTTCTGCAGGGCCGGATTGTCGAGGTTCGCCATCCAGACGCGCTTCTCGGCCTTGCCGAGGGTCGCCCGCTCACGAATCAGGTCCTTGTCGAGATCGTCGTTGGGATTGCGCGCCTGCGAGCTCTCCTTGGCGCGCCACCACTCGGCCCAGGGCTTACCGGTGTTCTCGACCTTCTGGCCTTCGTAGTTGTAGTTGTCGAGCTTCTGCTTCGGGAACTTGCTCTCGGTGGGAACCGGGAAGGTCGCCCAATAGCCACCGCCCCCGGCAGGCTCCATCTCGATGTAGTAGAAGTCCTCGACTTCGACGTTCATGCGGCGGAAGTAGAGCCGCGTGCTCGCACCGGGGATCTCCGGGCTGACCGTGGCGTTGAGCACGCCGTTGCCCTTCTGCGGCAGGCAGGCGAGGGGGCCCAGGGTCACCGACGTCTGCTGACCGAGGGCCGGAGCTGCGAGCGCAGCCACCAGCGCCACTGACAGGATCCAGAACCTCGTCGAACGCCTTATTTGCATGCAATTTCCCCCAGGTACTCGGCTACAAGCCTAAGGGATTGTGCGACTTCGGTCAAGGACGTCCGGCGCGGATCCGCTTCAGGTAGGACTCGACGAAGGGCAGCGGCTGAAGGTTCTCCAGCCCCGTGGAGGCGACCTTCGCGGCTTCGGCCAGGTTGCCCGCCTCGAAGAGACAGACCGCGTAGTAGAAACGTTGCGTGGCATCCCGCGGTCCCAGACCCTCCGGCGTCGAGCTCTTGAAGTAGGCCATCCCGTCCGTCCAGAGGCCGGCACGGTAGGCGATCTCGCCGGCCAGGAGCTGCAGATCGGCGCGTTCCGGAAACCGATCGGCGACCGGGCGAAAGCTGGCGAAGCCGCGCCGCAGCTCATCGCGCTCTTCAACCGCCTTCAACATCGCGCGCGCCTCGGCGATTCTGCGTTCCTCTTCCACGGTCAGCGAGGTCCCGGCGACTCTTGCAGCCGCCGCGGCCGGAACGACCGGCCGGGACGCTGTTTTCGTGGACGGCGAAGGGGATTCTTCCGCGAGCGGCTTCGCCGCCACTGCCTTCGGGGGAGCCTTGGCTTGCGGTTGCGCCGCCGGTGCGGCCTTTGCCACCGCCGGCGCGCTTGCGGCCGGCGAAGGACTCGACGCAACCGGCGCCGGGATGCGCGAGATCGCTTTGCGAACCGCCTGCGCCTCGGCTGCGGGCCGGACGATCTGGGAGACGAAGGAGCGCGCGACGTCGACCTGGCCCACCGCCACGAGGCAGGTGAGCCTGGCTTCGGCGAGAGCGGCGTCGGAGGTCACCGCGGCGCAGGAAGCGAGCGGCGCCAGGGACTCGTCACAACGCTTGAGACGGGCGAGCGAGTGCCCGCGAATGCAGCCTGCTGCGCCGTTCTCGGCGCTGTCGGGAAGCCCTTCGAGCCGAGCGAGAGCCTTGGACCAGCGCTCTCCGGCGGCGTCGTCCGCCGCCAGCAGGACCTTCCAACGGCCACTGTCCGGCTCGGCCGCGCTACGCTTTTCGAGCTCGCGGGTACGGTCCCGCGGCGCGAGCTTGGCGAGGTCGACTTCGGTCTTTCGGGCGAGGAGCGGCGCGAAGCTCGGCAGCGAGCGCAGAACCTCGGGTGTTACCCACTCGACCGCCTTCTCTTCGAAGGAACGGCGTTCGTCGGCGGTCAGCGCCGCCGGGGCGTAGGCGGCGAAGCGCTCCTCGACTTCCGCCAGGCGAGAGAAGGTGGCGACGAACTCCTCCTGGTCGTTGAGGCTCGACTCAGCGAGACCCAGGCGGACGAGCCCCTCCGTGAGCAGCACCGGATGCTCGAGAAAACCGAAGCAAGCGAGACGAAAGGACTTCCTGGCCGCGACTGCGTCGCCGCGCAGCATTTCGGCCCGGCCATCGCGCAGGAGCGCGAGGTAGAAAGCGTCGGGCGCGGACTGGGCCTGGGCAGCGACCGCCGCCAGCAGATTGCCGCCTGAGAGCGCCAGCAGCATGGCGAGCCAGCAACGACATCTGGCGGGTGCCCTCATCACGCCCCTCCCTGCACGGCCTGGAGCGCCGGCGCCTGGACTGAGCCCTCCAGCGGCCGGTCTTCCACCACCGCCAGCGGATTTGTCTCCAGGAGCCGGTCGGCCGCGACTGCACCCAACTCGCGAGCGAGGATCCTGCGCGCCGCGGAGAGAACGGGCGGTCGCCAATCCGGGCGATGCGCGTCGCTGGCCACGAACTGCACGCAACCGGCGCGCAAGAGCTCCCAGACCCTTTCCTTAGCCCCTTTGCCGAACTCGCCGGTCACGCTCATCGCCGTCACCTGGAAGAGCGCGCCGGCATCGATCAGTCGCGCCAGGGGTTCGTCGTCGCTCTCCCAGAAGAAGGGCACGACCTCCGGGTGAGCGACGATCGGCCACCAGCCCTGGGCCTGGAGCTCCTGCACGAGCTCGACCGGATCCGGCCCGAAGCCGGAAGGCTCGAACTCGAGCAGCAGGTAGCGCGAACCGGCGAGCGAGAGCACGCCCGATCGACCGGGCCGCGCGAGGTCGGCAAGCAGCTCCGAGTCGACCCGCACCTCTCCGCCGAGTAGAAGCCGCGGAACGCTTTCTTCGCCGCTCCGCGGCAGCCGTGCCGCTAGCTCGGAGAGCCTCTCCGCGAGCCGGCGAGCATCGTCGTTGGACCATTCGTCGCGCCGCTGATGTGGCGTCGCGACGAGGGCGGAACAACCGTCCGCAGCGGCGATTCGAGCCATGGCCAGCGCCTCGTCGAACGACTGGGCGCCGTCGTCGATGCCCGGCAGCAGGTGAAGGTGCAGGTCGATCAAACCGCCGCCACGTTACCCTTCTTGGCCGACCGTCCCCGGGCCTCGGCAGACTCGGCCTCCGGCGCGACCGGCGCGCCGTAGGCGACTTCGGTGGCGCCGTAGGCGCCGTAGCTGCCACTGTAGCCGCTGCGATACCGGCCTTCGATTCCTTGATGGCGATTGAGAACGACGCCGAGGAGCTTCACCTCCGCCTGAAGCAGGCGATCGCGGCAGGTCTTGGCGTCCCGGCGCTGAACGTAGCCCGCACGCAGACAGAGGACGACGCCGTCGGACTGCGCACCGATCAGGATGCCGTCGGTGACCGCCAGGGTCGGGGCGGAGTCGATGATGACGATGTCGAACTGACTGCGGACGAAACGCAGAAACTCCCCCATGCGCTCCGACGACAGCAGCTCCGACGGATTCGGCGGAATCGGTCCGGAGGGAGTCAGAAAGAGATTCTCGATATCGCAGCGGAAGACGATCTTGTCTGCTTCGGCGCTGTGCGTCAGGAAACTCACCAGGCCTACTTTGTTGGTGGCGTGGAAGACTTCGTGCTGACG
>JBPOHI010000040.1:0-9556 GCA_052035735.1 Acidobacteriota bacterium
GAGCTCGTAGGCGGTGAGCCGGCCCCACGGGGCGACGTCCGTCACCGCGAGACCCAGCGCGATGACCTCGGCGGGCGAGGCGCTTGCGAGCGCCCGCGACCAGCCGCACCGCAGGACCCGCCACGCCGGCACATCGCGCGGCGGCGACTCCCGGAGTACCTGGCGGATCTCGGCTGCAAGGTCGGGCAACACGAGGGTCTATTTCTCCACGAGGGGCCTCGAGCCGGTGAGGCGGCGGCCCTCAGCCTTGCCGCTCGAACGCCGGGCGCACGAAGCGCGAACGGAGCAGCCAGATGATGACTCCGGGGAGAGCGCAGTTGAAGAGAACGACGCAGATCGAGACGAACACTCCGAACGCCGCGAAGAGCCCGGCCGGGGGAACCGACTCCGGCTGGTTCGGATCCGGCATTCCGAGCGAGAGCCCCACCCAGGCGAAGCCGAAGATCACGCCGAAGATGAGAGTCCAGACGATTCCGATCCAGTTGACGGCCTCGAAGAACGTGCGCGCCCAGGCGCGGAGCTTCAGGAAGCGGGTCGCCGCGTAGACGCTGAAGATGGCGAGCAGCAGCTGGACGATGATGAGCTCGTTGAAGTACTCGAACATCCAGGAGAACATCGAGAAGCCCGGCGGGAAGCTCTCTGCTTTCGGCGGGAACTCACCGTTGGGCTCGAAACGCGACATGAGCTGAACGGCAATCAAGGCGAAGGCGCTGCCGATCACCGAAATGATGGAGAAGACGACGAAGACCCAACCCAGGACAGTCACCGCCGTGGGACGGGCATGCGGGTCAGCGGGCGGCGGTGTCTGCAGGTTCATGACGAACGAGCGTATCCGAATGGACCTCTCGGGCCAGAAGGCTCCGCTCCCGCCGCTCCGGACGGTGCGGCTGCTCCCCGCCTACCCCAGGTTCTTGACCATGAACACGTTGAACTCCGAGGCGGTGTAGTGGGCGAACGGGCCGCACCCTAGGAAGCCGTTCCGCAGGTAGAGCGAGTGCGCCGCCGCGAAGGCGGGGCCGGTGCCGGTCTCGAGGAGGATTCTCGCGTAGCCGCGCCGGCGCGCCGTGCGCTCGATCTCTTCGAGGATCGCCTGCCCCACGCCGCGGCGGACGAACGCGGCGCGCGTGCGCATCGACTTGATCTCGCCGCTTCGGGCGTCGAGCTCCTGGAGCGCTCCGCAACCGCAGAGGACGCCGTCCAGCCAGGCCGACCAGAAGGTGACGCCTGGAGCACGCAGCCGCTCGATCGCGAGCGCGTGCACGTGCCCCGGCGGCGAGCTCGCCGCCATGCCCGAAAGATGCTCGGCGACCAGCGCGCGAACCTCGGGGGCGGAGAGGTCATCCTGCCGAACGGCGATGTCCACGTCACGGCCTCCTCGCGACCCGCAGCAGAACGCGACGCGGGGCGTCGCCCGGTACGGTTCGGTCTGCGGTCGATCATAGCCCCGGCGCTATACTCGGCGGAGTTTTCCGCTATGGAAGCCGATCTGGAGTTTCTTCATCTCCTGCGGGCCGCCGGCCGGAAGGATGCGGCGGCCGAGGGGCGGATCTTCGCGCTGGTCTACGACGAGCTGCTGCGGATCGCGCGCTCGCAACGGCTGCGCTGGGGGGCGGCGCCGACGCTCAACACGACGGCGGTGGTGCACGAGGGGTACTTGCGGCTCACCCGCGGCGCCCTCGCCGAAGTGGACGACCGGCGGCACTTCCTGAACCTCGCGGCGCGTGTCATGCGAGGCGTGGTGGTCGATGCCGCACGACGCGGCGCGGCCGCGAAGCGCGGCGGCGATCTCGAGCGGACCGCGGAGCCCGCAGGACTCGAGGCGTTGCCCGACGTCCAGTTCGAACGTTCTCCCGAGGAGCTCCTGGCGCTCGATGCGGCGCTCGACCGGCTCGGCGCAGCCGATGGGCGGCTCGCGCGCGTCGTCGAGATGAAGTTCTTCGCCGGTCTCTCGGACGACGAAGCTGCGGAAGCGCTCGGGGTCACCGACCGCACCGTGCGGCGCGACTGGCGAAAGGCGCGGGCGTTCCTGCTCGTCGAGCTGCAGGGGAGTCCGGCCGGGAGCGCGGCGATCGCTTGAGCGAGGCGGCCCACACCCAGTCCTCGCGCGACCGCCAGGCGCTCGACCGCCTCGACCCGCTGCTCGATCTGGACGAGCGCGCCCGGCAGGCGGCGCTCGAGCAGATTGCGAGCGAAGATCCCGAGCTCGCCCGGGCGCTCACCCGCCTGCTCGAAGCGGATCGCACCTCGGCGCCGCTCCTCGCCACCCCGGCCGCGGCCGGCGGCGCGACGCCCGGCCTGGCCGGCGAACTGCCCCTCGCGATCGGCCCCTGGCGGGTGGTCGGCAGACTCGGCGCCGGCGGGATGGGGGAGGTTTTCGAGGTCATGCGCGAGCACGAGGGCTTCGTGCAGCGCGCGGCGCTCAAGCGCCTCGCCTACGGCCGGCTCGATCCGGCGGAGCGCGAGCGCTTCCGGCGCGAGCAGCAGGTTCTCTCCCGGCTCGACCACCCGTCGATCGCCCGGCTGATCGACGGCGGCGTCGAGCCGGACGGCACCCCCTGGCTCGCCCTCGAGCTGGTCGACGGCGAACCGATCACCGACGCGGCGCGGCGACGCGCGCTCGATCTGCCGGCGCGGATCGCGGCGTTCCTCGAAGTCTCGGCCGCGGTCGCGGCGGCGCATCGGGCGCTGGTCGTCCACCGCGACATCAAGCCGGCGAACGTGCTGCTCGGTGACGACGGCCGCGTGCGGCTCCTCGACTTCGGAATCGCGAAGCTCCTCGACGACGGGCTCGAGGCGGCAGGGGGGGCCGATCGAGCGGCGCTCACCCGGCTGGGGGAGCGGCCGTTCACGCCGGCCTACGCCGCCCCCGAGCAGATCCGCGGCGAGGCGATCTCCACCGCGACCGACGTCTGGGCGCTCGGCGCCCTGCTGCACGAGCTCCTGGACGAGAGTCGCCCGTTCGCCCGCGCCGGCGCGAGCCGGCCGGAGATCGAGCAGTCGGTGCTCGAGCGCCCGCCCGAACGGCTCTTCGCGCGCGGGGTGCCGGCAGCCCTCGGCTCCCTTTCGGCCCGCCTGCGGCGCGACCTCGAAGCGATCGTCGCCACGGCGCTCGCCAAGGAGCCCCGGCGACGCTACGACTCGGTCGATCAGCTCGCCGCCGACCTGCGCGCGGCGCTCGCGGCGCGGCCGCTGGTCGCCCGGCACGAAGGGCCCTGGGGGCGCGCGGCGCGCTTCCTGCGCCGCCATGCCGCGGCCTCGCTCGCGATCTTGCTCGCCGCGGCGAGCCTGATCGCTGGACTCGTCGCGACGACGCTGGTAGCCCGCGAGCGGACGCGGGAGGCGAAGAAGGCGGCGGCGATCGGCTCGTTTCTCGAACGGCTGTTCGAGGTGGCGAGCCCCGAAGTCTCCGGCGGCGCGCCGGTCTCGGCGCGCGAGATCCTCGCCGAGGGCTCGGTGCGCGCCGAGCACGAGCGCGCCGACCAGCCGGCGACGCGGGCGACGCTCCTGGCGCTGCTCGCTCGCCTGCACCGCGAGGTCGGCGACCGCGAGCGCGCCATCGCTTTGGGTCAGTCGGCGATCGCCGCGGCGGTCGCCACCGAGGGCCCCGACTCGAGCGGCGCCGCGGAGAGCGCCGCCGAGCTGGTGACGGCGCTCCTCGAAGCGAAGCGCTTGCCGGAAGCGGAGAAGCTCTTGGCTGAGGCCGAGGCGCGCCGTCCGCCGGTCGCGAGCCCGGGGGCCCGCGAGCTAGCCCGGGCAAGCGTCGCGCTCCTCACCGGCCAGGGGAAACTCACCGAGGCGACTGCCGCGGCGCGCCGGATCCTCGCCGCGACCTCGGCGCGTGACGGCGCAGACTCGGTCGAGGCGCTCGCCGACCGGCGGGCGCTCGCCGAGGCCCTGTCGGAGAACGAGGAGATCGACGAGGCGGAGCGGTTGCAGCGCGAAATCGTCACGGCGCTCTCCGCACGGCACGGCGAGCGCCACCCGGCGGTGGCGCGCGCCCGGCACGACCTCGGCATCACCCTCGGGCGGGGCTCGCACGCCGAGGCGGCGATCGGCGAGCTCGAACAGGCGGTCGCGATCCATCGCGCGACCCAGGGGGAGGCGCACTGGGAGACGGTCGGCTCGCTGCGCGAGCTCGCCGCGAACCTGGGCAAAGCGGCGCGGTACGAAGAGGCGCTCGAGCGGCTGGCGGAGGCCGAGCGAGCGCTGGTCGCGGCCGGGCGCGAGACGAGCTTTCTCTATCAGAACGTGCTGAACGATCGCGCGTTCATCTACTACCACACGGCCCGCTACGGCGAATCCGCCGCACTCTTCGGCCGCGTCGCGGCGGCGTGGAGCGAAACACTCGGCTCCAACCACCCCCACACCCTCACCGCGCTCGCCGACGAGGCCGGGGCGCTCGCCGAAGCGGGGCGCTACGACGAGGCGGTGCCGCGTCTCTTCGAGCTCCTGGCGCGCCAGCGCGCGATCTCGGCGGCGCCGGCCTCGTTCGCCTCGACGCTCAATACCCTCGGGATCGCGCTCCTCGACCTCGACCGGGCGAGCGAGGCGCTGCAACCGTTTCGCGAGTCGCTCGAGCTCAATCTCGCGACCTACGGCGAGGCGCACTTCGCGACGATCGCCAGTCGTCAGCTCCTCGCGAAGGCCCATCTCGATCTGGGCGATCTCGCGGCGGCAGGCTCCGAAGTCGAGGCCGCGCGCCGCGCGGCCGCAACCGCTTACGCCGCCGACGATCGCCGCTACGGCTCGCTCGAAGTTCTGGAGTCGATGGTGAGCCTGCGGCGCGGCGAGACCGCGGAGGCGCTCCGCCTCGGGCGCGCCGCTCTCGACCGGCGCGCGGCCTACCTTCCGGCGACCTCCTGGAAGGTGGGCGAGGGGCACCTCCTGGTCGCCGAGGCCCTCGCGGCGCGGGGCGAGCGGGCGGCGGCGCGCGAGAGCGCGGCGCGCGCCCTCGAGATCTTCCGGCCGTCGCGCGGGGAGCGCCATCCGCTCACCCGTCGGGCGCGCGCCGTGCTCGCCCACTGAGCCTCCGCCGCGGGGCCTCCGGGAAGGTCGAAGGAGCCCGGCGAAGTCGGCGCCTGTTTCGTGGGCTTCACTTCCCTTCGAGTAGCTTCGCCGCGATCTCGGGCGAGACGCGCAGGCGGGTCGCGGCGCGGGGAAAGCCAAAGGTCACGAGCGGCTCGGTGCGGTCGTTCGGCACCGGCAGTTCGATCTCTCGCCAGGGGATGAGCACCGCGCCGGCGCCGATTCGGAAGATCCGATGAACGTCGAGGTAGAGCCCCGAAGGCGTCGAGCGCGCGACGAGGGCTCGGCCGCGGAATCGGCTCGGCCCGAGGTAGCCGGCGATCGCAAAGGCTCTCTCGCCGTCCGGGCTCGTCGCGTACAGTCGCCGTAGGCGCCTCAGGCCCGAGGCCGAAGCGACCGCGAACGAGATCGCGACCCAGAGGAGCAGGAACCAGACGATCGCGAGCCCGACGATCGCGAGCGCCTGGAAGAGCGGCTCCCGACTCATCGACTCTTCGCCGGGTCTGGCAATCCTCTGCTCTGATTGAAGTAGAGCCGCACACCGGTGGCGTCGCCGCGGAGCGCGAAGAGGCCCTCGTAGCCGTGCCCGCTCGGCGAGAAGCTCACGACGAAGAAGCCGGAGTATTCGTAGACGAGCTCGTGCGCGGTGGGCAGCCGCTCGCGGAGCCACCGCCGCACGGCGGCGACGAGCCGCGCTTCTGCCGGCGCGAACCGCTCGACCAACCCCCGGAGCTCAGTCTCCGCCGCCCGCCGCTCCGCCGCCGTCTGCTCGCCCTTCTCCGACTTCGCCATGGCTCGGTCTCCCGTACGCCGCGAACGCTCTCGCGGCCGAAGTTTGCGTTCGCCCGCAGGCTCGTGGGCTGCCTCCGGCGCGCCAGCGAAAACCTCGGCCTCTTCGGGTCCCAACGGTCTCATGCGATCTCCTGTCGTGAGGCCCTGGCGCGGGCCGTGAGCCTCAGCGGCGAACCGCGTAGGTGAGCTCGGCAAAGCCCGAGCCCAGGTTGCGGAGCGCCGTGAGCTCGAGCTCCGGCGGGAGAATCCGTCGCCGCAGCAGCGGACGCCCGGAGCCCAGATTCAACGCGCCGACCTGGACGATGATCTCGTCCTGGATGAAACTCGGATAGCTCGGCTCGGTGGGATCGCCGAGCGCGAAGAGCCAGTCGAGCGAATGCTCCTCGGTGGCGATAAAACGGTCGAGGCTGCAGGCGGTGTAGTACTGGGTTTTCATCTCGTCGCGGATCCAGATCGACGCCGACGTTCTGTTAGGGCGCTGCACGAAGGTGGCGCACAACGTCGCCCAATGAGCGCGCCTCCGGCAAGCGGGACTGCAGGTACCAACCTGCGATGACGAAGAGCAGGGCGGTCGCGAGGAACGGCAGGAGGGTCTGCCGGAGCGCGATCGAGAACCAGGATGCCGAGTTGTCGCGGCGAAGCCGGCGGTAGAGACCGCCGACGAGCGCGCCATCGACCAGCATCTCGGCGAGTAGACCGGGGGCGGAGTAGACGACCCAACCCGAGGCGAGCAGCGCGCCGACGAGGGTCAGGACGACGACGATCGGCAGCACGATCTCGTCGCCGTCGAGGAGATCCGCACCCGAGGAGGCCGAGCCGCCGCTCGAACCGCCCGACACCGCCGTCGCCGACGGACCTTCGATCCGCGCCGTGGCTCCCCCGCCGCCGAATCGAGCCCCTTCCTCGAGTGCGCCGCCGCTCCCCGGGGTCTCGGAAAGAGCGGCCTCCGCAAGGCCTTCGGTCAGGTCGGCGACCTCTTCGAGACTCGGACCGTCGTCCCTCCGGGAGCGCCTCGCGTGCAGGCTGACCCAGAGACGAAGGAGACCGAAGAAGACGCCGTAGGCGACGAGCAGGGCGAGCAGATAGCGGAACCAGAGGCGCTCCAGCCCGCACTGAAGAAGGCCGTACGAAGTGAGGAAGCCGGCCGCTCCGGTACAGAGCGTGATCAGCATCATCTCGGCCCGAGGCGAGCCCCGCTGCACGAGAGCGGCCCGCACCCGCTCGATCCTCCCCCGTCGCGGCTCGGTCATGAGACGAGACCCTAGAGAATCGCCGGAAAGCAGAGCTCGCGGAGCATTCTCTTCAACCTCGCTCCTCGATCAGACCAGATGCTGGAGGTGGATCACCCTTCGCCTTGGCGCCCTCACTCAGGGCCTTCCAAGCCTCGTAGAGAACGTAGAGCGAATAGAGGCGAAGCGCGAGGTGGGCGACGATCGCCCGGTGGTTCTCGCTTCCGATCTCGAACGAGATCAGCTGCGAAACGTTGAACAGCAGGGAGAGCGTGAGCCACGCGCCGACGACGGCGAGGCTTTCGCGACTCGGTCGGACGAGCAGGAAGAGCGAGACAGCGCCGACGAGCAGGAGCTCGATGCCGACCTCGAGGTAGAGCCCTGCCAGAAGCCCGAAGGCAACCCAGAGGGCGTAGCCCACGAGCGCGCCAGCGACCTTCGCGACGACTAACCGCCGGCCCCGGAAGGTCTTCGTGAAGGTCCAGGTGCTGAGTCCGACAGTTACCAACGGAATCAAGAGGTTCATCTTCGAATAGTGCCCGATCACGGAGCCTACGACCATTCCCAGGATCGTCTTCCAGGTGAACTGCGGCTTGGCGGCGGCCTCTTCTGCCGAAGCGGGAACGGAGGCGGTGCCGCTCAACTGTTGCTGAAGCTCGGCAGGCAGGGCCTCGAAGCACTCGATACAGGTGGTCGCCGTCCGCAACCAGTGCTCCGACGGGAACTTGCGCCCGCAAACGTCACACCTGGGCTCGACCACGAGAACAGCCTCCTTGGCTTTCGATGCGTCAGCCTACTACTTCGGTGCCGGGCCTTCGCGCCTGCGTGGAATCTCGCCGGGCGGTGAGGTCCCCAGCGTCGCGCGGTTCCTACGCAGCAGAGGGTCTCGCAAATACCCGGAAGGTCTGGCCGGTCGATTCGAGGCCGCTTCATAGAACTGCAGGCTGTTGCCATCCGGATCGCGAAGGTGGAATTCGCGCGTGCCCCAGGGCGTGTCGCCTGGCGACGACCAGGGGCTCTCTCGTTCCGCGGGGTTCGGAAGGGCATCGCGACGGCTGAGCTCGGTGTAGAGCTCGTCGACCTCGGAGACCAAGAACCGGAAGGCCGGTCGGTCCCCGCCGTGGTGCCACTGTTCCGGCGCATGCCACTGCAGGTGGATCTCGACGCCGTCGCGCGCGATGCAGGCGAAGCGCGGCGCGCCCGTGACATCGCGGAAGAGCTCGCGAAAGCCGAGAGCAGCGAAGAACCGCAGCGAGCGCTCGACGTCGCTGGCCATGAGCACGGGGTGCACGGCTCGGAGCCGCGCAGTTCGACTGGAGCGGCGATCAGACTGCACGTTCGCGCACCTGGAAGACGTTGCCTTCGGGGTCGTGGCCGTCGCAGGCGCGAAAGTCGCGCGCCTGCCATTCGTCCTCCGGCGGGCGGAGGTACCCGCCCAGGGAGAGGGCGCGCGACCTGGCGGCGGCGATGGCATCGACGGGCAGGCAGAGCTTGCTGTAGGCGTCCTCGCGAACGAGCGGGCTGCCGTTCTCGTCTCTCGTGGGCTCTGGCTCACCGCGCAGGCGGTGGATGACGAGTTGGAAGCCGGGGCTCTCGAGCAGTTCGTGTTCGGCGCCCGCGGCGACGCGCTGCATCGCAGCGACGCCCTGGTAGAAGGCGGCGACGCGCTCGACGTCGGCGACGAACAGCACGACGCTGGGCAGTGGACGTGGGCTCATCGGCTCCTCCTGAATTGCATCTGGCAGCGGTGCGAGCTTCTTGGGAATCGCCCGAGACTACTTCGCCGCGCGCGCTCGAGATCGTCTCAGGCGGCCTCGACGTGGCGGCGAAAACGGTCGAGGATCGCCTGCCAGCCGGTGCGCTGCTGCTCTTCGGAGTGGGTCTCTTCGGCGTCGAAGGTGACGCGGACGGCGACTCCGCCACCCTCGGACTCGGTGAATTCGACGCGCGCCGAGCGGTCGCCGAACGAGTATTCGATCAGGCGCTCCGGCTCGACTCGGGTGTAGGTGCCCGCGAAGTCGAAGCCGAAGCTCCCGTCCTTCGCTTCCATGCGCGAGCTGAACTCGCCTCCGGGCCGCAGGTCGACCGTCGAGCGCGTCGTGTGCCAGTCGTCGGAGGCGGCGTTCCACTGCACGATGTCGTCGGGGCTGCTGTAGGCCCGCCAGACCTTGCCGAGCGGCGCGGCGATCGTCGTCTCTACCGTGATCTTCATCTGGACTTGGTCTCCTCTGGGTTCTCTGGCGGCTCGATGGCGCTCGCGGCCTCGCCGCGTCAGGCCAGCTCGCGCCGCATGATGACGCGCAGGTGCATCGGGAAGCCGCCCATCGCCTCACGGCGTTGCAGGGCGACGAGGCCGGGGGTGAGCTCGTCCTCGCGGAGCATGCGGAAGCCGCGCTTGGCGTAGAACGGCGCGTTCCACGGCACGTCGGTGAGCGTCGAGAGGGTGATCGCCGGATAGCCGCTCACCCGCGCGATGGCGCAGACGGCCTCGAGCAGCTCGCTGCCGACCC
>JBPOHI010000248.1:0-18385 GCA_052035735.1 Acidobacteriota bacterium
CGACGCGGGAACCATCTGGTTCGAACGCGGCGAGATCGTCCACGCCGAATGTGGCGCCCTCAGCGGCGAGGCGGCCGTCTACGAGCTCCTGGCCTGGCAGAGCGGCGCCTTCTCGCTCGACACCTCCGCGCGAACCCAGGCCCGGACGATCGAAGCCAAGTGGCAGACGCTGCTGCTCGAGGGCTGCCGCCTGCTCGACGAGGCTGCCCGGCAACCCGAGACCGCTGTGTCCGACTCGCAGCTCGCGCCGGCACGCGCCTATCTCGCCCGCCTGGTGCCGCTGGTGCGCGACGTGAGCGTGGCGATCGCTCTCGACCTGGGCAGCGACCGCGCGCACTGCGAGGTCGGCCTGCCCGATCTGGCGCTCCGCTCTCTCGCTCCGTTTCGCGCGCTGCTCGACGCGGCTCACCGCATCGTGGGGACGCCGGGCGCGGAGACCCGCATCGAGATCGTCGGACAAGGTCTGGTTATCGCCGCCTGGAGCGAGCGGGCGACGGGTTCGGGAGCGCTCGTCGGAGCGCTGGCGGACGATTCGAGCAAGGTGGCGAGATTTCGTTCCGCTCTGGCGCGCGTGTAGCGCACCGGATCGGACATCTTACGAACGACGAAGGAACCGAGGGAGATGGGTATGGGAAAGATCGATGACACCTGCAAGGAAGTCGTAGGGAAGGTCGATGGGGCGGTGGCCTGTGGGGTGGTGGACCTCGACACCGGGATGCTGCTCGGCATCCACAACGCCGCGCAGTACACGCAGACGCTGAACGAGATCGTCGCCGCGGCGACCGTCGACCTGTTCCGCGGGCCCAACGTCGGACGCGTCGAGCAGCTGGTGCGGACGCACCGCGGTACACCCGAGAACGGCGATCACTACTTCCAGGAGGTGCACATCACCTCCGAGCACAACTTCCACTTCGCCAAGACGATCAAGGGCGGCAAGGCCGTGCTCATGTTGGTGACCCGAAAGACGACCAACATCGGCATGGGCTGGGCGCAGGTCAAAGCCGCCATCCCCTCGATCGAGCCGCTGGTTCCCTGAACCGTACGACCTAACCGAAGACGAAAAGAGAGGAAATCATGAGTCTGGATGCCGAGCTTTCCAACGTAACGAAGAACGTCCCGGAGTGCGTCGCTGCCGGGTTCGTCGACATGAAGACCGGGATGCTCCTGGGGATCAAGACCGTCGACAGCCATCCGCAGGAGGTCATCGACCTCGTCGCGGCCGCGACCGGCGAGATGTTCCAGGGGCCGACGGTGTCGGCGGTCGAGCGCCTGTTCAAGCAGTCGCGTGGGGTGAAGGACGACGGGCATCACTACTTCCAGGAGATCATCGTCTTTTCCGACAATCTCCTGCACGTCTTCCAGCGCGCCAAGCGCAACGAGGATCTGGTGCTCGTCACTGTTTGCCGCGCTTCGGCGAACCTCGGCATGGTGCTCGCCAAGGCCAGAGGCGCACTCGCCCCGGTCGAGGCGTCCGCCTGAACCCCGACTGGGCGATCGCGGTGCGGTCGCCCAGTCGCCTTTCCAGTCCATGGCCTTCTTCGACCGCAACGCGCGCCGAATCGTCGTCCGGGTCGTCTACGACGGTCCGGCCTTCGCGGGCAAGACGACGAATCTCGAGCAGCTGCGCGGATTCTTCTCGACCTTGCGCCGTGGCGAATTGACCTCGCCCGAGACGCTCGCCGGTCGCACGGTCTTCTTCGATTGGATGCACCTGGACGGCGGACTTGTTGCCGGGTATGCCTTGCGTTGTCAACTGATCACCGTCCCCGGTCAGGCCGTGTTGACGCAGCGCCGGATGCGCATTCTGCGCGGCGCGGACGTGGTGGTCTTCGTCTGCGAAGGGACTCAGGCGGGGGCGGTCGCCGCGAGACCGATGCTCCGCGGCCTGCAGTCGGCGCTCGAGGACGAGGGGAGGGGCGACCTGCCCATCGTCGTCCAGGCCAACAAGCAGGACAAGCAGGAGGCCATCACCGGCAGCGAGATCCTGCGGCTCCTCGACCTGCCGCAGGAGACGCCCATCGTTGCCGCGACATCTCATCTCGGGGCAGGGGTGAAGGAGACCGCAGTTCTCGCCATTCGCGCTGCAGCGACGCGGGTGCAGCGGCAGCTGTTCGACGGCACGGTCGCCGATCGCGGAGAAGCCGAGACACCGGAGGAGCTGCACTCCCAGCTGCTCGCGGCCGAGCTCGAGGGAGCGGCCGGCGTGCGGGAGTCGCGAGCTGGCGCCGTCTTCGCGTTTCTCGACGGCAGTGCCGCGGCGCCGGCCCAGGAGAGCGCCGGCGCACCGGCCGCTCCGTCGGCAGAGCGCGATCCGAATCCGGAGTTCACCTTTCCCAACGAGCGGGTGGCGACGGGATCGGTCTGGCCGATGGCTACGGGGCGGGCAGCCTTACGCGAACTCGCGGAGCTCTCGCCGGTCAGAGTCTCGGCTCCGGGCGAGCAGCCCGCCGTGTTTCGCGCCGGCTCGCAGCGCCTCGTTACCCACTCGAGCTGGGTCTTTCCGAGCCTGGACGATGGCCGCGTGGCGCTCGTCGGTCAGGTGCGCCGGCGGATGGCGCTCGGCGCGCTGCGCCCTGCGGCTGAGGTGGTTGCCTTGCAGGAGGAACCGGACGGCTGCCGGCTCTGGCGCCTGACTCCCAGGCTGCTCACCGTCGAAGCCTGGTTGGCGCGGGCGCGCGAGCAGGACGACGAGGCGCTGGCCGCGACGGCGCTCGGCGGAATGGGCCTCGGAGTGGCGCAGCTGTTGCGTCTCCTGGGTCCGGTGGGGGCTGCGGGTCGCATCGGCCCGCGCAACTTCGGAATTCTGGAAGGCCGGGTGGTCTTCCTCGACGAAGACGAGACCCGGTCCTCGGCGAGGTTGGGCGATGCGCTCGTCGCTCCGCTCGGGACCTGCCCGACGACCGATGCCGCCTTCGAAGCCTATCTCGGCGTCCTGTGCGAGAACCTGGACGAGCGGATGCCTTTCGCCGAGACCATTCTGGCCGAGCTCGAGTCGATCGATCCGCGCGAGACGCGGGCGTTGGCGGCTCGCCGCCGACTGACGAAGGCGCTGTCGGGCGCACGCGCATGAAGCGCCTGCTCGACGCCGGCGCGAGCGGCGCCGCGGTGCCGCCGCGCCCGCATGCGAAACTGCGCGCAGGCTCGATCTGGCCTCCCGAGCGCGGCCGGCAGATTCTGCGCGAGCTCGCGCCGGAAACCGCGGTGCGCGTCACCGAGGTCGTCGGTCAGCAGGGCCGCGGAGACGGCAGCGGATCGACCGACCTGATCGTCGAACGGGCGGGGGCCTGGTGCCTGAAGACCTCGCCCCGGCGACGCTTCGCCAGCGAAGACGAGGGTCGCTTCGCGGCCCTGGGAATCGTCCAGAGGAAGCTCGCCATCGAAGGGCTGCTGCCGCCGGATTCGGCGCTCGCGTTGGTGGGCGACGATGCAGGCGGCGCCTGGATCTGGACGATCTCGCCCTGGATGACGACCCTGCGGGCCACGCTGCGCCGGGCCGAGGAGGCGAACGACGACGAGGCGCTCGCCTGCGGCCTGGAGAGCTTCGCTCGCGTCGCGATTCAGGCGATTCGTATCGCTGCCGAGCGCGCGATCCGGATCGACCTGCACCCGAGCAACTTCGGCTGGCACGGATCGGAGCTCCGATATCTCGACGACGACCTGGGAATCGGCGCCAACCTGCCGGCGATCGGCCACTCGATGCTGCAACGCGTCGAGGAGTATCGGGCCTGGCCCGAGGCGATCGCGCGCTACGTCACCGCTCTGGAAGACGGTCTCGCAGTCGAGATCAGCGCGGAAGCTGCCCGGCTCACTGCGCTGCGCGCGTCGATCGAGACCGTGAGCTCGCGTTGCCTGGAGGTCGCCTTCGCCCGCGAGCGGTTGCTCCTCGCCCTGCTCCGCAGCAAGCGTGGAGGTTGAGATGCGCCTGGCGGTCTTTTCCGACGTTCACGGCAACCTGAGTGCGCTCGAGGCGGTCGCCTCGGCCATCCGGGCCGATGCGGTGGACATGGTGATCTGTCTCGGGGACCTCGTCGGCTACGGGCCGGAGCCCGGCCCGGCGATCGAGCGGACCAGAGAGATCGCCGCCTTCGTCGTCGCAGGCAACCACGACCTCGACGTCGCGCAAGGAAGCGCGGCCGCGGGAACGTCGAGCTCCGCGCGGCGCTCGCACGACTGGTGCCGGGAGCAGCTCTCGAGTGGGCATCTCGCCTACCTGGCGATGCTCCCGCGGTCGATCGTCGAAGCCGAAGCGGGCATCGTCGCGGTGCACGGCTGCTACCTCAACGACTACCACGCCACCGGCTACGTGACCGAGGTCATGGCTCCGGACAATCTGGATCGCATCGCGGCGCGCGACGACTGGCCCAAGGTGGCCTTCTGCGGCCACACTCACGTGCCGATGGGCGCCTGGCTCGACGCCGGCGGGTACCAGGTCTCTCCCGCTCGCGCCCTCGTTCGCTGGTCCAGATCTGCCCGCGCCGTGCTCCTCAATCCGGGCTCCGTCGGTCAGCCCCGCGACGGCGATCCGCGCGCCGCCTACGCCATCGTCGATCTCGTCGCGCGGACCTTCGAAGTCCGCCGCGTCGAGTACCCTGTGGACGAGGTGGCCGCCCGCATGCTCGATCTGGGATTGGATGTCGACTCGGCCGAGCGCCTCCGAGAGGGCCGTTGAGATGAGCCGCGAGCGCGAAATCCATTTCTCGATTCGGGGAGGCTCCGTTCGCGACGGCAGTCGCCGCCAGCTCGATGACCTCGAACTCGAGCTCGCCGGCGGACGCATCGCCGTGCTGCTCGGACCGGGCGGCTCCGGCAAGAGCACGCTCTTGCGGGCACTCTGCGGGGCGCTCCACGGAGACTGGCGGCGGGAGGGAGTGTGGCGACTCACGCTCGGCGGTCGGGAGCTGCACCGACCGCCCGAGGACTCGCTGTTCTGGATGGCCCAGAAGCCGGGAGAAGCCTGCGCCGGCAGTTCCAGCGCACCGCTTCAGGGAGAGGCTCTCGCCGCGGCGCTGGCTGAGCCGCGGGACCTCGTTCTGCTCGACGAGCCGCGGTTGAGCGCGACCGATCTCGAGCCGGGAGGCTGGGTCGACGCGCTGTCGGCGGCTCGCAACCGAGGCGCCCTGATCGTCGTCGTCACCCACGACGTCTCCCTCGCCGAACGAATCGGCGACGACTTGCTGCTGCTCTACGGCGGGCGAGTGGTGGCCCGCGGCGTGGCCCCCGACTTCTTCTCGCAGCCGCCGAACGAGGCCGCCCGGCAGTTCATCCGCCAGGGCAACTGTTGTCTGCCGGCGGTCGGCGCGGAGCTGCCGTCGCACTTTCGCTGGATCGTCCCGAACCAGCTCGCGGGCATGGGGCGACCCGGTCTGCTGGGCGACTTCGACGCCGATCTCGCTGCGGTCGCAGGGGCCGGCGTCACCCATCTGATCACCCTGACCGAGGAGAGTCTGTCGCCGCAGCGCCTCGCCGGGTACGGACTCGAGGCGCGTCACTTTCCCATCCCCGATATGGGCGTGCCGGCGCTCGCGGCGGCGGCGCGGCTCTGCCGGGACATCTCGCGCCTGACTCGCGGCGGCGCGGTCGTCGCGGTGCACTGCCACGCCGGGCTCGGGAGGACCGGGTTGATTCTGGCCGCCGTTCTGGTCTGGGAAGGGATCGCCGCAGCCGAGGCGATCGCCATGGTGCGCGCCGAGCGCAAGGGCTACCTGCAGAATCGCGCCCAGGAGCTGTTCGTCGAACGCTTCGCGAACGACTTCGCCCCCGGGCGGACGCGTGGGGAAGCGTCGTGATGGCTTCCGCCTTCGCGCTCGCCGTGCGCCATCGGCTGGCCGACCTTCCCGCCGCCGAGCGATTTCTGGTCGACGGTCTCGGATTCGAGGTGCGCCGACGAGAGAACGGCTCGGTCGTCCTCGAGAACGGCGCCCTGGGTTTGATCCTGCAGCCGCTTCGCGGCGAAGAGTTGGCGCAGGAGCTGACGCTCGAAGTCGTGAGCGACGAGCCCGAGTCCGCCGCCGCGAAACTGGCGGCGCTCGCTGGAGTGGAGTTCTCCGGAACGGCCGTATGGGTCTCGGAGCGCCGGCGGGAATGCACGCTGACGACGCCCTTTCACCTTCGGCTGGTGATCTTCAGGGAACTGAACGAGGACGAGCTCGCGGTACCGCCGGCCCTGGTGACATCGCTGATTTGGCCCGAGGGGGTGACGGTTCTCGTGCAGGGCGCCTTGCGCCGCGTGCCGCTCGCTTTTCGCGCCAGCTCGCGTGAAAGGGTCGTGGCCGACGCCGAATCCGCGGCACTCGCCTCGGGGCGCTTCTCCGTCGAGGTCGGCGACGCCGCGACCGCGCTGCTCGACGCGACGCCGGAGTTCCGCCGCCAGGCCGTGGTGGACTGGCTGGCCGACCGCGGCGTCGTCGGCCGACCGGAAGGGCCCGAGCGGTGAGCGCCCGGGCCACGCTCTCTCGCGCCTGGACGTATGCGCGCGCCGGCTACCTGCTGCGCCGATCGCGTTCCGCTGCGACCGAGCAGCGCCGGGCGGCGGCACGCAGCGCTCTGGGCGAACTCCTCGGTCAGGCGCGCGGCGTCGCCACGAAGATCGGGCAGGCCACGGCTGCCAGTTTCGAGAGCGCGCCGACGCTCACCTACGGACGGCCCGGCATGCCGTGGCCGGCGGTCGCGCGCCAGATCGAAGCCAGTCTCGGAGGTCCGCACGAGCGCGTCTTCGCGCGCCTCGATCACGACTCCATCGGCGCCTCGCTCGGGCAGGTCCATCGGGCGAAGCTCGTCGACGGCACCGAGGTCGCCGTCAAGGTGCGCTACCCCGACGCCAGGAGCGACGTGCAGGCAGAGCTGCAGCTCGCCGCGTGGATGCCCGCCGCCGGACCGGTCCGGGCCTGGGGCATGGATCTGGGGGGTTACAAGGCGCTCCTGCGGCAGCAGCTCGGAGAGGAGCTCGACTATCTGGGAGAGGCCGCGCGCCAGCGCCGATTTCTGGCCGACCTCGTGGTGCCGGGACTGGTGATTCCGCGCGTCGTCGAGGACCTCTGCCGCGAGGATCTCCTGGTGCAGTCGTGGGAAGAGGGCGAGACACTCGAAGCGGCCGCTGGATGGCCGGCGCCCGATCGCCTGGCCCTGGGCCAGATCGTCCTGCGCACGTTCATGCGTTCGATCTTCGGCTGCGGCGAGATTCACGCCGATCCGCATGCCGGCAACTACCGCTTTCGGCGAGACCCGCGGCCGGAGTTCGTGCTGTACGACTTCGGCGCCGTCCTGTCGCTCGACGCGCCGCGCCGCCGGGCGCTGCTTCGCCTGCTCCTGGCTCTGCGCGAGGAAGAGGCTGATCTCGTCGGCCCCTGTCTGGTCGCATTCGGCTTCGATCCGCACAAGGTCGAGCTCCTCGGACCGCAGGCGATCGAGGCCTGCCGGATCCTCCTCGAGCCCTGGTTGGAGGACCGGCCGTTCGCTGCCGGCGAGTGGGAGATTCGCCGCCGTGTCGAAGCCGTGCTGGGCGAATCGCGCTGGGCCTTTCGGTCCGCAGCGCCGGTGGACGCTCTCCTGCTCGTGCGCGCCCTGAGTGGCCTGGTGCACGTTGTCGCTCAGCTCGACGTGCGCTTTCCCTGGTGGCCGTTCGTCCGCGAGTGCCTCGGTGACGACGCGCTGGAGGATCTCCGGAGTTGGCGCCCGCGGCAGCCGGAGCCGGGAAACGGCGGCGAAGCCTCTGGTTCCGCCCGGTGGCTCAGGATCCTCGTCGAGTCGGAGGGGCAGGAGCCCTTTCGCTGTGCGCTGCCGGCGCGCGACGCCCTTTCTCTCGCCACGATGACGCCGGCCGACGTGCGCCTGGCGCTCGAACGCAGCGGTGTGCGGCTCGCGGAGATCGAGCGGCAGCTGCGGACCGACGGCCTGCGGCCGCGGGAGCTCTTCGATGTGGAAGTGGAAGGCAAGAGGTATCGACTGTGGCTGGAGGGCCAACCTTGAATATCGACCAAGCAAGAGCGATCTACTGGACGATCGCGCTGATTCTCATGGGAATTGCAGTCATCCACGCCGCGACCGGTATCCGCCAGGTGCGCCGGGGAGAGACCGAAAAACACCGCCGCAGCATGGGGCGGGCGCTCATCTGGGTGGCTGTCTTTCTGGTTTCGTACCTCGGCAAGGTGCTGGTGCTCGGACACGAGAATCTCGAGCTGTGGTCAGCCGACCGCCGCCTGGTGATCAACCTCCACCGCGGCCTGGTGCTGACGATGCTGGTGACCGGAGGGATCGGGCGGTTGCTCGCCGGACGGGCGCTCGCCCGGGTCTCGCCCGGCCGGCAGCTCCATCGGGTCCTGGGTTGGATCGCTTTCCCCAGCGCGATCGCGGGCCTCGGCACCGCCATCCTGGTGCTGGCGCAGATGTGGATGGCGCTGCCGGCGCGCTGAGCCATGCGGGCGAGGGAGAGGCGAAGCCCCGCCGGCAGCTGGTCGCTGGCGCCGGCGAAGCTCGCGGCAGTCAGTTGATCGCGGTGTCGCCCTTCTCGAGGCGGGCGATGAGGGCGGTGAGGTTGTCGCGGTTGAGCGCGTCAGGGGCCTGGGTGAGGGCCGCCCGGGCCGCCTTGAGCGACTCTTTGGCCCTGCCGGCAGCCGCGTAGGCGCGCATCAGCCCGACGTTGACCGGCCACTGGTTGGGGAAGCGTCGGGCGTTCAGTTCGAATACACGAATGGCAGCGGCGGTGTCGCCGGAGCGCAGGAGTTGGCGGCCGTACTGATGCAGCTCGATCACCGTCGCCGACGGGTGCTGCAAGGCCCGCTCGCGCGTCGCCTTGGCCTCCACCATCTTGCCGGCGCTCTCCTGCGCGCGTGCCAGGGTAGAGAGCGTCTGGAAGTTCTCGACCCCGATACCCGGCAGTGCGACGGCATTCTGCGCCCAGACGAGGGCCTCCTCGGGATGGACCCGCTGGTCCAGCAGGTAGGTGGCCGCCTGGTTCCAGCCCTCCCAGACGAACCCCGGGGAGGTGCGCAGCTGCTGGCGGAGGCCTGCGACATAGAGCTCGACGATGTCGGGCACGGCGATCCGGATGGGGACCGCGAGCTCCTCCCACTGCAGCGCGAGCGTCGCCCGGTCGGCCTGCCGGTCGGTGAACTCGTAGTCGAGCCACTCGTGATAGCTCGACGGCTCGGGTTTTACCGTGACCCGCAGGGCATCCTCCTTCGGGTCGTAGGTGAAGCTCCCCCAGGAGGCCGAGTCGTGCGAGAAGATGACCACCCACTCCTCCTTGCCGGGGATGAAGTGCAGGCCGTAAGTGCCCGCGGCGAGTTTCGCGCCTTCGACCTCGACGTCGTGCGAAAAGCGGATCGTCGTGTTCTCGTTGGCGCCGCCGCGCCACGGGCACTGTTCGCCGCAACTGCCGAAGTTGAGATTGACCAGGCCGTAGGGAACGAGCTCGCCCCACACCTTGCCGCGCCGGTCGGTGCCGTCCGGGGCGTGGACGTTGGGGCTGCTGTAGCGCACCTCGACGGTCACCGGACCGATACCCTGGCTGACGCTCGCGCGTTGATTGTCCCCCGAGGGGGCGAGCTCGACGAACTGGGCGAAGGCGGCCGGGGTCGGACAGAGCGTGGTGAGGCCGGCGAGGGCGATCCAGGCAAAGGGGCTTCGGCGCATGACAGTCTCCTCTCGAGGAGACCTACGCGCTCGACCTCAAAAGGTTCGTGGCGGCGAGTGCGGCGCACGACCGCCGCCGCAGATCAGGCGGAGAGGCCGAACTCCCTCGACCAGTAGGTCGCGCCGGCGACGATCCACCAGATGCCGACCAGGCGGAAGATCCACAGGATGGCGCCGACGCCGAGCAGGTAGAAGTTGTGCACCGGGAAGGCTGCGGCGCTCTGCTCGCGCGGCGCGCCGAGCCAGGGGCCGAGGGCAGCGAGGTGGACGGACAGGCCCACCGAGAGCCGGAAGAGCGCCGTCGCCGGCTCGGTCCAGTCGCCGATCCCGGCGGAGTAGGCGACGAGCGAGCCGAGAAGCAGACCGAGCGGCAGGCCGATGCCGAGGCGCAGCGGTTGTCGACAGCGGTCGACGAAGGCGAAGAAGCGCCGGGTGCGCTCGACGTGCTCGGCGCACGCCAGGAGCTCGAGCGGCGGCGCGCCGCCGCCCTGCGCCAGCTCGACCGCCCGCTGCGGGACGCGGCCGCCGGCCGCTTCGTCGAACACGCGATTGCACCAGACGCACTTGTGGGGCCGCGCGGCGAGCATGTAGGGGCGCGCGAGGAAGCGGTGCACGATCATCAGGAAGAGCCCCGCGCCGACACTCACCCCGACCGGCGCCGGGTGGGCGACGAACAGGTATAGCACCGCCGGGATGAAGAGGAAGAGAACGTAGCCGAAAATCGTCCCTGCCAGAGGCCGCATGGCGGAATGGTACCCTCTGCGCCGAAGGGGACGTCAAGCGAGGCCGACACGGTGGACGACATGCAACTGCCATGCGTATGTCAGATATCGCCGATGACAAGTGCGAATCGCCGACCTGTAGGGCTTCGCTGGCTGATCGTGACCCTGCTGGTCGCGGGGGCTGCCGGCGCTTGCGGCCGGTTCGACGGCGCTTCCGGAGGGGCCGGCGGGTTGCTGCGACGGGCACCTTTCGAGCGTCGCCTGCTGCTCTCAGGGCAGCTCGAAGCCGAACGGGCAACGACCCTGCAAGCGCCTTCGACACCGGCCGGCAACGTCCAGATCCGTTGGCTCGCTGCCGAAGGCGCGGAGGTTTTGGCCGGCGATCGGATCGTCGAGCTCGATCCCAGCGAGCTGTTGCAGGGGCTCTCCGAGCGCGAGTCCGAACAGCTTACGGCTGGCGACGAGCTGCAGCGCTTGCGCGCCCAGGGCAAGTCGTCGCTCGAGGCGAGGCTGCTGGCTCAAGCCCAGGCCGAAGCCGAGCTCGAAAAGGCCGAACTGGGCGCGGCGGTTCCGCGCGAGCTGGTGAGCGCGCGGGATCTCGCGGAGCGCGAGCTGCGGCGCGAGAAGGCCGAGGCCGGAGTGGCGAAGGCGGCGGCGGAGCTCGACGCGGCGCGGGCGGCCGGCGCTTCCGACACCGGCGTGCAGCGGCTCGCGGCCGAGTCGATCGACCGCGCCCTGGCCGAGACGCGCCGCAACCTCGATCTGCTGACGCTCGAGGCGCCGCGGCCGGGCGTGGTCGTCGTCGGCTCCCACCCGTGGGAAGGGCGGAAGTTCCAGGTCGGCGACTCGGTCTGGCCCGGCTTCCCGCTGGCCTCCATTCCGGAGCTCGACTCCCTCATCCTCGTCGCCGAGCTGTCCGACGTCGACGATGGGCGGCTGGCGCCTGGAATGAGCGGCCAATGCGTGCTCGACGCCTTCCCCGAAGCTCCCGTGGCGTGCAGCGTGCGGGAGATCGCGCCGATGGCACAGGAGGTGGCGTTGCCGTCGCTCCGGCGGGCATTCCGCACGGTCGTGACGCTCGAGCTCGTAGATACGACGCGATTCCGCCCCGGCATGTCGGCGCGCGCCGAGATTCAACTCGAGAACGTCGCCGAAGCGCTGCTGGTGCGACGCAGCGCCGTCGACCTGGCGGCCGAGCCGCCGCGGGTGCGGCTCGTCTCCGGCGAGCTGCGGTCGATCGAGCTCGGAGCCTGCAACGCGAGCGACTGCATCATCCTCGCCGGGCTCGACGGCAGCGAGAGGCTGCTGCCGTCTCCGGCGCCGGCCGGGGTCCCGCGGTGAGCCCCCGCCGTTGGGCTTGGGCTGCGCTCGGTGCGATTGCCGCCGTCGGCGCGGCGCTGGCGTTCTTCGGCACGGGAGAGGGCGACGCGCGCACGGCGCGAGTCGTGCGCGAGGACCTCGTGCTGGTCGTCGAAGCGACGGGAGAGATCGAGGCGATCGAGGCCGAGATTTTAGGCCCGCCGAATCTCCCCGACGTCTGGGAGTTCAAGCTCCAGTTTCTGGCGCCGGAAGGCAAGGAGGTGCGTCGCGGCGAGCCGGTGATGGCCTTCGACGCCTCCGAGCAGGAGCGCCGGCTGGTCGCCGAGCGCGCCAGCGCCGAGGAGGCGGAGCAGAAGCTGACCAAGGCCCGGGCCGATCTCGAGCGCGAGCGACTCGATGCCGAGCTGCGCCTGGCCGAGGCGCAGGCGTCGCTGCGCAAGGCGGCGATGAAGACCGATGTGCCTGCCGAGCTGGTGGCGCGACGCGAGCTCGAGAGCGCGCGGATCGAGCTCGCGTTGGCCAACCGGGAGGTCGCCCATCGCCAGGGGGAGCTGGCCGCGATCGCCGAGCGCCTGGAGGCCGAGCTCCTTCAGCTGTCGCACCGTTTGAGCCTCGCCCGAAAACGGGTGAGCCAGATCGAGGAGGCGGTGGCGAAGATGAGCACCGTCGCTCCCCGGGACGGCACCGTGGTCTACGTCACCGACTGGCGCGGCGAGAAGGTCAAGGTCGGCGATTCGGTCTATCGCTCGCAGCAGATCCTGAGTCTGCCGGACCTCAAGCGCCTGCGCGCGCGTGCCGATGTCGCCGAGGTCGACGCCGGCAAGGTGCAGGCAGGTCAGCCAGTACGGCTGCGCCTCGACGCCCATCCCGATCTCGAGTTCCGCGGGCGCATCGCGCGAGTGCAGCGAACCGTGCAGCGCAAGGCGCCGAACAGCCCGTTGCGGATCATCCGTGCCGAAGTCGAGCTCGAGTCCGTCGACGGCGAGCGGATGCGTCCGGGGATGCGATTCCGCGGCGTCATCGAGCGTCAGCGCGCCGCCGCCGTCCTGACGATCCCGAGCGATGCCGTGATGCAGGTCGATGGCCAGGCCTGGGTGCGGCGGCGACGGCTCTTCGGCGTCGAACGGGTGCAGCCGCAGCTGGGTCGGCGATCGGCGGAGCGCGTCGAGGTTCTCGAAGGCTTGGCGGAGGGCGATCGCGTGCTGTGCGGCGGGAACGCGGGCGGAGCGTCGTCGTGAGACGGACATGCGTCCTCCTCGCCCTCCTTTTCGCGACCGGCGGCTGCGAGAGCGCTCCGGACACTCCCGTCGCCACGGCGGAGCGCGGGAGTTTCCGCCGTGAAGCTGCCGTCGAGGGCTTCCTCAAGGCCGCCAAGTCGACGCCGCTGTCGGCGCCGAACGAAGCCGCGTCGGCGATGCGCGTCGCCTGGCTGGCGCCGAACGGTAGCCGGGTCGCCGCCGGCGACGTCATCGCGCGATTCGACGAGACGGAATGGAAGCAGGCGCTGCTCGATTCCGAAGGAAAGAGCGCCGGTGTCGGCCTCAAGCGCGGCAAGCAGAGTGTCGCCGCCGCGAGCGCCGAGACGGGCGCAGCGCTCGATTCGGAGGTAGCGCAGCGCGAGCTCGCCGTCGCCGAGCGCTTTCAGATGAACGACGAGACCTATGCTTCGCGGCACGAGCTCGTGGAATCGGCGCTCGATGCCGGGCTTGCCCGCAGCCGCGACGCGCATGCCCGCGGGGTTCGCGAAGTCCAGCGTCAGGTGGCCGTCGGCGAGAGCTCGCTGCTCGAGATCGAAGGCCGGCAGGTGGCGTTGCAGATCGAGCGCGCTCGCTCGGGGCTCGCCGCCCTCGCTCTCACCGCTCCACATGCCGGACTGGTCGTCTTCCTGCGCGATTGGCGCGGCAACACCACCCGGGTCGGAGACACGGTCTGGCCTGGGGAGCCGATCGCCGAGATTCCGGATCTCGCCGAGATGGAATGCGAGGTCTTCGTGCTCGAGGCCGATGCCGGAGGACTTGCCGTCGGCAAGAAGGTCCGCGTAGCTCTCGAGGCGCATCCGGGAGTCGAGTTCGATGGCGAGGTACGGCGCGTCGACACGATCGCCAAACCGAGAATGCGCGGCGTCCCGGTGCAGTTCTTCGGCGCCACCATCCGGCTCGACAGGACCGACCCCGAGTTGATGAAGCCCGGACAGCGCGTGCGGGCGAAGATCGAGATCGATCGTCGGGAGGGCGTGCTGATGGTGCCGGCAGCGGCGGTATTCAGTCGCGAAGAGGGTTCGTTCGTGCGCCGGCGCGCCGGCGCGGGCTTCGAGACCGTGCCGGTCGAAATTGCCGCTACCGGCGGCGGTCGGATGGTCATCGCCTCGGGACTCGAGGCCGGAGACGAGGTGGCACTCGCCGATCCGGACGCCGCCGACAGCGCGCCTGCCTCGGCGCCGTCGCGCGCGGCAGGACAGCGGCCATGAGCTATCGCGAGCTGCTGCGATTCGCCCTCGAGAACCTGGGGACGCACAAGCTGCGGGCGCTGCTGACAATGCTCGGCATCGTCTTCGGTGTCGGCTCCGTGATCGCGATGCTAGCCATCGGCACCGGCGCCGAGCGTCAAGCGCTGGAGATGATCGGGCGCCTGGGGCGGGACAATCTGGTGCTGCGGGCGCGCAAGCTCGAGAACGACGAACTGACGGAGACCCGCAAACGCTCGATCGGACTCGCCTGGCGCGACACCGAGGCGATCCGCTCGGGGCTGCCCGGGGTGCGCGCGGTATCGCCGAAGGTGGAGATCGCGCCCTACCAGGTCTATGCGGCGAGCGGCTCGACCAAGGCGACGCTGTTCGGCGTAGCCGAGGGCTACGATCGCCTGGTCGGGCTCGAGCTCGGCGAGGGTCGATTCCTCGACCGGCGCGACGGCCTCGAGCACGCTCAGGTCGCCGTGCTCGGCGCGGCAGCCCGCCGCGATCTCTTCGGATTCAGCGAGGCGCTCGGCGAAGCGATCAAGGTCAACGACGTTTGGCTGGAGGTCGTCGGGGTTCTCGCGCCGCTCGGCGCGGACGACGAGACCTTCGAAGGTGTCGCGCTCGGCGCCTCCTCGGCGGTGATCTTCGCCCCGGTATCGACGGTGGAGAGGAAGTTCGATCGCGATCCCAAGGCTTCGCCGTTCTCCGAGATCGTCGTGCAGCTGGATCCGGCGGCCGATCCCCGCTCGAGTGGCGCTGGCCTGGCCTCCCTGATGACGCGCATGCACGGCGGAGCTCTGGACTACGATGTCGTGGTGCCGGAGGCGCTCCTCGTCCAGAGCCGCCGGACCCAGCGTCTTTTCAAGCTGGTGATGGGGTCGATCGCCGGAATCTCGCTGCTGGTGGGTGGCATCGGCATCACCAACATCATGCTCGCCTCCGTGCTCGAGCGCACGCGCGAGATCGGACTGCGGCGGGCGGTCGGCGCGCGCGCGATCGACATCGAGCGCCAGTTTCTGATCGAGGCGTTCGCGATCAGTCTGCTCGGTGGCCTTGCAGGCATCGTGGTCGGCGTGGCCCTCGCCGCCTCCGTCGCGGCCTGGGCCGGCTGGTCGACCGCCGTCACTCCGGGTTCGGTGGCGCTCGCGAGCCTAGTGGCCGTCGCGGTCGGAGTGATCTCCGGTTTCTATCCCGCAAAGCGCGCCGCGGCGCTCGATCCGATCGAAGCGCTGCGCTACGAATGAGGGCTCACTTTCTCCGCGCCTCCGGGGCGCCTCCTGCCAATGCGGCCGCGAGCCCTGCTGCGCGAAAGGCGGCGGCCTGTTCGGCGGCATAGCGCTGGGTCAACAGGTAGGCCCGCGGCCCCTGGACGTAGCGCGTGCGCGCTGAGTCGCCATCGGTATTTCCGTCGCCGGAGGCGATGGCGGCGGGAGGCCCGGCCGCGAGCGTCCGCAGGGCGAGCGCCGAGGCTTCGTTGCGTCGCCCCAGCTTGCGCTGGACGTAGGCCTGCGTGAGCAGGAGCGCGGGCTCGTCGGGCCAGCGCAGGAGCGCGCCCGCGAGCAGCGCCTCCGCTTCGGCGACTCGCGCTGTCGAGAGCGCGATCCGGGTGAGCTCCTGGCAGGCGAGAAGCGCGATCCAGTCGATTGCCGGCTCTTTGCCGGCCCTGCAGAGCCGGCCGAGCGGGCGCTCCGCGCGCGCGATTTCGCCGGCTGCGAAGTCGGCGATGGCGCGGCGCAGAGCCGCTTCGCGGTTGTCGGGCGCCACTGCCAGGGCGCGGTCGAGCAGCGCCCTGGCCTCGCGGCTGTCGCCCTCCCGGGTGCGCACCGCCGCCAGCACGATCAGGCGCATCGGCACGTCGCCGCCGACTCTCAGGGCGCGCTCCAGCAACACTCCCGCGCGCTGCGCGACCGGGCCTTCGAGGTAGGGGAGAGCCAGCCCGGAGAGCGCCGCGGCTGCGAGCTCGCGATCGGCCGGGCGGCTCTTGGCGAGGCGCTCGAGCAGGAAGAGCGCCAGGCCTTCGTTGCGCTGGGCGAGTCCGTACTGGCGTTCGCGGCGCTCGATCACCGCGGCCTGCTGGTGAAAGAGCGCCAGGACCACGAGCAGACCGGGATCGGCCCGTTCGATCGCGGCGAGGACGCGCCCGGTGGCGCGGTCGAGCCGCACGAGCCCGCGCTTCGGATCCGCGTCGACGACGGCGCGCTCGACGGCGACGAGGCGAAGGACTGCGTCGTCGCGATCGCCAGCGGTCGACAGGAGGTAGGTCTCGCGCAGCGCTGCGGCGAGGTCTTCGACTTCGGGCTCCGATACCGTTGGCGGCGCCTCGCGCGGGGCGGACGCTTCGCCAGCGGAAGGCGGCGGAGCGCCGATGGCTGCCGCCGCCGGTGCGCGGCTCGCTTCCCCGGCAGCAGGAGCCAGTGGAATCTCGATCCAGCCGCCGGCCGGTTCGGGCAGACCGGCGGCAGGGTCCGCCGCGCTGCCTCCCGGCGTCAGGTCGACGCGACGCAGCGCGAAGGCGCCGCTCTCACGGCAGTAGAGCAGGGCGCGCAAGGCGTGCGCCCGCTCCGGCAGCGCGATACGGTCGACAATGCGCAGGGCGGCACCGTCGAGCGCGGGCGCGAGCCGCGCGCGATCGATCGCGACGGCGCTCGCCTGGGCTCCGACGACGCTGCCGCCAGCATCGAGCGCATAGACCGTCAGCTCGACGGTGAGGCGCGGCGTTTCCACGCCCGCGACGAGCTGCCGCCAGATCGCCTCGAAGGTCACCACGGCGTCGCCGCCCGGGAGGTCGCCGGTGGCCGCCGTGAAGCGGAAGTCGAGAACGCCGCCGGCGTTGGTGGAAGAGAGGAGCGCGGCGGCCGCCGACCGGGTGCCGGGCAGGCGCTTCCAGCGAATCGCGGCCGGCGGGACGGCCTCCGCGGCGAGGTCGGTCGCGCGCGCGGTGCCGGCGTCGAGACCGGCCGCGAGCAGCGCCAGCAGCGCGGCCCGGCGGGCTCCGCGCCTCATCGCCGGGCAGAGACGGTGAACGTCGTCGTCACCGCGGACTGTTCGCCGCCGATGCGATCCACGGCGACGACGGCGAGGCGATAAGTGCCCTTGGCGATGGGCAGATCGACGTCGTAAGTGATGTACTCGGAGAGGGCCTGCGCGAGCCGTTCGTTGGGGATCGAAAAATCGAGGCGTTTCGACTCGGTGCGGGTGAGGACGTCGTGCTCGTCGATCAGGGCGAAGTTGAAATCGATCCTTCCGCGGTGGGCCGCGAGCTCCGGAACCAGCAGCAGAGCGGTCAGCGGGATTTCGACGACGATCGGCGTCAGCTTGCGCTGGGCGCGGGTCTCCCGATCGCCGGCGGTGCCGACGCGCACCCGCAAGCCGAAGGGGTTCGTCGGCGGTTCGCCGATGAGCGCCGCGAGCGCGGCGTCGGAGGCGACTTCGCCGGCATCGCGCTCGCGCACTCCCTGGCGGTAGCGCGCTTCGAGGCCGGGCCGCGCGAGGCGGACCTCCAGCCGATGGAAACCGCCTGGCGCGGCCCGCGGCGGCTCGTAGGCCAGCGAGTAGTAGCTTTCGACGTCGCGGGCGATTCCTGCCAAGCGATCGGCGAGGCCGGGCGACGCGCGGAACGAGCGACCGCCCGTCGCGGCCGCGAAGGTGGCGAGCGCCATGCTCGCCGAGGCCGCGCCGAAGCCGGTGCGGGCTCCCTCGGCGATCGAAGGAAGGCCGGTCTCCTCGATCGAACCGATGCCCAGCTCGCGCTCTTCGGCGGCATCGATGGTGAAGACCGTGACCCGGCTGGCGTTGGCGCGCTCGAAGAGCAGGCGCAGGTCGGAGGCGAGATCGACTTGCCGGCTCTCGACGTCGCGCATGCGCTGGAAGGCGTCCGGGGAGGAGCCGAGGCGCGCCTGCGCACGCCGGACGATCGAATCCCCAGGACGCACGTCGACCGGCGCGCCGACCATGAGCAGGGCGACCCGGCCCTCGAAGCCCGAGACCATGCCGAGGAGTTGATCGAGCGCGCGCAGGGCCGAGCGCTCGCGCTGTCCCTCCTCGGTGACGAAGCTCTCGAGCTCGAGCCAGAAGCGGTCGGCGTCGACCTTGGGATCGTACTGGCTGCGCTCCACCCCCCGCTCGACGCTGCCAGCCTGGATGCCGCTCGGGCGCAGATCGATCGGCGCGGACTGCATCTGTTGCACCAGACTCTGCGCACGGCTGCGCCGCGCCACGGCGTCGCTGGCGCTCTTCGCCAGCGCGGCGAGGGCGGCGT
>JBPOHI010000128.1:0-3444 GCA_052035735.1 Acidobacteriota bacterium
GCTCGTCGTCCGTCCGGCGCGCGCCGCGGAGCGCGGCCACTTGACCAGCAGCGGCACGCGCAAGGTCTCCTCGTGCGGCGTGGTGTGCAGGAAAAAGCCGTGCTCGCCGAACGCTTCGCCGTGGTCGCCGGTGAGCACGATGAGCGTCTCGTCCCAGAGGCCGGCGCGGCGCAGGTCGGCGAAGAACTCTCCCAGCTGGCGGTCGAGCGTCTCGACGCCGCGGTCGTAGAGCCAGCGTGTGATTTCGGGCTCGCGCGGCAGCGGCGCGAGAGCCCGGTAGTTGATCGCGAGGAGCCGCCGGCTGGCGCAGACTTCGCCAGCGCAGCCGTAGTCCGCGATTCCGAACGTCGCGGCGACCGTGGCGCGCGTGACGGCCTCCGCTTCGTACGGCAGGATTCCGAAGTCGGAGTGCGCCCCGTAGAGGTGGACGAAGAGAAACGAGCTCTCCTCGCGATGCTCGCCCGCCCAGTCCGCCGCGAGCCGCAGCTCCTGCCCGGACGTCCAGCCCTTCAGCCGGTAGGTCTCGAAACCCTGGTTCAGAGCGAACTTCTCGGCGAAGAAGGGTGCCGTCTGCATGAAGGCGCCTGTGCGAACGCCGGCGGCGGAGAGGCGCTCGGCGAGCGTCGCGATCTCCGGGCGCAGCGGCAGCTCCTCGCGATCGACGCCGTGCAGCTCCACCGGCAGCCCGGTGAGCATCGAAGCGTGGGACGTCTTGGTCGAGATCTCCGCCGACCAGCTCGGGCCGAAGCGCTCGGACTCGGCGAGCAGGCGATCGAGCTCCGGCGTCGCCGTGCGCCGGCCGACGGCCCCGAGGGCGTCCTCGCGAAAGGCGTCGAGCGAGATGAGAATCGCGCGCCGCGCCGCCGGTGCCGGCGGCGACGGCCGTTCACTGCGCAGCGCGAGGGTATCGACGAAGAGACGGGCTCCGGCAGGAAGCTCGGCGCGGAGCTCGACGCCGAGCTCGCCACCCGGCGTGAGCGCGCTGAGGTCGATGCGGCGGCTTCGCCAGCCGGAGGCCTCCGTCGCCGTTGCAGGGCCGAGGAGCACCAGGCGCTCCACCCGCACCTCCTCCCCGCCCGAGTCGATGGCCACGACGAGCTCCGCCGGGGATCCCGCCGGAGCTCTTTCGACGCAGCCGCCGACCAGCAACTCGCCCGGACCTCCGGGCACGATGCGGAAGCTCCGCCGCTCGCCGGCGGCGAGGACGAAACTGTCGCGGGATTCGTCGGCGCAGGTGTGGACGCCGGTCTGCGGGTCGAACGTGCCGTAGCTGTCCTGATCGACGACGATGTCCTGATAGCGAGCCGTCGCCAGAGAGAACCTCCCGGCCTCCGGCCCGGGTTCGCCGCAGGCCGCGAGGGTTGCCAGGACGGCGAGGAACGCTCCCGGGGCGCGCGACCGGTTCGCCCGGCGAATCGTCAAGGCGCCGTCGTCGTCCAGCGCGTCGTGCCCGCGGTCTCGAAGTTGTCGAAGAAGAGCCCACGGCACTCGGGAACCCGGAAGGCGCCGATCCGCGTCGCCCAGGCGTTTGCCGAGTTCTCGGCATAGTACTGGTTGGTGTACCAGAAGGTGCATTCATCGGCGGGGTCGATGCTCAGCGCCGAGTAGTCTCCCCAGCGGTTCGATCCGGTCTGCGAGCCGGCGCCGGCGAAGAGCGTCGACTCCGACCCGAGACTGCCGAGCTTGTCCAGCGCCAGGCGGGTCGCGAAGCGAATCGCCGGCGAAACGTCGCCCGACATCGCCGAATAGCCCAGGGCGATCGAGCCCTCGCGGTCCTGGGCGATCGAACCCATGAAGCGGTGGGCAGTCGTATCGGGGTCGTAGGTGCCCTCCTGAAAGAGCGTCCAGCTCGTACCGCTGCCCCGGAGCTCGAACCAGCGCGGGGCCGCTCGGCCCGAAACCGGCACGGCGAAGTTCCCGACCATCGCCTGGTGGGTTCCGAACTGCCGGTAAGCCAGGCGGAACATCGGCCACTCCGAAAGCACGTCGACCTTCTGAGCGGTGCCTGGCTGCGGGGCGCAGTCGAAGTTGAAGAAGCCGCAGACGGTGTAGGTGAACGCCGCCACCGCGGGGCTGCCGACGACGGTGAAGGTCGAGTTCGCCGGCGTCACCCAGTCGACATGAAAGGCGCGCAGCTCGAGGCGATCGCTCCCGCCATGGGAGGCGTCGTCGAGGAAGGTGTAGTAGAGCTCCGGTGCTCCCGCCGGCGGGGCTACCAGCCCGTCGACGTCGGCGGGCATGAGGAGGTTGTCAGCGAATCCGCTGGCCTTCTGGGAGGTCGCCGCGAGGCCCTGCAGCATCTTGACGCGATCGAAAGCCCAGGCGTTGTAGTTGTTCTCGTTCGTCGAAACGTAGTAGCCGTCCGGCCAGACGCCGACCTTGAAGTAGTCGGGGAAAGTGGTCGTCGTGAACGAGTAGATGAAGTAGGTCCCGAGCGGATCGGCGGTCTGCGAAACGGCAAAGCAGAGGGTGGCCGAGCCGTTGAACTGGGCCAGCACCCAGCGATCCGCCAGCGGATCGTAGACGACCACCGGATCGCCGGCATCCGCGGTGCAGGCCCCCGACGACCAGAAACCCGAGAGATCGGACGGCCCGGAGAGGAGCGCGCCCCCCTTGTCGTAGATGGCGACCTTGGTCGAGTTGACCATCTGCACGTAGTGCTTCGGACCAACATCGCCGACCGTATCCGGCGGCGTGCAGCCGCTGCAACCGACCGGATTGCCGGTCCCGGCGAAGGTCAGGAGCGGTGAAGGCGTCCGGTGCAGGGGATTGAAGCCCGTGGCCGCCAGCGGATCGTCGGGCACCGACGTCCGCCCCCAGGTGCCCCGCTTGCCCTGATCGGGCTCGAAGGCGAGAGGGTTGATGCGGTCCTCCGCCTTGTCGACATAGGGGTTCGCTTGCAGGGCGACCGGCAGCGAGCCGAGCGGGACCGAGGCCACGGGGCGGGCGGAGGGTCCAACCTCCACCTTCTCGGCGGGCTGGTCGGTCGCCGCGACGAGTCCTGCAGGCAGGACGAAGACCAGCGCGAGAGCGCCTGCGGACTTTCGAAGTCGAAGCACAGCTTCCTCCTGGGTCGCTACCGTAGGTCCTTCATCAGCTGTTTGACCGGCCCGGCGCTCTGCATGACGTAGAAATGCACCGACGGGACACCGCGCGCGAGCAGCTCTTCGACCTGTTTGCGCCCCCAGGCGACGCCGACGGACAGAACCTCAGCCTCCGGCGCGTCGGCGACGGCGTCGGCGAGCGCCGCGGGGATCTCGACGTAGAAGTTGCGCGGAATCGACGACAGTTGCGCCCGCGCCGAGAGCACCTTCAGCCCGGGGATGATCGGCACGGTGATGCCGGCCTCGCGGCAGGCGTCGACGAAAGCGAAGTAGTGCCGGTTGTCGAAGAACATCTGGGTCACGACGTAACTCGCTCCGGCTTCGATCTTGGCCTTCAACC
>JBPOHI010000189.1:0-2724 GCA_052035735.1 Acidobacteriota bacterium
CATGGCGCAACTTAACCCCGAGCTCAAGCTGCCCGTCGATGACCGGCAGCCTCAGCTCTTACCCGCAGCCTGAGATCTGCCAAGTGACAATCCCTGGCCCTCGTACACCACTTGACTGGACATGACCGCGACGGGGCAGCGGTACATCCACCATGAGAGGAACGGCGGGCACATTCTGATGTTCGTGCGCCAGCGGAGGCTCGCCGAATGGGGGACGGCGCCGTACACGCTGCTCGGGGCGGCGGAGTATGTGTCGCACACGGGGGACCGGCCGATTCAGTTCGTGTGGCGGCTCCGGAGGGCGATGCCGGCGGATTTCTTCAGGGGGGCGAAGGTGGCGGCGGGGTAGGGGGGGCGGGCTCGAAGCTCCGGAAGAAATCGGGGACAGCCCCCATTTCTCGGCGGCGTGGGGCGCAGGCGGGGAGGTCTCGAGCGAAATGGGGACAGTCCCCATTTCTTCCTCGGCGGCGCGGCGAGGGGACACATAGCGGGTTGGGGCGGGGTCGCGCAGGCACCACAGCCCCGCGCCCGCAATGTGTCCCCAACGTTTGGCGCCAGATGTCGGGGCGGAATTCCGTCCTTACCTGGCATGAACCAACGCAGGCGCTATGCCCCCTCCGGCGCCGAGGCCGAGTTTCAACCAGGATCGCGGCGGCGGGTGCTGCGGAATCTCGTCGGAATCCGAAAGGTCGGCGAGATGAACGCGGCGGAGACCCGGGCGCTGCTCGAGGCCGCCGACTGGGCTGTCCAGACCTACTCGGTGGGTCATGGCTTCACCGCCGAAGATCTCCGGCAACTGCACCGGATCTGGCTTGGAAGCATCTATCCCTGGGCCGGGGCCTATCGTGCCGTCAACCTCGCCAAAGGGGGCTTTCACTTCGCTGCCGCGCGTGAGGTGCCGCGCCTGATGCGGGAGTTCGAAGGCAAAGTGTTGACGCGCTTCACGCCTTGCCGGCCGGCGCCTGCCAACGGCGCCAAAGGGATCGCCGAAGCGCTCGCCGTCGTGCACGCGGAGTTGGTGTTGATCCACCCGTTTCGCGAAGGAAATGGGCGATTGGCTCGACTGCTCTCGGCCCTCATGGGTTATCAGGCCGGGATTGCGACGCTCGATCTCGCGGACCTCTCACGAGGAGGTCGGAAGAGGTACATCGCTGCCATCCACGCCACGGTGGGGCGCGACTACCTGCCGATGCAGGTGCTGTTCGAGAGGGCTATCGCGCGTTCTTCGGGGCAGTAGCTGGCGGGGCGGGAGCCTTGGTTCGCGACTTCGCGCGGCGCGCGGGCGAGGCCAGTTCCGGCGCGCCGAGGATCGAAAAGGCGTTTCCGACCCCTTCGATTTCGGACGAGGTCGCGACGGCGATGATGAGGCTCCGCCGGCGGCTTTGGGGGTCCTTTAGGTGCGGCGACGATTCGGCGAGGGACCGGGCCATGGCAATACGAGTCTAGCAGTCGCGCAGGCTCGCCAGCACGAGCGGAGCGGCGTCGACAGCCAGGAAGGAGGCGCCTGGAATATGCAGAACGTGCATCTTGCTCTCCAGCTGCAAGCTATACGCAGGTAACGTATGCTTCTCCCAAGAAGCGCTCTTCGTGGAGCTGCCAGCTATTGCGCAAATCGCGCGACATCGCGAGGATTCGCACGGCTTCGCGGGGGGTATCTCGGCGGAGCTCGAGGCCAGGCGAAGCTCGCGGTGAGGAGAGGCTGATGAAGGCAGCGAAGACCACGGCACGGGGCGGCCGGAAACGCGAGCTCTTCGACGAGCTCGATGAAGGACTCCAGGCCCTCGCCGCCGAGCGCCAGGGGAAGCGAACCCTCCGCAGCCATGCGGTCGAGTGGAAGCCGGCTCCGGAGGTCACTCCGCGCCAGCTCGTCGAGCTGCGCGAAGCGCTGAACCTCTCGCGCGGTCTCTTCGCCGCTTACTTGCGCACCAACGTTCGCACCCTGGAGAACTGGGAACAGGGAAGAGCCAAGCCCAACGCACAGGCGGCGCTGCTCATCCGGCTCGTGCAGAGGTACCCGGATACCGTGCAGAGGCTCGCGGCGGTCTGAGGGGTTGCCGGAGCGCCGGCCAAGTATGGGTGTACCCTTCCCCTCGAGAGAACCCGAGACGACCCATGTCGAAGGCGCCCCGCTTCGCAGCGCTGATGCTCGTACCGCTGGCCCTCCTCGCGCCCTCGGCGTTCGCGGCGGACGATGAGTCCGCGTCTCCCGAGCAGGTGACGATGGATCGCCTGCGCGTGATCGCCGCCGCGCTCCAGTCGTTCGTGAACGACGCGACCTCCGGCGATTACCGGTTGGGCGGCGAACCGACCGACTGGGTCCTCGCCAGCCAGCCGTCGAAGCTCATCCGGATTCCTTCGGAGAGTGAGCTGCTGACGTATCGCGAGCTCTTCGATCTGTTCCATCCGCTGGGGCCGCTCGAGGACGCCAGTTACCTCCCCGAGATTCCGGAATTCGACGGTTGGGGGAAGCGCATCGAGGTCCACTACGCGGAGGAGAAACTTCTCGCAGCGCGCGTCTTCAGCGTCCGCAGCTCGGGGGCGAATGGGCGATTCGACGGCGATGTGTATGAGATCGGCGGGTTCCTCCCGGGGTCGGAGAAGGACGACATCGTCATCGCCGACAAACGCTTCGTGCGCTGGCCTCTGGGAACGCCGGAGGCCGATCTCGCCGTGAAGGCCAGCGTCGGACCGGATTGGAATCGGATCCACAAAGTCGAGCCTGGC
>JBPOHI010000277.1:0-4911 GCA_052035735.1 Acidobacteriota bacterium
GCTTTTCTCCCGATCTTCGCCCTGGTCGACCAGGAGGGCCGCCTCTTCGGACCGCTCGCCTGGTCGAAGAACCTCACCATGCTCCTCGCGGCGATCCTCGCCGTGACCCTCGACCCGGCGTTGCGCATGCTGTTCGCGCGCATGGACCCGTTCACCTTTCGGCCGCGCTTCCTGGCGAAGATCGCCACGGGCCTCCTGGTCGGGACCTACCACGCCGAGGAGCGGCACCCGGTGAGCCGCGCCATTCACCGCGTCTACGACCCGGCCTGCCGGTTCGTGCTGCGGCGTCCGAAGGCGGTGATCGCGGTGGCGCTCGCGATCCTCGCCGTGTCGCTGCCGCTCTACTTCCGGTTGGGCTCCGAGTTCATGCCGCCGCTCGCCGAAGGCTCCATCCTCTACATGCCGACCACCCTTCCCGGCATCGCCATCGGCGAGGCGCAGCGGGTGCTCGAGATCCAGGACCGGATCCTGGCCGGCTTTCCCGAGGTGGAGCGCGTTTACGGCAAGGCCGGCCGGGCGGAGACCGCCACCGACCCGGCCCCGCTCTCGATGTTCGAGACCACCGTCGTGCTCAAACCCGAAGCGAGTTGGCGGGCGAAGGAGACCTGGTACTCGAGCTGGCTGCCGGAGTTCGCGAGGCCGTTGCTGCGCCCCTTCTGGCCCGACCGGATCTCGCACGAGGAGCTCGTCGCCGAGATGAACGAGGCGCTCGCCATGCCGGGCTTCACCAACGCCTGGACGATGCCGATCAAGGCGCGGCTCGACATGCTCTCGACCGGCGTGCGGACACCGGTCGGGATCAAGGTTCTGGGGCACGACCTGGCGGAGATCGAGCGCGTCGGGGTGGCGGTCGAAGCGGCGGTGCGCGCGGTGCCGGGGGCGCGCAGCGCCTTTGCCGAACGGGTGGCTGGAGGCTATTTTCTCGATCTCGAGCCGAGGCGCGACCAGCTGGCGCGATACGGCTTGCGGGTCGAAGAGCTGCAGGCGGTGCTGGCGGCGGCGATCGGCGGCGACAACGTCACCACGACGATCGAAGGACGGCAGCGCTTCCCGGTGAGCGTGCGCTATCCGCGCGACCTGCGCGACGATCCCGAGCGCCTCGCGAGGGTGCTCGTACCGGTCGCCTCGGGCGCGCAGGTGCCGCTCGCGCAGCTGGTCGATTTCAAGGTGACGCATGGCCCGGCGATGATCCGCAACGAGAACGGCTTTCTCGCCGGCTACGTCTTCGTCGATGTCGCCGGACGCGACATCGGCTCGTTCGTGGACGCGGCCAAGGCTGCCGTGCGCGCCGCGGTCCCGCTGCCCGCGGGGACGACCCTGCTGTGGAGCGGCCAGTACGAGAACATGATCCGGGTGCGAAAGCGCCTGCAGTGGATCGTGCCGGCGACGATCGTCCTCATCTTCCTCTTGCTCTACGCCAACACGAAGTCGGCCTTCAGGGCCGGCCTGGTGCTCGCGACGGTGCCGTTCTCGGCGGTCGGAGCCATCTGGCTCTTCCACCTGCTGGGCTACAACGTCTCGATCGCCGCCTGGGTCGGCATGATCGCCCTGCTCGGGCTGGACGCCGAGACCGCCGTCTTCATGCTGCTCTTCCTCGATCTGTCGTGGGAGGACGCGAAGCGGCGCGGCCTGCTCCGCAACGAGCAGGAGATCGACGCGGCGATCCTGCACGGCGCGGTCCAGCGCGCCCGGCCGAAGATGATGACCGTTGCGGCGGCCTTCATGGGCCTGTTGCCGATTCTGTTCTCGACTTCGGCCGGCGCCGACGTCATGAAGCGCATCGCCGCTCCGATGATCGGCGGTCTCGCGACTTCGTTCCTCATGGAATTGTTGATCTATCCGGCGGTGTACAAGTTGTGGAAGGGGCGGGCCGCGCTGCGCGAAGCGCGGCAGCTTGTGGTGGGCTAGTTCTGGTCGAGTGAGAAGCGAGGGCCTCGAGGAAAGAGAGGATGTCCTCCGATTCTGTTGGGGTCGAACGGGCCGGTTCCGAGCAAGGAGAAATCGAATGCGAACGAAGTCGATGATGGTCGCAGGTTGTGTGCTGGGTGCGTTGCTGGTGGGCGGCTTCCCGGCGTCGGGAGCGGAGATGCCCGCGGATGCGCTCGCCAAGCTGGTGGGCCTCTACGAGGCGGTGCAGGAGACGCTGGCGGCGGATTCGGTCGTCGCGGTGAAGGAGCAGGTGGCGAAGGTGGCCGCGGAGGCAGATTCGATCGCCAAGGCGAGTGGCGGAAAGCTCTCGCTCGAGGCGCTCGAAAGCCTGGAGGACGTCGTGGCGGCGGCGAAGGGGATGAGCGCCACCGAGATCCAGGCGCTGCGCGAGCAGTTCAAGGCCCTGTCGGCCGCTGTCGGGCACCTTGTCGAGCGCCAGGCGGTGGCCGGCCACGGCATCTACTACTGCCCGATGGCGGACGCCTACTGGGTGCAGAAGAGTGGCGCGGTGAAGAATCCCTACTACGGGGCGAAGATGCTCGCCTGCGGCGAAGTCGTCTCGAAGGTGGCCGACTGATGGAGCCTCCCGCGGGCGGAGCGGGAGCGGCGCCGCCTTCGACGCCGACGCCGCGTCGCTCCCTGCGGGTGCTCGCCGACGAGCCGGCGAAGCCGCCAGCCGGTGGAGTTCTCGATCTCGTTTGCGGGATGACGGTCGATCCCGCGACGGCGAAGCACCGCACCGAACATGCGGGCGAGAGCTACTTCTTCTGCTCGGGCTCGTGCAGGACGAAATTCGAGGCGAACCCCGCGAAGTTCCTGGCCGGCCACCGCGAAACGATGGACGCGGTTTCGGCCGCCGACGTTCCGCCGGGCACCAAGTGGATCTGTCCGATGGACCCGGAGGTCGAAAGCGACGGTCCCGGCGCCTGTCCGGTCTGCGGCATGGCGCTCGAACCGGAAATCGTGACGCTCGAGGAGGGGCCGAACCCGGAGTACGTCGACATGAGGCGGCGCTTCTGGGTCTCGTTGCCGTTCGCCGCGGCGACACTCGTACTGGCGATGGGGGAGATGCTCCCGGGCAATCCGATCGGCCGCTTGCTTCAGCCCCGGCTCGCTCTCTGGCTGCAGGTCGCGCTGTCGAGCCCGGTCGTGCTCTGGGGAGCCTGGCCGTTCTTCGTCCGCGCCGCGGTCTCGGTCCGCAATCGCAGCCTCAACATGTTCACCCTGATCGGTTTGGGCGTAGGGGTGGCGTACGGCTACAGCCTGATCGCCGCATGCTTCCCCGGGCTGCTGCCGCACACGATGCGGCACGGCGGAGGCGTTCCCGTCTACTTCGAAGCAGCGGCGGTGATCACCGTCCTGGTGCTGTTCGGGCAGGTGCTGGAGCTGCGGGCGCGTGGCGAGACGAGCTCGGCGCTGAAGAAGCTGCTCGGTCTCCAGGCGACCTCGGCGCGGCGAATCGCCGCCGACGGCAGCGAGAGCGACGTCCCGTTGGGCGAGGTGCGGGTCGGCGACCGCCTGCGGGTGCGGCCGGGCGAGAAGATCCCGGTCGACGGTCTGGTCCTCGATGGTCGCAGCGCCGTTGACGAGTCGATGCTCTCCGGCGAGCCGATTCCGGTCGAGAAGCTGGCTGGAGCGAAGGTCGCCGGCGCCACGCTCAACGGCAGAGGCGCGCTCGTGATCCGCGCCGAACGGGTGGGAGGCGAGACGCTGCTGGCACGCATCGTCGCTCTCGTGGCCACCGCCCAGCGCAGCCGGGCGCCGATCCAGAAGCTCGCGGATCGCGTCTCGGCGTTCTTCGTGCTGACGGTGCTGGCGGTCGCCGGAGTGACTTTCGCACTCTGGGCGATGTTCGGGCCGGAGCCGCGACTCGCTCATGGCCTCGTGAATGCCGTGGCGGTGCTGATCATCGCCTGCCCGTGCGCGCTCGGTCTCGCCACGCCGATGTCGATCATGGTGGCGATGGGGCGCGGCGCGTCGATGGGGGTCCTCTTCCGCAACGCCGAAGCGATCGAGCTGCTCGGCGGCGTCGACACGCTGGTCGTCGACAAGACCGGCACCCTGACCGAGGGCAAGCCGCAGCTCACCGATTTCGTGCTCGCCGACGGCTTTTCGGGGATGGAGGAGCGGGAGCTCCTCGGTCTCGTCGCCGGTCTCGAGATCGCGAGCGAGCATCCGCTGGCGGCGGCGATCGTCGCCGGCGCGCGCGAGCGCGGAGCGCGGCCGGCGGCGCTTTCGGGCGACGAGAGCTTCGATTCGGTGGCCGGGAAGGGAGTGCGCGGGACGGTCGCAGGCCGGCGTCTCCTGATCGGCAATCGGACGCTCCTCGAAGAGGGCGGGGTCGACACCTCGCCGCTCGCCGGCGTGGCCGCAGCGCTCGCTGCTGCCGGCAAGACGGTGGTCTACACCGCCGTCGACGGCCGGGCGGCTGGGGCGCTGGCCGTTGCCGATCCGGTGAAGGCCACGACGCCGGAGGCGATCCGGATCCTGCGCGCCGAAGGACTGCGCATCGTCATGCTCACCGGCGACAACCGCGCGACGGCCGAGGCGGTGGCAAGAGGGTTGGGAATCGACGAGGTGCTGGCCGAGGTGCTGCCCGACCAGAAGCTCGCCGCGATCGAGCGCCTGGAGCGGGAGGGGTGCAAGGTCGCGATGGCCGGCGACGGCGTCAACGATGCGCCAGCCCTGGCGCGTGCAAGGGTCGGCATCGCCATGGGTACCGGCACCGACGTGGCGATGGAGTCCGCGGGAGTGACGCTGGTGAAGGGGGATCTCGGGGGCATCGTGCGCGCGCGGCGTCTGTCGCATTCCACGATGCGGAACATCCGTCAGAATCTCTTCTGGGCCTTCGCCTACAACTCCGCCGGCGTGCCGATCGCCGCCGGCATCCTCTATCCCTGGACCGGCTGGCTGCTGTCGCCGATGCTCGCCGCGGCGGCGATGAGCTTCTCGTCGGTCACCGTGATCGCGAACGCCCTGCGG
>JBPOHI010000293.1:0-13127 GCA_052035735.1 Acidobacteriota bacterium
CCCGCCACTGCGCGCTGGGAACTCGACGATCCCACCGCCGCCCACCTCGCGGAGTTGACTAGGACGCGGTTCGATTCCCCACCGCGGCAGGCCGACGGCGGCGAGCTCGAAAAGACCTCGGCGCGCAGAGGCGGGGGCCCCCGTCCCTATGAGAAGCAATCCGACATGCGGGGTTCCGACCGAGCACCGAAGGCCTTCTCGCCACGCCGCCGACGGACGGCCGCGTAGCTGCTGGCGGCGCAGCCGCTTCCGAAGCGAGTCAGCTCAGAACGGCAGCGAGCGCCGCTTCGACACGGTCGATCGCCGGTGCGATCTCGTCGGTGCCGACCGCGCCGACCGAAAGCCGGAACCAGCCGTTGTCGGCGCGCGTGCCGAAGGCGTGGAACGGCACCACGGCGAAACCGGCCTGCTCGAGCAGGTACTGGCGGATGGCGCGATTGTTCTCGAACCGGCCCACCAGATCGAAGTGCACCGAGAGGTAGAGCGCGCCGGTCGGTGGCAGGTGCCGCACCGGAAAGCCGCGGTCAGCGAGGCGGGTGAGACCGCGATCGAGCGCCGCGAGGCGCAGGTTGATCCCTTCGCGGATGGCGCCGGAGAGCCGCTGGACGAGCGCGGGCTCGGCAAAGAGCTCGGCGGTCGCGACCTGCTCCGGACGCGGCGCCCAGGCGCCGACGTGCCCGAGCAAATCCTTCATGCGCGAGATCAGGAAAGGCGGACCGACCGCCCAGCCTACGCGCAGTCCGGTGGCGGCGAACGCCTTGCTGATGCCGTCGATCATCAGGGTGTAGGGCGCCACCTCGGGGACGAGCTCGACCGGCGTGGTGTGCGGAGCCGAGTCGGCAGCGAGCAGCCAGTAGATCTGGTCGTAGAACAGGAAGAGCGGCTTCGCTCCCGGTCCGCGCCGGCGGTTCTCGTCGACGACCAGCTGGGCGATCGCCCGCAGCTGCTCGTGATCGAAGCCGGTGCCGGCGGGATTGAGCGGGCTGTTGAGCGCCAGGAGCGTGGCATCGGCAAGATGCGGCGCGAGGCTCTCGGCGGTGGGCTGGAAACCGGTCTCGGCGCCGGTCTCGACGGCGATCCCGGTGGCTCCGGCGAGATGGCAGTAGTGATTGTTGTTCCACGACGGCACGGGATAGACCACCTTGTCGCCCGGATCGAGCACGGCGCGGAAGAGCGAATAGATGAGCGGCCGCGCGCCGCCGGCGATCAGAATGCCGTTCTGCGGGTAGTCGAGTGCCAGCGTCTCACGGTAGAAGTCGGTGACCGCGCGCTTCAGCTCCGGAACCCCGTCCGAGGGCGGGTAGTTGGTCTGGCCGGCGGCAAGCGCCCGCGCGATCGCCTGCTCGAGCTCGCGCGGAATGCGGAACTGCTTCGGCGCGAAGTCGCCGACCGTCAAGTTGAGCACCGGCTGGCCCTTTTCCGCCAGGGCGCGCACTTCGCCGGCAATGCGCAGAATTTCGGAGCCGACGAGCCCCGAGACCATCTCGCCCAGGCCCTGATGGGGAGCGGTCGGGGTGCCGAAGTCGAGGGGCTTGGCGGGCAGCGTCAGGGTCATCGGGAGGTCTCCACGGCGGGCGCAAGGCTATCCGACAGGCGGGGCAGAGGAAAGGCTCGCTGCGGCGATGCTCCTTCATTCCGGCACGCAACCTGCTTGCTGCCTTGCCGGCAGAAACTGCCTCTTGACAGGCTCGCGGACGGGGCGCACTATCGCTTCACTTCATGAAGTGGAGGTCGGGCCGACCGAAAGGCGGAAGCGATCGCAGGGCAGTCGGACACGGTTCAAGGAGGCATACGGAATGACGCCACCGGACAGACGAGGAACCCCGGAACCCACGGCCGGTGAGGCCGACGGTTTCGGGGGCGCGGCGCGGAGCTCCGAGCGTCCCGCTTGACGACCCCGCTTCGCCAGTCGCCGCCTGCGACCCATGCGAAGCCCGGACCTGACGGTCCCACGTCGAAGCCGGATAGCCAGGCTCTTGCGGCCAGGTGATCGAGGCTGACGAGTCTTTACTCCCTGGAACGGGGAAGCCGAAACGCTTCCCCGTTCGTGCGTTTGGACGACGGTGTACAGCGGCAGGCGAGGATGGACCGGGTAAGCTCTGGGGAATATTGCTTGACGCGTCAACGTTTGACATGCCGACAGAAGGAGGCAGGCGATGTCGCAGCGATTCGAAACCCGAGGCACCCACGGTCTGCACCACATCACCGCGATCGCCGGACCGGCACAGGAGAATCTCGATTTCTACGCCGGCGTGCTTGGCATGAAACTGGTCAAGAAGAGCGTCAACCAGGACGATCCCGGGACCTATCACCTGTTTTACGCCGACGCCGAAGGGCGTCCGGGAACCGACCTGACCTTCTTTCCCTGGGCGCAAATGGCGCCGTCGCGACGCGGTCATGGGCTTGCCACCGAGGTGGCGCTTGGCGTTGCTCCCGGCAGCCTCGCCTACTGGAGCGAGCGTCTCGAGCGCTACGGAACGCCCGTCGGCCTCCCGCAGCGCCGCTTCGGCGAAAGCGTGCTGCCGTTCGTCGACCCGCACGGCCTGGAAGTCGCTCTTGTCGAAAGCGCGAGCGCTGCGGCGCGGCCCTTCACCCCCTGGGAGGGAGGACCGGTGCCGGTCGAGCGCCAGATCCGCGGTCTCGACGGTGCCCGCCTCTGGCTTCGCCAACCGGCGGCGACCGAAGCGCTGCTCGCGGCGCCCCTGGGGCTCGCTCGGCTCGCCGCGGAAGACGGCTGGGTGCGTTGGGGCATCCCCGATCCCGCGGCGCCGGGCCGGGCGCTTTCCGGGACCCGCCTCGACCTCGCCGAGCGCGCCGACACGCAGCGCGGCATGTGGGGCACCGGCGCCATCCACCACCTTGCCTGGCGCGTCGATGACGAGGAGCACGAGCTCGCGCTGCGCGCCGCCGTCGCCGAGTCGGGACCGCACCCGACGCCGGTGATCGACCGCTTCTGGTTCAAGTCGGTCTACTTCAAGGAGCCCGGCGGTGTCCTCTTCGAGCTGGCGACCGACGGGCCAGGCTTTGCCGTCGACGAGGCGCCGGAGCGGCTCGGCGAGACCCTCGTGCTGCCCCCTTGGCTCGAGCCGCAGCGGCAGGCGATCGCGGCCGCCTTGCCCAACCTGAATCCTCCGCCGACGGCCCTGGAAGGGGCATCGTGAGCTTCGCCGATCCGCATGCGGCGATGCCGGTCCTCGCTGCCGGAGCGCCGCTCGCAGAGGCGCGGGCGGCGGTCGTCCTGGTGCATGGGCGGGGAGCATCGGCCGAGGACATTCTCGGCTTCGCGGGCCCGCTGGGGCGACCGGGCGTGGCCTTTCTCGCGCCCCAAGCCGCAGAGCACACCTGGTATCCGCAGCGCTTTCTCGCTCCCCTGGCGGCGAACGAGCCCTGGCTGACCTCGGCGCTCGGCAAGCTCGCGAGCCTGCGCGAGCTGCTCGCCGCCGGAGGCGTTGCCGACGAGAGGATCGTCTGGCTCGGCTTCTCGCAAGGCGCCTGTCTCGCGAGTGAGTTCGTGGCCCGGTACCCGCGGCGCTGGGGCGGACTGGTCGCCGCCGTGGGCGGACGCATCGGTCCACAAGGGAGCGCCTTCGAAGACAGCGGCGATCTCGCACGCACTCCGGTCTACCTCGGATGTGGCGACAACGATCCGCACATTCCCTGGGCCCGCGTCGAAGAGAGCTCGACGGCGTTCGTGCACCAGAAAGCCGAGGTGACGCTGCGCCGCTACCCGGGCTTTCCGCACGCGGTCCATCCCGAAGCAGTGAGCTTCGCCCGCCACCTCCTCGACGCCTTCTGAGCGTCTCCGGGCTAGACGTGCCACCAGACGAGGCGGGTGATCCGGTCGCCCGACGCGTTCAAGCTCACGCGCCAATAGATGACTCCCCGCTCATGGCTTGCCCGGAAGAGCAGCGTCCGATCACCGTCGAGAGGTCCGTCGAGGAGAAGCTCGAACGACGCGAGCACGCCCAGTCGCGGCAGCCGGCCGGCGAGTCCAGGGGCGCCCTCCCAAACCGGCAGGGAAATCTCGGGCGCGTAGTGCTCGAGGTCAGGTCTGCCACCCGAGAACGATTCATATTCGGCGCGCAGGCGGGTGAGCAGAGCGGCATCGGGTCGCGGGACCGGAGCGCGTCCGGCGAGGCCTAGCTCGGGCGCCAAGAGTCCCGCTACGCCGATCGCGAGCCCCACCGGGTCGCTCCCGGCGGGATGCTCCAGATTGGTGAAGACGACGATCGAAAGCCGTTTCTGCGGAAATCGCGCGAAGCCGACGCCACTGTGGCCGGAGTGCAGCGTCATCGACTCGCCCAGAAGGTCGTCGAGACCGACGCCGAGTCCGTAGCGGCTCCATTGAAAGACCTCGCCGGCGAGGCTGCCGTCCGCCAGCATGGAAGGCGTGGTGAGCGTGGCGACGGCGTTACGCGAGAGCACCTTTGCGCCATCCTGCGCGGCGAGGAAGCGGGCGAAGTCGCCGACGGTCATTCCGAGATCGGAATAGAGCGGGCCGAAATCGGTGTCGAGCCGCCGATCCCGCAGCAGCGTGCCGGCGGAGTCGAGGGTGTAGGCCGCGACGCGATGGGGCAGCACCAGCGACGGAGCCATCGAGACCGCCGTCGTCATCCCGGCAGGGGCGAAGACCGTCCGCTGAACGAACGCCCACCACGGCTCCCCGACCGCTTCTTCGGTGGCCAACTGGGCGAGGAGGAGTCCAGTGTCGGAGTAGAGGAACCGCCTTCCCGGGGGCGCGATGGCAACGAGCCCCTGCGCCTGCCGCAGGAGCTGCCCGGTCGTGTAGTCGGTGAGAAAACGCCCCTCGAACGACGGCACGGTGTCGTCCGGCAGACCGGACAGGTGCGAGACCAACTGGCGCAGCGTGGCGCCCGGCAGATCGATGTCCACCCACTGGGAAACCGGATCGTCGAGTCCGAGCTTGCCGAGCTCGGCCGCCTTCAGCAGTGCGACCGCCGTGATCTGCTTGTCGAGCGAGGCGATGGCGAAAACGGAATCGGCGGAGACCGGCGTCGCGGTCTCCACGTTGGCGAGCCCGAAGCTCGACACCCGCACGACCTCGCCGTCGCGCGCCACGGCAAGAGCCATGCCGGGAATCTTGCGCAGTGCCATCTCGCGCACGAGATATTCGTCGATAGCGTCGGCGCGAAGAGCGGCGCTCGAGACCAAGGCCAAGCCGATACAGAGCGCGGTGGCGGATCGAAACATGCGGGGCACCTCGTAGCGGAAGCGTAGCACCGCGGAATCGATCGCCACGCGGTCGGTGCTAGAGTTTTCGGCCCTATGAGCCCCCTCGATCCCTCGACATTTCCCGCCGCGTTGCAGGCGCTCGCCACCAAGGTCCGCGACGGTGTCCGGCTCTCCGCCGAAGACGCCTTGCTCTGCTTCGAGACGCCGCACGTCCTGGCGCTCGGCAAGCTGGCGAACCACGTGCGGCGCCGGCTGCACGGCGACACGGTGTTCTACAACCTCAACCGGCACATCAATCCGACCAACGTCTGCGTCTACACCTACAACTGCAAGTTCTGCAGCTTCGCGGCGATGAAAGACGAAGCGCACGCCTGGCAGATGTCGCACGACGAGATCTACCGCCAGGCCGGCGAGCAGGGGGGCAACGACGTCACCGAATTCCATATCGTCGGTGGGCTCCACCCCGACCTCGACATGGCCTGGTACGAGGAGATGCTGCGCGGCTTGCGGGAGCGCTTTCCCAAGGCTCACCTCAAGGCGTTCACCGCGATCGAGATCGGCTGGTTCGCGAAGCGGGAGAAACTCTCGATCGAGGAGGTCCTGCGGCGCCTGACCGCGGCCGGTCTGGGCTCGCTGCCGGGTGGCGGCGCCGAGATCTTCCACCCGGAGGTGCGCGAGATCATCTGCGACGGCAAGCTCGACGCCGACGAGTGGATCGAGGTGCACCGGGTCGCGCACCGCATGGGCATCAAGAGCAATTGCACGATGCTCTACGGCCACGTCGAGAAGAACGCGCACAAGGTCGACCATCTGCTGCGCCTGCGCTCCCTCCAGGACGAGCACGGCGGCTTCAACGCCTTCATCCCGCTCGCCTACCACCCGGAGAACAACTATCTGGGCCTCAAGTACCACACCACCGGACTCGACGACCTGCGCCACATCGCGACGGCACGACTCGTGCTAGACAACATCCCGCACATCAAGGCCTACTGGGTGATGGTGACGCCCAAGCTGGCCCAAGTCGCTCTCTCCTTTGGAGCAGACGACCTCGATGGCACCGTGGTGCGGGAGACCATCTACCACATGGCGGGCGCCGAAACGGCGCAGATGATGCCGACGAGCGAGCTGGAGCGGGTGGTCCGTGCGGCCGGTTTCACACCGGTCGAGCGCGATACCCTTTATAATCAGGTAGAACGGGCGACTTGACCCGTCAGGAGAGGCCTTTTTTCGCGCCCAGTGCCTCCCGGCCAACCCCGTATCCGCGGGGTGGGAGGCGCGAAGGCGAGATGGGCCCCGCCCGCATCTGCAATGGAAAGGAAGCGCGAATGTCCGAAAGAGTGATGAGCGACGAGAAGGAGAAGCAGCCGGTCGGCCAGAGGCACTCCTCACAACGCGGTCCTGCAGCCACCGCTCTGGCACTCTCCGCCTGGATCCTCGCAGCGGCCCTCTCCCCCGCGCAGGCCGCGATCCAGCTCAGCGACGGACTGCCATTCAGCGACGTCAGCATCAGCACGACGCTTCCCCAGATCAGCCCCGATGGCCAGTACGCCGTCTACCGGCAGGACGCCGTGACCGATGGCGCCTTCGACATCTGGAGTGTGCGGGTCGACGGCAGCTCCGCGCCGGTGCGTCTGTCGGACCCGCTGCTCTCCACGCAGGGTCAGTTCGGGAGTTTCGCCATCAGCCCCGATAGCGACTGGGTCGTCTACGCGGTCGATCAGGACACCACCGGCAAGACCGAGCTCTACAGCGTGCCGATCGACGGCGGTGTGGTGACCAAGCTGAACCTGAGCCTCGCCGCCGACCGCGACGTCATCGCGTTTCGCATCTCTCCCACCAGCGACCGCGTCGTCTACTCCGCCGACGCGCAGGACTGGACGCAGTACGGCCTCTTCAGTGTGCCGATCACCGGTCCCGGCAACGCCTCCGTTCAACTCAACCCTTCGCTGAGCTTCGACTCCGATGTCGACGGCTTCCAGATCAGCCCGGATGGTGACACGGTGGTGTACCGCAAGGGTCGCAACGCCACCGACTCCTGGGATCTTTACAGTGTCGCGATGATCGGCGGCGAGGCGGTGCTGATCAACGGCGCACTTCCCAGCGGCGCGGCACCCAGGAACTATTTCCTGATCACCCCGAACAGCGCCCGCGTGCTCTACCTCGTCGACGCGACGGTCGACGATTCGTTCGATCTCTACAGCGTCGCGATCAACGGCGGTGGGCCGGTCAAGTTGACCACGGGCGTTTCGGCAGGCTACTCCATCGATCCGAGCTTCCTGATCAGCGCGGACGGTTCGCGGGTCGCCTTTCGTGGGGCTACGGTCGCAGCGCAGGTCTACCACCTGTTCAGCGCTCCGGTGACCGGCGGCACGGTAGTCCGTCTGAACGGCGCACTGCAGGCCGGCGAGAATGTGGAGGCGACCTTCGCCATCAGCCAGGACAGCAGCAAGGTGGTCTACCGTTCGGACGAAGACGTGAACGACGTCATCGAGCTCTACAGCGTGCCGATCGGTGGCGGAACGCCCACGCGGCTCAATCCGTCGTTCGCACTGCCAGTGCCCACCGCATCCGATGTGCTCGACTTCGCCATCAGCCCGGACAGTGCCCGGGTGGTCTATCGCGCGGATCAGAATGTCGACACCCTCAACGAGCTGTTCAGCGTGCCGCTCGCCGGCGGGACCGCAACCAAGCTCAACCGGTCGCTCGCCTCGGGCGGGGACGTGCTCAACTACCGCATCAGCCCGAACAGCGCCTGGGTGGTCTACGGTGCCGATCAGGACGCCGACACGGTCGAGGAGCTCCTCGGCGTGCCGCTCGCCGGCGGCACGGTTCTCGACCTGAACGGGCCGTTGCCAAGCGGTGGCGATGTCGTGCTCTGCGCACCGACCTGTGCCGCCAGCACCTCGGTGCCTGCCTACGACATCTCCTCGACCAGCCTCGACGTCATTTACGCCGCCGACCAGACTTCCAACGACCAGGTCGAGCTCTTCGACGCCAGCCTGGGAGGACCGCCGAGCGCTCCGACAGCCGTCGTTGCAACGGCCGGCAACGGGCAGGTCTCGGTGACCTTCGCGCCGCCGGCGAGCAACGGCGGCAGCGCGATTACCGGCTACACCGTGACGCCCAGCCCGGCGACGGCCGGTTGGGTCGACGCCAACGCCGGTTCCACCGCGACCACCCACCTGATCACCAACCTGACCAACGGCACCGCCTACACGTTCACCGTGCGCGCCTCCAACGCCAACGGCACCGGCGCCGCTTCGGCGCCGTCCAACGTCGCCACGCCGGCGACCGTGCCCTCGGCGCCGACCGCGGTCGCAGCCGTGCCGCGCAACTTCGGCGCCGACGTCACCTTCGCAGCTTCGGCGAGCAACGGCGGCGCCGCGATCAGCGGGTATACGGTGATCTCGAACCCGCCGGGGGGCGTCGACCTCAGCCAGGGAACGACCGACCTGAAGCACTACCTCGTCGGGTTGACCAACGGCATTCCGTATACCTTTACCGTCGTCGCGCAGAACGCGATGGGATCGAGCCCGGCCTCGGCCGCCTCGTCGGCGGTGACCCCCGGATGCGCGCCCGAGGTCGGGGTGAATCTCTTCTGCGACGGCCTCGAAACCAGCGATACCTCCCAATGGAGCTTCGCCTCTGCGGTACCCGGAGCGCCGACCTCGGTCGTCGCGGCGGCAGGCAACGCGCAAGCGACGGTGACGTTCGTCGCGCCGATCGTTGCGCCCGGCAACGCCGTCACCGGCTACACCGTGACGTCGAGTCCGCCGGGCGGGGTCGACTCGAACGCCGGCGCCGTCGGTCTCTCGCACGTCGTCACCGGGCTTACCAACGGGACCTCCTATACCTTCACGGTGCGCGCGACCAACAATTCGGGAGAGGGACCGGCCTCGGCACCCTCGAACAGCGTGACGCCGTCGACCGTACCGGGCGCGCCGACGGGGGTCGTCGCGGTGGCCGGTGACGCCTCGGCGACGGTGGTCTTCGTCGCGCCGCTCGACGACGGCGGCAGCGCCATCCTCGGTTACACGGTGATCTCCTCTCCGCCGGGGGGCGTCGATACGAACGCCGGCCAGCTCGGGCTCACCCACGCGATCACCGGACTCACCAATGGGGTCGAATACACCTTCTCGGTGACCGCGACGAACGCCTCGGGCACGGGCGGCGAGTCGAAGCCCTCGAACCCCGTCACCCCGAACGTCTCCTGACGCCGGCGCGCTCGCGCCGGTGCCGCACGCCTACCTCCTCCGCTGCCGCGACGGTTCGCTCTACGCCGGGGCAGCGGTCGATCTGGCGAAACGCCTGCGCGAGCACCGGGCAGGACGGGCCTCGCGGTATACCCGCTCGCGGCTGCCGGTCGAGCTCGTCTGGTCCTGCGAAATGCCCACCTGGAGCGCCGCGCTGGTCGAGGAGGCGCGTATCAAGTCCCTGTCGCGCAACGAGAAGGAGCTCCTTGTCGCGACAGCGGTCACCCTGCCCGCAGCCCCCGCCGCAGGGGGCTGAACCTCAACAGATACGCGGCAGCTGCTCGCCCGAAAGCAGGTCGACGATGCGGGTGCCGCCGATCGAGCTGCGCAGGGTGACCAGGCCTGCCGGCGCTTCGACGACCTCGCCGATCACGCACGCCTGCCGGCCCAGCGGGTGCCGCCGCCAGAGGGCGAGCGCCTCGTCGGCCGCCTCGCGCGCCACGAAGGCGAGGGCCTTGCCCTCGTTGGCCACGTAGAGCGGGTCGAGGCCGAGAATCTCGCAGGCTCCGCGCACCGCCGGAGCGACCGGCACCGCCGCTTCGTCGATCCGGATGCCGACACCGGCAGATACGGCGATCTCGTTGAGCGCCGAGGCCACGCCACCGCGGGTCGGGTCGCGCAGGACGTGGACGCGCTCTCCCAGGGCCGCGAGCAGCTCCCCGACGAGGTCGTGAACGGGCGCGGAATCGCTGACGATCGGAGCTTCGAAGGCGAGACCTTCGCGCACCGAGAGAATGGCGATGCCGTGCTCGGCGATCGCCCCGGAGAGCAGGATCCGGTCGCCTGGCTGGGCGCGCCGCGGCGAGATCTCGATGCCGGCAGCGATCCGGCCGATGCCGGCAGTATTGATATAGACGCCGTCACCCTTGCCGCGGTCGACAACCTTGGTATCGCCGGTGACGATCGGTACGCCCACCGCCGCCGCCGCTGCCTTCATCGACGAAACGACGCGCCAGAGGGTCTCCATCGGCAGACCCTCCTCGAGAATCAGTGCGCAGCTCAGGGCGACAGGGCGGGCGCCGCACATCGCAAGATCGTTCACCGTGCCGTGCACCGCCATCGAACCGATGTCGCCGCCAGGAAAGAACAACGGTCGCACGACGTAAGAGTCGGTCGAGAAGGCGAGCCGCTCGCTTCCGCCGGCGAGCACCGCGCCATCGTGCTGGCGCTCGAGCTCGGGATTCGCGAAGCTGGGCACGAACATGCGCTCGATGAGCTGCTGGGTCAGCCGGCCGCCCCCGCCGTGGGCCATCTGGACGGTCGGATACTCCGCGATCGGCACCGGGCAGACCGGGCCCGAGGCGAGACCGGCCGCCGCGGCGTCTTCCACTTCATCGGGTTTCCGCACTTCGGCGCTCATGCCAGCCTCGCGTAGCGAAAGTAAGCCGAGCAGGCTCCCTCAGAGGAGACCATCGGCGCTCCCAGAGGCCGCTCGGGGTTGCATTGCTTGCCGAAGGCCGGGCACTCGTTGGGCTTGCGGATCCCCTGGAGGACCTGGCCGGCGATGCACAACGGAGACTCGTCGGCGACGATGCCGGAGACCGCGAACTTGAGCTCGGCATCCTGGGCGTGAAACTCCTCGCGCAGGCGCAGACCGCTTTGCGGAATCGTGCCGATCCCGCGCCACTTGCGGTCGCTGACTTCGAAGACCTCGGTGACGAGCTTCTGTGCGGCCGGGTTGCCCGCGCGGGTGACCGCGCGCGCGTACTGGTTTTCCACGCCCCAGCGACCCGCTTCGAGGGCGCTCACTGCCATGTGGATGCCCTGCAGAAGATCGAGCGGCTCGAATCCGGTGACCACGATCGGCACGCGGTACTTCTCGGCGATCGGCTCGTACTCCCAGTAGCCCATCACGGCACAGACGTGCCCGGCCGCGAGAAAACCGTTCACCCGGCAGTCGGCGGAAGAGAGGATCGCCTCCATCGCCGGCGGCACGAGGACGTGCGAAGTCAGAATGGAGAAGTTCCGCACCCCGAGTCGCCTGGCCTGCCAGACCGCCATGGCGTTGGGCGGCGCCGTGGTCTCGAAGCCGACGGCGAAGAAAACCACTTCGCGGTCGGGATTCTCGCGCGCGAGCTTGAGCGCGTCGAGCGGCGAGTAGACCATGCGAACGTCGCCGCCGGCCGACTTCACCGCCAACAGATCGGTCGAGGAGCCGGGGACGCGCAACATGTCGCCGAACGAGGTGAAGATCACCTCCGGCCGTCGCGCGATGGCCAGAGCCTGATCGATGAGCTCGAGCGGGGTCACGCAAACCGGGCAACCGGGACCGTGAATCAGGCCGACCGACTCCGGGAGCAGCCGATCGATCCCCGAGCGCATCAGCGTGTGCGTCTGCCCGCCGCAGACCTCCATCAGGTTCCACGGCCGCTTGGCGTCCCGCCGCAGGGCGGCGAAGAGCGTCTGCGCCTCCTCTTCGCCGCGATACTCGTCGACGAAGCGCATCGCCTCAGGTCCTCTCCGAAGGGCTCGTCGCGCTTCCTCGGAGGGCTGCGGCGTCGTCCTGCAACTCGAGCAGCTCTCCGATCTCCTCGAGGTACTGGAAGACCTTCTTCGCCTCCGCCTCGTCGATCAGGCTGATGGCGAAGCCGACGTGCACCACGACCCATTGGCCGGCCTCGACCTCCGGGGTATAGGCGAGGCAAACCTCCTTGACGACGCCGGAGAAGTCCACCCGGCCCATCGGCACGCCGATCTCGTTGTGCATCACCTCGAGGACTTGCCCTGGAACTCCGAGACACATGGCTTGTGCTCCTTTCGGCCGCTCGATCAATTCGCCGCGAGTCGCGCGGCGGCGACCGCGATCTGCCCGAGCGCGATGCCGCCGTCGTTGGCCGGCACGGCGCGATGTGTCAGAACCCGAAACCCGGCGGCCCCGAGAGTCGTTGCCAGACGCTCGGAGAGCAGCCGATTCTGGAAGCAGCCGCCCGACAGCGCCACCTGCCCGACGCCACCGCCCTCTCGTGTGCCGGCGAGCCGGGCAACTGCGAGCCCACCATCGACCAGCGCCTGATGGAAGCGCGCCGCCATGCGGGAGACGGGTTCGCCGCGCCGCCGGTCGTCGAGCAGAGCCGCGATCAGCGGTCGCCAGTCGAGCTCGTGAAAGCTCGTGCTGGAGATCTGGCCCGGCGCGCGACCTGCGGGTGAGACACTGGCGACCAGGGGCAGGGGATAGCTCCCCAGCTCGCGCGGATCGGCGGCGAACTCGAGCGCCATGGCAGCTTCGCCCTCGAACGACACCCGGGCTCCGTCCCCCGCGCCGCCTCCGATGCCGAGAAGGGCAGCGACACCGTCGAAGAGTCGGCCGAGCGAAGAGGTCCAGGGAGCGTTCCAGCCCGTGGCGAGCATTCTGGCGAAAACCGAGCGCTCCGCCGGCCGGAAGCTCGCCAGCGCGGGAAGGTCTGCCCGATCGAGCGCCGCCTCACCCTCGAGCTCGTGCAGCAGGGCGAGCGCGATGCGTCGCGGTTCGCGTACCGCGGCTTCGCCTCCGGGCAGGCGGAACGGTCGCAAGCGGGCGAGACGGAGGAAATCTCCCGGAGCCGCCGCATCCGGCGTGACCAGCGCTTCGCCGCCCCAGACCGTTCCGTCCGGGCCGTAGCCGGTGCCATCGAAGCAGAGCCCGAGAGCCGGGCCGGCAAGCGCTCCTCTCGCTCCATGGTTCTCGACCAGGCAGGAGGCGAG
>JBPOHI010000105.1:0-2105 GCA_052035735.1 Acidobacteriota bacterium
CCACCAGGTTCAGCTGCGCACGATCGAAGAGCTCCAGCGCCGTGGCAGAAAGGTCCTGATCGGCCTCGAGATGTATCCGGCGGGCGAGCAGGCGATGCTCGACAAGTGGTCCACCGACCCGGCCTACACCGAGGCCGACTTTCTCGCCCAGTCGCGGTGGTACAAGAACTGGGGCTATCACTGGGAGTACTACCGGCCGATCTTCGACTTCGCGCACCGCCATGGCCTGCGCATGTTCGGCCTCAACGTGCCGCGCAAGGTCGTGCAGACGGCGCGCAAGGAGGGGCTCGCGGCGCTCACGCCCGAGCAGCGCGAGCTCCTGCCGGCGACGATCGACACCGACAGTGCCGAGTACCGCCGGCTCTTCCAGGCCTTTTTCAGCGACGACGGGCTGCACGGCGGGATGTCCGCCGAGATGTTCGAGGGCATGTTCACGGCGCAGTGCACCTGGGACGCGGCGATGGCGCACAACGCGCTCAAGGCGCTCGCGCGCCATTCCGAGGGGTCGGAGGCGGGCGGCACGCGAGCGATCATGGTGGTGCTGATCGGCGAAGGTCACGTCGCCTACGGCCTCGGTGCCGAGCGCCAGGCGCGCCTCACTTTCCAGGGCCGCACGGCGTCGATCATCCCGGTGCGGATCGAGGATCCGAAGACCCACCAGCCGGTCACCGAGGCGCGCGCCTCGTTTGCCAGCTTCTTCTGGGGCGTCCCGCCGGAGCAGGATCCGCTCTATCCCGTGCTCGGTCTCTCGGCGCCGGAACGCGATCCCGGCCAGCCGCTGACGGTGATCCGGGTCGAGGAGGAGTCGGTCGCCGCGGCCGCCGGCTTCGCCGCCGGCGACCAGCTGGTGGCGATGGACGGCACGCCGATCGACCAGCAGGAGACGCTCAACCGGTTGATGTCGGGCAAGCGCTGGGGCGACTCGGCGCGCTTCGAGGTGCTGCGGGAGGGCAAGGCCACGACCCTGACCGCCTACTTCCGGCGGACGCCCGAGAAGCCGGCCGTGCCGCCCGTGCCGCCGGAACCGCCGGCCGCTCCCGCCCCATCGGCGCCGCCTGTGCCGCCCGCGCCGGTTCCGCCGGCGGGGAATGCGCCGTGAGCGTGCGCCGCCTCGTCGGGCTGCTGGCTCTCTCGGGTCTGCTGATCGCTGGCCCCGGACTCGCGGCCGAGGCAGATCGCACCGGAGTCACGGTCGCGCATCGGCTGACCGTCGGGATCGATCCGGCGGCGCGGCAACTGGCGGTCGACGACCGGCTGCTGCTGCTCGAGGGTGGAGCGGTCGAGTTCCTGCTCAACCGAGAGCTCGAGATCTCCGCCTCGGAGCCCCCGGTCGAAGAGGTGCCGCTGGGCGATGTCACCCCGTTTTTCGGCAACAACTCTGGCGAAGGGAGCGCTGCCGGTCTGCGCCGCTACCGCGTGCGCCTGCCGGAAGGGGGAGGAAAACTCCACCTCACCTACTCCGGGAAGTTCGACTTCGGTCTCGGCACCCAGCAGGAGGAGTATCAGCGCGGCTTCCGCGAGACCGCGGGCATCGTCTCGCCGGAGGGGGTCTATCTCGCCGGCAACGGGCACTGGTATCCGCAGTTCACCCATCCAGCCGGCGAAACCGAGCTGGTCGAGTTCGAGCTCACCGCCCACTCTCCCGAGGGCTGGCAGCTGGTGAGCCAGGGCAACGGCACGTCGCGCGACGAGCAGGGCTTTGCCCGTTGGAGCTCGGCTGGGAAGATGGACGAGATCTACCTGGTCGGGGGTCCGTTGGTGCGCTACCGGCAGACCGTTCCAGCGGCTGCCGGAGTGGCCGCGGGCACCGGAGCGAGCGCCGTCGAGGCCGAGGTCTATCTCCGCCAGCCGGACGAAGCGCTCGCTGGCCGCTACCTCGCGGCGACGGCGCAGTATCTCGAGATGTACAGCCGGCTCATCGGCCCCTACCCCTACGGCAAGTTCGCCCTGGTCGAGAACTTCTGGGAGACCGGTCTGGGAATGGCGTCGTTCACCCTGCTCGGACCGCAGGTGATCCGCATGCCGTTCATCGTCACCACCTCCTACCCGCACGAGATCCTGCACAACTGGTGGGGCAACTCGGTCTTCGTCGACTACGCGAGCGG
>JBPOHI010000030.1:0-47494 GCA_052035735.1 Acidobacteriota bacterium
CCGTAGTACTTCTCCGCGGTAATCAGCGGCATGAAGTCCTTGCCCATCTCGAGCAGGAACTGCACCGCGAACGGAAAAGCCACCAAATAGGCGAAGACTCCTCCGGCGAGAAAGAAGAGCCAGCCCAGCACCACGAACGGCGCCGCCCAGCGGCGCTCTTTCGGATAGAGGCCCGGCGAGATGAACGCCCAAACCTGATACAGGATGACCGGCGCGGCGAGGAAGGCGCCGGCGAGCAGCGCCGTCTTGAAGTAGAGCAGGAAAGCATCGGTGACGCCGAGGAATGCGAGCTTCTGCCCCTCCGGCAGGAGATGGCGCTCGTAGATCGGGCGAGCGAAGAAACGGCAGATCTCCGGCGCCCAGTTGAAGCAACCGAGCATTGCGACGAGGAGCGCGAGCGCCGAGTAGACGATCCGCTTGCGCAGATCCTCGAGATGATCGAGCAGCGACATGCGGGGCAGCTCTTCGGCGGGGAGGGCGCCGCCCCGCGGCTCGGACACGGCAGGCATCGGTGCGGTCAGGAGCGCCGGCTCTCGAGCGGGTCGGCCTCGGCCGGCGGCAGAACTTCAGCCGGTTCGATGACGGCGGGCTGTGCGGCGGGCGGGCTCGACACACCCGGCAGACTCGCCCCTGGCAGCTGCAGCTGAGCATGTCGCGGCTGGGCGGAAGGCGACCCGGGCGGCCGAGCCGCCGGTCGGCGCGGTTCGTTCTCGAGGGCGATCTCGGTCTCGATCGTGCGCCGCAGATCGCTCGTCGCCTTGCGGAACTGCGCCATCCCCTTGCCGATCGTCCGTCCCACCTCGGGCAGACGCTTGGGTCCGAAGATGAGCAGGGCAAGTACGACGATGAACAGCATTTCGGGAAATCCGAGAGGACCGAACATGGCAGCGACCGGCGGCAATCATCGGCCCCCGATACACGCGGTGTCAAGGCGAACCCCGCCGGAAGACGCGGAAAGCCATGCCAGACCGCATGTTAGGATCGCCGCCATGCGTCGATCGTGGCGGCTCGCGGCAACCGTGCTCTTTCTCCTCGTGGTCCTGGTCGGCGGCCTGGCCGGGAACCGGCTGCTCGCCCTGGGGGAAGAGGCCCGCAGCGACCTCAAGCTCTACACGGAGCTACTGGAGGCCGCTCGGGCCCACTACGGCGGCGAGGTCCACTACCGCGACCTGGTCTACTCTTCGATCCACGGCATGCTGCGGACGCTCGATCCGCACACCAATTTTCTGCCACCGACGGCCTATTCGTCGATGCGCGAGAAGCAGCAGGCGACCTTCTTCGGCCTGGGCATTCTCGTCGGCCTGCGCAACGGGCGGTTGACGGTGATCGCGCCGATCGACGGCACGCCCGCTTCGCGGCTCGGAATCCGCGCCGGCGACGTCATCCAGCGGATCGAGGACGAGTCGACCGAGAAGCTGTCGATCGACGAGGCGGTATCGAAGCTCAAGGGACCCAAGGGCACGCAGGTACGGATCTCGATTCTCCGCGTCGGCCTCGACGAGCCCCTCGAGCTCACCGTCACCCGCGCCGAGATCCCGCAGACCACCGTGCGCTACGCCTACATGATCGCGCCGGAGACCGGCTACATTTCGATCAGCGACTTCACGCGCTCGACCTCGAGCGAAGTGGAGCGCGCGCTCGCCAAGCTCAAGGGCGAGGGGATGAAGCGCCTGCTGCTCGACCTGCGCAACAACGGCGGCGGGCTGCTCGATCAGGCGGTCGATGTGGCCGACCAGTTCCTGCCCGAGGGTTCGACGGTGGTGGTCACCCGCGGCCGGACCGACGATTCCGGTCAGTCGTTCTCCGCCGACGGCAGCCACGCGCCGATCTCCGAGCCGGTGATCGTGCTGGTCAACAGCGGCACCGCTTCCGCCTCAGAGATCCTCTCCGGCGGCATCCAGGACCATGACATCGGCCTGGTCGTCGGCACGCCGACCTGGGGCAAGGGTCTGGTGCAAACGGTCTACGGCTTGCCTTACGGCGCCGGCCTCGCTCTCACCACGGCCAAGTACTACACACCGTCGGGACGCCTGATCCAGCGCGACTACAGCTCCTACTTCGACTACTACACGCGCAACGGCCTCGAGCCCGGCGACGACAACCCCCATGCCAAAGTCGAGCCCCCGGCGACGGAGGCCTACGAGACCGACCTCGGCCGCAAGGTCTACGGCGGCGGCGGCATCACACCCGACGTCGAAGTGCCGCTGACCGAAATCGCACCCTTCCTGCAGTTCCTGCTCGGGCGCTCGGCCTTCTTCACTTTCGGCGTCGACTACGCCCGGCGGCACCCGGAGATCACCCGCGAATGGCGTCCGGACGCCGCCGTCCTCGCCGAGTTCCGCGAGTGGGTCGTGGCGCAGAAGATCGACACGCCGGAGGACCTCGAAAAGGGCTTCGTCGGCGAACCGGAGCGCGCCTACGCCCTGCGCCAGATCCGGGCGGAGATCTTCGCCACCCGATTCGGCATCGAGGCCTCTCACCAGGTGCTCTCGGAAGGGGACGCTCAGATCCAGACTGCCCTCGGCCTCTTCCCGCGCGCCGAGGAGCTCCTCGCCGAGCGGCTGCGGCTCGAAAAGAAGCCGGACGTCACGGCGTCGACGGTCGCTCGCCCGTAAGCCATCGCGGGGCGACTCGCCCTCTCGCCTGCTTCCGCTGCCTCCTAGCCCTGTGCTCGGGGTCCTGTCTGGCCCGTATCCCATGGGGTCCTCGGTCCAGCCACCCCTCGTCGGTACAGTCCCGAGAGAAGCGCCTTAGCCGCGTTCGGCAGGGGCGCTCTGGCGCTCGGGATTCAACGTGGGCGACCACGCCTCAAGTAGGAGCCCACTTTGAATCCCGAGTGCCGGAGTGACCCAACCAGCGACGCCCGGAATCTCAAGTAGCACGAAGCCCAGGAAAACGAAAACGGCCGGCGAGATCGCCGGCCGTTCCGTACTGCGCGAGCGCCGAAGCGAAGCGTCAGGGCAGCTCGTTGCGGATCGTGAAGTAGCGCTCGCCGACGATCGTCGTACCGCCGAAGATGTCGATCGCCACCGCCTGCACGTGGTGCAGGCCGTCGGAGGTCAGGCCGGTGTCGAGGAAGAAGTTCCAGCCAGGAGCCGCGCTGTCCGGGAAGCCGGGATAGACCGAGCTCACGTCCGGCCGCAGGTTGCCGTAGAAGGCGTCGCCCACCCAGTGGCCATCGAGCCAGATCTGCACCGAGGCGATGCCCTCGGGGTCGAGCGACCAGCCGAACAGCTCGGTGACGCCGTCGATGATCTCGCCGTTCGCCGGCCCGTCGATGAATCCGATCGCGCCCTCGTTGCCGGTGTTCTCGTCGCAGAAGAACGAGACCGGAATCTCGGCGATGTTGGCGACGTTGCCGGCATAGTCGCCGGCGCGGATCGTCAGCTCGTGGAAGCCCTGGGAGTAACCGACGGCCGAAATCAGCCAGCCCACGTCGAGCACGAACCGGAAGCGCGCATGCGGCGAGTTCGCGATCGTCGGGAAGGCGCGCTCGACATCGAGGCTCTGCAGGCCGTAGCAGTTGGTCAGGCCGCCCCAGTACGGATCGCTGAAGCAGCTGATGACGGTGTTGGCGTAAAGCCCGCCGTTGATCAGCAGCTCGACGTACTTGACGCCGGTGTCGCCGCTCTCGATGCCGACGTCGAGTGCCCAACCGCTGATCACGGAGAGCCGCGGAGTGAGATCGTCGAGGTCGCAAGTGCCGAAGAGCTCGCTGCTCGGATTGGGAAAGGTAATCGCGCCGAAAGGCGGCAGATTCGCGGTGTTGTTGTTGATCTGGATGGTGATCGCGTTGAGCCAGCTCTGCTCGCCGCTGTTGCTCGTCACCCGGGCCGAGATCTGATGCAGGTCGTTCGAGTAGAGCGTCGAGTCGAGGAAGAACCCGAAGCCGACCAGCGCGCCATCGGGGTAGCCCGGGAAGACCAGCTCCACGTCGGGCCGGTTGCGGCCGTAGTCGGTCAGGCCTGCAATCTGACCGTCGACGTAGAACTCCACCCGCTCGACCCCGTCATCGTCGAGCGCCCAGCCGGTGATCGGCAGCAGCCCGCCGCCGGCGTTCTGGTTCTGGGCGCCGTGGATTCCTTCGAGGTAGCCGAAGGGTGCGGCCGCGAACGCCGGAAGGCTGATCAAGGACAGGGTCAAGCCCAAGAGAAAGCAGAGTTTGCGCCGCATCTTCGTTCTCCTTCGTCTGAACTCCGCGTAGTGTGAGCGGGAATCGCCGGAAAGTCAAGTGAATGCAGCACATAGGGCTTTTCGAACGAGAAAATGTCGGCGCCTCGGCCGGGAGAAACCGCACAACTCCTTGTGCAGCCTCGCACATCCGGCTGTGCAGCGCCGATTCGGGCGGGATCTACCGGCGCGACTTCCGCTTGCCTTTCAGCGCTCCCGGCAGCGTCGCTTCGCGCTGCTGCGCGCGCGGCGCCGGCCTGGCGGCCGCGTCACGGAAGGCGTCTCCGGCGAGTCGATCGCCACGCCGGTGGTCGCGCCGCGGCAGATCGATGCCGCGACCGGCGAGTCTGCGGCGGAGCCGGTAGATCAACGAGTCGATACCGGCTGTTCCCATCCTGCCGTCGAGGCGCTCGGCGATTTCACGGCTGCTCCATCCCTCGAGCAACGCGAGCCGGGCAATCCTCGCCGTTGTCGCGTCCGCCTGCCGGCCCAGCGCATCGCGGCAGATCGCCAGCAAACCCCGGCGGCGCTCCTCCGCCAGCAGGCGTTCCTCGGGACTCTCGTCGGCGACGACCGCCGCCTCCGGCAGGAGCTTCCATTCTTGCCAGGCGACCCGGAATCCGCCCGCCCGCTTCTCGGCCAGGGCCTCCCGCCGGGCATCGATGACGACGCTCGCCACGACGCGCTGCAGATAGGTCATCAGCTGCCCTTCTGTGACGCCGCGGAAGCTCTGGCGTCGGCGGCCTTCGGAAAGCAGCCGGCAGTAGATCTCCTGGACGAGGTCGTCGACGCGCTCCTCGTGCGGGGCGTCTCCGCCCAGGCGCAGCAGCGTGCGCCGGACAGCGTGGATCAGGCGACCGTGGAACCGCTCGACGAACTCCCGCCAGGCCAGGTCGCAGCCGCCGGCCGCGCACCTGCGGAAGAGGTCCGCCGAGGAGAGATGGGAATGGGCTGCTGTCTTCGACGCGGGTGAGGCCTGGGTGACGTGCATTCTCCGCTCCTTGCTGTCGTTGGAGCGGAGGCGCCGAAAAAACAAAAGGCCGAGCGCGCGCGAGCGGCTCGGCCATCCAGGAACAGAGAGAGTCTACACATTTCCGCGGCTCCGGCCAAGTCGGGGAGGCTCAGCGGATCGGCTCGAGATCAGCGCGGGCAGAGCTCGTCACCGGTGCGAGATGCGTTGAGCCCGACGCTGAATCGACCGGAGGCACTGGAGAGCGGCATCACCCAGCTCTGCAGCGGGATGGAGGCTCCCGGAAAGGGGCACGGCTGAATCAGATTCTCGACATCTATCGTACCGAACGGCGAGATTGCCGGAAGCTCTTCGCTGCCGACCGAACGTCGTGCTGCAACCTCGGGGACAACGTCGTCGTAGATCACGTTCTCGAGCACGGCTTCCTCGTTGAAAACGATCAGCCGAAGGAACTGGCATCGGTCGACGGAATCCTCACGTTCCCCGCACCTCACTGGCTGCGGCGTCGAGTAACTGGGTTCGGCCCAGACGATGAAGTCGGTGCCGCCCGAAAAGGCGCCGCCATTCATGTAGCGGGCGCGATAGCGCGTGCCGAGCGGCGCTCGGGCGTCGTCGCCCGTGTGCCCGGTCCAGGCGCCGTAAAAGGTCGAGTGCCAACCGCCGAAGCGCGCTGCGTCGGCGACGATAGGCACCGCCTCGTTGCCCTGCGCGTAGTTCTGCGCGCCATCGACGTAGAAGAAGTCCCCCAGGAGAAGGTTCTCGTTGCTCGCGATCCCCGTTCCGCCGGCAATGAAATAGCCGTTGTTGGTCGGATAGGGGCGCGTCGCCGAGCACCCCTGCGCGACGTCGATCGTCACGTAGCCGGTGGCGACATCCACTCCGCCCCGTCCGCTGCCGGCGCACTTTCCCTGGCTGTCGGGCTGCCCGGTGTGCTGCTGCCGGAGCGTCGCCAGAGCCGTGGCGTCGAGGGTGGGCAGGGTCAGCGGATTCGAGCAGCCTACGAAGAAGCCGCCGCCGGTCGCCGGGAGGGCGCCGGCAAAGACGTCGCGCAGGTTGATCGACTGCACGTCGTCCTGGGCGAGAAAGAGATCGAAAGCCAGCGTGGGAAGGCCCCAGTCGGTCCACAGGACGACATGCGCCAGCGTCGAGTGGCTGCCGGCGTTGCTCACCGCGACGAGCGTCGTCCGGCCATCCGCGCCGTCGAGGTCGACTTCGAAGTAGGGAACGAGCAGCGTGGCCGCCGGGACGGCCCCGCTGGCGCAGCCGCGCGGAGCCTCCCCTGCCCCGGCTGGGCCGGCGCCGACGGCGAGAAGGCCGACGACGAGTGCGAGCGCTGTCGCGGGCTGCGTCATCGTCCTCGCTCGCCGAGGCGTCACCGACCTGGCCTCACAGGGCGTCCGGCGGACAGACCGCGTCGCCGGTGCGGTGAGCGTTGAAACCGACGCTGAACCGGCCGGAAGCGCTCGCCAGCGGCATCACCCAGAGCTGCAGCGGAATCTCGCCGAACGGTTCCGAGAGGCAACCCTGCTGAATCGCGTTCTCGAGATCGACGAAACCGAACGGCGCCCCGACCGGCACCTCGTCGGTCCCGGCACTCAGGCGGCTGGCGATCTCGGTCACCACGAAGTGGAAGACCGGCGTTTCGCCGTTCGCCGCCTCGTCGTAAGCCGTGGTGCGCAGAAACTGGCAGCCGTTGACGAAGGTCGGCCGTTCGCCGCAGGTGACCGCCTGTGGCGTCGTCACGTCGGGCTCCGCCCAGACGATGAAATCGGTGCCGCCTGAGAAGGCGCCGCCGTTCAGGTAGCGTGACCGGTAGCGGGTGCCGAGCGGGGCGCGCGCGTCGTCGCCGCTGTGCGCGACCCAAGCGCCGTAGAAGGTCGTGGCCAGGTCGCCGAAGCGCGTTTCGTCGGCGACGAGGCCGACGGCCTCGTTGCCCTGGGCGAAGTCCTGGGCCGTGTCGACGAGAAAGAAGTCGCCGACCAGGACGTTGGCGTTGCCCGCAATGCCCGTGCCGCCGGAGACGAAGTAGCCGGCATGCCCGGGATACGTGATCGCCGCCGAGCACTGCTGAGCGACGTCGATGGTGACGAAGCCGGTGGCGACCTGGTCGCCCGCGCGGCCGCTGCCGGCGCAATGCCCGAGGTCGTCCGCCTGGCCGGTGTGCTGCTTGCGAAGCTCCGCGAGCGCGACCGCGTCGAGCGCCGGCAGCGTCAGCGGATTCGTGCAGCCGGTGAACGACCCCCCGCCGGACTGCGGCAGGATGCCGTTGAAAACGTCGCGGAGATTGATCGACTGGACGTCGTTGGCGGCGAGGTAGAGGTCGAAGTTGAGGGTCGGGACGCCCCAGTCGGTCCAGATCACCACGTGCGCGAGCGTCGCCTCCGTTCCGACGTTGGTCACCGCGAACAGCGTCGTCTGATCGGCCGCCGAGGCGAAGTCGACCTCGAAGTACGGCACCAGAAGCGTGGCCGCCGGTACTGCGCCGCTGCTGCAGTTGCCGGGCGGCAGCCCGGCGTGAGCCTGCGCGGCCAAGGCGGCCGCCAGAATTCCGATCAGCGCGGTTCGGTTCGATCGTCGCATTGTGGTCTCCATGAGGTCCGTGAGGCACCTGTAGGTTGTGCGTCCAGAGAAAGCGTACGTCTAGACTGGCACTCCGCAGAGACCGAGGCAAGGGTACTTCTCACGGTACCGCCAGGATTGGCGGGCACGGCTTCGCCGTGCCCGGAGATCCGAACACGGCGTGCGATCTAAAGATTGAGGGGAAAGGGTGTTGCGGGGCGAGCGGCGGCTTAGCGCAGCTTCTCTTCGACGAACTCGACGTGCTGGCGCACCTTCGGGTCGTACTTCTTCATCCGCAGCTTCTCGCTGGAGGCCTTCTTGTTCTTCGTGGTGGTGTAGAAGTAACCCGTGCCAGCCGAAGAAACCAACTTGATCTTGTCGCGCATCTTGCAACTCCCCTGGCAACTTCAGATTTCGAGACTTAGAACTGGCGGGGCCGACGGGACTCGAACCCGCGACCTCCTGCGTGACAGGCAGGCGTTCTAACCAGCTGAACTACGACCCCGCGATGATGACCTCTGCAGCTCGGCGGCCTCCCTGAATGGTGGGAGGTGAGGGGCTCGAACCCACGACACCCTGCGTGTAAGGCAGGTGCTCTACCGCTGAGCTAACCTCCCTCGACCGAGCCGGTGCATTGTATGGAACGGGAGGCGCCCGAGTCAACGCCGGGGATCCGAGTCTCCTGGAGACTCGAGCGACGCCAGTGCTCGCTGCAGCTCCGCGCGTTCGGGAGCGAGCGCCAGTGCGCGTTCGAAAGCGCGCCGTGCCGCGGCGCGATTCCCCAGGCAGAGCTCTGCCGTGGCGAGCGCCGCCCACGAGCCCGCCCGGCCGTCGTCGAGGCGCACCGCCGCGGCGAAGTCGGCGGCGGCCCCGCGACAGTCCCCCTGCTCGATGCGCGTGCGGCCGCGAAAGAGGCGGAGCGGCACGTTCGCCGGCGCGCTCGCCACCGCCCCATCGAGCAACGCCCGCGCGCGCTCCAGGCGATCTCGCTCACGCCACGCGGCAGCGCGCTCGACCACCAGCCGGTCGCCCTCGGCGAGGCCGCCGGCGAACGCTTCGAGCAGCAGGCGATCGGAACGCGTCGCGTCGCGCGCCGTCTCGAACAGGAGAGTCGAGAGATTCCATTTCGCGGCGACGTCGCCGGGCTCCTGTTCGAGCGCCTGCCCGTAGCAGCGCAGAGCTTCCGCCGTTCGCCCAAGACCTTCGAGGATCTGCGCCTCGTTGCTGAAAGACCCGGCGGTGCGCGTCCCGTGTGGACGCGGGATGGCGCTCCTTCCAGGACTTGCGCCGAGATAGCCCAGGGCCTGAAGTTTGCGGAGCTCTTCTTCGCTCGTCGCTAGCGCCTCATTCCGCGAGATCGCGTCGCCCCCTGACACCGGCTTCCCAACCGCTTTGGAGGATGGTTCCGGCGCTCGCGGATGCGGGGTCGGCGGGAAAGCAGGACTAGGAGCCGGCCCCGCATCCGCGAGTGCCGGAGCCATCCCGCGACCCGCCGGCACGTCGACGAAAGAAAGGAGCGTCGAAGCAACCTGAGCGATTCCACCTCGGCCCGAATGTCCCGGCCGAGCAGGAATGCCCGGCCCCGCGAGCAGATAGATCCCCGAGTCGCGATGCCACTTCGCCGCCGTCGCCCCGGCGGTGCTCGACAGCCCCGAGGGCCGCCCCTCCGACCACTGAAAGCCGTGATCGGAAGCGATCATCAACACGGCCCCCGACCGCCGCGCCACCTCCGCGAGCTCGCCGATCACGCCGTCGATGAGCTCGTAGTAGCGCCCCGGCACCGGGCCGAAGCGCGCCGCCTCCACAGGGTCGACGCCGGCAAGCGGCGGCGCGACGAACGGCGCGAAGAGATGCCCGATCGTGTCCGTACCCTCGAAGTAGACCGCCGCCAGCCGAGTCGGATGGCGCGTCAGCCAGTCGACGGACAGCCGGCGCACGATTGCGGTCTGCACCAGCACCTGCCGCAGGCCCGGAATCTTCTCGGCAAAGGGATCCGCCGACGAAGCGGCGGCGGCGAACTCGGCGGAGGAGAGATCGGGAAGGAGCCGGCGCATCGCAGCGAGGTCGACACTGTCCGTGGCCTCCCTCCGGATCTTCTCGGCCCAGCCCGATTCGTCTGCCGGCGACAGCGCGCGTTCCACCGACCCACGCGCCGAGAGGAACACATTACTGACCAGCAGGCCTTTCGCCTGCTCCGCCGGAAACGTCGCCCACAGACCGACGACCGCGACCTTCCGCCCGGCGTCGGAAGCAAGGTTCCACACCGCCGGCACCCGCCGCTCGTCGCTCCCGATCGGCTCGCGATCTCCCGTCACAGGGTTGAATCGCACGAAGTCGAGAACGCGATGCTCGAGCGGAGAGCGCCCGGTCATCATCGTCGTCCAGAGGATCGGCGAGAGCGGCGGCTGTTCCGTCGCCAACACTCCCCCGCTCCCTTCGCGTTCGAGCCGCGCCAGGTTTGGCATCCGCCCGGCCGCCATCAGCGGTTCGAGAAGCTGCCAGTCGGCGCCGTCGAGCCCGACGAAGAACACCGAGCGCGCAGCGGCAGCGCTCGCCGCTGAGGAGCCCGCGGTCGTCTCCTGCCGGCCGCCGCCGCAGCCCGCAGCCAGAAAAAGCGCACACACGGAAAGGGCCCCCGCCAGGGGGTCCCGAAAAGTGTGCGCTCGGCTACATCCGGTCAAAAGCTCAGCCGGACTCCCACTCGCGCCGTCGTCGGCGGTGTGCGCAGGATCGCCTTGCCGTAGCCGGGATTGACCGGCGTCGGCGACACGTTGTCGGCCTCCTGGAAGCCCCAGCGTTGGTCGACCAGGATCGGTCGCTGGGCGTCGAGCACGTTGAAGATGTCGAGCATGAAGTTGAAAGTCACCGGCCCCACCTCGACCGGATAGCCCAGATGGACGTCGGCCTCGTAGATGTCCGGCGCCCGGCCCTCGGCGCCGCGCTGGGTAAGAAAGAACTCGTAGCGGTTGTAGCCGTCGGAGAAGCCGTACCGGGTGAGCGGCGTGCCGGTGCGGTAGTAGCCCGAGAAACCGATCGCGAGCTTGAAGTCGGTGATGTAGTAGCCGGAGAACTTGAACTGGTGCCGGCGGTCGTTCGACAAGGGTCCGTCGTTGGTGATGCGGTCGAAATTGCGGCCGTCGGTGAAGAAGTCGTAGTAGTCGTAGGCGGCCGAGATGTTCGGATCCGCGCCGACGTTGGTGAACGGCGCGTACTCGCCGTCATAGTTGCCGTCGAGCTTCGAGTAGACGTACGAGGCCAGTCCCTGCCAGTTGTCCGAGAAGCGCTTGTGGGCGTCGAGTTGCACGCCCTTGTAGGTGCGCTTGGCCTCGGGGGCGGGAAAGGTCGTCGAGACGTCGTAAGTGAAGATGCGCTGCATGATCCCCTTGCCGGGGTTGCCGATGCAGTAGTCGTAGGCGTCGGTGCAGACGAAGTCCTCGATCACCCGCCCGTAGTCGCGGTAGATGAGCTTCGCGCCAACCGCGACGTCCGGCATCACCTCGCGCTCGTAGCCGAGCAGGAATTCGTGGATGTACTGGTTCTTCAGGTTCGGATCGGCCTCCTCGGTGAAGCCGCCGAGGATCACCGATTCGCGGCCGAGATCGAACTCGGCGCCGGCATTCGGCACCGTCGACAGCGGGTCGTAGTTGAAGATCCTCGCTTGACGCTCCTGGGCGAAGGAGCGGATGACCAGGTCCATCGGAATCTGCTCGTAGTACTGACCGTACGAGCCGTAGAGCTTCGAGTGTCCTTCCGCCCCCGGCGCCCAGGTGAAGCCGAGGCGCTGCGCGTAGTCGTCCTTGAGGTCGATCACCTTGCGTCCGAAGCGGTCGAAGATCTCCTGCCGGTCCCAGCGCACCCCGACGTTGAGCCCGAACGCCGGCGTGATCTGCCAGCGGTCCTGCAGGTAGACCGCCGTGCTGTCGTGCTTGACCGGGGCGACGAGCGCTGCGGTCGGCGCATTGTCGATCGTCGCCAGCGGCGTCGTCCAGTAGAAGTGGCTGTAGATCGCCGGACCGCCGTTGGGATTCTCGAGGATGTCCACCCGCTGCCCGCCCGACATCCGCTTCAGCACGTCGGCCTTCTCCTCCTCGAAATCGAGACCGAACTTGAGATCGTGGCGATCGAGGTACTTCGCGATCGAGCCCCCCCAGGAGTCGCGCTGGAAGGTCTTCTCCTGGATCAGCCCGAAGCCGCCGGTCTGGAACGAGTCGTTCGCCGAGTCACGGAACTCGACCACATCGCCCGCCGCCGAGGCCGGTCCGATCGAGTTCTCCTCCTCGTGACGGGAAATCTGGGCAGAGACGATCCAGGTAGCGCCGAGAATGCCGTCGTAGCGCAGCGCGTAATCCTTGCCGCCGAAGGCCTGCTGCCCGAGGTAGGTGAGCGGCTCGCCGTTCAACTTGTGATCGTTGTCGTTGATCGCGCCGGCGTCGTCACGCGGGTCCTGGAAGAAAGTGGCGACCAGCGACTGGCCGGCGGTGACGTTCCAGGTCAGCTTGCCGGCGGCGAGGTCGCGATCGCTGGTCGACTCGACGATCTGGCCGGCGGCCGGGCCGGCAGGGAGGATCGTGCTGGTGGTGTTCGACACCCGGTCGTAGGCGGCGAAGAACCAGAGCCGGTCCTTCACCAGATAGCCTCCGAGATCGGCGCCCACGTCCTGGCGTTCGTAACCGTCGACCGTGCCGGCGGTCGAGACGATCGAGTCGGGGCTCGCCTGCAGCGAGTCGTCGTCGAAGTAACCGAAGACGTCCCCCTTGAACTCGTTGCCGCCCGACTTGGTGATGACGTTGACCACGCCGCCGGTCGAGCGCCCGTACTCGGCCTCGTAGCCGCCGGTCTTGATGTCGATCGCCTGCACGAACTCGAAGTTGAGCTCCTTGCCCTGGAAGCCGTACTCGACGCCGGTGGTGTTGACGCCGTCGACGATGAAGGTGTTCTCGGCGCCGGACGAGCCGTAGACCGAGATCGTCGACTGCGAGGTGTTGTCCGGGTTGGCGTCGGAAGTGACGCCGGGCACGAATTGCGCCATCGAGCTGTAGTTGCGGCCGGTGGGCAACGACTCGATCGCCTTCTGGTCGAGATTGACACCGAGCTCGGTCGAGCGCAGGTCGATCACCGCCGAGTCGCTCACCACGGTGATCTCCTCCGCCTCGGACGGGTGCAGCACCGTGTTGACGGTGGTGTCGCGGTCGAGGCCCACCGGCGTCTTCTGCTGCTCGGGACCGAAGCCGGCGAGCTGGAAAGTCAGCGTGTACTCGCCCGGCGGCAGCAGGTTGAGGCGGAAGTGCCCGTCGGTGTCGGTGGTCGTGACGCGTGAACCCTGCAGGGTCGGCCCCTCGACCTGCACGGTCACTCCCGGCAGACCGCCGCCGTTCTCGTCGCCGACCCGGCCGATGATCCCGCCGGTGGTCTGCGCCCGGACCGCGGAAGCGACCGTCCATGTCAGAAGCAGAGCTACGGCGAGACGTGCAGCGGTTCCAGTGCGCATGAGACCCCCCCGGTCCAATTGCCACCCGTGACCTGCCTGATCTTCGCGAAAAACTCCGCGAAGTATACTGCCGCCGAGGAGGAACCACCCATGCATGAGCTGCCCAAACTGCCCTACGCCTTCGACGCCCTCGAGCCGCACCTCGACGCGCGCACGATGGAGATCCACCACGACAAGCACCACCAGGCCTACGTCGACAACCTGAACAAGGCCCTGGCGAACGAGCCGACGCTCGCCAAGCTCCCGGTCGAAGACCTGCTGCGCGGCTTCGCCAGCGTCCCCGACGCGATCAAGACGGCGGTCCGGAACCACGGCGGCGGCCATGCCAACCACTCGCTGTTCTGGGAGATCCTGGGACCCAACGGCGGCGGCTCGCCGATCGGCCCGCTGGCGGCCGAGATCAACGGCGCTTTCGGCTCGCTCTCTGCCCTGCAGGAGAAGGTCAACGCCGCGGCCATGGGCCAGTTCGGCTCCGGCTGGGGCTGGCTGGTGGTGGCCGACGGCAAGCTCGACGTCATCGCCCGGCCGAACCAGGACAGCCCGCTGGCCGAAGGCAAGACGCCGATCCTCGGGGTGGACGTCTGGGAGCACGCCTACTACCTGCACTACCAGAATCGCCTCGCCGACTACCTCAAGGCGTGGTGGAACACCGTGCGCTGGGACAAGGTCGCCGAGCGCTTCGCGCAAGCCAAAGCCTGAAAATCTCCCCGCCTTCCCATATAATCCGCTCTCCCTCGACGCGGGGCCGGTCCCGGCCCCGCGTTCCCCGTACCGATTCACGGCGGTGTAGCTCAGGGGTTAGAGCGAGCGACTCATAATCGCTAGGTCGGTGGTTCGATCCCACCCACCGCCACCAGATTTGCCTACCAACCGACGCCAGGGACAGTCGCGCGCTAACCAGCCTTCGCAACACTGACCACCCGCAGTGTCGGGAGCGCCGTTCGGCTGAGGCTCGCAGCCGGCAAAAGAGGCCGGCCTCTCGAAGCCAAGTGTTGCCATCCGCCCAAGGTTCCGCCTTCAACCCATAGTTGTGCGGCGATGGCCAATCTGCGAAACTCGGACTAGCTTCTTGGAATCTGAAGGCCAATTTGCACCTGATCGGGGGGGGCTTGTCTGCAAGGCGTGCTTTCGCTGGGCTTTCAGCTGCGACCTTGCTCTTGATCGCGAGCGAGTCGGGTGCTCAGGAGTACCTGCTAAACATTCGCCCTGATGTCCCCGCCGTCGACGTCCTTGTGGATGGGAGCGTCGTCGCCCGCACCGATTCGACAGGATCTGCATTGATTCATGACGTAGCGCCTGGACTCCACGAATTGGGGCTCCGGATCGGCGGCGTGCTGTGCGGCAGCAAGCGCATCGAATTCGATACAGATATCAATCTCCTGCCCACGCAAGAGTTCAAATGTACCGTCTTCGTTATCGAGTCAAATGTCGCTGGTGCAAACCTCAGCGTAGACGGGAAGCCAATCCATGACTCCACCGGGCCGGATGCACGAGCGACCCATGTTCTGCCGATCGGCGCCACCTCGAACATCGAGCTCAAGAAGGCAGGCTTTCGAGACTACTCAGCCACAATTTCCGCGACCCAGCAGGGAATCGTTCTTCTAGAGGCTCGCCTGGATCGACTGGAAGCGGCAGTCAGACTGCCGAAAGCAATCGGCGCCGGCGTGGTCATGCTCCTAGCAGGGGCAGCGACCTGGGCACTCTTGCGGCGGCGCCAATCCCGGTCGTCAACGATATACGCCACTCCCCAACAAGGCCTTCCCAGAGCATTCGATCAGTACAGCCTCGAGAAGTTCATCGGTGAGGGTGGGATCGCCAGCATCTACTCTGGTGTAGATGTAACGAACGGCGAAAAGGTCGCGGTGAAGATCCTGCGCGGCGAATGGTCCTCGGATCCGGAGATTGTCCTCAAGTTCCTCGCAGAGGGTTCAGCCTTGGCTCGAATCAAGGAAGCGGAGCCAGAGGCCTGCGTCCCGAGACTTTCTCGTAGCGGAAGAGAGGGCAACCGCCCCGACGGCCACCCCTACCTCTCGATGGAATTCGTAGCCGGCGAAACGCTGGCGCGAATACTGGAACGGCGAAAGCAACTCGACCTCCGAGAGACCATCTGGATAGCTCATGGAGTGGCTACAACCCTCGCCCACGCTCACGCAGTCGGGATCGTGCATCGGGACCTGAGCCCGGAGAATCTGCTGATTCGACCCGCCGACCCCGAACTTTCTTCGGCCGACAGCGAATCTCTGGCCGGGCGGCAGATCGTCCTGGTGGACTTCGGAATTGCGGCCTTCGTCGGCCCCGGTGACAGACAGCTCGACCTCTCTGTAACTGGCAAACCCGCGTATATGTCTCCTGAGCAGCGGTCCATGCTGCCGCCTACTCCTGCGAGCGATCTCTTCTCTTTGGGCGTCTTGCTCGTGCAGATGCTGACTGGAACGCTCCGAGCCGACCACGCTAGCACTCGCCTGGCCCTCGAGAGCACCCTCGCGGCGAGAGCCGTGGCTATCCCGATGGACCTCGAGTTCCTCGTCTTGGAACTCCTTCAAGAGGAACCGAGTCACCGCCCTGGAAGCGCCCGAGAGGTCGCCCGGCGCCTCGAATCTCTGATCGAGCCTGCACTCCCGAACTCGGGACCCCTGGAAAGCGACGCCGCGCCCTGGAGGATGTAGAGAAATGAACATGCAACTTGGCCTCTCACTCGGACTGCTTCTCGCACTTTCAGCCTCTTCGGGCGGGCAGACGATTCCCGACGAGAAGGTCGTCGTCCGAGCGACCGAGATCCGGGAGAACCCGGTGACGTTCCTGAGCTCATCTGTCACCGTCGAGGGTTTCGTGACGCAGTACGTCGACGAGGCAGGCACGACGGCAGCATTCTTCTACCTCAAGGACTATTGGGGCGGATTGTTGCGGGTCCAGACCAAGGGGCAGCCACCGGCCGTCGGGCAGGCCTATCGCGTCACCGGTCGGGTCGTTCTCGATCCCGCTATCTCTGACGCCTATCTGGTTGAAGTCGCGCGCGCGGCAGTTGTGGCCGCCCCCACCAGCTCCGCGCCAGCTACCGTCGAACCGGCCGAGTCGCGGATGGACATGGGATGGGTCGCGATCGCAATCTCCGCTGGTCTCGCAGGTGTTGTCCTGGCTTTCATCGGCTGGTTTTTCCTCAATCGACGCAGCGCCGCCCAAGCTCCCGGTGTCGCGGCCGCGGTTCACGAATCGCCCGCGAGGGCGGAGATTCCCTTCATCGAAGGGCAAACGGTGCGATTGGCAGCGCCGCCCCAGGGGACGGTCAAGATCCTCCCTGGATGGTTCGAAGTTCTTGGTGAGGAAGGCGCTGCTCGACAGGTTCTCCTGTTTCAGCCGAAGAACCAGCCCGTCAGTGACATTACTTTCGGGCGCACAACTGGTCCTGCTTTCAGCCATATTCAACTGAAGCCCGCGACGGTCTCGATTCACCAGGCAAAGGTCCGCCATGACAATGGGCAGGTCCTGCTGACCAACCTCGCACCCGCAAGCAGCAATCCGACGCGAGTGAATGAGAACGCCCTCGGGATGAATCAGGCCGTTCCCCTCCAGAATCAGGATCTGGTCGAGATGGGCGAAGTGAGGCTGCGGTTCCATCGATCGTGAGCGCTGCTAGGAAAGTGTGTCAAGTTCTTTCTTGGTTGCTGGTCCTGGCGCTGATGCCGGCTGCCAGCTGGAGTCAGATGAAGGTCGCCGGAAGCTCCGCCGACGCAGTGACGCTCGAGCTCGGTGGAAACGTAACACCTCAGGTCGGTGCCACGGCCCGAGTCTGTCGCCTGGAGCGAATCGGCGCGAAGGACGTCGACGTCTGCGTCGCGACCATCGAGATCGTGGACCTAGCAGGAGGAAGGCCGCGAGCTCGAATCGTCAAAGGAAATGCGGCCGACATTCGCACCGGCGATCGTATCGTTATGACAGCTCCCGCGGTGGCGCCCCCAACACCAACCCCCGCCCGCCAAAGTCAGTCCATAGGTGCATCCACGGACCCACTGTCTCTCTCTAGAGCCGGTGATTTGGCTATCGCCAAGCAGCAATGGGGACAGGCCGTCGAAGCGTTCCGGCGGATCCTGATCCTGCTGCCCAACGATCCGAACGCGCTAAGGCAACTCGCAGTCGCCGAGGCAGGTGCGAAGGAGGCTGCCCTCCGAGCGGAGATTCGCAAGAGGCGGCAGCAGGACCCGGGAAAGTTCAGCTACCTCGAGGAGTCACTCTCGCGTGCAACAGCTGCTGGCGATCGATCGGGTGAGAGCTCTTATGCGGCCCTACTCTTGGAACTCGATCCCACGTTCGCCCCTGCGCAGCAAGTTCGAGAACGGGAGCGCCAGCTCGCAGCTCAGGCAGCCCAGCGCGCCGTCGACTCATGGGACACAAATGCAATAGGGGAATCTTGGAGGGAATTCGCAATCGCTTGGCATGAGCCCGACGTCGCGAGACCTTGGATTGATGCCCTCGCCTCCAAGTTCATCGAGTGGAACGCTCGACTCCTCGACAAGGACTGTTCGAACCTCGCCCAAGCGATCAATGAGCAGACTCCTTCGGCTTTCTCCGCAGCGCCCTTGCTTGAAATAGCCGAAAGCCAGCTTCTAGCCAGACATTGCGCTCACCAGCCATTGGCGTTTTCGGGCCGTGGTCTCTCTCAGAGCTTGGCCACAATTCTCCTCGTGAATGAAGCTCAGCCGAACGTCGACTTCAAGATTCGTTTCGAGCCGCTAGGCACTTCTGGAAGCTCACCGCTCGAAATCGCGCGCGACCAGATCGGCACGGCGCCTTTTCCCCTCGTCGTCCTTGCCGAGACGACTGTACTCGTCACGGTCGTACCTGGAGGGAAGAATTCGGCGCAGAAGTCCAAAGCAGTGTGGCAAGGGGCTCTGAAGGACGGAGAAGCGCTGCGTCTGTGCGTTCGCCCAACCAGTCTCCTGCGCCGCACCTTCTCCGACGACCTTCAACTCGCTTTGTGCAGCGAGGATCCGAAGAAATGACACGTCGTGGATCTCCCGAGAAACTCGCTACTTCTTCATCGTCTCAAACCCAGGGAATGCGCGAACGGCAAGAACAGGTCCTGTGTAAACTCGAAATCTCGGAGGTCCAGACGTGCGACAATTGCTAGAACGCCATCAGGAGGGCGACCTGCAATGAGAGACCACGAACGCCCGCGGCGCTCACCTTTGGCAATCGTCACCGGACTTGTTCTGCTTGGGTCAACGGTACCTCTGCCGCGCCTCTTCGCCGAGCCAGTGGATCCGCATCCGCAGCCTCCGGCGCAGAGCGAAGAGCAGCCAGAACCCCAGACAGTGCCGAGACCAGAGCCCCATCCGACGCCTACTTCGGAGGTTCCGCGACGCGTCGCGGCAGCGGCAGGGACTTCGCAAGGGGCTCCGGACAAGTACAAAGTCATTGACAAGTCCCTCTCCTTGGTTAAGGGCTATGGAGAGAGCGCCCGGTTCACTATTCCGCAGGCAGGTGGGCGGGAGTTTGCCCACAGCACTTCCAAGGTGACGGGCTACCTTTCCCTCGGAGCGTCGATCGCAAAGGCCGGAGAAGGCGCGTATCAGATGTACCGCGACGAGAGTACCGGCAACCTCATGCTAAAGCAGGGCGCTGCAAACGTCGAAGAGGCCATCTCAGATGTCGGAGTCGGAGCAGCTGCGGACGCGGGCCTCGCGGCAGGTGTCGCGCACCTCATGGCAACCGGAGGCGCCACATCAGCCGGAGTTGCAGGCGCTGCCCTCTGGGGCGCCTACACAGCGGGGACTTGGATTGGAGAGGGAATCGACAACGCCTCGAAGGACTGGACGTCAGACGGCCAGAAATTCAGCGATCACTTTACCGATGCTTACTGGAGCGCAGGTGAACGCGCTTACTACCTCTTCAATCCAGAGGAAGACCCCTTGTCGCCAGAATTCGAGCAGACGTGGCTCGAGAAACGGGACGCGGCGCGCGCGAAATTTCAGGAGGAGAGCCAAGATATCCAGGCTAACTACAACGCCTACCAACAGGAACAGTTCGAGGCAGCGATTGCGGCGGAGCAGCCTTCGCCCGGCGACTATGCGTGGCTCGATGCCCTTCTCGCGGGAACTCCGCCACCTGCAACCTCTTCCGACGATTCCCTAGATCTGGGCGAGGAGGCTGAGGAAAAGCCCTCGGATCACTGCCCTAACGGCGCCTTTGTTTGCCCGAACGGGCGGTCGTGGCCCGAATGCGGGCACGCCGAGAAATACGCATGTCCGCCACCAGAGTACGCTGGCGAGGCGCGAAAGCACGATGCTGGGTCGGGAGTCTCTTTGCCGCATCCGTGATCGCGTTCTAGCATCTGGACTCGGATAGGTCCCCGCAGGGGCAAGGCCGGAGCTCCTTCGGAAGTTGCCCGATCTGCAAAGCCGATTGCTCGCTTCGAACCGAATGAGCTTTCAATGGAGGGATGGATCATGCACTCGCATAGAACCCACTCGCTTGTCGGCTCTTCGTTCGCAAGAGGCTTCGTCTTCTCACTTCTCGTGCCACTAGCGCTCCTCGCTGAGCAGAGCACTCAGTCGCCTTTCCGCGACGATGTTCCACCAGTCATCCAGCCGCCATCGCCAGCCCCTCCGAGAGACGATTCGCCGACATGGGCGACCTTTCGCGAAGTACTTTCCGCCTACGGCAGCCCGCGAGTCGCGATCTTCTGGAACTGGGAACTCACGGATGACGTCGCGACTCCCTACCGGGACGTCGAGAAAAAGAGCTCAGGCTCTGCGCTGGACACCTACGAGAGCGAGAGCAAGACGGGATTCGGCGTCGAGGAGACACGCCATCTCGAGACGGGCGAGAAGTCGAAGGATACGAGCGTGAAGGAGTCTTTTACCGAAGCGGGGAAGCCAGGCAAACGCAAGGGGCCCAACGAGAAGGATGCCTGGATTCTCGAGTCCACCTACCTCAACCGCTTGGCCGCCGAAGGGGTTTTTCTCGTGGACCGCGCTCTGGCCACTCGACTCGCGGCAGACCGCGCCTCCAATGATCGCCCGAACGTTCAGGCATTCGAGATGCGAGGACTCGAAGACCATGCCGACCTGTTGGTTGAGGTCATCGCGACGCCCGATCAGCGAGGAGAGATTGGTCAGCTCTTCCGCATATCCATCCGCGAAGTTCGAACCGGTCGGATGCTTGGGAGCTTCCTTTCCCACGCGCTGGTGCCCCGTGACGAGACGAGGCGATGGGTAGCCGGGAACAGTGGCTTTGAGCTGGCGGCGCCACCCGCTCCGACGTTGGATGAAGTCGCCGGCCAGTTGGCGCTCGACACCGCCAAGGGAATGATCCCAGCGCTCGCGACGGCGACAACATCCAGGTGATTTCACCCTGCCCGTATCCCACGGCGCAGTTCGAACCGCGGGGTGAGAACTCAGGCCGAGAACCGGAAACTAATTGTTGGGGGCCAATTCGATGTAGTACGTGTCGACCGCGGTCGTGGAGAGCGAAAGCGCTTCATAGAGACCCAGCGACTTTGGTTCGAGAAACACCGTCTGCCAGGCAGATGGCGGCTCAGCCGGGACATTTCCCTTGCCAAGGAATGAAGTCCGCGCCCGCAGGCTGAGCACCGAATCAGAACAGTTAGCCATTCTGACGGTGACCTTCACGGTTCCTGTCGGCGTAAGATCGGCAAACAGCGACTGCACCATCACCTTGTAGAAGAGGTCTTGATCGCCAATTTGAACGGCATTGAGAGGAACCTCTGAGACTGCCTTGTAGGCCTCAGACACAATGGCTGGTCCGCCCCTTCGACTCGCCTTCTTCAACGCCCGGTAGTCGCACTTGAGCATCGATTGTGGCGCCGTTCCATAGAACCCCTTGTTGCAGCCGACGGTCGCCAGGCTCAAGAGCGCCACGACAGCGATGGATCCCACTCTTGAAGCAGGCCGCCGACCGACTCCACTCTTGCTGCGGAATTCCCTCATCTCATTCTCCCTACGAGGCTGTTTCATCGACCTGCCGCTGGCGCTTCTTCGTAGGGCGCCTCAGGGAACAGCTGGCTGAGGGCTACGCGCAGCGCCTCATCACGTGAGTGGTTCTTCTTCTGCATGGCTACAGCCTGTCGCAAAGACAAGGTGTTACCTGGCGCGATCGCCGGAACCGAGACTGCAGATCGGGTCCTTCGCCAAGCAACCCTACAGGCGCCTTCTCCGCCCTCGAAGTTCGCGACGAAGGGGACCGCCTCTGTTGCTGCCGCTTGCGCGATCGGATCCGCGTAGGGGTCGTCGCCAAAACTCACATGGATCGCGTTCGGCAGGCTGTCCCAGTATCGAGCATCGGCCTGCGGCTTCATTCCCATGGACGCCAGCTTCCCCACCAACCCAATCACCATTCCGATCTGTCCGGCCTGGGCCAGGCCTTGATCAGCTGAGGCAAGTCCCTGCCAGGCCAACTGATTTCCCGCGTTGAACATTGCATCCCCTGCGGCGTTCATGCCGTCCTTCATCACCGCTTTGCCTTCGAGAATTGCGTCGACCTTGCGCCCGCCGCGCGTCTCAGCCTGCCAAGAGATGTCCTCTGAGAACACACTGGCAGCGGATTGAAGCATCGTCGTGTCGGAAGCTCCCGATTCGAACACCAACCGCTCGCTATGTGCCCCTTGCGCCGTCTTCCTCGGACCGGCGCCATCTTCGAGAATCGATAAGACTTGGTGCGCTTTGGCCGCCTGAATCGCAGCGCGAATCCTGGCTTCGGAGAACGCGTCCCTCCCAGCAGCCTGTGTTGCCGCAGTGCGGTAGAACTCCTCGGCTTGTCCGTCGTCTCCAAGGCAATGGGAAGCCCATCCGGCCAGCAGGTTCATGACCGCAAAGTCCCCCGAGTACTCCTCTTTCTCGGCAACTGTGTCCTGATACTCCGCTGCTCTGAAGGAAGCTCGAGCGTTGTCGTACTCGTCGTTGCCCAAGTACAGAAGACCCCGGTAGTAGTAAGCCATAGCCCTTTCATACGGCTCACCTTTGAAATCCTTCACCGCCTCCTTCGACCAGACGGAGCGGGCCTTCTTCGCTATGGGATCGTTCGCATAGACGGACTCGATTCGCGCGAGGGACTGATCGAGCGCCGTCTCGGCTATTCCGAAGTAGCCTGTCTCCATCGCCGCGACACCGAGCCGCAAGTAGTTGACCACCGCATTGCGTTCGCCCTCCGCATAGAGGGTGGAAAACAACGGGGCGAGAGCCTCGGGCTTGGAACGGAGGAACTCGGCCTGCTTCTGGTCCTGGGGATCGGCCTTCGGCGGCCTGGCAGCAATTCCAGGGGCAGCTGGCACCAGACCGAAGAGAATCAGGAAGGCCGCTGGCAGCCCCGCGTAAGAGCCTCGGCTAGTCACGGTCGGCGCGGGATTCCGTAGGCCAGAAGAGTTCCCGCACCTATCGGTAGACCACATCATCTGCCGCCGCGCGTTCGAACTCGTAGATCCCACTCCAAACGATGATTCCGGATTCGAGATCGACCATCTCGAAGCTAATCTGGTTGTACCTTTGGATGACCCCGGTCTGGGTGCTTCGACTATCGAGAGAGTTGATGCGACCTGTCAGGCGAAAGTCGACTCCGGCCTGCGCACGTGTGAGACCTGTCGTTCCAACATCGGTTGTACCGCTTCGTTTTAGCTCTCTCTCCTGCTCGACCATTGCGGCATTCTCCCGTCCGACAAAGGCCATACGCCCTTGACTCGCTCGGTTGAGGCCGACCCGCAATCTGTCCGTAATGAGGTTCTTGTTGATGGGCTGCGAACTTTCGTTCACGAAATAGGCTGAGTCCACGATGATCCGGGGCGCCACCGAACGACCAGCAATTGTGGGGGTGGCGAGAAGGTCGCGGGCCATTAGGTCAGTCATGGCCATGATGTCCTTGCCGCCAATTCCGACACCTGACACCGGGCCGCTCCGCCCAGGGGCTATGTCCACCGCAGGCTGTCCAGCCTTGTAGGGATCGTTTCCTCCGGACGCGCAGGCGATGCAAAGGAGGAGAGGTGCAATTCGGGGAACTGGCCACCAGAGTGGGCGCTTAGGGCTCATGAAGAGCTTTCTCCTTGCTAGATGGGGCGGTCAATGGGAATAGTCGACATAGCGGCTGCCATCTAATGAGGCACTCGCAACAACGAACCTACGCTTGCCCTCTCGCGCCCGAAGTCCTCGGTGATCTCGAGGTCCACAAACCCAGTTCGGCGACTGAGAATCTGCGCCCGCGCAGCCTGCTTTGAGCCGTTCCAGATTCCTACGATCATTCCGACATGGAGCCTGCTCGACTCCGTGACCGAGCAGGTCACATATGCGCCTTCGACGCGGACGACCTTTCCCTCGAACGCCTGCGGCTGCGCTCGCGATTGCACACGATCTGAAGCCTGGGGGGGCAGTCGCTTCAGGCTGGCCTCGCCAGGTGGTCCCACACGAGAAGCTTGAATCGAAGTTCCAGAGCCCGCTGAGGGGGCTTTCTCTATTTTGGCACTCGAGTCGATATCGATAACCGCGACAGGGTTCGGGGGCGTATCGCGCGCAGCCAGGCGATCAAGCGTCAACTTTTCGGAGACCTTCGGAGGTTCCGCTGCGGCAGCGGCTTCCAAGCTGCGTCCAGAGTTTGCCGCGGCCGCTGGGAGGGCGACTTGGGAAGGAATCGCTACAGCGGCCTCCACGGGCCGCGACTCAATAGGGGCCGTCGGCGCTTCCACCGCCACCGCCAGTACTTCTTCGCGGTGCACGGTCTGGGCACCTATCCCCGCAACAGGTGCATCTTCTCGCACAGGGGCGACGGCAGACTGAGCGACGATCGGCTCGATCGACGATTCCGCAACGGAATTAGCCTGCTCCTCGGAGGTTGGGGGCGCCGATTCCGCCTTGCCGGCTAGGCCACCGGGAACTTCCGAATCCTGTTCTCTCGCCGGCGGCTCCAACGCAGCGGCGGCGCCACCCATCGCTACAGTTGACTCTTGGCCGCCAACGCTCGCAGCCGCCGCCGAAGCGAGAGAATCAGACTCGGCCGACTCCCGCGGCATGCCACCAGGAACTGTCGAAACGGGCACTTCTGCCGGTGCATCCAGGCCTGTCGAGGCGCTTCCCGTCGCGATGGGGGAACTTTCGCCGCCAACACTTGCGGCTACCGGCACAACGGCAACATCTGAATCGGACGAATCGTTATCGGTGCCGCCAGCCGTCTGAGGCGTGGGGACAACCTGCCCGCCCTTCTTGAGCAAGTTACGCCAAGCGCCCTCAGACGGAGAGGCGGCAAGGAGAAATCCCCCGATACCCACAACCAACAGGATTCGCAAGTTAAAATCAACTATAGATCAACTTCTCGCACGGGGGAAGCCGGAATACCCCAATTCTTGGGGAAGTAAGCGCGAAGCTCTATGCCCTGCAGACCAGGAACCTCGCGATCCTTCACTCGATCACCGGCCTGTTGGGGCCTCCCGCGGCAGTTCTCTCGTTCCTAGCGCCGAGAAGCGGCCCTCAGAGTTCGCGTCATTCCCCCTGCGGCGGCTTTGCCATCTTCGTGCGCTATTGCCGCCGTTCCGACGCTGCAGGGGCCAGAGACTTCATGAAGCCCTCCGCCTGACCAACACTCAGCGGCGTCAGGTACATGACCGGAGCCAGCATCCCGCCGCCGATGGAGGTCTCAAGGTAAGTAGCCTCGTCTTCTGCGACATCTACCTGAACGGAGACCGCAGGAGCGGTGTGCGTATAGCCGGCGACGGGAGTGGAGAGCGTCACCCGGTGGATGCCGGCCGTTGCAGTTGAACAGGCGTACTCACCCCGCCCAAGAACGGCGATCCGAAAGTCGTCGACCGCCACTTGGAACTCGAGCGCACCCGCGTACAGCTTCTTGCTTCTGAACGCGCAGATTGTCCCCTTCGCCGGCGGCTTCGCAGGAACCGGCTGCCCCACCGCCTGCGCGGGAGGCGACTGCGGACTCTGAACTTGCCGATCGACGCAGATCCGCTCGGCAGTGCAGCGTTCCGAAGGCTGGCAGCGAGGATTGCAGGCCTCGATGCAGATTCCCTCTAGACAGAGGTACCCCGGGCTGCAAGGCGGAACGCACTCCTTGGGCGCTGTTGTCGCGGACTCCTGCGCAAAGAGCGCTCCAGAGCAAGCAAGCGCGAGAATCCAGATGGCAATGGCTTTCTCGGCCGAGCAGGCGCGATTGGGAAACGACTCGAAGGCGACGACCATCAATTCCTCTGGCCGCTACTCGTAAGTTCGCACACGACGGCTTCGAGGAGCCTCGCGCCGGTGGCGCCGGAAGTGGCGAGCTTCGCCTCGAGCTGATCAACCAAGGCGACTAGCCGATCGACCTTGGCCACAATACGCCGCTGCTCGGCGAGGGGCGGGAACAAGATCGGGCAGGCCCGAACCTGCCGCATGTTGATTGAGGCCAGATTGGTAGTTTGCTTCGCAGCTGACTCAAAGTAGCCACGACCAATTGGTGAGTTGAAGTACCGTTCGAACCAAACTGGCACGAGCTCGATGGAGCGCATCCGCGCTCGAAACACATGATTCTGGTGGAGGCAAACAGAGATTTCACCACGCCAGATGGCAGCGCGGCCAACCTTGTCCCAATCGCCGCCCTCGGTCATTAGCAGGTCGTTCTCGCGGAGCGCATAACGCTCAATCTCGTCCTCACCGATCGCGATTTCCTTAACGACTGTGAGATCGACCTCGCCACGCTTCACGTTGGCCACTCGGAGATACGGCAGAGAAATGGTCTTTCTGTCGCCGAGCTTGCGGCCGAGCGTGATGCCGCCTGAGACAAGCGCGACGTCTTCAAATTTCACACGGGCCCATCCCGGAGGCAGCGAATCACTTTCGATGTCATCGCCACAAGGCGAAGCTACCGTACTCCTCAGCCCAAGGCGCGACAGACAATCCTCTGCCGGCTCGTCGTTGGAGTCTTGAGAAACTAGTTTGCCCTGGGCGGCGAGGGTGAGCATGGTCTTGCGAAGGTCGGCAGGGGTGATGTCGTACGACTTGTGAAACAGGAAGCCGAGGTTCGCCGGCGTGGGCGCCTCCGCGAAGCGTGCCAACGACGCGCGGGCGAGCGTGGCGTGCCGCGCCTCCCGTTCCTGTTGCTGCGCCTCCAGGCGATCACACAACGCCATCAACTCATCCACCTTCGCCACGATCCGCTTCTGCTCGGCGAGGGGAGGAAGGGGGACGATCGCATTCTCGATCTGTCCCGATGAGAGATGGTCAACCGTGGTGTATGCCCTAGCGCCCTGCAGCTCGGAAAGTCGGTATTGAGCCGCGATGGCAAAGAACGAAGGCTCGAGGTGGTTTGAGTACCACTGCAATCGGGAGACTCGTTGATTCAGGAGAGCACGTGGGCCCCGCCACTTAGCGATTCTGAAATTCCCATCCATCCCGACCAAGTAGTCGCCAGCTTCGACCAAGAACTCCTCGCGATACTCGCCAAGATAGCTAGCCTGTGTACGATCGCTGGTGATGTCGCGAATGCGAATGATCGGGACACCCGAGGAACCCTGCTGAAAGGCCGCTGACGCGAAGGCGAACCCGGCTTGAACCCGGCAAAGGTTCCCCAATCTCGTCCAAAGCCAGCCGGAGGGCGGCTCGAATGGGTAGTCCGCCTTCCGAACAGGGGGAATGACGCGCTGTCTGGATAGGCCTCGAGCCTTCACGAAGCTCTCGCGATCATGCGCAATCTGGACTGAGAGTTCGCTCGCTGGCACGTCACTCAAGGACTGCTGGGCCAAGCGCCCTCGCACTGCGAGCTGAAGAACGAGTTGGCGCATCTTCTCCACAGCATTCGGCGCCTCTGCGAGGACCTCGAACTTCTCGAAGAAAGTCTCCAGCTTCAATCTGCGGTTCCGGCGGTGGCGGTCAGCGCTTGGTGGAGCTCTCGCTTCAGAGCGGCTCGGGTTTCGGCGATCTGCGCCAGGAGCTTCTCGTACTCGGGCAGGAGGTGATCCAGATCGCCCGGGCCGGTGTCGGGGTTGTGGGGGTTCTTCAGGTCGAGATTGTAGTTGCCTGCTTTGATGGTCTCCACGGAGACCCGCCAGGCCTGCTCGTTCTCCACTCGAGAGGCGAAGCCGTCGGCCTCCGACCCCCACCAGGAGCGTTCGCCTTCGAACTCCTCGATCCGGATCGGCTTGCCCTTGTTGTAGCTCTTTGCCCCCGGCGGATACGGATGCTCGTAGTACCAGACCGCCGTCGTCGGAGCCCCCTTCGTGAAGAACAGGAGGTTCGTCCGGATCCCCGTGTACGGATTGAAGACTCCGTTGGGTAGCCGGACGATCGTGTGTAAGTTGCAGGAGGCAAGAAGCTCCTCCTTGATGCGCGTCTTCACCCCCTCGCCGAAGAGCGTCCCGTCCGGCAGGACCAGCCCAGCACGCCCCCCTGGCTTCAGGATCTTCATCAAGAGCACCAGAAAGAGGTCCGCCGTCTCGCGCGTGCGGAAGGCGGCCGGGAAATTCGACTCGATCCCGTCCTCCTCCATCCCGCCGAACGGCGGGTTCGTGACGATCACGTCCACCTTCTCCTTCGGCCCCCAGTCGCGCAAAGGCCGCGCCAGCGTGTTGTCGTGCCGGACGTTCGAGGGGACGTCGATGCCGTGCAGTAGGAGGTTCGTCATGCACAGCACATGCGGCAGATGCTTCTTCTCGATGCCCGAGAAACAGTCCTGGATGAAAGCCTGGTCGGCCTCCGTCTTCGCCTGCTTGCGCAGATGCTCGATCGCGCAGACCAGGAAGCCACCCGTGCCGCAGGCCGGGTCGAGGATCGTCTCCCGCTTCGCAAGACTCGGATTCACCTGCTCGACGATGAACTGCGTCACCGCCCGCGGGGTGTAGAACTCGCCGGCGTTCCCGGCCGACTGCAGGTCCTTCAGGATCTTCTCGTAGATGTCGCCGAACAGGTGGCGGTCGTCCGAGGCGTTGAAGTCGATGCCGTTGATCTTGTTGATCACCTGGCGCATCAACGTGCCGTTCTTCATGTAGTTGTTGGCGTCCTCGAACGTCATCCGGATCAGGCCGGCGATCTTGTCGGCGCCGCCGGTAAGCGACTTGAGCTTCGGCAGCAGCGTGCCGTTGACGAAGTCGAGCAGCGCCTCGCCGGTGATCCCCTCCTCGTCCGTCGCCCAGTTCGACCAGCGCAGATGCCGCGGGAGCGGCGACTTGTAGCGGTCGCGGACGAGCTCCATCTCCTTCTCGCGGTCGTCGAAGATCTTGAGGAAGAACATCCAGCCGAGCTGCTCGAGCCGCTGGGCGTCGCCGTACGTGCCGGCGTCCTTCCGCATGATGTCCTGGATCGATTTGACGATGTTCGAGACGTTCGCCATGAGCTAGGCAGCTTCCTTGTAGAGCTCGGCTTCGAGCTCGCGAATGGCGGCGAGATACGACTGCTTCCCGCCGAAAGAGTTCACGATCTCGACCGGCGTGCCGAAGGCGGCCAGCGGATCGACCTTCAGAATCTCGAGCGATTCGACGCTCTTCAGGCCTGCGTCGGCGTATTTGGCGAGCAGCGACTCGAGGACAGCCCGCGCCTTCTCGCCGTACTTGCCGAAGACGTTGCGCTTGCGCACCCGCTCCGCCCGCTCCCGCCGCGTCAGCGCCGGCTGGTCGAAGGCGATATGGCAGACGAGGTCGAAGGCGTCGAAGCCTTGCCCGACCTCGTCGGCGAGCTCGTCGAAAAAGACCCCCTGCGCGGCGAGCTCCTCCACCAGAACCTGTTTGCGCTCGGCGGCCCGCCAGACCGTCAGAAAGGCGTCCAGCGAGGCGAAGCTCTTGCGTACCGCCTTGCGGGAGTAGTCGCGGAGCGACTCGGTGATGAGCTTCCCCTCGCCGTCGAGGTACTGCACCCGCTCGAGGACGACCTGAACCTCAACGTCGTCCACGTAGTAGCGGACCGGCTTGCCGCCCACCGGCGCTCCCGGCGGCCCGAAGGGATCGACGATGTCGACTCCCCCTCCTTCGGCGCCGGCAGGCGTCTCCAGGAGCGTCGGCCAGTCCGGGCCCCCCATGGTCCCGATCTGCGGCTCGATTGTCGGCACCGGGGAGTCGTCCGGTCCAGGCTCGTAGATCTGCACCGGCGGCCCGTCGAAGTCGTCATCGGCGAACAGGGCCGTCGCCCGGCGGAAGTCCATGATGGTGAAGTAGAGCTTGCCGTAGTCCTCGTTGATCCGCGTTCCCCGGCCGATGATCTGCTTGAACTCGGTCATCGACTGGATGCGCTTGTCGAGGACGATCAGCTTGCAGGTCTGTGCATCGACGCCGGTCGACATCAGCTGGGAGGTCGTGGCGATGACCGGATAGCGGGACTCCGGGTCGATGAAGTTGTCGAGCTGGGCCTTGCCCTCTTCGTTGTCGCCGGTGATCCGCATGACGTACTTGCTGTTCGCGGCCGCGAGCTCGGGATTGCAGTTGACCAGCGCCTGGCGCATGCGCTCAGCGTGGTCGATGTTCTCGCAGAAGACGATCGTCTTCGAATAGGGATCGGTCCCCTGGAGAAACTCGGTGATCTTGCGGGCGACCACAGCAGTGCGGCGTTCGAGGATCAGAATCCGGTCAAAATCCTTCTCGCTGTACTCGCGGTCCTCGATCTCCTGTCCGTACTTGTCGAGCTTTCCGGCCTCCGGGCGCCAGCCGTCGAGGTCCTTGTCCAGGCCGATGCGGACCACCTTGTAGGGCGCGAGGAACCCGTCCGCGATCCCCTCCTTCAGCGAGTACAGGTAGACCGGCTCACCGAAGTAGCTGATGTTCGAGACGTCGAAGGTCTCCTTCGGCGTCGCCGTCAGGCCGATCTGGGTCGCCGACGAGAAGTAGGTCAGCACCTTGTGCCAGGCGGCGTCGGAAGCGGCGCTGCCGCGGTGGCACTCGTCCACCACGATCAGGTCGAAGAAGTCGGGCGAGAACTGCTTGTAGATGTCCTGCTCTTCCTCGGTGCCGGTGACCGCCTGGTAGAGCGAAAGGTAGATCTCGTACGCCTTGTCGACCGTGCGGTTGGTGACCTTGGTCATCGCCTGGCCGAACGGCTTGAAGTCGTTGGTCTTCGTCTGGTCAGCGAGGATGTTGCGGTCGACGAGGAAGAGGATCCGCTTCTTCACTCCGGCCTTCCACAGCCGCCAGATGATCTGAAAGGCGGTGTAGGTCTTGCCGGTGCCCGTCGCCATGACCAGCAGGATCCGGTTCTGGCCACGCGCGATGGCGTCGGTCGTGCGGTTGATGGCGATTTGCTGGTAGTACCGCGGCACCCGGCCGGAACCGTCGTCGTAGTAGTCCTGCGCCGCGACGAGTTGCTGCTCGGGCGTCGAGCCCTTCTCGGCGTGGAGGCGGGCCCAGAGCTCGTCGGCCGAGGGGAACTGGTCCAGCGCGATCTCGCGCTCGACGGTACCGCCCTTGCCCGTCCGGTCGTGCTCGAGGAAGCCGTCGCCGTTCGAGCTGTAGGCGAACGGCACGTCGAGCGTCTCGGCATACTCGAGCGCCTGCTGCATCCCGGCGCCGACGGAGTGGTTGTTGTCCTTCGCCTCGACCACGGCGAGCGGGATGCCGGGCTTGTAGTACAAGAGGTAGTCGACCTTCTTGGCCTTGCCGCGCTGCACCGTCTTGCCGCGGACGATTACCCGCCCGGCGGTGAAGTAGACCTCCTCCCGCAACTGGGTCATGAGGTCCCACTTCGCTCCGCCCTCCCCCTGAATCGCCGGGGTGATGAACTTGGTGCGGATGTCGGTCTCCGTCAGCGCCTTCTTGTTCATCCCCTCCCCGGGTCCGGCCACGCGTCTGCGGTTGGGTGAACTCTACTGCCCTCGATGGTCTGTTTCACGCGGGGATCCGGGCGAACCGGCTAGCCCGTCTGCGGAATCAGCTCGAACGGGCGACCGCGATAGCCGCGCAGCGTGCGGAAGTGACGTTCGTCGAGGGACAGCAGGGCGAGCGAGCGATAGCGCTCGGAGAGCACGACGAGCGAGGCATCGGCGAGGCCGATGCGGAGGTCGGCGTAGCGCTCGATGACGCGCCGAGCCGCGCCGATGTCGCCGGCATCGAAGGCCGCCAGCTCGAACGCTCCGTCTTCGACCTCGGCGAGGAGCGCGCGCTCGGCGGCAGGTCCGACCCGCTCCGCGAGCAGATAGTCGATCTCGGCCAGCACGAACGGCGAGAGGACGAAGGGCGGGGTGCAAACCGCCATGGCGGCTGCGACGTCGGCGTGGCGCCGTTGGCCGGCGTCGATCCAGGCGAGCAAACCGCTGGTATCGAGGAGAATCACCGCTCGCCGAAGCCGGCAAGCGCGTCGTCGACACGTTCGGCGAGCTCGGGGTCGCCGCTGGTGAATAGCGGAATACGTGGCCGTCGACCCCCGATCTCCGCCACCGCCGCCGCAACTCCCCGGCGAATGATCTCCGCCTCGCTCTCCCCCGACCTTTCGGCCGCCCGTTTGAGCTCCGCTTTCAACTGCTCGCTCAGATAGACCGTCGTCCGCACCATGCCATACATCATGCCATACGCCTTGCGATCGAGGCTCGAAAGGTCGCGACCTCAGCGGCGCGAGGAGCCGGATGTACTACAATGTCGCACATGAAGAGCTCAACCCTCACCTTGCGCCTCGATCCCGAGCTCGATGCCCTGCTCGAGAAGCTCGTCGAGCAGACCGGGCGGAGCCGCAGCGAGCTGGCGCGGGAGGCGCTGCGGCGGCAGTTGACGCTGGTCGAGTTCGAGCAGCAGCGGCGGCGGGTGCTGCCGTTCGCCGAAGCCCGCGGCTATCTCACTGACGAGGACATCTTCCGCGACATCTCTTGAAGGTCTTCGTCGACACCAACGTCCTCGTCGCCGCCTACGCCACGCGCGGGCTGTGCAGCGATCTACTCCGCCTGATCCTCGCGCAGCACGAGCTCGTCGTCAGCAGGCAAGTCCTCGCCGGGCTCGAGCGCGCGCTGCGCGACAAGATCGGATTGCCGCAGGCACTCGTCGCCGAGATCCTCACCACTCTCACGCCGCAGCTCTTTGACGAGGATGCGACAAACAGCGAGCCGGTCCCCCGCTTCGCCCTGCGCGACCCGACCGACGAACCGATCCTCGCCGCAGCCATCGCCGCAGGAGCCCAGGCGCTCGTCACCGGCGACGCCGACCTGCTCACCGCGGCCCCGGCCGCGCCACTTCCGATCCTCAGCCCACGCGCCTTCTGGCTGCAGCAGCGGGGCAGCTGAACGATGCTCGCGACTCTCGACGCCTTCCTTGCAGCCGAGCTCGCGCTCGGCGCGCGCGGCCCCTGGGTACTCGCCTTTTCCGGCGGCGGCGACTCGACCGCGCTGGCCCTGGGGCTGGCCGAGCTCGCGCCGCGGCGCGGGCTCGCGGTCCACCTGTTCCATGTCGACCACGCGCTCGACCCGGGCTCGGGAAAGCGGGCGGCGGCAGCGGCGGCCATCGCGGCGCAGATCGGCCTGCCGTTCACATCCGAACGCCACCCGGTGCGGGAGGCCGCGCGCCGCCGCGAGGGGACCGAAGCGGCAGCGCGCCGGGTGCGTTACCAAGCGCTCGAGGCCTTCCGCGCCCGCCTCGGCGCCGACCGGATCCTCACCGCTCACCACCGCGACGACCAGATCGAGACCCTCCTGCTGCGCCTCGCCGCCGGCAGCGGCCTCGCCGGCCTGCAAGGTATCCACCGCCGCCGCGCCGCGCTCCTCCGGCCGCTGCTCGACCTCGACCGCGCCACGCTCGATGCCTTTGTCGCAGCCAAAGGAGTCGTCGCGCTCGCCGATCCCACCAACCTCGACCTCGCGAACGAACGCAATCGCGTTCGCCACCGCCTCCTTCCCTTTCTTCTGGCGCAGGAGCCTGGACTGGGCTCCGCGCTGGCGGCAGTCGCTGCGGCGGCCGGGCGAGCTCGCGGCATTCTCGACAACCGGCTCGAAAAGCTGCTGGTCAAGGAAGTCGGGGGCTCGCGGCCTCGCCTCGAGATCGCAACGCTTTTCTCTTTACCGGAGCCTTTGCCTTTTCTTGCCTTGAACCTCCTCGAGCGTCGGGCTGGCCGGCAGGCGCCCAGCTCGACCCGATCGAAGCGCGAGCTTCTTCGCCAGTTGGAGGCGGCGCCCGGGGGCCTGGAGTCCCCCGCCGGGGGCGCGGACGGCCTCTACTGGCAGGTGGCCGGCGGCTTTCTTGGCCTCGCCCCCCGCCCACCCGCCGGGGTGGCCTTTTCATATATTCTGCAGGGGCCGGGAGAGGTCGAGGTTCCGGAGATTTGCGGCCGTATCCGGCTTTCCCGACAGCCGTTTGCACCCTGGATGCGTTCCGGCGAGCGCCGGCGCGCAGCGCTCGCTATCTCTGACGGGGGCGGGTCGGTCCGGGTGGAGATTCGCAACCGCCGGCCCGGCGATCGCATCCGGTCGCTGGGGGCGCCTGGAATGCGGCGGTTGAAGGAACTGTTGATCGATCACAAGGTGCCGCGTGCGGAGCGGGATAGCTTGCCACTCCTGCTGGTGGAAGGCACCCTGGCCTGGGTGCCGGGCGTCACCATCGACGACCGGTTCCGGCTGCGGGACGATAGCTCTCCCTGGGTCGTCGAGTGGCTCGACAACCCGCCTGGGGACTTTCGACGTATAGGTAGCGATGGCGTTCCGGCCGAGGGCCGGGAGGAGTCTGACACTTGAGTTCAACTCTGCGTACCCTGCTGCTCTGGATGGTCATCTTCGTGGTGGTGATCCTGCTGTGGAACACCTTCCAGGTCGGCAAGACCACCCGGCACGAGCTCACCTACAGTGAGTTCAACGAGCAGCTCAACAAAGGCCACGTCGCCAAGATCACCCTGCGCGAGCAGACGATCTCGGGCATCTTCAAGGAAGGCGGGCAGTATCCCAAGGGCGAGGAGTTCAAGGTCGAGCTGCCCTTCCGGCCGGACTCCGACTTCACCGACCGCCTGATGGCTCAGAAGGTCGAGGTCGTCGCCGAGTTGCCGAAGGAGAACGCGCTGCTCACCATCCTCGTCGGCTGGGCGCCGGTGCTGCTCCTCGTCGGGCTGTGGATCTTCTTCATGCGTCAGATGCAGAGCGGCGGCAACAAGGCGATGTCGTTCGGCAAGAGCAAGGCGAAACTCCTCTCCACGACCGGCAAGAAGGTCACCTTCAAGGACGTCGCCGGCGTCGAAGAAGCCAAGGAAGAGCTGCAGGAGATCGTCGAGTTCCTCAAGGATCCGCAGAAGTTCCAGAAGCTGGGCGGCAAGATCCCCAAGGGCGTGCTGCTCATGGGCCCCCCGGGCACCGGCAAGACCCTGCTCGCCCGCGCCATTGCCGGCGAGGCCAACGTGCCGTTCTTCTCCATCTCGGGCTCGGACTTCGTCGAGATGTTCGTCGGCGTCGGCGCCTCGCGCGTCCGCGACCTGTTCGAACAGGGCAAGAAGAACGCCCCCTGCATCGTGTTCATCGACGAGATCGACGCCGTCGGCCGGCATCGCGGCGCGGGGCTCGGCGGCGGCCACGACGAGCGCGAGCAGACGCTCAATCAGCTGCTCGTCGAGATGGACGGCTTCGAGACCAACGAAGGCGTGATCCTGATCGCCGGCACCAACCGGCCGGACGTCCTCGACCCGGCGCTGCTGCGGCCGGGTCGGTTCGACCGCCGCGTCGTCGTCGATCGCCCCGATCTCAACGGCCGCACCGGCATCTTGCAGGTACACACGCGCAACATCCCGCTCTCGGAGGATGTGAACCTGTCGATCCTCGCGCGCGGTACGCCGGGCTTCGCCGGCGCCGACCTCGCCAACCTGGTGAACGAGGCCGCGCTCATCGCCGCGCGACGCAACAAGAAGAAGGTCGAGATGGTCGACTTCGAGTTCGCCAAGGACAAGGTCCTGATGGGCGCCGAGCGCAAGTCGCTCATCCTCACCGAAGCGGAGAAGACGGTGACCGCCTTCCACGAGGCCGGCCACGCGGTCGTCGCGGCGTTCCTTCCCGGGCACGACCCCCTGCACAAGGTCACCATCATTCCTCGCGGCCGCGCCCTCGGCGTGACGATGCAGTTGCCGATGGAGGACAAGCACAACTACACCAAGGGCAACATCGCCAACGACATCTCGATCTTCATGGGCGGCCGCATCGCCGAGGAGATGACGCAGAAAGACATCACCACCGGCGCGTCGAACGACATCGAGCGCGCCACCGCCATGGCGCGCCGCATGGTCTGCGAATGGGGCATGTCCGACCTCGGGCCCCTGGCCTACGGCGGCGACAGCGAGCCGGTCTTCCTCGGCCGCGACTTCGCCCAGAAGTCGGGCTACAGCGAGGAGACGGCACAGCGCATCGACGCCGAAGTGCACCGCATCGTGCAGCGCGCCTACGAGCAGGCGCGCGACATCCTGAAGCGCCATCGCGCGGTGCTCGACCGGGTGGCGGCGGACCTGCTCGAGAAGGAGTCGCTCGACGGCGGCGAGATCTACGCCATCATCACCGAGCTCACCGGCGAACACCTCGATCCCACGCCGCGCCCGCACGTCGAGCCGCCGCCCTCCGCACCGATGTCCGGCGGATCGTCCGCCGGCCCGGTCTCCGACCGTCCGGCCTCGGGACCCTCTCTCACCCCCGAAGCGACTCCGGCCTGACGTCGCTGCACCTCTGCGAGCGTCACCGCTGCGTCGTCCCGCGAGTCTCCGTTAGACTCGCGGACGGAAGAGCCGTGTCCCGGAGATGATCGCCCAGCCTGCTCCACCCGCCGCGTTCCGGCTCCCCCTCGGGCGCGGGCGAACCCTCGCGCTCAGCCCGGGCAGGCCGCTGCTCATGGGGATCGTCAACGTCACTCCCGACTCGTTCAGCGACGGCGGGCTCTACCTCGACCCGGAGCGCGCGGTCGAGCAGGCGCTGCGCCTGGTCGACGAGGGCGCCGATCTGATCGACCTCGGCGCCGAGTCGACCCGCCCGGCCGGCGGCGCCTACGGCGCCGGCGCGCGTGCCGTCGACGCCGCGGAAGAGCTCGCGCGCCTCCTGCCCGTGCTCGCCGGCCTGCGGCGCCAGTGTGCCGTGCCGGTTTCGATCGACACCCGCAAGGCGCCCGTGGCGCGAGCGCTGCTCGATGCCGGAGCCGATCTGCTCAACGACGTGTCGGCCCTCGAGGATCCCGAGACTGCGGCGCTCGCGGCGACCTCCGGATGTACCGTCGTGCTCATGCACCACCACGGCATCTTCGCCCCCGCTACAGCGCGACGCCGTGCCGATCGGGTCGTCGATGAGGTCCGCGCCGGGCTCGCGACCCTGATGGACCGCGCCGTCGCCGCCGGTTGCCGGCGCGAGCAGCTGGTGCTCGATCCCGGCCTGGGCTTCGGCAAGGTGGGCAGCCAGAACCTCGAGCTGCTGCGCCGCCTGCCCGAGCTCGCCGCCCTCGATCGACCACTGCTCGTCGGCGCCAGCCGCAAGAGCTTCCTCGGCGGCCTCGCCGATCTGCCGGGCGCGGCAGGACGGGCGCCCGAGCCCCCCGCCGGGAGGCTCGAACCGAGTCTCGCGGCCGCCGCCTGGGCGGCCGCCGGCGGCGCCGCCGTGCTGCGCGTTCACGATGTCGGCGCGACCCGGAAGTTCCTCGCCGCCTGGACGGCCATCGACTCGGCGGACGCAGGTGGTCCGGCATGAACGTCGCCGACTTCTTCGACCTCCTGACCTGGCAGGACCTGCTCGACGTCGCTATCGTCGCCATCGTCTTCTACAACCTCCTGCTGCTCATCCGCGGCACGCGCACGGTGCAGATCCTGGTCGGACTCGCCTTCGTGGCGGCCACCTCCTACCTGGCGCGCTGGGCCAACCTGGTCGCCCTCGAGACCCTGATCCAGAAGTTCCTGCTCGTGCTGCCGTTCGCCCTGGTGGTGCTCTTCCAGCCGGAGATCCGTCGCGCGCTGGCGCGCTTCGGGCGTGGCCCTTTCTTCGGCATCAAGCCGGCGAAGACCGACGCCCACCTGCACGAAGTAGCCCTCGCCGCGGCGACGCTCGCGGAGCGCCGCACCGGCGCGCTGATCGTCTTCGAGCGCAAGGAGGGGCTGCGCACCTACGTCGAGAACGGCATCGCCCTCGACGCGCGGATCTCCTTCGACCTGCTGGTCAGCATCTTCACCCCCGACGCTCCGCTGCACGACGGAGCCATCGTCATCCAGGCCGAGCGCATCGCGGCGGCGTCCTGCTTCCTGCCGCTCACCGCCAACCCCGAACTGTCGAAAGAGCACGGCTCGCGCCACCGCGCCGCCCTGGGCATCAGCGAAGAGACCGACGCGCTGGCGCTGGTCGTCTCGGAGGAGACCGGCGAGATCTCGCTCGCCGTCGGCGGCGAGCTCGAGCGGCATCTCGATCGCGCACAGCTCGGCCGGCGCCTGCACTTCCACCTCGTCACCGACGCCGACACCGCGTCGCGGGAGGCCCGGTGAGCCGCAACAAGGTCAACCTCTGGGGGCTGCGGGCACTCGCCCTGTTCGCCGCCATCGCGGTCTGGTTCTCGACCTCGTTCGTCAAGCGGGAGAGGGTGAGCGAGAAGCTCATCGACGCCACCGTGACCTACAACCCCAGCCGCGGCATCATCATCCTCGATCCTCTGCAGACCGTGAAAGTGCGGCTGCGCGGTCCCGACCGGCAGATCCGCACCCTCGCCCCGCACGTCGTGGACGTGGTCATCGAAGTCGGCGCCGGCACCGTCGGTACGCTCGACGTACAGCTCGACGAAAGCAACGTCCTGCGCCCGGAGGGGCTCGAAGTCCTGGCGATCGAGCCCAACTCCATCGCGCTGCGCCTCGACCGGGAGAAGAGTCAGATGCTGCGCGTCTCGCCGCGCCTCGTCGGCGAGCCGGCGGCGGGCGCCGAGCCGCTCTCGCCGATCGCCCAGCCCGAGATGGTGCAGGTCACCGGGCCGGAGTCGCTGCTCGCCGGGATCACGGCGGCGACAACGAGCCCGATCAGCCTCGACGGCCACGCCATCACCTTCCGGCAGACGGTCAGCGTCGTGCCGCCCAACCCGCTCGTCCGCATCGTCCAGCCCTCGGTGGTCGTCGTCGAGGTGCCGATGCACTTCCCGGGGAGCGATACCGCGACCGACGGGGGCGAGGAGACACCATGACGCGCCGACTCTTCGGTACCGACGGCATTCGAGCTCCCTTCGGCACCGAGCCGCTCACCGAAGCGACCGTGCGACATCTCGGCTTCGCCCTCGGACGCGAGCTTCTGGCCGCCCAGACCGAGCCCGCAGCGCCTCTCGTGCTGCTGGGTGGCGACACGCGTGCGAGCTCGCCGCTCCTCGTCGAGTGGATGAGCGCCGGTCTCGTGGCCGCAGGCGCGCGAACGCTCGATCTGGGCACGCTGCCGACCCCCGCCGTCGCCTGGTCGGTGCCGCGCCGCGCCGCCGCCGCCGGCGTCGTCGCCTCGGCGAGCCACAACCCGGCGGCCGACAACGGCATCAAGCTGATCGACCGCTTCGGTTTCAAATGGGAAACGGACGCCGAGGCGCGCCTCGAGGCCCACCTCGCCGAGTTCGAGCCGCCGCCGGTCGCACCCGCGACGGCCGCCGACCCGTCCGCCGATCCGCTCGCCGATCCGGAAGCCAGCCGGCAGTACCTCGACTGGCTGGTCGAAGAGGGTGGCGGGCCGCGGGCACTCGCCGGCCTGCGCGTGGCGCTCGATGCGGCCCACGGCGCCGCATCGCCGCTCGCCGGCGAGCTCTTTTCCCGGCTCGGAGCCGAAGTCGAGCTGCACTTCGCTTCGCCGGACGGCACCAACATCAATCGCGATTGCGGCTCGACCCATCCGCAGGCGCTCGTCGATCGGCTCGCCACCGGCGACTTCGACCTCGGCTTCACTTTCGACGGCGATGCCGACCGGGCGCTGCTGCTCGACGAGCGCGGGCGACTGCACGACGGCGACGCGATGCTCTATCTCTGGGCGCGCGAGCTGCAGCGCCGCGGGGAGCTCGCGCCGTCGCAGATCGTCGCCACCAGCATGAGCAACTTCGGCCTCGAACAGGCGCTCGCTACGACCGACGTCGAGGTCCTGCGATGCGACGTCGGCGATCGCGCGGTCGTCGAGACCCTGCGCGCGCACGGACTGCGCCTGGGCGGCGAGCAGTCAGGGCATCTGGTCGACCTGCACAGCTCGACTACCGGCGACGGCCTGCTGACGGCGATCCGTCTCGCCGCCATCGGCGCGCGAGCCGTTCGGGAGGGCCGCACGCTCTCCGCCGAGCTCGCCGGTTTCCGCCGCTTTCCCCAGGTGCTGCTCAACGTCCGGGTGGCGCGCAAGCCGCCGTTCTCCGAGCTCGCGAGGGTCGCAGCGGAGGCGCATCGCGTCGAAGAGGCTTTGGGCGCCCAGGGCCGCCTGGTGCTGCGCTACAGCGGCACGGAACCGCTCGCCAGGATCATGATCGAAGGTGCCGACGAGATCGCGATCGGCGCGCTCGCCGGGACGCTCGCCGCCGCCATTCGCCAGGAGATCGGAGCCGCGTGATGACCGACTTGCCGCTGCAGCTCTCCGTCAACGTCGACCACGTCGCCACCCTGCGCCAGGCGCGACGGCTCGACTACCCCGACCCGGCCGAAGCCGCGGCCGTCGCCGAAGCCGCCGGCGCCAGCGGCATCACGATCCATCTGCGCGGCGACCGCCGGCACATCCAGGACGGCGATCTCGCGCGCCTGCGCGGTGCGGTGCGCGGCAAGCTCAATCTCGAAATGGCGGCGACCGACGAAATGCTGACGATCGCCTGCGAGGCGCACCCGCACCAGGTGACGCTGGTACCGGAGCGCCCCGATGAGCTCACGACCGAAGGCGGGCTCGACGTCGTCGCGCACTTGGGCCGCCTCCTCGCCGGTGCCGAGCGGCTGCGCGCGGCCGGGATCGAAGTCTCCCTGTTCGTGGATCCGGACCCGCAGAAGATCCAGGAGCTCGCTCCGTTTGCCGGTCTGGCGACCGGCATCGAGCTCAACACCGACGCCTATACCCGCGCCCGCGGCGGTTTCGCAGCCAGCCGCCGCGCCGAGGCGGCGCGCTCGGCCGACATGGGAGCGGCGCTCGGCTTCCGCATCTACGCCGGCCACGGCCTGACGGCCGAGAACGTCGGCGGCATCGCTTCGATCCGTCGCGTCGAAGAGCTCAATATCGGTCACGCGCTGGTGTCGCGCGCGGTCATTCTGGGTCTCGACGGCGCCGTCCGCGAGATGCTTCGGGCGATGGCCGCGGCGCGCGCCGGAACGCCGCCGCCGACCGTCTGACCCCGCCTAGCGTTCGATCTCGATCAGCGGCTCGCGCTCGAGCTCGGGTTCGGCGGCGAGTATGAAGGTGCGCGAGATCGGCAGGAGCGAGCGCCGCCAGGTCCCACCCAGCTGCAGATTGAGCTCGTAGAAGCCCTGCGGCCAGATCGTCAGCAGGCGCCCGCGCTTGGCCTCGCCGGTGAGATTGTCGAAATACACGAACACGTCGGCCGGGGTTTCCATGGTTCACTCCTGGTAGTAGCCCTGATCCTTGTAGTCCTTGAGCTTGCGCTGCAGCGTGCGCAGCCCGATGTCGAGCAGCCTCGCGGCTTCGACGCGGCGCCCCCCGGTGCGGTCCAGCGCCGCGAGAATCGCGTCACGCTCGATCTCGTCCATGGTCTTGGTGCCGCGCGCCGACTCGGCGCCGGCAGTGACCGTCACGCCCGCCGCCTCGGACGCCGAGGCGCGGCGATAGGCCGGCTCGCCCTCCGGCAGCGGCGCCTCCTCCCCTGCCGATTCCCCATCCAGCAGCGCGTCGCCGGGCTCGGCCATCTCGGCGCAGGCCTGGATCTCCGGTGGCAGATCGCCGACGCGAACGACGTCGCCACGATGGAAGATCACGATCGACTCGACGGCGTTGCGCAGCTCACGGACGTTGCCCGGCCACGGGTAGGCGGAGAGCGCCGCCAGCGCCTCGCGCGAGAAGCGCTTCGCCTCCCGCCCGTGCTCGCGGCAGATCAGGATCAGGTAGTGCTCGGCGAGGCGCGGAATGTCGTCGCGCCGGTCGCGGAGCGGCGGGATGCGCAGCGTCACGACCTTCAGGCGGTAGTAGAGATCCTCGCGGAAACGCCCTTCGGCGATCTCCTTCTCGAGGTCCTTGTTGGTGGCGGCGATGAGTCGGAAGTCGACGTCGATCAGGTCGCTGCCACCGACCCGCATCACCCGCCGCTCCTCGAGCACCCGCAGGAGCTTCACCTGGAGCTCAGGGTAGAGCTCGGAGATCTCGTCGAGGAAGAGCGTCCCCTTGTGCGCCAGTTCGAACTTGCCGATCTTGCGGCCGATGGCGCCGGTAAACGAGCCGCGCTCGTGCCCGAAGAGCTCGCTCTCGAGGATGTCCGGAGGAATCGCGCCGCAGTTGATGGCCAGGAAGCGCTCGCTGCGCCGCGGGCTGGTGAGATGCAGGGCGTTCGCCACCAGCTCCTTGCCGGTGCCGCTCTCGCCCATCACCAGCACGGTCGACTTGGTCGGCGCGACGAGCCGCATCTGCTCGAACAACGCCTCCATCCGGGTCGACCGGCCGATGATGCTCTCGAAGCCGTAGCGTTTGTCGAGCTGCTGATTGAGCTCGACGACCTTCTCCTTGAGCTGGCGCTTCTCGAGCTGCGTGAGCACGCGCTTGCGCAGCTCGTAGAGGTCGACCGGCTTGGTCAGATAGTCGTCGGCGCCGACGCGCATCGCCTCGACGGCGGATTCGATCGAGCCGAAACCGGTGACCAGGATCACCGCCAGGTCGAGGCCACGCTTGCGCACCTCGTTGAGAAAGCCGATGCCGTCGAGGCCGGGCATCCGGAGATCGCAGACCGCGAGCTGCGGCGTGTCGGTCTCCTCCAGCAGCTCGAGCGCCCGGCGGGCATCGTCGAACGTACGCACCACGAAGCCGGCACGCTGAATGGCCAGCGCCATCGATTCGCGCGAGCCGGTTTCGTCATCAATCACAAGGACTTGCGGATCCTGCACCATAGGATGCCATTCTGGCACAGACCGCGACCCCGAAGACCTCACGCCCCGGCGGCGGCTTTCGATCCTCTAAGATCCACGCATGTTCGCCTTTGCCGAGACTCCGCTGCGACGGGCAACCATCCTCGCACTCTGCGCCCTGTTCGTCGCCGGCTGCGGCCGCTCCCGCCGGCCGGATCTGGTGCTCGTCACCATCGACACCCTGCGCCCGGACGCGCTCGGTTGGGTCGCATCGAGAAACGCGACGCCGGCGATCGATCGCCTCGCCAGCGAGGGATTCGCCTTCCCGGCGGCGGTCTCTCCGGTGCCGTTGACCCTGCCGGCGCATGTCTCGCTGCTCACCGGACTGGTGCCGCGCCGGCACGGCGTGCGCGACAACGGCCAGATCCTCGACGGCGCGCTGCCGACCCTGGCCGAGCGGCTCGCCGCCGCCGGGTACCGGACGGGCGCGATCGTCTCCGGCTACCCGCTGCGCCGGATGTTCGGCCTCGACCGCGGCTTCGAGAGCTTCGAGGACCAGCTCGCGAGCCGCCCGGACGGGCGCTGGCAAGACCGCCCCGCCCCGGCAACGACAGCCCTCGCCCTCGAATGGCTGCGCGGCGTCAAGAAGAAAGACCCCGAACAGCCCTACTTCCTGTGGGTTCACTACTACGACCCGCACACGCCCTACGAGCCTGCGGCGCGCTTCGCCCGCCCGGGGCCGCGCGGCGCCTACGACGGCGAGGTGGCGGCCGTCGATCACGCGTTGGCGAAATTGCGCGAAGGCCTCGAGGAGTCGTTCCCAGGACGCCCCCGCCTTACGGTCCTGACGGCTGACCACGGCGAAAGCCTTGGCGAGCACGGCGAGGCGACGCACGGCTTCTACGTCTATGACTCAACGACCGTGGTTCCTTTGCTGTTTCACGCTCCGGGGCTCGTCGCGCCCGGCAAGAGCCAGGCTCCAGCCCGGCTGGTGGATGTGACGCCGACCATCCTCGAGATGCTCGGGCTCGCTCCCCTGCCCGCGACCGACGGCGCCAGCCTGGCGGGATTCTGGAGCGGACGGCCGTTCGCGATAGGCCCCGCCCTGGTGGAGAGCCGGCAGCCGTTCCACGGCTACGGCTGGGCACCGCTCACCGCCTGGCGCTCGGGCGACGCGAAATGGATCGAAGCGCCGAAGCCCGAGCTTTACGACCTCGCTGCCGACCCGGGCGAGACGACAAACCTGGCGACCTCGGATCCGCGCGCCGAGCCCTTGCGCCGCGCACTCGCGAACGAGCTCCGCAAACCGGTCGTTGCCGAGGCCGGGACGAGCGCAGACCCGGAGGTCGCCGCCGCGTTGCGGTCCCTGGGCTATGTCGGTGGCGCGAACCCCACCTCGGCGGAGCCGCCGGCCGGGCTCGTCGACCCGAAGGACCGCGTGCACCAGAAGGAGCTCCTCGACCTCGCCGAAGACTCACTCGCCGCTGGCGATGCGAATGAGGCGCTGGCGCTCTTCGACCTCGTACGGGAAGTCGAGCCCGAGAACCGCTTCGCCCTGCTGCGCTCCGGTCAGACGCTGGCGCGCGGAGGTCAGTTCGGCGAAGCCATCGTGCTGCTCGAGAAACTCCTCGCCCTCGATCCGGAGCAGCCCGAAGCCCGCTTCGAGCTCGCCGACGCGCTCGGCCGCTCCGGCCGGACCGCAGCCGCGGTGGCGCAGTGGATGGCGCTACTCGAGCGTCAGCCGCGGCGCGCCGTCGCCTGGTCGAATCTCGGTGTCCTCCTGATTCGCCAGGGAGATCTCGACAAGGCGGAAGCGGCCCTGGCTCGGGCGGTCGCCCTGGACGAGAGCAACGCCCAGGTGCGGCGCAATCTCGCCGAGTGCCGCTATCAGCAGGCCCTCCGTCGCCTGGACGCGAACGATTCGCGCGCCGCCCAGGAGCGCCTCATGGCGGCTCTTGCGGTCCTGCCCGACCTGCGCCTGCGCGCCGCCTCCGACCCGCGCCTCGCGCCGCTCCTCGATGCGCGCGCGCCGCGGGAAGCGCTTCCGCTCCAATGAAAAGGGCCCCGGAATCCGGGGCCCTCTCGCTCAGCAGTTGCTGCTTCGACTCAGTTTTCGACGGAGAAGCTCTGCAGCGAAACCGGCGTCAGCGAGCAGCCCGAGCCGGTGATGTTGATGGTGAACGGACCGGACGGACCCGGGGGCGTGGCGCCCGTGGAGTATCCGTCGGCTACGACGTAGTAGGTCGTTCCAGCGATCGCATTGAGAATCACAGTCTCGGCGGCGCCCCCGACTCCATCGTCGTCGACGCAGGCGCAATCCGCCAAAGCGCTCGAGCAGTTGGCCTGATACACGATGAGGGCCATGTCCTGCGTGTTGGTCGGATCCATGGTAATCGTCAGCGTGCAGTTGGCATCGGTCTGGATCATGTAGGCCTTGTCGGGGCCTGTTCCGGTGCCGGTGTAGATGCCACCAAGCGGCGCCGCGCCCGCAGGGCCTCCACCGGTGCAGGTAGCCCCGACAGCGCAAGTGGGGTTGGTTGTATCGGCGGGAAGGTCGTAGTTATCCGTCTGGCCTACGGTCGTGTCCGCGGCGCTGTTGTAGGGCAAGGCCGAGATCTCCGGCGTCGCGCCGGTGCAGGCGTCGGCCGGCGTGCGCACCCCGCCCTGGGCGCGGTCGAACATCCCCTGATTGTACCGGTCGGCAAGGCGCTGCTTGTAGGCAGCCAGCTCGTCGGGAGTCATCGTGTCCGCGATCGCCTTCTTGACCCGAACCTCGGCCGGCGTGATCGCCAGGACCTGCGTCGCTCCCATCCAACAACCCAACCCGACCGCCAGCAAGGCTACTTTTCGCATGGACTTTCTCCCCTTCGCCTCGAAGCTCCAAGGGCGCGAGATCCAATTCTCGGCCCGCGACACTCGGCAGGACCAGACCTTTCAAGAAATGCGATCGTGCGCACGCGAGACTGATTCATAAAATTGTACACCATGAATCACGATCCGTCACTGCTGCGGTCGAGCGCCAGAAGCCTGCCCTCCGCCATGCTGCCGGCCCGGTAGGGGTCGCCCTGCGCCGCCGCGCGATAACTCGCAGCCGCCTCACGCCTGTTCCCGCGACTCAGCTCGAGATCGCCGCGCACGATCAGGATCCCGCCGTGGCCAGGTTCGAGGCGCGTCGCCTCAGCCAGCCGTGCTTCCGTTTCCGTGAGTCGCCCATCCAGAAGAGCGATCTGCGCCAACAGGATCGAGACCTCCGCGCGCGGATGGATCTCTGAAAGTGCCAGGAAAGAGCGCTCGGCGGCCGAGCGCTCTCCTCGGCGCAATTGCAGCTTTCCCAGAGCGAACAGCACGCTGCGATCTCGAGGCGAGACTGCAGCCGCTTGCCGCAGCCAGCGATCCGCAAGATCGAGCCGGTCGGCCGACAGAGCGGCGTTCGCCTCGACGAGCGCCGCATGGACCGCGACCCTATCCTTGGGATCGGCAGGCTCTTCGTCGTTCTCCGCCGGGCCTGCGCCTCCCAGGTAGCCCAAGGCCGCCAGCTTCGCGCGCTCCTCGTCGGAGACGAATTCGCGCGAATTCGAGCCGGACGAGTCTCGAGCGTTGTGCTTTTCGAGAGCCGAGAACAGATCCGCGCCTGCGGACTCGCTCGAGCCGGATGAGCCGCACTGGTTGCGCTCCTCGCGCGGGTCGTCGGCCAGGTCGTAGAGCTCGCGCCGAGGAGCGAGAATCGCTTTCAATCGTAGCGTCCGCGCCCCGAAGAGAGGCGCCCAGCCGAAGTCCAGAACAGGAGACAGGTTCTCCAGGTAGACCGCTCGCTGCGGATCGCGGCGCTTCCCGACCCAGCTCTCGCCATCCCGCATCTCGCGATCTCTTGTTCCCAGGAGATCCAGCACCGTCGGCAGGAGGTCCGCCGTCGACACCACACGCTGATCGACCAGGCCAAGCCCGATCGCCCGCGGTGCGTAGAGGATCAACGGCACTCGCATCGTGGAGTCGTAGATGAAGTGCCCGTGAGTCGCTTCGCCGTGCTCACCCAGTCCCTCTCCGTGATCGCCGACGACGACGACGAGCGTCTGCCCCATTCGTCCGGCTGCTTCGAGCGCCGCGAGCACGCGCCCGACTTCGCGATCGATGAGGGCGATTTCGCCGTCGTAAGGTCGACCCTCGAAACGCAGGGCGAGGTCTCGAGGTGGCTCATACGGAGCATGGGCATCGAAGTAGTGCACCCAGGAGAAGATCCTCCGGTCTCTCTGCTGCTCTCCGAGCCAGCCGAGAAAGGCGTCCGTGGTGTCCGGGGCTTTTCGTTCGAGGGTCCCCAGGGCGAAGACGCCGCCTCGAACGGGCTCCACCCGGTCATCGTAGGTGTCGAAACCTCGTCCGGTTCCGTATCGGGCGTCGAGAACGAAAGCGGAGACGAAAGCGGCGGTTGCGTAGCCCTCGCGCTGCAGGATCTCGCCCAGCGTCGAGCCTTCCTTGCCGAGCCGGAACTCGGCGTTGTTGCGCACGCCGTGGCGAGGGGGCAGGAGGCCGGTCAGGATGGTTGCGTGCGCCGGCAATGTCAGCGGCACGACCGTCATCGCTTCGGAAAAGCGAACTCCCTCGCGAGCCAGCCGGTCGAGATTGGGTGTCTCGGCGTCCGGATACCCGTAGGCCCCGAGATGGTCGGCGCGCGTCGTGTCGAGGGTGATCAGGAGGAGATCGAACCCGGCGGCGGCGCCGTGGCGCCAGCGCTCCGGCGCATCCGGCGGGACTCGCGAACAGGCCGCGAACGGCACGAGCGCCAGCGCGACGAGACCGGCTCTGACGCTACTGCGTCGCATGCCCGATTCGCGCCAGCAGCCCGGCCTCGTCGAGGATCTCGATGCCGAGGCTCCTCGCTTTGTCGAGCTTCGAGCCGGCGTCGTCGCCGGCGACGACGAAGGAGGTCTTCTTCGACACCGAACCTGCGACGCGGGCGCCCAGCGACTCGAGCCTGGCAGCGGCCTCTTCCCGGCTCATCGACGAGAGCTTGCCGGTGAGGACGACGGTCTTGCCGGCGAGCGGCAGGCTGGCCGCGGTCGGGCTCTCGACCGGCGGTGGCTCGACTCCGGCAGCCGCGAGCGCGGCGAAGCGCCGCTCCTGCCGTGGATCGGCGAAGAAGGCGCGTACGCTCGCCGCCACCTTGGGACCGATCTCGTCGACCACCTGCAGCTCCTCCTCGCTCGCCGCTGCGAGCGCCGCGAGCGACCCGAAGTGCTGCGCCAGGAGCTTCGCGGTGCGCTCCCCCACCATCCGGATGCCGAGTCCGAAGAGCAGCCGCGCGAGCGGCCGATAGCGGCTCTCGGCGAGCGACGCGAGGAGGTTGTCGGCCGACTTCTCGCCCCACCCCGGGAGCGCCGCGAGTGCTTCGCGCTCCAGATGGTAGAGGCCTGGAATGTCGGTCAGCATGCCGGCAGCCACGAGTTGGGCGATGCGCTCGTCGCCCAG
>JBPOHI010000110.1:0-1527 GCA_052035735.1 Acidobacteriota bacterium
CCGCGCGCTACGCCGACCACATCATCCTGCTCGACGGCCGCGGCGGCGTGATCGCCGGCGACCGCGACACCGTGCTGCGCGCCGACCTGCTGAGCCAGGCCTTCGGCCATCCGCTGCGCCGCTTCGACAACGAAGGGCGCGTCGTCTTTCTTCCCGACTGAGATTACCGTCATGAAGCACATCCTTCGCCGCCTGCTCGGCGGCCTCCTGCTCGCCCTGGCCCTGCCGGCCGCCGCGGCCTGTCCGCGCATCGTCAGCCAGTCGCCCTACATCACCCTGGCGCTGGAATGGCTGGGGCGCGGCGACTGCATCGTCGGCGCATCGCGCTACGACAAGCGCGATCTGCCGCGTACCGGTGGCATCATGGACCCCGACCTCGGCGCGATCGCCGCGCTGAATCCGGACCTGGTCGTCGTCTCCCGGGGCACCGATCCGGCCCAGCTCGACATGCTCGAGCCCGAGGCGCGCATCCTGCAGGTCGATGGCTTCGACTCCATGGCCGGGACCGAGGCGATGCTGCTCGACCTCGCCGAGGCCGCCGGCGTGCCCGACGCCCGGGCCCGGGTCGATGCCTACGCGCGCGAGTGGCGCGAGCGCGCGGCGGCGGTGAGGGGCGGCGGCCGGCGGGTGCTGGTAATCTCCGCCTGCTCGGCGCAGCCTTACTCCTTCGGCCGCGGGCATGTGGTCGGCGACGCCTTCGCCCACGCCGGCTTCGAGGTGGTGGAGACGAGCGAACGCATCCGCCACCTGCGCCCGGGCGAGGAGATCCCCGGCATCGTCGCCGCCGTCGAGCGCTTCAAGCCCGAGATGGTGGTGTCGCTGACCCCGGACAACGCGGAGAGCTGCAGCGCCGAGCTCGGCCTGGTGTCGGTGCCGGTGATCGGCCTCGAAGGCCGTCACTTCTTCAACCCCGGTCCGGCCCTGCTGACCGGGCTGGCCCAACTTGCGGAGCAAACCGAGCAATGAGTGAACAGGATCGCGACAGCCGTCACAATGAACGCATGGCGCGCAAGAAGGCGGTCGTCGATGAGAAGATCGCCGAGGCGCAGGCCGAGCGCGGCGTACTGCTGGTCAATACCGGCAACGGCAAGGGCAAGTCCAGCGCCGGCTTCGGCCTGGTGGCGCGCGCGCTCGGCCACGGCATGAAGGTCGGCGTGGTGCAGTTCATCAAGGGACGCTCGGATACCGGCGAGGAGGCCTTCTTCCGCAGCCAGCCCGGCGTGAGCTGGCACGTGATGGGCGAGGGCTTCACCTGGGAGACGCAGGACCGCGCGCGCGACGTCGCCACCGCCGGGGCGGCCTGGGACGTGGCACGCGGGCTGCTCTCCGATCCGGGCATCGGCCTGGTGGTGCTCGACGAGCTGAACATCGCGCTGAAGTACCAGTATCTCGACGCGGAGCGGGTGGTCGCCGACCTGCGCGCCCGGCCGCGGATGCAGCACGTGGTGGTCACCGGCCGCGGGGCGCCGCCCGCGCTGGTCGAGGCCGCCGACACCGTCACCGACATGACGCCGGTCAAGCACGCCT
>JBPOHI010000304.1:0-4210 GCA_052035735.1 Acidobacteriota bacterium
CGTCCCGGCGTGGCCGAGGAGGCCGCGGCGCCGACGAGAGCGCCGAGCAGCACGGCGAAGAGACCGAGGGTCTGGCGAAGCGCGAGTCGGCGGAGCATCCTCTCTCCCGGAAGAGCGCGCGGCGCGAACGACCCGCCGCTGCTGTCAGGGGACGAGAATAGAAGGACGAGGCGGCGGCGCCCCGACACCCGCGTGACGATCCGCCGACGGGAGGTCGCTCGCCGGCGCGCTGCCAGGGGCGGGAGGAGTCCGGCCGCGGCGGCGCGGCTCAGTCGGCCGGGAAGGCGGCGATGTCGCCGAAGCTCGCGAACCGGCCGAGGGAGTTCCGGTATTCGCGCACGGAGTCGCTCAACGTATCGGTGACGCGAATCGTGTACTCGACGTTCGAGAGCGCGCCGAAGTAGATCCAGAACTGGCCGTTGTAGGCCGAGCCATCGATCGCCTTGACCACGATCTCGACGTTGGCTTCGTCGAAGAACCAGAAGTAGCCGGTATCGTCGGTCAGTGACCCCGCGCGCGCCGTTCCGCTGCGACCCTGGAAGTCGCGCCAGGTCGCCTCGACGGCGAAGCGGCCGTCGAGGATGCAGAAGCGATCCTGAGTGGCACCGCAGGACCCTGAGGCGCCGAAGGGTACGCGACGCCGATCGCTCGGCGGCGCAGCGGCGTCGCGGACTCCGGAGTCCGTAACGGTCGCGAACTCGGCGGCGGCGCTGCTGGGGAAGGCGAGGATGTCGCCGGTGCTGGCGAAGCGTCCGGCGGGGTTGAAGTAGCGCTTCGCTTCGCCGGTCAGCGAATCGGTGACATCGAGCGAGTACTCGACGTTCGACAGCGCGCCATAGAAGATCCACTCGTGGCCGTTGGTTCCGCCGCCGTCGATGGCTTTCACGATCAGCTCCACGTTGTCGGGATCGAAGAACCAGAAGGCGCCCGTGTCGGGCGTGAGAGGCAACTCGCCGGCGTCGCCGACGGCGGCGACCGGGGCCTTCCAGTGGGCCCGCACCCGGAAGCGGCCGTCGTCGAGGCAGAGCGCGCCGTGGCCCTCCTGGCAGGTCGCTCCGTCGATGACCGCGTGCCACGGCTCGACGCCGTGCAGTCCATCGTCAGCGGTGAAGACGAGCTCGTTGCCGACAGTGAGGAACTGGTCGGGATGGGAGGACGCGGCACCCGGGAGGATGTCGTGGAAGAGCCGCGTGGTCTCCGGCGTCCCCTCGCTGACCCAGAGCTCGCAGCCATGGGCGACGTCGCAGGCGGCAAAGAAGAGACGGTCCGACACCACGCTCAACGCTGCGCTCGCATCGCGCAGAGTGACACCCTGAGGCAAGAGCGCCGTCGCTGTTCCGCCTGCGGCCGGAACGGACCATAGCTCCGCAGCAGGGGCCTGGAGGCGACGCGTGAAGAGGACGCGTCCGGAGATCGCTGCCACGCGAGCGCCTTCGACATCGCTCTCGAGCGGCATGGAGGCGAGCAGCGAGGATCCAGCGACCGTTCCGTCGGTGCGCCAGACCTGCTGCTCGGACAGCCCATCCGAATACACGGATGCGACGACGAACCACTCGCCGGCGGAACGAACCGCGGCCACCGGTAGCGCCCAGCCTTCCTCTGGGAAGAGGGCCCGCGTTCCCGAGGCGGTGCCGTCGGTCGTCCAGACTCGCGACGCTTCGCCGTTGGGATAGGCGGCAAAGAAGCCTCGGCCGAGGGCTGCCGAACCGATGTAGTTGTCGACTTCGTCGAACGCCGGGGAGATCGGCTCGAAGCGCGTGAGGTCGCTGCCCAGCGCGACCAACTGCTCCTGGTAGTCGAGATCGCGCAGCAGAACGAAGTTCTCCCCGGCGACGACGAGGATCCCCAGGGAGGCCTCGGGCGGAAGGGTCTGCGCGAGGGTGGCGCCCAGCGCGGGGTCGCCGACGCGCCAGGCCTCATTCCCGCGCAGCGCTCCGACGATCTGCGTGTTGGCAGCCTGGCGCAGCTCGCTGCCATACCCGAAGTCGGTCAGACGAGTCGCTGGGCCGCCGGACGGTGCGAACGACCAGAACTCGTCGTCGCAGTCGCGAAAGAGGAATCGGCCGGCGAGCGCGAAGATGTCGCTCTCGTAGAAGCAGATCTCGTACTCTCCCGGCACCTGCTCGACCTCAGCGCCGAAGCTCGCTCTCCGCCACGCGAGCGACGGGTGCCCGTGGTCGGTGCTGAATGCCAGCGCCCCGCCGGTGGTGCGAAAGCGGCTCGGCCGGAGGGACGACTCGAGCGCCTGCAGCCGCCGGATCATCGTGGTGGTCGCAGGCGTACCCGTGGTGACCCACGGCTCTTCTCCGACGGAGTATCCGCCGACGTACTGTCCGGCGACGAAGTACACCTTTTCGCCGACGACCGCGACGCTGCGCTCCGTCGAGGACTCGAGAATCGGACCCTCGGTGAGTGCCCGGAAGAGTGGCGTCGCGAGGTGGAAGGGCGGCCGCGTGGCATAGAGGGTCGGCTGAAGCGAGGCTTCGGATTCTCCGATGAAGTAGAAGGTGCTTGCGGTCGAGGCCAGGGGCTGAGGGTAGAGTCCGCAGGGAGGATAGGAACAGCCGGTAGCGACCTCGTAGGTCCCGGCCTCCGTGCCATCGGAAGCCATGAGGTGCGACAGGCCGAGCTCGTCGGTCGCCGCCACGAACACCGAGCCGCCGGCAGCCGCGATCCACCTGCTGCTGGAATCGTAGTGCACGTTCTCCACCAGCGACCGCGTGGACTCCGGCCGATCCCCGGCCAGCCAGAGCCGATAGGGGCCGACGCCGTCGGTGGCGAGGAAGAAGGCGCGGTGTTCCGACACCAGGATCGTCGCGTCGAGGCCTCCGAACGGCTGATGGAATCCGAAGTCGGTGACCGCCTTCGTTCCGGCCGCACGGCCGTCCGAGACGAAGAGCTCCTGTCCGAAGGACGCGTCCTCGACCACGAAATAAGCGCGCCGTCCATCGGCGTGAAACGGTCCGATGCGGGCCCCCGGATCGGGGAGGGCGGTGACCGCCAGCGTTCCCGGCGCCGTCAGGTCCGTCGTCCAGGCCTCGGCGCCGGAATTGCCCGGGCCCTGGACGGCGAAGAACACCCGTCCCTCGGCCGATACGGCGCTGTCGCCGTCCGGAAAGCCGGGCAGAGCCGCGAAGGCCGACGTCGTGGCGGCGCTTCCGCTCGACCGCCAGAGAGCCGAGCTCGAGGTCTCGTAGTCGTCATGGCTGAAAACGAGCTCGTTGCCGATCGATCCCAGCAGCTCGATCGCTCCCGACGTCACCGTCAGGGCGGGCTCGAGCGCCAGCGTGTCGCCATCGAGGAACACGAGCGTCGACTGTTGGAGAAAGGAGCTCGAAAGGGAGAGGGCGAGCTTGCGTCCGACGACGCGAACGGTGTCAGGCGAGGCGAGGTAGTAGAAGTCCCAGGTGTCGTCCGCCTCGAGCGCGTGGGTCACGACGCCCTGCTCGTCGATCGCGAGGACGGCGCCACCGTTGAGACCCGAAGAGCGCGCGAGCACGAAGAGGTGCGAGCTTGCGGTGCCCAGCACCGACAGTTGCGGCGGATAGAGCTCGTTCGTCGAACCGATATCCAGCGGCCGTGTCCCCTCGGGAGTTCCGTCGGTAATCCAGAGTCGAGCATGCGCTTCACGCCCGGCTTCGAAGATCGCCTTCTCGCCGACGGTGCCGAGATAGCTGGGATCCGCGCCGAGGGTGAAATAGCCGGGCTCGAGATCGACCAACATCTCCCCCAACGGCGCCGAAGACGCCGGCGGCGTTGCGAGAGCCAGCAGGAGCGCAGCGAAAACGAGACTCCGCGGCAGCGACGCAGTTCCGGCATTCCTGTTCATGGTCTCGCCTGTCGGCTCGGGGATTCGTTCCTCGCCGCGACAACTCGGGTTGGAACTCGAACCGCGCTTCCCTGGAAAGCCACTCTACTGCGGGCGAGCCCGAACGCCGCGCAGCGGATCGAGGGCTGCGTGCCGCTGCCGGAAGACCTCCAAGGGGAGGACATCGTTCGGCTCGAGGTGCTCGATTCGCTCGAGCGGAGGGCAGGCGAGGTAGCGGTGCTTCCCGTCAGGTAGCGACGAGCCTCCCGGCCGTTGGCGGGGTAATCGTGCCGGCGTTGCGGAGGTGGTCGAGGACGCAGTCGGAGAGCAGGGCGTCTTCGGCGATGCGGCGGCCGCGCGGGAACGACTCGTAGCGGTCGCCGCCTTCGGCGAGGAAGCTGT
>JBPOHI010000092.1:0-6102 GCA_052035735.1 Acidobacteriota bacterium
GCTGGCGGACATCCGGCCCGGCCCCCGCGGCGGACTCTCGCGGCCTTCCAGTGACTTCTCGTCGAGCGGTCTCCCCTCGCGGCTCGCGGCACTCGACGCGAGTGTCGTCCTGGTCGCCGACGACGGCACCCACGGCGCCGAGCTCTGGGTGACCGACGGCACGCCGCTCGGCACGGGCCTGTTGCGCGACATCTATCCGGGTGACTATCCGTCGACGCCGCGGAGCTTCGCGCGTCTCGGCGCGCGGATCCTGTTCTCGGCGGAGAGCGAGCTCGAGGGCCGCGAGCTCTGGGTGACGGATGGCACGTACCCTGGCACCGTGCTGCTGAAGGACGTCGCGCCGGGGGCGGCCTCGTCGAGCCCGGACGATTTCGTCGTTTCGGACGGCGTGCTCTATTTCTCCGCCTGGACGCCGGGCTTCGGGCGAGAAGCCTGGAAGAGCGACGGCACTGCAGAAGGCACCGTGCGGATCTCCGACGTCGCCCCCGGGCCGCTCTCGTCCTCGCCCCAGCGCTTCGCGCGCGCCGGCAACCGCCTCTACTTCACCGCCACCGACCAGGTCCACGGCTACGAGCTGTGGGCGATCTCCGACGACGGCTCGCTGCCGCTCTTCCTCGACGGTTTCGAGAACGAAGCGACGAGCCGCTGGTCGGCGGCTTTGCCTTGACTTAGGCCGCCGCAACGTCCTCGACGCACGCCTACGGTAACGGCGCGAGGCCAGCCTTCCTCACGGCGCGACCGCGCTCCACCCCGAGGTGCTCCCGCCCTCGAAGCCGTCGGAGAACAGCGTCCCGTAGAGCACCAGCACGGTGCCGGAGTCCTGCGGCATGCCGGTGGCTTCGTCCTTGGGCGAACCGATCGCGAGGTCGGCGTGGCCGTCGCCGTCGAAGTCGCCGCTGCCCATGCGCCAGCTGAAGTAGTCGAACGGGTTCGCGGTGCCGGGGATTCCCGGGCTCTCGAGGCTCCAGCTGGCGGCGCCGGTGCCGGTGATGCCGGAGGCGGAGCCGGAGACGACGGTCACCGCGCCGACGTCGGCGCCGGGCACGGCACGCTCGCCGAAGACGCCGATCGCGAGGTCGTCGTAGCCGTCGTGATCGAAGTCGCCGACGGCGAAGCTGTTGCCGAAGCTCTCGTCTTCGACCGGGTCGCCGGGCACGCCGGCGGTCGCTTTCGAGAAGTAGGCGATGCCGCCAGAGGTCTGCGAGATCGTCGAGCCGTAGATGATGTGGACGACGCCGGCGTCGAGCGTCTCGGAACCCTCGTTGCCGAAGTCCTCGTAGGGGGAACCGATCGCGAGGTCGCCCAGACCGTCGCCGTTGAAGTCGCCCGCGGCGACCGCCCAGCCGAAGTGGTCGAACTCCTCGGACTGGTCGGCAAAGCCGGAGGTGTCCTGGGTGACCAGGAAATCCGTCGTGGAGATCGGGCCGGAGGCGTTGCAGAGGATGAGGTGGACGCCGCCGGCGCGGGCCACCGCATCCCAGTCGTCGACGCCGATCGCGAGGTCGTCGAAGCCGTTGCCGTCGCGGTCGTTCACCGCGATCGCCTGGCCGAAGTGGTCGTTGCCGAAGGCGCCGGACTGGATGTTCGAGCTGTTCTCGTCGAGCGTCTGCGAGCCGGAGACGACGACGCCGCTGTTCCCGCCGTAGAAGATCCAGATGCGACCGGCGTCGCCGTTGCCGTCGACGCTCTCGGAAGGGGCGCCGACCACCAGCTCGTCGAAGCCGTCGCCGTCGAGATCGCCGGCCGCGAGCACCTCGCCCCAGCGGTCCTCCGTCGAACAGGAGCCGCCGACGCCGGCGATGTTCTCGTGCAGGAGGAAACGCCGGGTCTCGAGAGCGGCGTTGCGGTCGGCCGCGCCGTAGCGGATCTCGACCGCGCCGGCGTTCACGACGCCGTCGAGGTCTTCGCCCGGAATGCCGACCGCGAGGTCGTCGAAGCCGTCCTGGTCGAAGTCACCGACCGTGAGGGCTTCGCCAAAGCGGTCGCCGTCCTCGGGATCGTCCACCGTGCTCACGCCCCCCTGCCAGAGGTACTTCATGAACTGCCCGGGCTCGACCCCGGCCCCCGCGACCCCCCAGCGGATCTGTACCTGGCCGACCTCGTTCTGGGCGAAGAGCTCCTGGTCGTCCCAGTGGATGCCGATCGCCAGATCGTCGACGCCGTCGCCGTCGAAGTCGCCGGCCACGACGGCGTTGCCCGAGAACTCCTGCGAGACGCTGGGCGGATGGAAGGGGTGCCCGCCGTCCTCGTAGAAGAGCTGCGCCCTGGGGGCCGCCAGTCCGACGGCGGCTTCCGACGGGGCGGCGAGAGCCAGCAGGGCGAGGGCGCCGAGCCCCACGAGGACGGCTTGCGACAGGGGAAGGGCGGGGCGGCGGCGCCGCCCGCAGACAGTGGATTCGAACGAGGGCATGGCAGGTCTCCCTTTCGGGCTCTACTCTTCAGGCGGAAGAATGGGCGGAGACCGGCCATCGGGGCGTTCGGGGCCAGGGCTGCCCGGCGCCCGGTTCAGGGAACGGCGGCGCTCCACTCTCCCGTTCCGCCGGTTTCGAAGCTGTCGCTGAACAGCGTGCCGTAGAGCACGAGCAGCGTGCCCGAGTCGGCCGGCATGCCGGCGGCCTCGTCCTTGGGTGCGCCGATCGCAAGGTCGAAATGGCCGTCGCCGTCGAAGTCGCCGGCGCCCAGGCGCCAGCTGAAGAAGTCGGAGGGGTTCGCGGTCCCGGGAATGCCGGGCTTGTCGAGACTCCAGCTGGAGGCGTAGGTCGTGGTGATCCCGGCGGCCCCACCCCGCACGACCGTCACCGCGCCGACGAAGGAGCCGGGGACGGTGCGCTCGCCGGGGACACCGATCGCGAGATCGTCGTAGCCGTCGCCGTCGAAGTCGCCCGCGACGAGGCTCGTGCCGAGCTGATCGCCCTCCGAAGGGTCCCCGGGGACGCCGCTGGTGCTCTTCGAGAGGTAGGCCGTGCCGCCCGAGGTCTGCGAGACCGGCGAGCCGTAGAGGACGTGGACGACGCCGGCGTCCACCGTCTCGAAGCCTTCGGTGCCGAAGTCCTCGTAGGGGGCGCCGATCGCCAGGTCGCCGAAGCCGTCGGCGTTGAAGTCGCCGCCGGCGAGCGCCCGTCCGAAGCGGTCGAAGTCCTCGTCCTGATCGGCGAAGCCGAACGAGTCCTGGGTGACCAGCAGCGCGGTCGTGAAGATCGGGCCGGAGGCGTTGCAGTTGATGAGGTGGACGCCGCCGGTGCGCGGCACGCCGTCCCAGTGCTCGACGCCGATCGCCAGGTCGTCGAAGCCGTCGCCGTTGCGGTCGATCACCGCGATCGCCTGGCCGAACCGGTCATTCGACATGGTGCCCGAGGGAACCCCCGAGGTGTCCTCGTCGAGGATCTGCGACCCGCTGACGACGATGCCGGCGTTGCTGCCGTAGAAGATCCAGATGCGGCCGGCGTCGCTGTCGCCGTTGACGCTCTCGGACGGGGCGCCGACCACGAGGTCGTCGAAGCCGTCGTTGTCGAGGTCGCCTGCGGCGAGCACCTCGCCCCAGAGATCGTCGGTCGAACAGGAGCCGGCGACGCCCGGAAGGTTCTCGTGCAGGAAGAACCTGCGCGTCTCGAGCGCCGCGCTGCGGTCGGTGGCACCATAGCGGATCTCGACCGCGCCGGCGCCCGAGACGCCGTCGATGTCCTCGCCCGGGATGCCGATCGCGAGGTCGTCGCGGCCGTCCTGGTCGAAATCGCCGACCGCCAGGGACTGGCCGAAGCTGTCGCCGTTCTCGGCGTCGTCGACCGAGCTCACTCCGCCCTGCCAGAGGTATTTGACGAACTGCCAGGACTCGAGGCCTTCGCCCGCGATGCCCCAGCGGATCTGGACCTGACCGACCTCGTGTTGCGCGTGGATCTCCTGGTCGTCCCAGCGGATGCCGATCGCCAGGTCGTCGATACCGTCGCCGTCGAAGTCGCCGGAGACGACGGCTTCGCCGGAGAGCTCCTGCGAAGTACTCGGCGGGTGCAGGGGATGGGTGCCATCTTCGTAGAAGAGTTGGGCGCGCGGCGCCGACGGGCCGACGGCGGCGGCGGAAGGGGTCGCGAGCAGCGCGCCGCCGAGAGCGGCCAGGCACAGGGCCCGGGCCGTCGGGAGCGGCAGGAGGAGGCAGGGGCGCCTCCGGCGGGGGAGCGATTCGGGCAGCTTCGGTTCGAGATTCATCTTGGCCTCCACCCGCTACGCGCGAGTGGAGGCCGGGAGGTGCCATGGCTCGGTCCCCCGGCCACCCGGCGGTAACCCCGTCCGAATCCTGCGGCGTCAGATCTTGCCGGCGTCGAGGTCCGCGAGGAAGGCGAGGAGGCCGTTCATGTAGGTCGCCTGGTCGTCGTACATCGCGAGATGCCCGCCGTTCGGGCAGAGGAGGAAGCGGCTGCGCGGGAACTGGGTCGCCATCCAGGCCATGTGCTTGGGGTCCATCGTGTCGTGCTGCGCGCCGATGACCAGGGTCGGGGTAGCGATCCGCTTCAGGTCGCCGCTCCGGTCCCACTTCTCGAGCTTGCCCGAGGCTCCCATCTCGCTCGGCCCCTGCATCGGCACGTAGATCGAGCGGTTCAAGCGCGCGAAGCAGCGCATCACCGGGTCGGGCCACTCGGCGAAGGGCATGCGCAGAATGTGCTCGGTGTAGTAGGAATTGAGCAGCAGCTCCATGTAGCGCGGCGACTCGTACTCCTTGCGCGCCTCGATCGCGAGAACCTCCTCCAGCACCTTCGGATCCATCTGCGGCATCAGCACGTCGTGGGCGTAGGCGTTGTAGGCCGGGATGCTCGACATCATGTTCGAGATCACCAGACCCTTGAGATGCTCGCCGTGTTCCAGGGCGTACTCGATCGCCAGGATGCCGCCCCAGGAGACGCCGAGCAGGACGAAGTTGTCCTTCGTCAGGCCGAGCGCCAGGCGCACCTGCTCGACCTCGTCGACGAAGCGCGGAATCTCCCACAGGCTCGGCTCGTCCGGCTGATCGCTGTAGGCCGAGCCCAGCTGGTCGTAGTAGTAGTACTCGACGCCGGCTCCTGGGAAGTAGCTGTCGAGCGCCTCGAACGCCTCGTGTGTCGTCCCCGGCCCGCCGTGGAGGAGGAGCACCTTGAGCGTCGGGTTGTTGCCGACCCGCTTGGTCCAGACGTTGAACGTCCCCTTGGGCGTGGTGACCGGGATCTTGCGCGTTCCGCCCGAAAACACATCGGTGCGCCCGGTGTGGTCGAAGTAGTCCACCTTCGCGGCGGCCGCAGGGGCCGGCGAAGTGACGGGCGGCGGGGCTGCGCAGGCGGCGATTCCGAGCGCGAGCGTGGCGATCGACAGGGCGAGCGTCTTCATTCCGGCCTCCGGGTGGTGCGGGTCGCTGTGGGCTGACGAGGCGCCATCATGTCAGATGCGCGCCGTCCGAACGACGGCCTGCGCCTGCCCCCGTTCGCGCACCGTCGCCTGCCTGCCGTCGCATCGTCACGCGCGCGGGCTACCGTGCTCCTCTATCTAGGAGACGGGACTCATGCGCAAGATGCACATGTTGGGATGGATGCTCGGCGCGGTGGCGACGGCGGCCGCGAGCGCGACACTCGATATCGACCGGACCGGCGGCCATCGTCCGCCGGTCGACCTGTCGGCGGGAACGATCCGGCTGGAGAAGATCGGCGGTTTCGCGACCGGTCTGTTCGACGAGGGCGGAGCGGAGATCGCGGCTTACAGCCGGACGGCGAAGCGGCTCTTCTTCGTCAACGCCCAGGCGAACGCGGTGCAGGCGCTCGATCTCAGCGACCCTTCGCATCCGGAGGCGCTGTTCACGGTCGATTTCGCGGCCTACGGCGGCGGCGTCAACAGCGTCGCGACCTGGGGCGATCTCGCCGCTGCGGCGGTCGAAGCGGAGGACAAGCAGCAGCCCGGCAAGGTGGTCTTCTTCGACCTCTCGGGTCAGATCCTCGCCGCGCTGCCGGCCGGCGCGCTGCCCGACATGGTGACGTTCACCCCGGACGGCACGCGGGTCGTGGTCGCCAACGAGGGCGAGCCGAAGGACTATTGCGAGGCCGGCCTCGCCAACGACCCGGAGGGCTCGGTGACGATCATCGACGTCCC
>JBPOHI010000142.1:0-4516 GCA_052035735.1 Acidobacteriota bacterium
TCACGATGAGCTCCTCGATGCCTGGCCCGAGGTGCGGCGGCGCCTGCCGGAAGCGCGGCTGGTGGTCGCCGGCTCGGGCAGCGGCCTCGCGCGCTTGCGCGCCAAGGCAGCGGCGCTCAATCTCGCAGACGCCGTGTGCTTCACTGGCCAGATCGACCCGGCGACCCTGGGCGAGCTCTACCGCCGGGCGGCGGTTTTCGCCATGCCGTCGCTCCACGAGGGGTTCGGGCTGGTCTTCGCGGAGGCGATGGCGGCGGGGAAGCCCTGCCTGGCGTTGCAGGGGACCGCCCCAGCCGAGATCGTCGTCGAAGGCGAGACCGGCCGCGTCGTGGCGCAGAACGACCCGGGGGCGCTCGGCGACGCGTTGGTCGAGCTGCTGGGAAACCCCGAGTGGGCGCGCGCGATGGGCGAGGCCGGACGCTGGCGCTACGAGCGCGATTACACCGCCCAGGCCTTCGAGCGCCGCTTCCAGCCGGTCGTCGACGAGCTGGTCGGGGGCTGACGATGTGCGGCATCAGCGGGATCCTTCGAAGAGCGCTTTCGGCGCCCCCGCCGGATCGGGGCGAACTGGGGCGCATCCACGCCGCGCTCGCCCCGCGCGGGCCCGATGGCGAAGGGCTCTGGAGCTCGCCTGACGGCCGGCTGCTGCTCGCGCATCGGCGCCTTTCGATCCTCGACCTCTCGCCGGCCGGCGCGCAGCCGATGTCCTCCGCTGACGGCCGCTTCACCATCGTCTTCAATGGCGAGATCTACAACTTCCGCGAGCTGGCCGCGGCGCTCGCGGCCGAGGGCGTAGCGCTGCGCAGCCGCTCCGACACCGAAGTCATCCTCGAGCTCTGGCGGCGTGAGGGGCCGCGCGCGCTTGCCAGACTCCGCGGCATGTTCGCCTTGGCGATCTGGGACGCCGCCGTTGCGGAGCTCGTCCTGGCGCGCGATCCCTACGGAATCAAGCCACTCTTCTACTCGCTCGACGGCGGTCAGCTGCGCTTTGCTTCGCTCGCCAAGGCGCTCGACGCCGGCGGTGGCCTGTCGCGAGAGGTCGATCCAGCTGCGGTCGCCGGTTTCCTTTCCTGGGGCGCGGTGCCCGAGCCGCTCTCCTTTCGGCGCGCGATCCGCGCGCTGCCTGCCGGCCACTGGGCCCGGGTCACCGGCGACGGCGCCTTTGTCCTCGAAACTGTGCCGCGCCTCGATCTCGAACCGTCGCCGGCCGATGCGGCAGAGGCGCTTGCGGCGAGTGTCCGCGCCCATCTCGTCTCGGACGTGCCGGTGGGAATTTTCCTGTCGGCCGGCCTCGACTCGGCGCTGGTTGCGGCGCTGGCGGCGAGAGGGCGGGGAGAGCCGCTCACCGCCTTGACGCTCACTTGGGCCGAAGCCCGCGGCACGCCTGCCGACGAAGAGCCGCTCGCGCGAGCCACCGCCGCGGCGTTGGGGCTCAGACACGTTGTGCGCGAGGTCGATGGCGACGAAGTCCGCTCGCTCATGCCGCTGATCCTCGAGGGAATGGACCTGCCCTCCATCGACGGCTTCAATACTTGGCTCGTAGCGCGCCTGGCACGCGAGGAGGGCCTCAAAGTAGCTCTTTCCGGGCTGGGTGGCGACGAGCTCTTTGGCGGCTACAGCTCGTTCCGTGATGTCCCCCGCTGGCGGGCGCGGGCCAGGCGATTGCGCCGATTGCCCGGGTTGGTCGCAGCGTGGCCCGGCTTGGCGCGCCGGCTGGTACCCGAAACGCCGAAGCTGGCCAGCGTGCTGCGCTACGGCGACAGCTTCGCTGGCGCCTACGCATTGCGGCGCGCGGTGTTTCTGCCGCACGAGGTCGATGTCCTGCTCGCCAGCTCTGGCATCGGCGACCCGGACTTCCGCCACTACGATGCTCCGTTCGACGCCTGGGAGAGACTGGGCGAGGCGGTTCTGGGGGATCCTTCGCATTTGCTGGAAGATCCTTGGCGTGCGGTGCATCGCCTGGAGTCGTCGCTCTACCTCCGCCATCAACTCTTGCGCGACAGCGACTGGGCCGGCATGGCCCACGGTGTCGAGATTCGGACTCCGCTCGTCGACGCCCGCCTCCGCGCCGAGATGAGCCACCTCGGCTTCGAGCCGGCGAAGTCGAGCGGGAAAGCCGCGCTTGTCCGCGCCGCCGCGCCGGAGCTGCCCAAAGAGCTCTTCTCGCGCCCTAAGTCGGGATTCCAACTGCCGATCGCCGATTGGCTCGACTACGACCCCACGCGCAGAATCCGGGCGCGGCGTATCGGTGTTCAGTCGCGGCGCCTGGCGATGCTGGTGCTGGAGGCGTTCGGAGTGTCGATTTCAGGCGTCGATGCGTCCCGCGAGCTCGACTTGCGAGAGAATCGCCAGCATGGCGGGCAATAGGGGGGGAGCCCTGAAATGAGGAACTCAGACCGACGTGCTCTGGTCACAGGGGCGGCGGGGCTCATCGGCTCCGAGATCGTCGACTATTTCTGCCGCTTGGGCTGGGAGGTGCAGGGGGTCGACAACAACATGCGCGCCGATTTCTTCGGTCCGGCAGGCGACACCTCCTGGAATCGTCGGCGTCTGCTCGGCGAGCACGAGTCCTTTCGGTGCCACGACCTCGATATCCGCGACCGTGAAGGTGTAGATGCCGTGATGGAGAGCTTTCGGCCGCACCTCGTCGTGCATGCGGCGGCGCAGCCGAGCCACGATCTCGCTGCGACCCGACCGTTCGACGACTTTGACGTCAACGCCGTGGGAACGCTCAACCTGCTTGAAGCGACTCGACGGCACGTCCCCGAAGCCGTCTTTGTCCACATGTCTACCAACAAGGTCTACGGCGATGCCCCAAACGAAATCGCCATGGTCGAACTTTCGACTCGCTGGGACTACGCGGACCCGGAGTTCGAGGACGGAATTCCGGAAACCTTTCGAATAGACCGCTCGAAGCACTCGCTGTTCGGAGCCTCGAAGGTCGCCGCCGACATAATGGTGCAGGAGTATGGGCGCTATTTCGGTATGAGCAGTTGCTGCCTGCGCGGCGGGTGTCTCACCGGACCGAATCACAGCGGCGTCGAGTTGCACGGGTTCCTCTCCTACCTCGTCAAGTGCAACGTCGAGGGTCGGCAGTACAGAGTATTCGGCTACAAGGGCAAACAGGTTCGCGACAACATTCACTCTTTCGACGTCGCACGTTTCGTGCATGCGTTCTTCGAGCACCCGAGGGTCGGCGAGGTTTACAACCTGGGCGGCGGGCGCGCCAACAGCGTCTCGATTCTCGAGGCCTTCGATCGGATCTCGCAACTTTCCGGGCGCCCGATGGAGTACGAGTACCAAGAGAGGAACCGCGAGGGGGACCACATCTGCTATCTGAGCGATCTGGCAAAGATGAGGTCGCACTTCCCCGGCTGGAACCTGACGAAGAGCCTTGAGGACATCTTCGAGGAGATCCACGCCGCGACGAAGGACAAGTGAGCGACGCCACTTTAGTTCTCGAAGCGGGGCGCGCCGAGGAGCATCACTGGCGTGATCTCTGGCGCTATCGCGAGCTCGTCTCGGTGCTCGCCTGGCGCGACGTCGCTGTGCGCTACAAGCAAACGGTGATCGGGGCGGCTTGGGCCGTGCTTCGGCCCTTCTTGACGATGGTGATCTTCACCGTCATCTTCGGCCGCGTGGCGAAGCTCCCGAGCGACGGCGCTGCTCCCTATGCGCTCATGGTCTTCGCCGGGCTCTTGCCCTGGTCTCTGTTCTCCGCTGCGCTAACCGGCGCAGCCGAGAGCATGGTCTCGAACGCCAATTTGATCGGCAAGGTCTACTTTCCGCGCATTATCGTGCCCGCGGCAACCCTCGTGACGGCATTGATCGACTTCCTGCTGAGTCTCGTGATTCTCGCGGCAATGATGGCTTGGTACGAGTTCCTACCGGGTTGGCAGATTCTGCTCCTGCCTGTCTTCGTGGCGCTCGCGCTTCTCGCGAGCCTCGGTCCGGGTCTCTGGGTCACTGCCCTCAACATCAAGTATCGCGACTTTCGGGTGGTGATTCCGTTCCTGGTGCAGATCGGACTCTACGTCTCGCCGGTGGGCTTCAGCAGCACCGTCGTGCCAGAGGATTGGCGTTGGCTTTACAGCCTGAATCCGCTGGTCGGCATTATTGACGGTTTCCGTTGGTGCATCCTTGGCGGCGAGAGCGGCATCTACTGGCCGGGCTTCGGTATTAGCCTGGTCGTCGTCGTCTTCTTTCTCTGGCTCGGCGTCAGGCGCTTCCGCGCTACAGAGCGCACCTTTGCGGATCTAATCTGAGATGGCGGACACTCTCATTCAGGCCGAAGGAGTGGGCAAACGGTACGTCATCGGCCACCAGTCGCAGCGCGAGAGCTACATGGCGCTGCGCGACGTGCTGGTGCGCAAGGCGAGGACCTTCTTCCGGAAGGCTTCTGATCTCGCGCACGGTCGTGCGGTCATCGAGGGCGACGAGCTCGAAGAGGTCTGGGCGCTGAGGGACGTCAGCTTCGAGGTGAAGCGCGGTGAAGTACTCGGGATTATCGGTCGGA
>JBPOHI010000212.1:0-6920 GCA_052035735.1 Acidobacteriota bacterium
GACCGAACGCCGGCTCTGGGTGTTCGATCGCCGGGGCCCGCAGCTGCTCTTTCATACCCTGGTCGCGCACGGCTCCGGCTCGGGGGAGAACTTCGCCGAGCGCTTCTCGAACCGCCATCATTCCCGCGCGTCGAGCCTGGGGCTCTATCGCGCCGCCGAGACCTACGACGGACGCAACGGCTACTCCCTGCGCCTCGACGGTCTCGATCCGGGGATCAACGATCAGGCGCGGAGTCGGGCGATCGTGGTGCACGGCGCCGCGTACGTCACCCCGGCCTTCGCCGAGCAGCACCACCGCCTCGGCCGGAGCTGGGGCTGTCCCGCGCTCGAGCCGTCGACCGCGCGCCCGATCATCGACGCGCTCCGGCAGGGCGGGGCGCTGTTCATCTCCGCCGAAGACCCGGACTGGCTGTGGCAGACGGCCGCGCTCCCCTGCAAGACCTCCCCCGCTCCTGAGCGCGCGAAGTAGATGCGCTGCGCCATGGCCCCTCGCCACCAGCGCTGGATCCTGGGCGCCGCCCTGCTCGCGGGCGCAGTCGCGCCGGCTCTCGCCCGCGAACCGGTCGTCCTGCTCCTCTCCGGTGGCGGAGCCCGCGGCGCGGCGCACGTCGGCGTGCTCAAGGTGCTCGAGCAGGAGCACGTCCAGGTCGACGCCATCGTCGGCACCAGCATGGGCGCCCTGGTCGGCGGCCTCTACGCCGCCGGGATGCCAGCCGCCGAGATCGAGGCGATCGTGCGCGGGACCGACTGGAACCAGCTCTTCCAGGAGCGTCCGGAGCGGACGCTCGAGAGCTACCGGCGCAAACAGGACGAGCGCGACTTTCTGGTGCGCGGGCAACTGCGGCTCGATCGGCTGAAGCCAAGCCTGCCGCTGGGAGCCATCGAAGGGCGGCACATCGTCGAGATGCTCCGCCGGCTGACCGAGCCGGTCGCCGCGATCCACGATTTCTCCCGCCTGCCGATTCCGTTTCTCGCCGTTGCGACCGACCTCGAGACGGGAGAGGCCGTCGTGCTCGATCGCGGCGACCTGGCGCTCGCGATGCGCGCCAGCATGGCGGTCCCGGGAGTGTTCACGCCGGTCGAAATCGCCGGGCGGCATCTCGTCGACGGCGGCATCGCCGAGAACCTGGCGACCGGCGTCGCAGCGCGCCTGGGGCCGGCGCGGCTGGTGGCGGTCGACATCGCGAGCCCGCCGTTGCCCTTCGCAGAGCTCGGCTCCGCAGTAGGCGTCCTCAACCAGGCGTTCACCCTGCTCATGGCGAAGGAGAACGAACGGCGCACGGCAGAGCTCGACGCCGACGATCTGCTGATCCGCCCCGCCCTCGGCACCTTCTCGAGCGCGGCCTTCGCCCAGGCTGGCGACGCCATCGAGATCGGCGAGGAGGCCGCGCGAGCTGCCCGGACGGAGCTCCGCCGGCTGGCCGTCTCGGCTGCCGAGTATGCGGCGTGGCGCGACGGGCGGCGTCCCGCGCCGCCCCGCGAATCGACTCTGCAGGAGGTGGCCGTGCACGGGCCGGACAGCGCGGACGTCCGCGCGACGACCCGCCGGATCGAGCGCGTCCTCGGCAAGCCCGCGAATCGGGAAGAGCTCCAGCGCGAGGCCGACCGGGCGCGCGCGACCGGGCTCTACGAAACCGTCGATCTCAGGCTGGAGCCGCTCGACGCGGGCGGAGCGCGCGCTGAGCTCGAGCTCGTGCCGCGACCCGGCGGCGACGACCTCCTGCGCGTCGGCCTGCGGCTCTTCGACGACTTCGAAGGCGCCACCGACTTCGACGTCGGCCTGCGCTGGCTCGGTCGTCACGTCACCGACCTCGACCTCGACGCCCGCGTCGATCTGCGGGTGGGCGAACGCCAGACGGCGGCGCTCGATCTCTACCGTCCGATCGGCCGATCGCACACGTTCTTCCTCGGCTCCGCCGTGGGCTATCGGGAAGAGCCGTTCGCGGTCTACCAGGAGGATCTCGTCCTGGTGCGGCTCCGGCGCCGCGACCTCTTCGCCAGGCTCGATGCGGGCGCGGCGCTCGGCCGCTGGGGTGAGCTGCGCTTCGGGGTGGAGCAGAACTGGAGCCGTCTGCGCCAGAGCTCCGACCAGGGTCTGGACATCCAGGGCCTCCGCTTCGACGAGACGATAGCCTCCGTTCGCTTCGGTCTCGACACGCTCGACGACGCGACGTTGCCCGGTCGTGGCGCGCTGGTGCGGTCGGAGCTCGCGCGCGTCGTCGCCTCCGACCTCGCCGAAGACGGGGTCACGTTCGGCTCCCTGGCGCTCCACCGGGCGTGGTCCGCAGCGAACTACCGGATCGCCGCGGGGACCGAGGTCGCCGACGTCGTTTCCGGCACGCCCCTGTTTCCGCGCGTCGAAGCAGGCGGGCTCTTCCGCCTCTCAGGATTCTCGGAGAGCGAGCTGCGTGGCTCGCGCCTGGCGATCGGCGGTCTGCGGTTCGCACGCGAGCTCGCCGGTGCGGCGGCGCGCAACGCGGTCTTCGTCGGCGGCAGCCTGGAGCTCGGCGGAGTGTGGCCGGCGGAGCGCGCGATGAGCCTCGAAGAGGCCGTGGTCAACGGCTCCGCCTTCCTTTCGATCGACTCGCTGGTGGGCCCCATTTTCGTCTACCTCGGTTTCGCCGAGGGCGGACAGCGCTCGTGGGGATTCACCCTCGGCCGCCAGCTCTTCTGACCGGCCGGGAACAGCGGCAGGGGTGGGTCGAGGCTAGGGCCTGCCGGACGCCAGTCGGCGGTAGAGGTCGAAGGCTTCGGCAGGCGAAGCGCCCTGGTGAACGACCGCCCGCACCGCCTGGAGCATCGCCGCCGGCGCCTCCGACTGGAAGATATTGCGCCCCATGTCGACTCCGGAGGCACCGCGGGCGACGGCGTTGGCGGCCATGGTCAGCGCCTCGAGCTCGGGGAGCTTCTTGCCGCCGGCGATGACGATCGGCACCGGGCAGCAGGAGGTGACGGTCTCGAAACCCTCTTCGACGTAGTAGGTCTTGACGTAGTGGGCGCCCAACTCGGCGCAGATGCGGGTGGCAAGGCGGAAGTACTTGGCGTCGCGGACCAGCTCCTTGCCGACCGCGGTCACCGCGAGCACCGGCACGCCGTAGCGGTTGCCGGCATCGACCAGCCGCGTGAGGTTGTGGATCGACTTCGTCTCGTGCTCGCCGCCGACGAAGACCTGCACGGCGAGCGCGGCGGCGTTGAGCCTCAGAGCGTCCTCGACATCGAGTGCGATCTCCTCGTTCGACAGCTCCTTGAGGATGCTCGGGCCCCCCGAGGCGCGCAGCACGATCGCCGCCCGCGACGAAGGCGGGATCATCGTCCGCAGCACGCCGCGGGTCAGCATCAGCGTGTCGGCGTAAGGGACGAGCGGCACGATCGAGAGATCGATGCGCTCGAGGCCGGTGGTCGGCCCCTGAAAGTAGCCGTGGTCGAAGGCCAACATCACGGTGCGCCCCGATTGCGGGTCGAAGATCCGCGCCAGGCGATTCTTCAAACCCCAGTCGTAGTGCGCCGACCCCTTGAGGAAGAAGCCTTCGCTCACCTGCGGCACGTCGGCGTGGAACTCCTTGTGCTCGCTCCGCCCGTCCATGTCGGCCATGCTGTCGTTCCTTTCACGGCGCCCGTCGGGGCGCCAGAGGCGATCGGCAGCGTAGCAGCGGGCCCGGCCGCCGCGCCCCGCCCCGTCAGGCGGCAGGGCGCACGGTCAACGTTTAGTCCAACGCGCCGGCACCTCCGGCAGAAAGCCGGCGCAAGTCGCTCTCCACCCCCAGGGCCGGCGGAGTGCTGTCGAGGGTGAGCGAGTCCAGGAAGAAGCTGCTCGCCAGAACGCCGTCGTTGGTCATCCGGATCGTCACGTCGATGGTCTGGCCAGCGTAGGCCGCGAAGTTCGTCAGAAAGTCCAACGCGGTCCAGACGCCGGTATTGACGGCGTTGCAGACGCCGACACCGTCAACCTCAACTCCGTTCACCAACAGGTGAAGAACGTCGGATGGAGTCACTAGACTGCAGTTCGTCTCCTCGCTGAAGACCTGGTATCGGGAGTGAAGGTAGGCCGGGCCGGAGCCGGCCGGCACCGCGACCCGCTGGGAGATCTCGCTCACGTCGCTGGTGACGCCGCCCAGCCAGGCGAGCCACGGCGGTGTGTCTGCCGTCGGAGCGCCGGCAAGGCTATCGAGAACGATCAGGTCTCCCGGGAAAGTGGTCGAATTTTCGGCCCACACCAAATGCCCGCGGTCGAAACTCGGGTTGACGAGCTGCGCCAACCCTGGGGGGAGCGTCGCAGACCAGGCGCTGAGGTTCCCCAATTGGAAGCCGTCGGCGAACAACGTGCCGTTCGGCAGCAGACACCACTCGACCAGCGTCCCGGTGTCTTGCGCGGCAGAATCGGCGACGCGAAGCGTCCAACCGCCGGCGATCAGCCGGCCCGAGAAGGTCGCGAGGAGATTCCCCGGCGGGTCGCCCGGACGAGCGGCGGCGATCGCATAGGCCGAGGCGCCGGGAACCTGCGTGTTCGAACAGCTGGACTCGACGGCGGGCGCCGCCGCGTCGTCGAGCGTGAGAGCGAGGTTGTCGTCGCCGCAGCCGGCGCCGCTGGCCGGAACTCCAGGGCGATCCACGAGGACCGAGCTCGCGCTGCCATCCCCGTTGTACGAAAGCTCGAGAGTGAGGTCCCCCACCCAGGTATGGTCGACGCGCACCCAGAGGTCGAGGTCGGAAACCCTGAAGTCGTGAGGCAGGAAAAAGGCGTCGCTCACCCCGGCCGGACTGTTGTCCGGAATCGCCAGGTTCGGCTGCCGGCAGAAATCGATCGCCTCATACGCTCCGGCGTCGCAGGCCGCGTCATACGGAGAGAGACGCTGGAAGCCGCGCTGATCGAACGGCGCGCAGCGCGCCGCCGGCACCCGGTTGCGCGCCGCACTCGATGCGCCGAGCGCCATCGTCGGCGTGGAGCCCCCCTGCGACGCGAGCGCGCCCAGGCCGAGCGCCGCGCCGGAGATCCCCACCTGATCGGCCGGCCCGAGCCCGCAGCTGTTCCCGGGACTTTCGATGTTGCCGCCGCCGGACTGGGCCAGCGTGCCGCCGGGAAAGCCGGAGCAGCTTCCGGACAGGATGCTGTCGCGAATGTGCAAGTCTTCGATGCTCGGGGCAACGAGAACCGAGCCGTCCGACGCGCTGTTGCCGGCGACCGTCGTCTGTTCGAGATTCACCAGAGCGTTCGCGCTCCAGGAGAGTGCCCCGCCGAGTCCCGTCGCGTCGTTGCCCGCGATCGTCGAGCGGACGAATCGCGCGCTGCCGAGCCCGACGAACGCGCCGCCGGCGACGCCGGACAGTCCCACCGTCACCGCCTGATTGCCGGAGATCGTCGTGCGCTCGACGGTGAGGGCAGTGTCGGACGATCCAATCCCGCCGCCGTAGCTCGCCTGGTTGCCGACGATGGCGCAGTCTTCGACCCGCACGGTCACCTCGATGCCCGATCCCGCCTCGGTGAAGAGGCCGCCGCCCTTGTCGAGGGCGACGAGAGCCGCACTGCCTCCGGTGATCGTCATGCCACGCAGGAGGATCGAGCTGCCGCTCGGAGGTCGCGCATGGAAGACCCGGTCGAGCCCGTTGGCATCGACGACGTAGGCGGCTGCGTCGGGTGCCGACCCCGGGGGCGGCCCAACTTCCATTGACACCAGCAGATCGAGATCGCCGGTCGCCGCGGCGTTCTCGTTCGCACCCGGGATCGTGAGCTCGTAGCGCCCGCGGACGCCGAGCTCGACGCGATGCGGGCCGCCGCCGCCGTTCGCCGCGATGACCGCTTCGCGCAGCGTGCAGCCGTTGGTGGCACAGCCGTCGACGGGAGCGTCGTCGAGCCGCGTGGTGACGAAGACCGTCGCCGGGGCGGAGGCGGTGAATCCGAGGACTCCTGCGACAAGAAGTGCGCTAGCAAGCCGGAGAATCGGCATGGGGCTCCCTTCTGCAAATCGAACGAGTGCGAATCATCTTTCATCGATCGCCGGCTCGCAAGCGGACCGACGCAGCTTCTCGCGACCTCCCCGCGGACGCCCGGGATGCGCCAGAATCTCCAGCCATGGCTCACGGAAATCAGCGGTGAAGGTCACCGCCCGCGCCGTCTTCGCGGCTGGCCTGCTGCCGTTGCTGGCCGGCTGCGGCTCCGCAGGCGAATCCTCCGGAGGCACCTCCGCGGTGCTCGACGTCGGCCGGGCGGTCCTGCCCGACGGCGCGCCGCGACTCTTCCTCAGCCCCGCCGGTCGGGTCGTCGTCGAAGGCAGCGTCGACGAGCTCGGCTGGAAACTGCCTCTCGATCGCGGCGAGGACCGCGCGGAGCGACGCCCCTCGGCCGCTCTCCTGCCTTCGCCACGCCTCGACCCGGCCGACTCGACAGTCGGTCCGCCGACCGAGATCCGGCTCGGCGCCGACGATGTGCACACCCAGAACGAGACGGCGATCGCCGTCGAGGGCACGACGGTCATCGCCGGGTGGAACGCCTTCGACGGCACCGGCGTCGCGATGGGCGTCGGCCGCTCGGCGGACGGCGGCGACACCTGGAGCTCGGCGCTCCTCGGCGGCTTCGACGTCCTGAGCGATCCGGCGATCGCCGCCGGCGGCGGCGGGCGCTGGTACTTCAGTTACATCGCCCGCGGCGGCGTCGCCGGCGCCGACCTCGACGTCTTCGTTCAGCGCTCGACCGACGACGGCCAGACCTGGCTCGGGCCAGTCGCGGTGACGGCCGACGCCAACTTCGACGACAAGTCGTACGTCGCGGCGCAGGGCGACCTCGTCCTCGTGGCCTACGCCGACTTCGGCGTGAGCCCCGCCAAGATCCACGCCGCGCGCTCGACCAACGGCGGCGTGAGCTTCGACCACGACACCGTGCTCGCCAACGCCTCGGTCGGCGGCAACGGCGCCTGCCCGGTGATCGC
>JBPOHI010000172.1:0-10004 GCA_052035735.1 Acidobacteriota bacterium
CAGCCCGAAGCCGCCGCGAGAATCACGCCGCCCATGATCGTCAGGGCCCACCCCGCCTTGGGAGATCGCGGCAGCGTCGTGCTGTTGTCCAGCAGGAGGAGTCCAGGGGCGCTGCGCAGCTCGGCAATCCGGTCCGCCGTTCCGTGAATGAGAAGGACGTCACCGGTGGCGAGCGGAGTGTCGCCCAAGCCGCGCCCATCCTGGAGAAGGCCCTCGGTGCCCTGACGCATTCCCACCACGACGACGTGGTGGCGTTCGGCGAAACGCGCTTGTCGCAGGGTCCGCGCGGCGAGCGCCGAGTCCTGTCCGATGACGACCTCGACGAGCAGGGAATCCTCGCTCGCCTTCTCCTCCTCGACGAAGCGGCCAGCGCCGGCTCGATCGAAGAGAGCGGCCTGAAACGCGGACGCCAAGTCGTGAAGGCCTCGCGGCGTGTCGCGCAGCAGCAGGACATCGCCGGCAACGAGACGTGTCTCCGGATCCAGCGCGAGTCTGCAGCCGTCGCGCACGACTCCGGTCGACGGCAGCTCCCGTCCGAGTGCCCGCGACAGCTCGGCGGCTGACCGACCGACGAGCCGGGCATTCTCCCTCTCGACGCCCACGCTGGCGTCGAAGACCCGCGGCGCTCCGGCACTGCGAACGGAGCGGTCGGGGAGCAGGCGCGGCGCGACGAGCCAGAGATACGGCAGGGCAACCGCGAACGCGATGGCCGCGGTCGCGGAGAAATCGAAGATGCCCATAGGTTTCATGCCGAGGTCGGCGGCAATCGACAGGATGAGGAGGTTCGTGGACGTGCCGATGCTGGTCAGCATGCCGCCGGCGAGAATCGCGAAGTTCACCGGCATGAGGGCCTTGGATGCCGGGAAGCCGACGCGATCGGACAGGCCGAGGAGCATCGGAAGTACGAGGACGAGGACCGGCGTGTCGTTGATGACGCCACTGGCTATCCCGGCAATCGACAGCGTGACGAGCAGGCCCAGGCTGCGGTTCCACCGCCACAGGCGCGCGAGCCAGCGGACGATCGGTTCCATCGCGCCGGTCATGGTCAGTCCGCGGCCGAGGATCATGAGCGCGCAGATGGCTACCAGCGCCGGATGACCGAAGGAGTGGAGCACCTCGGCCTCGGTCATCGTGGAGCCGCCGCCGGCGTAGGGGAAGAGGTGAAACAGCCCCATCAGGGCGAGGAGCAGGAGGAGCGACACGAGCTCCATGCGCACCCAGCTGCGAGTGTAGAGATAGAACACGGTGCCGGTCAGCGACAGCACGGCAAGGGCGTGTAGATCGGGCATCCGCAAGAGACTCTGTCCTGATTGAACAGCTGCGGCAAGCGGGCAGCCGGTGATCGAGTTGCGGGCGTGGTGAGGCCGAAAACTCCATCTGGTGGCTCCGGCGGCTTGCTGGTGGTGAGCGCGTCGACAGCTTGGGCGCGGGCAGCGCCTCCCGAATCGTGCGCGGCCGCCGGCGCCTCCAAGGAGGCGATCTGTATACTGGTCGCCGAAGGGGTCCGGGGAGCGAGCTCTCCGGAGGACAGATAGATGGTCGGGCCGCCATCTGAGCGCAATGCTCGGTGTCGGTTCGCCCCGACTCGCCGCCGCTTTCGAGCCTGCGCTTTCGATCTCGGGCGCGGAGGTGGATCCAAGATGAGTCGAGGACCCCGGCGAGGTTCCCGCAGGCAGCTTTTCCTGGCCTTCTGCGTCGCCCTGCTCGGATTCACTGCGCTCCTAGCGCGTGCCGAGCAGTCGGACGGCTACGTGTCGGCGCTGCTCAAGGGAGCCATCGGCGCGACCCTCGCCTTCGTCGCGCTCCGGCTCGTCGACGTCGGAGTGGAGGTGTGGCACTTGCGCGCCGGCGCCGCGAGCGGCGAGACCGTCGGAGTACAGCTCCTCCCGGTCGTGCGCAAGGGCCTGAAGATCTTCGTCGTGACCGTCGCCGCGATCGTCACGTTGCAGAACGTCGGCATGGACGTCACCGGCCTGCTCGCCTCGCTCTCGATCGGAGGGCTGGCCCTGGGCCTCGCCGCCCAGGACACCTTGGCGAACCTCTTCGGCGCGGTCGCGCTCTTTGCCGACAAACCGTTTCGCGTCGGTGACCGGATCCAGCTCGACGCCATCGACGGGACGGTGGAGACCATCGGCCTGCGCAGCACCCGCATCCGGAACCTCGATGGCTATCTCGTGACGGTCCCCAACCGGACGATGGCGAACGCAAGCCTGACGAACGTCAGCCATCGCCCGAGCATCAAGACCGAAATGAACATCGGGGTCACCTACGACACGCCGGCCGCGAGAGTCGAGCGAGCGATGGAGATCATCGACGAGGTCTATCGGCCGCATCCCAGGACCGTCGACCTCATCGTCAGCTTCAACAAGTTCGAGAGCTCATCGCTGAACATCCTGGTGGTTCACTGGTGGGGTTCCGCCGACGTCAGGGAGTACCTCGCCGGCCTCCGGCAGCTGAACCTCGAGCTCAAACGCCTCTTCGACAGCGAGGGCATCGAGTTCGCCTTCCCGACCCGGACGATTCACCTGAAACAGGACCCGCAATGAAGCCGGTCCAGTTCCGCAGACCCAGAAAGAAGGGCGACCCTCGACCGATGACAGATGACCCGATGAACTGCTCCTCGACCCTCCCCCGCATCGCGATGGTCTCGACCCACGGTTACGTCGCAGCGCAGCCGCCGCTCGGGGCAGCGGACACTGGCGGCCAGGTCGTTTACGTGCTCGAGCTGTCGAAGAAGCTCGCCCAGCTGGGCTACGAAGTCGACATCTGGACGAGACGCTTCGAAGATCAACCCGAGGTCGACCGGGTGGCGGAGCAGGTGCGCGTGATCCGGGTGCCCTGTGGCGGCGCCGCCTTCATCCCGAAGGAGTACCTCTTCGAGAAGCTGCCCGAGTGGAGCGAGAACGCTCTGCGCCTGATCGGAGCACGCGGTCTGCGCTATCAGTTTCTCGACAGCCACTACTGGGATGCGGGTCTCGCCGGGCAGCACCTGAGCGAAGTTCTGGGCGTGCCCCATCTGCATACCCCTCACTCGCTGGGAGCGTGGAAGAAGCGCCAGATGGAAAACGACTACCCGGGAAGCGAGGAGAAGTTCGAAAGGCAGTACAACTTCTCCCGGAGGATCCGCAGCGAACGACTCCTCTACGGCTCGGCGAACCTCGTGATCGCGACGACGCCGCAACAGCTCGAGGTTCTCACGGACGAGTACGACACTCCGCCCGAGAAGTGCCGCATGATTCCACCCGGCTACGACGACAACCGGTTCTTCCCGGTCGGTGCATCCACGGAGCGCGCGCTGCGGCAGAAGCTCGGATTCGACGGGCCGGTCGTGATGGCGATCGGGCGCCTGGCCCGAAACAAGGGGTACGACCTGCTCATCCGGGCCTTTCAACTGGTCGCGGAGCGCAATCCGCGCGTTCTGCTGTACCTTGCGGTGGGCGGCGAACGGTTGAATCGCGTCGAGGAGGAGACCCTGGCCGACCTCCAGGGACTCGTCGGCGAACTGGGCCTGGGAGAGCGCGTGCGGTTCGGCGCCTTCATTCCCGACGACGAGTTGGCCGACTACTTTCGCGCCGCGGACGTCTTCGTTCTTTCCAGCCGCTATGAACCTTTCGGCATGACCGCGATCGAAGCGATGGCCTGTGGTACACCGACGGTCGTGACCGTCCACGGCGGCCTCTACCGGGCGCTGACCTTCGGGCGCCATGCGCTCTATGCCGACCCTCTCGACCGCGAAGATCTCGGCATGATGATCCACAAGGTGCTGAGTCACCCCCGTCTGCGCGACCGGCTGGCGAGGATGGGCGCGCACAAGGCGCGCAGCCTGTTCACCTGGACGGGCATCGCGCAGCAGCTGGTGGCGCTCGTCGAGCGGCGGTCCACCGAGAGCTTCGCACTGACCGATACCGAATGGGACGAGCCCTGGAATGATGCCGATTAGACTCTTCGCCAGCGATCTCGACGGCACGCTCCTGGGGAACCCGGCGGCGACCCATCGCTTCAAGCGGGTGTGGGAGGAGATCGACCCGGACCGCCGGCCGCTGCTCTGTTACAACTCCGGCCGACTGGTGAGCGACATTCTCGAGCTCGTGGGCTCCGGGGCGCTGCCGACGCCCGACTACATCGTCGGCGGCGTGGGGACGCAGCTGTTCGACTGCGTTCGCGGCGCGCCCGTCGAGGCCTTCGCCGAACGTTTCCAGAAGGGCTGGGACCTGGCGAGAATCGAGGAGGTGCTGGCCGCCTTCCCGGGAGTCACGCGCCAACCGGCCGAGTTCCTGCATCCCTACAAGTCGAGCTGGTATCTGGCTCAGGCGACACCTGAAATCCTCGAGGACCTCCGGGTGAAGATCGCCGGCGCCGGTCTCGAGGCTGCGGTCGTCTACTCGGGCTCCAGGTTCCTCGACGTCCTGCCCGCCGATGCCGACAAGGGTCGTGCTCTCGCCTGGTTGTGCTCGATGCTCGCAGTGCCTCCGACGCAGGTCCTGGTCGCGGGCGATACGGCGAACGACAGCAGCATGTTCCTCCTGTCGGGCGTGCGCGGAGTCGTCGTCGAGAACGCCCAGCCCGAGCTGCACGAGGCGGTCCTCCATCTGCCGACCTTCGGTGCGGCACGCCCCTTCGCCGACGGCGTGGTGGAGGGCCTGGCCCACTTCGGGGTGATCTCGGCGGTCCCTGCCCTGGCCGGCGCCGCCGGAGTCTCGGAGCTCCAGGACCCGACCATGTTGCGCCTCTTCAGTGCGGCGGCGCTCAGCGCGCTCGACAAGAGGGAGCGGGAGTTCATCGCCGAGGGTTACCGTCACGCGCTCGTCGCCCTGCGGAAGTGCATCACCCCAGACGGCTTCGCCGCCTGTTCGCTCGCCGACAACGAGGTCACCGGAACCGACACCAACTACCGGGCGGTCTGGGCCCGCGATGGGGCGATGACGGTCATCGATACGCTCGAACTGAACGATGCCGACGTGCGCGCGGCGCAGGTCGCCACGCTGCGCACCCTTCTCGCGAATCTCGCGGACAGCGGTCAGGTGCCGGCGAACGTGCGGCTCGATTCGGGAACTCCCGACTACAGCGGAGTCGGCGGAATCTGCGCCATCGACGGCGGCTTCTGGACGGTGCTCGCCTTCTTCCGCTACATGCGCAAGTACGAGGACCGGAAGCTCCTGGCCGAGTTCGCGGTGCCGCTCGAACGCCTCATGCACTGGTTGCTGGGACTCGACAGCAACAACGACGGTCTGCTCGAGATTCCCGAGGCCGGCGACTGGACGGATCTGTTCGGCCGCAGCTATCACGTGCTCTACGACGAGGTCCTCTGGTATCGCGCCGTCGTCGCCTATGGACGGCTGCTCGAGTATCAGGGGCGCTTCCATGACGCCGGAGTCTGGCTGCGGCGGGCGCAGGCGGTCCGCAGCAAGATCCTCGCGGCGTTCTGGCCGACGACCCAGCCGCGTGAACCGGGCGCCGCGGTGAGCTTCGCCGACCGGCAGTTCGCGGTAGGCGACTCGAGCTACCTCCTGGCGGAGATCACGCCGTTCGCCTTCAACTGGCGGTGCGATGTGCTGGGGAACATTCAGGCATTCCTGGGAAACGTCCTCGATGCCGACCGCGCTCGGACCGCCTTCCGTTTCATGTGGGGCGTCGGCGTCAACGAACCGCTGCCGGTCGCGAACCTCTACCCGCCGGTCCAGGCCGGCGATCCGGACTGGCGCGCGTACTACACGGTCAATCTTCTCAACCTCCCGGGCCACTACCACAACGGCGGCATCTGGCCGTTTATCGGCGGTATGTGGGTGCGGTTCATTCACCGCCTGGGCCTGCGTGACGTCGCCAGCCGGGAGCTCTTCAAGCTCGCGCAGGCGAATCATCGCGGCCGCAATCACGAGTGGGAGTTCAACGAGTGGTTGCACAGCCGCACCGGCCGGCCGATGGGAAAGGCCTATCAGGCCTGGTCCGCCGCCTCCTACGTTCACGCCTGCCACGACCTGCAGCTGAGCAGCGAGAGCTTCGCCGATGAGTGAGGAGGAGCTCCCGCGGGTCCTCTGCTTCGGCGAAGTTCTGTGGGATTCGCTCCCGCGCGGCCTCTTTCCCGGCGGAGCGCCGCTCAACGTCGCCTACCACCTGGCGAAGCTCGGGCTCTACCCGCTGCTCGTCTCGGCGGTCGGCCGCGACCGGCTCGGCGAGGAGCTGCTGCGCCGCCTCGCTTCCTGGGGCTCGACGCGCGTGGCGTGGCGGAGGTTCCCGAGCGCAGCACGGGCCTCGCCCGGGTCGCCCTGGTCGACGGCAGCCCGGACTTCGAAATCTCGAAGGATGCCGCCTGGGACCGGATCGAGCTCTCGCCCGCCGTCCTCGAGGCGGCGCCGGGCTGCGCCGCGGTCGTTTTCGGCTCGCTGGCGCAGCGGTCTCCGTCGAACCGCGTGCGGCTCGCGGGGCTGCTCGCGATGTGTCCGGCGGCGGTCAAGGTGTTCGACGTCAACCTTCGTCCACCGTTCGATGATCGCGGGCTGGTATGGGAGCTGGCACGTCACGCCGACCTGATCAAGCTCAACGATCACGAGCTCGAGCATCTTCTGGGCGACTCGGCGACGACAGCCGGGCCCGGCGACGCGGTCCGACGCCTGGCCGACCGCGCCGGGGTGCGCCAGGTCTGCCTGACCGCCGGAGGTCGCGGCGCGGGTCTGCTCCTCGATGGGCGCTGGACCTGGCGGCCGGCGCGTCCGGTTCCGGTTCGCGACAGTGTCGGTGCCGGCGACGCCTTCCTCGCCGCGCTGTTGTTCGGCCGCCTGCGCGGTGACGAACCCCCCGAAACGACGCTGCGCCGCGCCGGCCGGCTCGCCAGGTTTCTCGTCACCCAGGATGGCGCGACGCCGGCCTATCGCCTCGACAGCGAGGGCAACGTCATCGCCTGAGCGAAGGGCTCACTCGAGCGCCGACCCCAAGGGGTAGCGGCAGCGCGAGGCGCGCTCTCATAAGATGCCGGCGACTGCGCAGCACGTGCCGAGCGCGCCAGACGGTGCGGGCGGAGCGCAAACGGGGGTCGCGATGTCATCGGGGATGCGCTGGGGTAGATCTTTGCTTTGGATTTTCGGGCTGGCGTTCGCCCTGCCGCGTCTGGCGAGCGCGCTGTCCACCGCCGGCGTGGCGCAGCCGATCGAGGTCGCCGGCATTCCGCTCGAGTTCTTTCTCTTTGCGCTGACCCTGCTCGGTGTCGCGCTCTTTCACCACAAGACGCTGCAGGTCGCGGTCACCGGACTCGCGGCGATCACGCTCTACAAGATCGTCTTCACCGGCTTCGCGGGCGGCTCGGGGCTTGCCGGCTTCCTCGGCCACCTCGGCCACGAGTGGGTGGTGATCGCCAATCTCCTCGGGCTGCTGCTCGGCTTCGCCCTGCTGGCCAGACACTTCGAGGACAGCGAGATTCCCAAGGTCCTGCCGCGCTATCTCCCGGACGGCTGGCAGGGCGCCTTCGTGCTGCTGGCGCTCGTCTTCGTCCTCTCCTCCTTCCTCGACAACATCGCGGCCGCGCTGATCGGCGGCGCGATGGCGCACACCCTTTTCCAGAAAAAGGTGCACATCGGCTACGTCGCGGCGCTCGTCGCCGCTTCGAACGCCGGCGGTTCGGGAAGTGTCGTCGGCGACACCACGACGACAATGATGTGGATTCACGGCGTGCCGCCCTCCGCGGTGCTTCACGCTTACGTCGCGGCCGCGCTGGCGCTCGTCGTCTGCGGCATCCCGGCCTCGATGCAGCAGCACAAGCACTCACCGATTCTCAAGGACGCCGCCCCGGGAGCCCGAGTGGACTGGACGCGGGTCGGGATCGTCGCCTTCATCCTCGCCGCAGCGGTGGCCGCGAACGTCATCGTGAATACGCAGTACGCCGAGCTCTCCGACAGCTTCCCGTTCATCGGCGCGGCGGTCTGTCTGGCGATCCTGGTGGCCGCTCTGGTTCGCCAGCCGGAGTGGTCGCTCCTGCCCGGAGCCTTCAAGGGGGCGCTCTTTCTCCTGTCGCTGGTGCTCGCCGCGACCATGATGCCGGTCGAGAGGCTGCCGGCTGCAGCCTGGCAGACCGCCTTCGGCCTCGGCTTCCTGTCGGCGGTGTTCGACAACATTCCGCTCACCACGCTGGCGTTGAAGCAGGGCGGCTACGACTGGGGCATGCTCGCCTACGCGGTCGGCTACGGCGGCTCGATGATCTGGTTCGGCTCGTCGGCGGGCGTCGCGATCACGACGATGTACCCGGAGGGGCGATCGGTAGGCTCTTGGTTGAAGCACGGCTGGCATGTCACGCTCGCCTACGTGCTCGGCTTCTTCCTGCTGCTCGCGACCCTTGGCTGGCAGCCCCACGGTGGTCACTGAGCGGAGCTCCACGCCCGACAGGGCGCCTTGCCGGAGAGCGCAATCGCTTGCCCGATCGCGCTCTTCGGGTTACCCTTGAAGGCGATCGGCAAACGGCAGCGTGATCGCCGGTTTCACACTAGACGCTACCCCTGGGGAGTCACCCATGTTCCTGATTCAAGAGATCGTCGCCCGCGAAGTCCTCGACTCGCGGGGCAATCCCACGGTCGAGGTCGACTGTGCGCTCGAAGGGGGCGCGGTCGGCACGGCGCAGGTTCCCTCCGGCGCCTCGACCGGTAGTCGCGAGGCTCTCGAGCTGCGCGACGGCGGCACCCGCTACCAAGGGAAGGGTGTGGTGACCGCGGTCGACTTCATCTTCGACGAGATCGCTCCCGAGCTCGAAGAGATGGACGCCCGCGACCAGGCGCTCGTCGACCGCACGCTGATCGACCTCGACGGCACGCCCAACAAGGGGCGCCTCGGCGCCAATGCGATTCTGGGCGTTTCGCTGGCCGTCGCCAAGGCGGCGGCGGCCGAGGCCGGCCTGCCGCTCTACAGCTACCTCGGGGGTCCCGGGGCGACGGTACTGCCGGTGCCGATGCTCAACGTCTTGAACGGCGGCGCCCACGCCGACAACTCGGTCGACATCCAGGAGTTCATGATCGTGCCGGTCGGTTTCACGCGCTTCAGTGAGGGGCTGCGGGCCGGCGTCGAGGTCTATCACACGCTGAAGAAGGTGCTGAAGGAGAAGGGCCTGGTCACCGCGGTCGGCGACGAGGGCGGTTTCGCGCCGAATCTCGCCAGCAATCGCGAAGCGCTCGATCTGCTGATGATCGCCATCGAGAAGGCCGGCTACCGGCCGGGAGAGGACATCGCGCTGGCGCTCGACGTCGCCGCCTCCGAGTTCGCCGAGGAGGGCGCGCCGGGTCGCTACGCGCTCGCCGGCGAAGGCAAGCGCGGCCTCACTGCCCAGGACCTGATCGCGCTCTACCGTGACTGGGTCGCGGCCTATCCCCTGGTGTCGATCGAGGACGGCCTCGCGGAAGGGGACTGGGAGGGCTGGAAGGAGCTCACCCGCGCGCTCGGCGCCAAGGTGCAGCTGGTCGGCGACGACCTGTTCGTCACCAACCCGGAGATTCTCGCCCGCGGCATCCAGGAAGGCCTGGCGAATGCGCTGCTGGTCAAGGTCAACCAGATCGGTACGCTGTCGGAGACGTTGACCGCGGTCGATCTTGCGAAGTCCCGCGGCTACGCCAACATCATCAGCCACCGCTCGGGTGAGACCGAAGACACCACCATCGCCGATCTCGCGGTCGCCACCCGCGCCGGGCAGATCAAGACCGGCGCCCCCTGCCGCAGCGACCGGGTGGCCAAGTACAACCGTCTTCTGCGCATCGAGGAGGAGCTGGACGAGGTGGCGACTTACCCTGGCGCCGCCGCGTTCCCGCGATTCCGCGCTTGAGCGACGCCCCGCCGCTCGCTCCAACGGACGAGCCGCGCCCGCACACGCTGCGCTCGGTCCTGGTTGCGGTGGTGGTCTTCCTGGTGCTGCTCCTCGCCACCTTCGGCCTGAAGAGCTATCGCGATCTCGCCGCCGTGCGCGGTCGCGAGCGCCTGCTGACCGCGGAGATCGCCGGCACCGAGGAGCGCATCGCGCGCCTCAAGCGGCGCATCGA
>JBPOHI010000020.1:0-63469 GCA_052035735.1 Acidobacteriota bacterium
GGTTGTCGGCCGACTTCTCGCCCCACCCCGGGAGCGCCGCGAGTGCTTCGCGCTCCAGATGGTAGAGGCCTGGAATGTCGGTCAGCATGCCGGCAGCCACGAGTTGGGCGATGCGCTCGTCGCCCAGCCCTTCGATGTCCATGGCGTTGCGCGACACGTAGTGCCGGATCGTCTCCTGGCGCACGGCCGGGCACTCGGGGTTGACGCAACGGGTCGCGACCTCACCCTCGAACCGGACGACCGCGTCGCCGCACTCGGGGCATTGCGAGGGCATCTCGAACGGCACCGAGTCGTCGCGCCGGCGGTCGAGGCGCACCTCGACGACGCGCGGAATCACCTCTCCGGCCTTTTCGATCACCACGGTGTCACCGACGCGCACGTCCTTGCGCGACAGGTCCTCGTAGTTGTGCAGCGTGGCGCGCCGGACGGTCGAGCCGGCGACGAGCACGGGATCGAACTCGGCTACCGGCGTCAGCACGCCGGTCCGTCCGACCTGGACGACGATGCTGCGCACCACCGTTTCCGCCTGCTCGGGCTCGTACTTGTAGGCCACTGCCCAGCGCGGCGCCTTCGCCGTCGCTCCCAGGCGCTCGCGCAAGGCGAGATCGTCGAGCTTGACCACCACGCCGTCGGTTTCGAAGGCGAGGTCGTGGCGGCGCTCGCGCCAATGGTCGATGAACGCCTCGACCTCGGCCAGGCCGCGGCAGCGCCGCCAGGAGTCGTGCACCGGAAAGCCCCACGCCGCGAGGCGTTCGAGGCTCTCCGAGTGGGTCGCGCACGGCGGCCCTTCGGCGATCTGGTAGATCACCGCCGAGAGCCTTCGTCCGGCGACCTGCCGGCTGTCGAGCTGCCGAATCGAGCCCGCGGTGACGTTGCGCGGATTGGCGTACAACTCCTCGCCGGCAGCCTCGCGCTCGCGGTTGATGCGCGCGAACTCGGCGAGCGGCATGAAGATCTCGCCACGCACCAGCAGATGCTCCGGCGCGGCTTCCGGCAGGCGCAGCGGCAGCGAGCGCACCGTGCGCAGGTTCTCGCTGATGTCGTCGCCCACCGCGCCGTTGCCGCGCGTCGCCCCCTGCACGAAGAGGCCGCCTTCGTAGAGCAGCGAGGCCGAGACGCCGTCCACCTTGAGCTCGGCGACGAAGTCGAAGCCGCGCGCCCCCTCTTCGGGAGCCAGGCGCTCGAGGCGGGCGCCCCACTCGCGCAGCTCGTCGAGGCTGTAGGTATTGTCGAGCGACATCATCGGCGGGTCGTGGCGCACCGGCGAGAAGCCGGAAAGGGGCTCGCCGCCGACCCGCCGCGTCGGACTGTCGGAGGTCGCGAGCTCCGGCGAAGCCGCTTCGAGAGCGACGAGCTCCGCCATCAGGCGATCGAACTCGCGATCGCTGATCTCGGGCCGGCCGAGCGCGTAGTAGAGCCGTTCGTGACGCTGGATCTCGCCGCGCAACCAGGCGGCGCGGCGCGCCCGCTCGCTCTTCGAATCCTCGCTCATCTTTGGTTAGAGCGCGCGGGCGGCTTCGGTCCGGCCACGCTCTTCGAGCTCGGCGGCGGACGGAATCCGCAGCGCACCCGAATCGAAGACCGACGCCGGATGCGGCCGCGACAACAGCTCGGGCTCGCGCTCGAGCAGCTCGCGCAGCACGGCGACGACGCGCGGATCGAACTGCGCGCCCGCTTCGCGATCGAGCTCCGCCAGCGCCTCCGGCATCTCGCGCGCCTGGCGATAGGGCCGGTCGTTGGTGATCGCGTCGAGGGCATCGATCACCGACAGGATGCGGGCTCCGAGCGGGATGTTCTCACCGCGCAGGCCGAAGTACCCCGGATAGGCGACGCCCTCCCGCTTGCCGTCCCAACGCTCCTGGTGGTACTTGACCAGCGGCAGGACCTCGCGCATCACCTCGATGTTCCCCAGGATCTTGAGGCCGATCTCGACGTGCTGGTGCATGACGGCCGTCTCGTCGGCGTCGAGCGGTCCCTGCTTGTTGAGAATCGCTTCGGGCACGCCGATCTTGCCGACGTCGTGCAGGAGCGCGCCGTAGGCGAGGATCTGCAGGTCCCGTCCACCCAACCCGAGCTCCTGTCCCAGGCGCTCCGACAGCCGCGCCACCCGCTGCACGTGTCCCACCGTTGTCGGATCCTTGGCCTCGATCGCCGCAGCGAGCGAAACGACGGTGCGCTGGAAGTCGCGCTCGAGCTGCGACTGCTGCGATCGAACGTGCTCGAGCAGCTGCCGGTTGCGCTCGGAGAGGGCGCCGCCGACGGCACCGAAGAGGCAGAAGAAACCCGCGACCAGGTAGCCGGGAGCGAGGATCTCGCGCGACGGTCCGTTGTAGGTCGAGAGCGCCGGCATCACCGTCAGCCCGAAGTACGTCAGGCAGACCGGGAGGTTCATCCAGATGGCTCCGCCCAGGCCACCATGCGTGCCCGCGATCGCCACCGGTGCGAGCAGACCGACCGCCATCCACGCCGGAAAGCCCCAGTCGAGCCGGTAGGAGGCCCAGAGCACCACCACCGCGGTCACCAGCACCAGGCCGGCCAGGGCGATCTGGCGGGTGTTGTCGCGCCACGCCATGAAGAGACGCCGGCCGTAGTCGTCGAGCAGGCTGTCGGGATACAGGGCGACGAGCAGCGGCAGCCCGAGGACCAGGCAGGCCATGCTGTCGGCCACCCACCAGGCGAGCAGGTTGTTGATCAGGGCACCGACCGACCATTCGAGCCGGCCCAGCCAGGCGAGCGAGAGCGAGCCCAGGATGCCGCTCGCCAGGCTCGACAGCACGACGCCGAACAGCGCCACGCGCAGCAGTCTCCGGCCGGTGGGTCCCTCCGGCCGGCGCAGGGTCGCGGCCGGAAGGACCGCCGCGGAGGCGTGCACCAGGCTGAACAGCAGCACCGCGAACGGCGAGATCGCCGCCGCACCCCAGGGCGTTGCGACCGCGCCGGCCAGGACGCCGAGCACGCCCCAGCCGCCGAAGGCGACGCTCGCCGCGAGCGACAGGCCCGCAGGAGGAAAGACGAACGAGGCGCCATAGGACTCGCTGAAGAACTCGGCGATCTTCGACAGCAGCCCGAAGGCCATGGCGGTGGCCAGCATCTGCAGCAGACCCCGTCCGAAAGGAACGGAGTCCGCTGAGCCCGCCTGGCCCGTGGAGGAGGAAGTCGTGGCGCTCGCGTACAAGAGACTGCTTTCTACCGCGACCCACCCTGCCGGTCAAGCACCGGCTGGCGCGAGCACCCCGGGAAGTGTCAGACCGCTCCGTCGTTCGAAGGGCGAGCCGGCGGCGTCTTCTCTTCGCCCTCGCCCTGCGGCGGCTCTGGCTCGCCAGCGGCCGGAATCGCAGCGGTGCTCTCGCCCTCTTCCGGACTGGCCTCTTCGGCGGGCGGCGCCTCGGCCGGCACCGGAGGCGGCGGGGGGTAGAGCCCGCCGCTCTGGACTCGCGGCGCCTCGCCGGAGACCGCTCGACCGGGCCGGTCCGGACCACTGGCCGGGCGGCGCCAGTCGCGGGCGAGCAGCGAGAGCGTCATGGCCCCCAGACCCATCGTCCAGGCGACGTACTTCAGGAAGAAGCCGAGGGCGAGCAGCGTGAAGGCGATGAGACCGAGAAAGCCGCCCGGTAACCCGATGATCCGCGCCAGAATCGTCACCCCCTGGATCATCGCGACGCCGACGATGACCGGCGCGAAAGGCTCCGCAAGATGCCAGCCGAAGCGCTCGCCCGCCCACCGTCCGAGCGACTGCGCGACAGCAGCAAAGCCCAGCAGGGTGGCGACGAGCAGCGCGAAGACGGCCACCGGAACCAGGATCAGCAGCGGAATCCCGATGATCGACACCGCCAGGATCACGGTGACGAAGAGCAGGACGGGGAAGAACAGGAGCTGCGTCAGCAGACCGGCGAAGACCGCCTTCCACGGCTCCTCCACCAGACGGCGGGAGGTGTGCTCGACCGGACCGCGCGCCACCAGCGCCGCGATGCAGCAGAGCATGAGCAGGAAGAGCGCGCGCAGGAGGCCCCAGAAGAGCTCGCCGAAGTCGCTGTCGAACCCGAACGGCCAACCGATGTCGAGGCCGTTGCTCTTGTGGTCCTTGTAGCCACCCCCCCAGCCGACCGAGGAGCGCTGTCCTTCGACCGTAGCCCCATCCTCGATCTGTACCGTGCCGCCGACCGCCACGGCGTCGCCTTCGACGGTGGCGCCGGAATCGAGCCGGACCTTGCCGCCGACACCGACGGTGTTGCCGCTCACATGGCCGCCGCCCTCGACGTGGACGGTGCCGCCGACCGCCACCGCATCGCCTTCGACGGCGCCCAGGACGGTGATCGAGCAGCCGATGCAGACCGCGTCACCGGTGGTCTCCTCCGGTCCGATCTCGATCGACTTGCCGAACGACACACGATCGTCGCCCTCCGACTCGACGCGGACACGACCGTGTCCGGGCACCGGCGGAATGGGTGGCACCGCCGGCGTGCGGTCCCCATCCTCCGCCTCTACCGCGGCGCCGTCCTCGTCGAGGCCGAGCGCCGCGCGGCGCGCGGCGCCGTCGAGCGCCGCGAGCTCCGCGATCAGCTCGCCGTCCTTGCCCAGGAAAGCGCGCAGCTCTTCAGCGGTGAAGGACTTGCCGTTGACCGCGGCCTCCTCCTCTGCGTCCTCGAGCTCGATCGAGCGAATGGCCGGGTCGCCTTCGACGGGCCGCAGGCGAATCGACTCGTCCTCTACCCAGACGCGGAAGCGCTCGTGGATCCGGGCTCCCAGCTCGTCGGCCGTGCCCGCGCCAGCGGCAAGAGACACCTGGGGCAGAAAAGCGACGACCAGGCCCGCGAGCAGCCAGGCAGCAGCGAAGCGCGGGAGCCGACGGCGGCGCCCGGCGGCGGAATCAGTGCGAAAGCGCGGCGATGCGAGCATGAGCAGGACTCCTTTTCGAAGAAAGCGCGACCAGCCCGCGAAAGGCGGCCAGCGCGAGCGCAGCGTTCAAAGCGAGTAGCGCGAGGAAGGGCGGCAGGGCGAGGGCGCGTCCGAGGACTCGCCCGGCACTGGCGAAGGCTCCCCAGGTCGAAAGCCCATCGGTCAGATGTACGGCGAGATTCGCCACCGAGCCGATCCAGAGATTGAGCAGCTCCGCCGGTCCGACGAGACGGGCGAGGGGCACCATGGCGGGGATCAGGAATCCGGCGGAGATCGCCACCGCGAGCAGCGCGGCAGCGACCAGCGTCCGGCTCCAGCGCGCATCGAGCCAGCTCCGGCGAGGCAGCACCGCCATGACGCGCAGAACGAATCCGGGGCGCGGCTCGAGGTCCGGCAGTTGCGCGAACCAGTCGACGAGCGCGACCTCGTCGGAGACGGGATCGGGCCTGCGCAGGCCGGCCGAGCGGTCAGAGATGGGCGACCGGGCGCCGGGCGGGTGGGTCAGGGGGCGGTTCATCTCTTCTCTCCAGTCGGCCCTACGGCTGCTCCGGGCGTGGGTTTCGCTCCGGGCTCTTCCGGATCGAGGCCCAGGGCACGCATTTCGCGCAACAACTCGGCCCGGGCGCGGAAGATGTGGATCTTCACCGTGCCAAGCGGCAGGCCGAGCGTTTCGGCGATCTCGTCGTACGACATCTCTTGCGCGAAGCGCAGGAGCAGAATGCCGCGATAGGCCGGGCGCAGGCGCGCGACTGCCCGATCGAGCACCCGGCCCGACTCGCGGGCCAGGGTCCGCGCCAGAGGGTCCTCCGCGCCAGGGTCGGCCGGCATCTCCGGAGGATCTTCACCGGCAGCGAACGGGGCGTCGAGCGAGACCGTCTCGAGGCCGCTCCGGCGCAGCTCGTCGAGCGCGGTGTTGTGCGCGATCTTGAACATCCAGCTCGAGAACCGGCGCGCCGGGTCGAAGCGCGCCAGGGCTCGCCAGGCCTTGAGAAAACTCTCTTGCGCCAGGTCCTCGGCAAGCTCGGGCTGCCGCACAATGCGGACGAGGAGGGCGTAGACCGGGCGGTGGAAGCGCTCCACGAGCTCGCGGAACGCGTCCTCCGAGCCGTGCTTCGCCTCGACGGCGAGCGTCTCGTCGCTCTTCGCCCCACTCTCACTCAACGGTTGGTCCACGGCCTCCGGACGTCTAGACTAGCGTACCTGCCGGACGTTCCTGGGCGCCGGCGCGCGCTCCGGATATGCTGGGCGCAGACTTTCTGCCGTCCATGTCGCGATGCAGAACCGGGAGCTTCCGTCCCCATCGGCGAACACCCGCCGGAGGAGCCGGACTCCGAGGGGGGATGTCGATGGTCGAAGCTCCGCTCGTGCTGCCGCTCGACGCGCACAATCAGCGTCTGGTCGACAACGTTCATCCGGCGGGCTGGGAGAATCCCTCACCCGCAGAGTCCTACCATCTCGTCGTCCTCGGCGGCGGCACCGCCGGACTGGTGGCGGCGGTCGGCGCGGCCGGCCTCGGCGCGCGCGTCGCGCTGGTCGAGCGGCGCCTGCTGGGCGGCGACTGCCTCAACTCCGGCTGCGTTCCGTCGAAAGCGGTCCTGCGCGCCGCGCGCGCCTTCCGCGAGGCCCGCCGGGGCCACGAATTCGGCCTGCGGGCGACCCTCGAGGGCAGCGACTTCGCGGCGGCGATGGAGCGCATGCGCCGGCTGCGAGCCGAGATCTCGGCCAACGACTCGGCCTGGCGGCTGCGCGATCTCGGGATCGACCTCTTCCTGGGCGACGGCCGCTTCGCCGGCCCGGACACGCTCGCCGTCGCCGGGCTGACCTTGCGTTTCCGGCGGGCACTCATCGCCACCGGTGGCCGGCCGGCGATGCCCGAGCTGCCCGGTCTCGTCGAGCACGGCCATCTGACCAGCGACTCGGTCTTTTCGCTCACCGATCTGCCGCGCCGGCTGGCGGTCGTCGGCGGCGGCCCGGTGGGCTGCGAGCTGGCGCAGGCCTTCGCCCGTTTCGGCAGCCAGGTCACGCTGTTCGTCCGCGGCGACCGGATCCTGCCGCGCGAGGAGGAGGCGTGCGCCGCGGTCGTGCAGCAGGCACTCGAGTCCGACGGCGTGCGCATCGTCGCCCGCGCCAGCCTGCTCGGCGTCCAGCGGCCACAGCGCAGCAAGGTCGTGCACTTCGAGCTCGACGGAAACCAGCACCAACTGCCGGTGGACGAAATCCTCGTCGCGACCGGGCGGGCGCCCAACGTCCAGGGACTCGGACTCGAGAGCGCCGGGGTTCACTTCTCGCCGCGCGGCGTCGAAGTGGACGACCGCTTGCAGACCGCCAATCCGCGCATCTTCGCCTGCGGCGACGTGGTTTCGAACCGCCACTTCACCCACCTGGCCGACGCGCAGGCGCGCATCGTGCTGCGCAACGCGCTCTTCGGCGGCAAACAGAAGGCGAGCGCCCTGCTCGTCCCGCGGTGTACCTTCACCGCTCCCGAGATCGCGCAGGTCGGCGCGCAAGAGGCGGAGCTGCGCGCCCGCAAAGTGCGCTTCGAAACCCTGACGGTGGCGCTCGCGGACAACGACCGCGCGCGCCTCGACGGCGCCGCCGAAGGGCTCCTGCGGCTGCACTACCGCAAGGGCAGCGATCGCATTCTGGGCGCGACGCTGGTGAGCGAGCACGCCGGGGAGACCATCGGCGAGCTGGTGGTGGCGATCCAGCACGGCGTCGGGCTGGCGGCACTGGCCGAGACCGTCCACGCCTACCCGACCCAGGCCGAGGTGGTGAAGCGCGCCGCCGACGCCTGGCGCAAGACGAAGCTCACCAAGTGGACACGGCGGCTGTTCGCCTTCCACTTCCGCCGGCAGGACAAGCAGGAGCGCCGGCGGCGCGCCCGGCTTCAGGGAGCTTCGGGCGCCGGCACGCCGGCGGCCGCGCCGTAGCCGCCGCCCAGCGCCCGGTAGAGATCGACCGCCGCCGCCAACTCGTCGCGCTGCGCCGCCGCCAGCTCGAGCTCCGCGACCAGACGCGAACGTTCGACATCGAGGACTTCGAGAAAGTCGGACTCCCCTTCCTGGTAACGGTCGCGTGCGATGGCCGCCGCCGCAGAGAGAGCCGCGCTCTGCTCGGCGAGAGCGGCACGCCGGTCGCGCCGCGTCCGGGTCGCGAAGAGGGCGTCCTCGACGTCGCGGAAGGCTCCTTCGGCCGTCGCCAGATAGCCGATCACCGCCTGCTGCTGCCGCGACTCCGAAGCTGCCACCAACGCCCGGTTGCGTCCGCCGTGGAAGATCGGCTGCAGCAGCCCCGCTGCCGCCTGCCAGACGAGCGCCGCCGGCTGGAAAAGGTTGGACAGCTCGGCGCTCTCGCGACCATAGGACGCGGTCAAACCGATCGACGGAAAGAGCGCCGCGCGGGCCTGGCCGACGCGCGCCGAGGCGGCGGCGAGCCGGGCCTCGGCGACCGCGACGTCGGGCCGCCGCAGAAGGAGATCCGACGGCAGGTCCGCGGGAATCGCCGGCACGACGAGCTCCGAGAGGGGCCTGCCACGCTCGATAGCCCCTGGCATGCCGCCGAGCAGAATCGCCAGGCGGTTCTCGGTCGCGCGGCGCCGGCGTTCGATCTCGGGCAAGGTGGCTTCGGCTGCCGAACGCTCGGCGCGCGCGCGCTCGAGGTCGAGGCGCGAGACCAGGCCGCCTTCGAAGCGATCGCGCACCAGCTGCTCGGTGCGCCGCCGGGTGTCGATCGACTCGCGGGTCATTGCCGCCTGGCGATCGAGACCGGCGAGGTCGAAGTAGGCCGTCACGATATCGGAGACCACCGCCAGCCGGACCGCATCGCGGGTCGAGGTGGCGGCGAGAAGATCCTGGCGCGCGGCTTCGGCCTGATTGCGCGCCCGGCCGAACAGGTCGAGCTCGAAGGAGGCCGTGGCGGCGATGCGCCCGGAGTCGAAGACCGCGTCGGCGCCCGGTGCCACGGCGCCGCTCGCCTCCGAAAGGCGTGTCCGCGCCGCTCCGGCTTCGAGGCTGACCGCGGGCAGGCGTTCGGCGCCGGCGACCCGCGCCAGGGCGCGCGCCTCTTCGATGCGGGAGATCGCGAGCGCGAGGTCGTGGTTCGCCGCCAGACCCTGGGCGACCAACGCGTCGAGGCGCGGATCTCCGAACGCCTGCCACCAGCTGTCGGCAACCGTGGCCGAGCCGGCCTCCGCAGCCGGTGCGCGCCAGCTTTCCGGCACCGGCAGATCGGGCGGCACGGGGGACGGCGCGAGGGAACAGCCCGCCGCTCCTGCCAGCGCCAGGATGAACGAGACGTTGACCGCGAGCTTCTGAACACGCCACATCACGAAGCCACCTCCTCCTCGGCCTGGGGCGTCTCGACGCGCGCCGCGCGCCCGCTCGCACCCAGCCGGGTAATGACGACATAGAAGACCGGAATGAAGAAGATCGCGATGAAGGTGGCGGCGATCATGCCGCCGAAGACGCCCGTGCCGATCGAGTGCCGGCTCGCCGCGCCGGCGCCGGTCGACACCACCAGCGGCAACACGCCGAGGACGAAAGCGAGCGAGGTCATGACGATGGGCCGGAAGCGAAGGCGCGCCGCTTCCTGTGCCGCAGCCTCGATCGAGGCTCCGGCGGCGCGGCGCTGGGTGGCGAACTCCACCATCAGGATGGCGTTCTTCGACGCCAGGCCAATGAGAGTGACCAGACCGATCTGGAAGTAGATGTCGTTCGCCGCGGCGCCGAACAGAGCTCCGCGCAGCCAAACCGCGGCGAGAGCGCCGAGCACGGCGATCGGCACACTGAGCACCACCGCGATCGGCAGCTTCCAACTCTCGTACTGGCCGGCGAGGATCAGGAAGACGACCAGGATCGAGAACAGGAAGACGACGCCCGACGAGCCGCCGGTCTTCTTCTCCTGAAACGCCGAGCCGCTCCAGGCGTAGCCGAAATCCTGCGGCAGCCCGGCGTCGGCGAGTCGCTCCATCGCTGCGATCGCCTCGCCCGAGCTCCTGCCCGGCGCCGCCGCACCGAGAAGCTTGACCGCCGGGAAGCCGTTGAATCGCTCGAGCACCTCGGGACCCACGGTCGGTTTCACCGTCACCAGGGCCGAAAGCGGCGTCATCTGCCCGTCGGCGGCGCGCACGAAGACACGGCCGAGATCCTCCGGCGACTGCCGGTCGACCGCCTCCGCCTGGAGCTGAACGCGGAAGGCACGGCCGCTGCGGGTGAAGTCGTTGACGTAGAGCGTGCCGAACGTGCTCTGCAGCGCGGCGTAGACCTGGTCCACGGAGATCCCCGAGGCCTTGGCGCGCTCGCGGTCGAGCTCGACTTCGAGCTGCGGCACGTCGGGCCGGAAGAGCGTCCGGACGCCAGCCAGCTCGGGCAGCTTGTTCGCCTTCGCCATGAGGTCGAAGGCCACCTCGGACATGTGATGCGTGCTCCCCTCGCCGCGGTTCTGGACATAGAACTCGAAGCCGCCGGTCGCGCCGAGACCCTGGATCGGTGGCGGATTGAAGCCGAAGACGACCGCCTCCTGGATCGCACCGGTGCGGCCGTAGAACCCGCCCAGCACCTGGTCGAGCGTCGCCGACCTCTCCTTCCACGGTTTCAGGATGACGAAGAAGGTGGAGGCGTTCGACTTGCTGCCGCCGCCGACGAAGTCGAAGCCGACGATCGAGACGATCCGCTCGACCGCCGGATCGGCGAGCACTGCCGCCTCGACCTGGCTCGCCACGGCGGAAGTCCGCGACAGTGTCGCGCCGTCGGGAAGCAGGGCCGCCGCGATGAAATACCCCTGGTCTTCACTCGGCACCAGGCCTCCCGGCACGACCTGGAGCAGGCCGAAGACGGCGACCAGCGCGAGCACGAAGAGCCCCAGCACGAGCACCTTGTGGCGGATCAGAAAGTCGACCTTGCCGCCAAAGCCCTCGGTGCGGCGCTGGAACCAGGCGTCGAACTTGCCGAGCAAGCCGTGCGGCGCAATGTGCTCCGGCCGCAGCAGGATGGCGCAGAGGGCCGGCGTCAGCGTCAGGGCGACGACGCCGGAGAGGAAGACCGAGATGGCGATGGTGATGGCGAACTGGCGGTAGAGCTCACCCGCCAGGCCGCCGAAGAAAGCGACCGGCAGGAAGACCGCCACCAGCACGAGGACGATGGCGATCACCGGACCCGTCACTTCGGTCATCGCCTTGAACGCCGCCTCGCGGGGCGAGATCCTCTCGGCGCGCTGGATGCGCTCGACGTTCTCGAGCACGACGATGGCGTCGTCGACGACGATGCCGATCGCCAGCACCAGGCCGAAGAGGGTCAGCGTGTTGATGCTGAAGCCGAGGACGTACATGCCGGCGAAGGCGCCGACGAGCGACACCGGCACGGCGAGCAGGGGAATGAGCGTGGCGCGGAACGAACCGAGGAAGACCCAGACGACGAGGAAGACGAGCGCCATCGCCTCGAGGAGGGTCTTCACGACCTCTTCGATCGACACCCGCACGAAGCGTGTCGAATCGTAAGGGGTCGCGTAGGCCAGCCCCTCCGGAAAGCGTCTGGCGGCCTCCTTCATCGCCGCCTGGACGCCGTCGGCCGTCGCCAGGGCGTTGGCTCCGGGCTGCAGGAAGATCGCCATGTTGATCGACGGCTGTCCGTTGACCCGCGACACGGTGTCGTAGTCGCGGGCGCCCAGCTCCACCCGGGCAACGTCGGCCAGGCGCACGCGCGCGCCGCCGCGCTCGGCGCGCAGCACGATGTCCTCGAACTGCCGCGGTTCGGTGTAGCGCGCCGGGGCGGTCACCGTGAAGGCGAGCTCGAGCGGCCCGGGCGTCGGCTCCTGGCCGATTCGCCCGACGGCGAACTGCGAGTTCTGCTCGCGGATCGCGCTCGCGACGTCGCCTGGGGTTAGGCCGTAGAGCGCCAACCGGTCGGGCTTGAGCCAGATCCGCATCGAGAAGTCCTTGGCGCCGAACAGCAGCGCCGAGCCGACGCCCGGCACACGCTTGATCTCCTCGAGGATGTTGAGCGTCGTGTAGTTGGAGACGAAGAGCGGATCGAGCCGCCCGTCCGGTGACGTCATCGAGATGATCTGCAGGAAGTTCGAGGACTGCTTCTGGACCGTGACCCCGTTTCGCCGCACCTCTTCGGGCAGGCGCGGCTCTGCCAGACGAACCCGGTTGCTGACGTTGGTGGCGGCCTGGTCGACGTCCGTGCCGGTCTCGAAGGTTACCGAGATGGTCACCGAGCCGTTCGACGACGAGGTCGAGGCCAGATAGAGCATCCCTTCGACGCCGTTGATCTGCTCCTCGATCGGCGCCGCAACCGTCACCTGCAGCGTCTCGGCCGAGGCGCCGGGATAGAAGGCGTTGACCGTCACCTGCGGCGGCGCGATCTCCGGATACTGCGCGACCGGCAGATTGAAGATCGCCGCCGCGCCGATCAGCAGAATGAGCAGCGAGATGACGGTAGCGAGAATCGGCCGCCGGATGAACAGATGCGAAATCATGAGCCGGCCCCGCCTTCGCCGCCCGCGGCGGCGGGCGGCTCGGCGACCTGCACCGTGGCGCCGGGCCGGACCTTGAGCGCGCCATCCACGATCACCCGCTCTCCGGCAGCGAGCCCCGAGCCGACGATCCAGTCGCTGCCGCTCCACTCCTCGAGCACAACGGGGCGCGACATGGCGACATCGCCCTCGCCGACGACGTAGACGAAACGCCCCTCGGGCGACTGCTGGATCGCCCGCTGCGGCACGACGAGCGCCCCCCGGCGGGTGACGCCCTTGAGCACCACGCGGACGAAGAGGCCCGGCAGGAGCGCGGCGTCGGCATTGGGAAACTCCGCGCGCAGCTCGACCGAGCCGGTCGAGACGTCGATCTGCGATCCGGCGAAGTTCAACCGGCCGCGCACCGGGTGAGTCCGTCCATCGGCGAGCACGAGCTCGGCCTCGACGTCGGAGAGCGCTTGGCGGTCGCGTGCGAGCTCGGCCTGCAGGCGGGCGAACTCGCGATCGGAGACGGTGAACAGCGCCCAGATCGGGTCGACCCGCCAGATGCTGGTGAGCAACGAGTTTTCGCTGTCGTCGACCAGGCTGCCTTGCGACCGCAGAGCCCGGCCCGAGATCCCGGAGACCGGCGCCACGACCTGCGTGTAGCCGAGCTCGAGCTCCGCCGAGCGCAACGCGGCGCGGGCGCTTTCGAGAGCGGCGCGCGCCTGGTCACGGGTCGAAGTGGCGTCGTCGAACTCACGCCGCGAGACGGCCTGGCGCTCGGCGAGCGGTCCCAGGCGCGCGACGTCGCGCTCGGCGCGGGCGAGCGCCGCCTCGGCCTCGCCGACGGCGCCCTTGGCGCGATCGACGGTCGCACGGTAGGAGGCCGGGTCGATCCGGAACATGAGCTGGCCCTCGCGCACCGGCTCGCCCTCCTTGTAGGCCCAGCTCTGCAGGATGCCCTTCACCCGCGAGCGCACCTCGACCTCGCGCGAGCCCTGCAGCCGCCCGGGGACGGAGAACGCCAGCTCGATGTCCCGCGGCGTGACGGTGGTAACGGTAACCTGGGCCGGCGGCGGAGCCGGCGCTGCCGGCGGCTTGCCGCCGCAGGCGGCGAAGGTGAGGGCCGCGACCGATGCGGCTGCGATGAGAGTGCGATTCACGAGGATCTCCTCCGGGTCGATGTCTTGGTCAGAGCTCGGCCGCCCGCTTGCGCGGCAGGCAGCCATGGACGAAAAGTTGCACAGCGGAACGCACCTGGCGATCGATCTCCTGCGGCGTCGCCCGGGTCGGTTCGCCGGCGAGCGCGCGGTGATGGAGAGGACCGCGAACCAGGGCCAGAAACTGCCCGGCCGCGAGCACCGGATCGGCGAGCTGGAGTTGCCCCTGCTCCACCTTCTCGGCGAGATACGCCGCGAGCGCCTTCTGCACCGGGCCGCCCTCCTCGGTGAGGAAGACGTCGCGCAGCTCCGGTGCATGCGGCGCCTCCGCGCAGATGGCACGCCACCAGCCGACCACCGACGGCTCGAGGACGCCCTCGAGATAGCGCCGGCCGACCGCCAGCAGGCCCTGCTCGGCGTCGCCGGCGACACTCTCGACCGCCAGCGGCTGCATCACCGCTTCGGCGTAGTCGCGCAGGATCGCCTCGAACAGGCCGCGTTTGGTACCGAACTGGCCGTAGAGCGTGGCGAGGGAGCCGCCCGAGCGGGCGACGACGTCGGCGCAGGTCGTCGCCGCGTAGCCGCGCTCGAGAAAGAGCTCCCGGCCGGCGGCGATGATCGCCTGCCGCCGCGCCGAGGCGCGGTCGGAGAGGCCGATCGCCGTGCAGGACCGGGAATCCGGACGAGGGGCGAGCTCACTCACGCGACGTACTGTAACTTACATTACACACAAAGACCAACCACCTACGCTTGCGGCTGTCGAAGGCGACCCGGCGGTCAGTAGATCTCGGCGACGCAGCAGCGCAGCGAACCGCCGGCTTTTTCGATCTCCGCGAGCGGCGCGCTCTTCAGCGTGAAGCCCCAGGCGGCCAGGTCAGCGCGGTGTGCGGGCGAAAGCGCCGCAGCGGCTGCGGCGCTCATCCAGACGTCGCGGTCGGAGAGGGCGATGCAGTTGCCGGCGAAGGCGGCCTTCTCGGCGTCGCTGAGGACGAGCACCTGCCCGCCGTAGAGCTCGGCGATCGCCCGCGGCACCTCGGGGTCGAGGAAGGACGGCGGATGGATGACCAGGGCCCGGCTCGCCAGCACCGACATCACGACGTTGGTGTGGTACTCCGCGGGGTCGAGCTCGAAAACGAAAGTGAGATCCAGGCCGAAAGCCTCGTCCATCGCCGCGGCTCCGTTGCGGTCGCAGCGCTCGGTCAGGCCGCAGAAGCCGATGTTTCTTCCGCGATCGACGATCAGCGGGCCGGTCAGCTCGGCGATGCAGTCTTCGGCCAAGGCCACGATCCGTTTCGCGAAAAGACCGGTAAATAGCGAGTTGATGTCGGAGCGATTCGCCTCTTTGCGGCGCACCTCGTGACGCATGGCGCCGAGGATCAGGCTGTCCTTCGTCGTCGCGAAGACGTTGTTCGGGAAAACGGCGTCGGGGGTCTCGGGAGCACCGGGAAGGGTCAGGATCGGGAGCGTGCTCGCCAGTGCTTTCGCGAGGTGAGCGTGCTCGACGAGGGCGCGCTCCTCCGAGGTCTGATTCTCGAGGTCCATGTAGCGGTTGTCGGTCGCCGACTCCTCCGCAAGACGGAACCCGAGCGGAGAGACGAGGAACGCGGCGCGCGCGGCGGTGGGATGCGAAACGGGAAAACGGCCCGCCGCGATCGCATCGCGGAAGGCCCGTGGGGTATCGACGATCATCGTCTACGACCTTTCTCGCGCCGGACCGGGGTCGGCGGCGCCCCCGCTTCAGCCGGCGCCACCCGCCGCCTTGGCCCGGCGCGGCGGCAGGATCTTCGCCTTGAGGTAGTCGCGGTTCAGCTGGGCGATGAAGTCGACCGAGATCTGTTTCGGACAGACCGCTTCGCACTCGCCGTAGTTGGTGCAGCTGCCGAACATCTCTTCTTCGAGCTGCGCGACCATGGCGTCCACCCGCAAATAGCGCTCGGGCTGCCCCTGGGGCAGGAGGCCCAGGTGCGAGACTTTGGCCGAGGTGAACAGCTGGGCGGCGCCGTTCGGGCACTGCGCGACGCAGGCGCCGCAGCCGATGCACTGCGCGGCGTCCATCGCCAGGTCCGAGTCCACCTTGGGAATCGGGATGGCGTTGCCGTCGGGCGCGGTGCCGGTGTTGACCGAGACGAAGCCGCCGGCCTGGATGATGCGGTCGAAGGCGCTACGGTCGACCATCAGGTCGCGGATCACCGGGAAGGCCCGCGAACGCCAGGGCTCGAGCGTCAGCTCGTCGCCGTCACGGAAATGCCGCATGTGCAGCTGGCAGACCGTCGTTCCCTTCTGGCCACCGTGCGCCACACCGTTGATGACGAAGCCGCAGGTGCCGCAGATGCCCTCGCGGCAGTCGTGGTCGAAGGCGATCGGCTCTTCGCCGCGGTGGACGAGGCGCTCGTTCAGCACGTCGAGCATCTCGAGGAACGACATGTGGGGGCTGACGTCGGGCGCGTCGTAGGCCACCATCCTGCCCGGAGCGTCGGCCGCCGGCTGCCGCCAGACCTTGAGCTTGAGGTTCATCTCTTGCGGCTCCTCACTTGTAGCTGCGTTGGGCCAGGTGGACATGCTCGAAGGCCAGCGGCTCCTTGTGCAGCGCCCAGCCCTTGTCGGGGCCCAGGTTCTGCCAGGCGGCGACGTAGGAGAACTTCTCGTCGTCCCGCAGCGCCTCGCCGTCGGGCGTCTGGCTCTCCTCGCGGAAGTGCCCGCCGCACGACTCCGAGCGCTCCAGGGCGTCCCGGCACATGAGCTCGCCCAACTCGAGGAAATCGGCGACCCTGCCGGCCTTCTCCAGCGACTGGTTCAGGCTCTCGCCCTTCCCGAGCACGTTGACGTTCTGGCGGAACTCCTCGCGCAGCGCCGGAATCTTCGCCAGCGCCTGCTCCAGGCCGGCGGCGTTCCTCGCCATGCCGCAGTGCTCCCACATGATCTTGCCGAGCTCGCGGTGGATCGAGTCCACCGAGCGCTTGCCACGCACCGCGAGCAGGCGATCGACTCCGGCCGTCACTTCCGCCTCGGCGGCGGCGAACGGCGCCGCGCCGGTGTCGAGCTTCTCCCCCATGTGCTTCGCGAGGTAGTTGCCTACGGTGTACGGGATCACGAAGTAACCGTCGGCCAGGCCCTGCATCAGAGCCGAGGCGCCCAGACGATTGGCGCCGTGATCCGAGAAGTTCGCCTCGCCGGCGACGAACAGCCCCGGCACGGTGGACATCAGCTGGTAGTCGACCCAGAGTCCGCCCATCGTGTAGTGCACCGCGGGGTAGATCCGCATCGGAACGGTGTAGGGATCTTCGCCGGTGATCTTCTCGTACATCTCGAACAGGTTGCCGTAACGTTCGGCGATCGCCTTCTGCCCCAAGCGTCCGATCGAGTCGGCGAAATCGAGATAGACCCCGAGGCCGCCGGGGCCGACGCCGCGCCCCTGGTCGCAGACCGCCTTGGCGTTGCGCGAGGCGACGTCGCGCGGCACCAGGTTGCCGAAGCTCGGGTAGCGCTCCTCGAGATAGTAGTCGCGCTCGCTCTCCGGGATCTCGCCCGGCTTGCGGGTATCGCCCTTCTTCTTCGGCACCCAGATCCGGCCGTCGTTGCGCAGCGACTCCGACATCAGCGTGAGCTTCGACTGGTAGTCGCCGGACACCGGAATGCAGGTGGGGTGAATCTGGGTGTAGCAGGGATTGCCGAACAGCGCTCCGCGCTTGTGCGCGCGCCAGATCGCCGTGGCGTTCGAGCCAGTGGCGTTGGTCGACAGGTAGAAGACGTTGCCATAACCGCCGGTCGCCAGAACCACGGCGTGCGCAGCATGCCTGTCGACGGCGCCGGTGACGAGGTTGCGGGTGATGATCCCCTTCGCCCGGCCTTCGTCGACCACCAGGTCGAGCATCTCGGTGCGCGGGAACATCTTGACGTTTCCGAGGCCGATCTGCCTCGACAGCGCCTGATAGGCGCCGAGCAGCAGCTGCTGCCCCGTCTGGCCGCGGGCATAGAAGGTCCGCGAGACCTGCGCACCGCCGAACGAGCGGTTGGCGAGCATGCCGCCGTACTCGCGCGCGAACGGCACGCCCTGCGCCACGCACTGGTCGATGATCGCGACCGACAGCTCGGCGAGGCGGTAGACGTTCGCTTCACGCGCCCGGAAGTCGCCGCCCTTCACCGTGTCGTAGAACAGGCGGTAGACGCTGTCGCCGTCGTTCTGGTAGTTCTTGGCCGCGTTGATGCCGCCCTGGGCGGCGATCGAGTGCGCGCGTCGCGGCGAGTCCTGGAAACAGAAGCAGAGCACCTTGTAGCCCAACTCGGCGAGCGAAGCCGCAGCCGAGGCGCCGGCCAGTCCCGAGCCGACGACGATGACGGTGAACCGGCGCTTGTTGGCCGGATTCACCAGCTTCATGTCGAACTTCGTGCGCTCCCACTTGGTCTCGATCGGACCGTCGGGAATTCTGGCATCAAGGAGCATGACTACCTCACCACGCCGAGGAGGACGGCGATCGGGAATGAGATGTTGCCTGCGGTCACGGCCAGGGCGAAGAGCGTCGCGAAGCGGCGGCGCCACGGATTCCACGCCGGCTGGTTCCAGCCCAGCGTCTGGAAGAAGCTCCACAGGCCATGGTAGAGGTGGAAGCCGAGCGCCAGGTTGGCGACGATGTAGAAGGCCGACACCCAGCCGACCTGAAAGCCGATGACCACGTTCTGGTAGACCCTGCCGGCGGCAAAGTCGGGATGCACCCAGCCCGCCGTCAGGTGCGCCAGATGGTAGAGCACGAAGGCGAGCAGGATCACCCCGCCCCAGCGCATCGTGCGCACCGCATAGGTCGCCTGCAGCAGCTCCTGATTCTGGTACTTCACCGGCCGCGCCCGCCGGGACTGCAGGGTCAAGGCCCAGGCCGACCAGATATGCAGCACGACCGCGGCGAGCAACACCGCGCGCGCGATCCACAGCGCATGGCCGTGGGCGAGCAGGGGCTTCCCGAGCTCGCGCAGCGCCTCGGCGTAGGCGTCGAACTTCTCCGCCCCCTGATACATCTTCAGATTGCCGTACATGTGGACCAGCACGAAGCCGAACAGGATCAGGCCGGTCACGGCCATCACCGCCTTCTTGCCCAGCGTCGTTCCCGAAAAGCCGACGGTCGCGGTCATCTCCAGCTCACCCCACTCTCGTTCGTCGACAGATACGTCAGCTCGTCCCCTGCCGGACGTCGGCCGCCGCCCGCCCGATGATACTCATCCGCCTGCGGGCCGTTCCCCCCAAAAAGGGCGGGCCGCCGTCAGCGGCGCTTGCGGCGGCGCGGGCGTTTGCGCGGCGCCGTCGCTCGTGCCGCACCACCGACCTCGAGCGGCGGCTCGGCGGCCGCCAGCACCGGACGCCGGCGGGCTGCAGCCTGCCACTGGGCGAGCTCCTCGAAACCCTCGGCGGTCGCCTCGGCGAGCAGCTCGAACAGCCACAACGCATCGGGGAACCAGGACTTGCTCACCGCATGGTGGCGTTCGCCGGCGGTTCGATGCGGCTCGCAGAGCCGCAGGAACCCCTTGAGCGCGTCGGTCGTCTGCTGGCTGCGCACGCGCGACAGCGCGAAGCGCTTGAGAAACGGCTCCGTGACTTCGTCGACCAGCGCCGCGAGCTGCTCGCGCCGCAGCGCCTTGCGCGCCAGATTTTCGATGTCGTAGCGGCGCAGGAGCACCGAAGGCAGGAGCAGCGCGGCGAGCAGGCCGCCGTCGGTCGCTTCGCGTCCACCGGAGATCTTGCGATCGAGGGTCGGCAGAATCCGACCGAAGTCGCCCAGGCCACGCTCGCTCGCCTGCACCATCGCGTAGGCCTCCGGCAGAAGGACTTCGAGCACACCCAGATCGAGCATCCACTGCATCGCCTTGCCGGCGCTGCCGCAGCGCAACAGCGCCACGAGCTCCTCGCTCACCCGCGCCGGCGAGGCCTTGGTGAGCTCCTGCCGCAGGTCGTGAATCGCCGCCTGGCTCGTGGCCTCGATGGTGAAATCGAGCCGGCCGGCGAGCTCGCAGGCGCGCAGCATCCGCACCGGATCTTCCCGGAAACGCACCCACGGATCGCCGATCGTACGCAAGAGGTTCTGCTGCAGATCCTCGATGCCGCCGACGTAGTCGAGCAGGGAGAAATCCGCGATGTTGTAGAACAGCGCGTTGACGGTGAAGTCGCGCCGAAAGGCATCCTCGACGGCGGTGCCGAAGTTGTTGTCGCTGGTGATCAGCAGCTCGGCTTCGCTGTCCCGGGCGGCGTCGGTGCCGGGCCGGGCGAGGCGCGGCTCGCTGCGGAAGGTCGAGACCTCGACCACCACGTCCCCGAACAGGATGTGCACGAGCCGGAAGCGCCGCCCGATGATGCGGGCGTTGCGGAACACGCGGCGGACCTCCTGCGGCTTGGCGTCGGTCGCGATGTCGAAGTCTTTCGGCTGCCGTCCGAGCAGCAGGTCGCGCACGCTCCCACCCACCATGTAGGCGAGATAGCCGGCCTCCTGCAGACGATAGAGGACCTTGAGGGCTTCCTTCTGGATCCGGCTGCGCGAGACCGTGTGCTCGGAACGGGGAACGATGCGCGGCGGGCTCGACTCGCTGCCTGCGGACGGGGGGGCGGAGAGGCTCAAACGCGACCGAGTCTATATCGCATCCGGTGCGGGTGCGAGCGCTTCGGCGGAGGCGAGCCCGAGGTCGCGGTAGAGCGCGGCGGTCAAGCGCTCGAAGCGTGCCCGATGCGCCTCGTCGCCCGGCATGCCGTTGACCGCCATTGCGACCACGAGGCCGGCCTCGGGATCGGCGAACGCCGTCGAGCTGCGGGCGCCGCTGTGGCCGAAGGTCCGCGGCCCGGCGTAAGGGCCATAGCCGTAGGGCATCGCCGGCTCACCGTAGTGGGCGGAGTTGACGATGACGCCGAGCCCCCAGTCGAGGCGGGCGCGGAAGGTCGCGTCGACCATGCCGACACGATGGCGGGCGGTGAGCGCCTCGACCGTCTCCCGGCAGAGCAGCCGACGGCCGCCGAGCTCGCCGCCGGCGGCGAACATGAGATAGAGCCGTGCGAGCTCGCGGACGGGGCCGCAGCCGTTGCCTCCGGGGGAAGGTACGACCAGACGGGGCTCGCGCGTCGCGCCGTTTTCGACCAGAGGCCCGGCCTCCGACGCCGTCGCGGCCGCGTCGTACATCGGCGCGATCCGGTCGCCGTAGGCGGCGAAACGATCCGCCGGCATGCCGATCCAGCAGTCGTTCGCGCCCAGCGGCAGGAAGATCTCCTCGCGCACATAGTGCTCGAACGGGCGGCCGTCCAGCCGGCGCACCAGCTCGCCGAGGATGAACCAGCTCGACGCCAGGTGATAGCCGGCCTTGCGCCCGGGCTCCCAGCGCGGCTCGAGGCGCTGGGCACAGACGCGCGCCACGACGCCCTCCCAGCCGGCCGCCGGCCAACCGGTATCGAGCATGCGGAGACCCCCGGTGTGGGTCAGGAGATGACGGACCGTGACCCGCTCCTTGCCCCCCTGCGCGAACTCGGGGATGTGGCGCGCGATGGGGTCATCGAGCTCGAGGCATCCGCGCTCCCAGAGCTGGCAGATCGCCACCGCGGCAACGGGTTTGCTCGACGACATCCAGAGCATGAGGTGGTCGCGGCGCATCGCCTCGCCCGGTCTCGACTCGCCGAAGCCGGCATCGGCGACGACCTCCCCGCCGAGGCTGACGTAGAGCTGGCCACCGAGCTCGAGTCCCTGGGCGATCTGCGCCGCGAGCTCGGCCGTCAGTCGCGGCCAGCGGAGAGGCGAGAGGTCGCCTTCCCTGGCGGGGGCCGTCATTCGCAGTTGTCCACCTGCACGCGCTCGCCGTCTTCCAGACGGACCGCGGTCAACTGCCCTCCCCAGGCGCAACCGGAGTCGAGCGCGAGGATCTTCGTGCCGCGGCGGAATCCAGCCGCCGCCCAATGTCCGAAGACGACCTCGCACTCGCTGCTCCGCCGGCCGGGCGCCTCGAACCACGGCACGCAACCCCTGGGGGCCTCCTCGGGCGGACCGGCAAACTCCCGGCAGAGCTCGCCGTCGGCGCGCACGGTGCGCACCAGAGCGAGGACGCGCAGAGCCCTCACTTCGGCGCTCTCCTCGTCGGGCTTCGCCCCCTTCCGCCGCAACGCCGCCAGAATCTCGGCCGCACTCTCGCCGCGCAGGCGCGCTTCGAGGCGGGCGGCGAGCGACAGCGCCTCCTCCACCGACCAGGCCGGCAGGAGGCCCGCATGCACCATGACACGGGCAGGGGTGCCGACCACGAGCGGCCGGCGGCGCAACCAGTCGATCAACGGCACCTGGCGGCTCGACTTGAGGATCGGGCGCAGGGTGTCGCGCGGCCGTTCCTCCGCCACGCCGAAGGCGAGCGCCAGCAGGTGCAGATCGTGATTGCCCAACACCGACTCGATCCGCCAATCGTGATCGGCGGCCCACTCGAGCACCTCGAGCGAGCGCGGACCCCTGTTCACCAGGTCGCCGGTGAACCAGAGACGGTCGCCGCTCCTGGCAAAGTCGATTCTCTTCAGCAGCTTCCGCAGCGTGCGGTAGCAGCCGTGCACATCCCCGATCGCCCAGGTCGCCATCCGGGCGAAGGATAGCAACCGGAGACGACCGGTGGCGGTGACGAATCAGCGCTGATTGGCCTTGAGGATCCGCGTGCGCAAGCGGAACGCCTTGGGGGTGACCTCGACCAGCTCGTCCTCCTTGATGAACTCGAGCGCCTGCTCGAGATTCATGAGCCGCGGCGGCACCAGGTGCACGGTGTCGTCGGAGCCCGAGGCGCGCATGTTGGTGAGCTTCTTCTCCTTGACGATGTTGACGTCGAGGTCGTTGCCGCGCGCGTGCTCGCCGACGATCATCCCCTCGTAGACCTCGTCGGTCGGCGAGACGAAGAGGACGCCCCGGGGCTGCAGGCCTTCGATGGCGTAGGCGGTCACCTTGCCAGAGCGGTCGGCCACCAGCGCGCCGGTTGCCCGGTGCTCGATCTCGCCCTGCCAGAAGTCCCAGCCGTCGAACAGCGAGTTCATGATGCCCTGGCCCTTGGTGTCGGTCAGGAACTCGGTGCGGAAACCGATCAGGCCGCGCGACGGAATCCGGTACTCGATGCCGACCCGGCCGGTGCCGTGGTTGACCATCTTGGTCATCCGGCCGCGGCGGGTGCCGAGCTTCTGCGTCAGGACGCCGATGAACTCCTCGGGGCAGTCGACGATCAGCTGCTCCATCGGCTCGGCGAGCTTGCCGTCGACGTGGCGGGTGATGACTTCGGGCTTGCCGACCGAGAGCTCGTAGCCTTCGCGGCGCATCATCTCGATCAGGATGGCGAGCTGCAGCTCGCCGCGCCCGGAGACCTTCATCGCGTCGGGCGAGTCGGTCTCTTCGACGCGGATGGCGACGTTGGTGAGCAGCTCCTTCGCCAACCGGTCCTTCAGCTTGCGGCTGGTGACGTGGGTGCCCTCGCGGCCCGACATCGGCGAGTTGTTGATCGAGAAGACCATGGCGATGGTCGGCTCCTCGACGCGGATCTGCGGCAACGCCTGCGGATTCTCGATCGACGACAGCGTTTCGCCGATCGCCACCTCGGCGAGACCGGCGATGGCGACGATGTCGCCGGGACCGGCCTCGGCGATCTCCGTGCGGGCGAGGCCGTCGTAGCCGTAGAGCACCGTCACCTTGGCGTTCTCGATACCGCCGTCGATGCGGATACGCGACACCTCCTGCGCCTTCTTCACCGAGCCGCTGAAGATCCGGCCGATCGCCAGCCGCCCGACGTAGTCGTCGTAGGCGAGGCTGGTGATGAGGAACTGGAGCGGCATCTCGGGATCGTAGGACGGTGCCGGCACAGTGGTCACGATCTGCTCGAACAGCGGCTCGAGCGTCGAGTCCTCGCCGTCCGGCTCGCGGCGGCAGAGCCCCTTCTTGGCGTTGCAGTAGAGCACCGGGAAGTCGAGCTGCTCTTCGGAGGCGTCGAGGTCGATGAACAGATCGTAGACCTCGTTCACCACCTCGTTGATGCGCGCATCGGGACGGTCGATCTTGTTGATCACCACGATCGGCGTGAGGTTGGCTTCGAACGCCTTGCGCAGCACGAACCGTGTCTGCGGCAGCGGTCCTTCGGAGGCGTCCACCAGGAGCATCACTCCGTCGACCATCTTGAGCGTGCGCTCGACCTCGCCGCCGAAGTCGGCGTGACCGGGGGTATCGACGATGTTGATTCGCGTGCCCTTGTAGATGATCGAGGTGTTCTTGGCCATGATCGTGATCCCTTTTTCGCGCTCGAGATCGATCGAATCCATGACCCGTTCCATGACCGCTTCATTGGCGCGGAAGATCCCGCTCTGCCAGAGCATGGCGTCGACCAGCGTGGTCTTGCCGTGGTCGACGTGGGCGATGATGGCGATATTGCGGACGTCCGTCCGTTGACTGCGGCTCACTGGTTCAGTCTCCGTTGGTTGGAATCGGCGCGGAACGCGCCGTGCGTTCACCCGGATGGGCCGTCACAGCCTATCAGATCGCGCTCTTCCCGGGGACACGCCGAGCACGCCCTCTCGTCCGTCGTGTCCCTGAGAGTCCCTGCGAGCCGGTAGCATGGAGGGGTGAACGCCCTGGACCGGCTGCCGATCGACGACGTCCTGGACGACCTGATCGCGCGGTTGGGCGCCGGCAGCAACGTGGTGCTGCAGGCCCCTCCCGGAGCCGGCAAGACGACGCGGGTGCCGCCGGCCATCGCAGCTTCGGGAGTCGCCGGCACGGGGCAGGTCCTGGTGCTCGAGCCGCGCCGCATTGCCGCCCGCGCCGCCGCGCGACGCATCGCCGACGAACAGGGCTGGACCCTCGGTCGCGAGGTCGGCTGGCAGATCCGTTTCGAGCGCAACTACACCCGCGACACCCGCATCCTCTTCGTTACCGAAGGGATTCTCGTTCAGCGCCTGCAGAGCGATCCGTTCCTCGAGGGGATCGGGGCCGTCCTGTTCGACGAGTTCCACGAACGCAGCCTGTTCGCCGACCTGTCGCTCGCTCTGGTCCGTCGTGTACAGGTCGAAGCGCGCCCGGAACTTCGTATCGTTCCGATGTCCGCGACGCTCGACGGCCAACGTCTCGCGGCCTTCCTGCAGGCGCCGATCGTCACCAGCGCCGGTCGCCTCTTCCCCATTGCCATCGAGTACCTCGATCTGCCGCCCGGCGACACGCCGCTGGCGACGCTGGTCGCGCGCGCCGTCCGGCGCGGCCTCGAGGCGACCCGCGGCGACCTGCTCGTCTTCCTGCCCGGCGTTCCCGAGATCCGGCGCGCCGACGAGGCGCTCGTCGTGCTCGCTCGCGAGCGGGGGCTCGACGTCGTGCATCTCTACGGCGATCTGCCGTCCGCCGATCAGGACCGGGTCCTCCGCCCGGGCGCCCGGCGCAAAGTGGTGCTCGCCACCAACGTCGCCGAGACTTCCATCACCGTCGATGGCGTCACCGGCGTCATCGACTCGGGTTGGATGAAGGAGGTTGCGGCGGACCCGGCCACCGGGCTCGAGCGCCTGGCGCCCAACCGCATCTCTCGCGCCTCGGCCGAGCAGCGCGCCGGCCGCGCCGGCCGGCAGACCCCCGGTTGGTGCCTCCGCCTGTGGAGCGAGCACGAGCAGCGCGGCATGCAGGAGCGCGGCCGCCCCGAGATCCGCCGCGCCGACCTCGCTTGGACCGCGCTGCAGCTCGCCGCCTGGGGAGAGAGCGAGCTCGCGCGCTTCCCCTGGTTCGAGACGCCGGACGAGACCGCCTTTGCGACCGCCGCGGCCACCTTGCGACGCCTCGGAGCGATCGGCCCTGCAGTTACCGACGGCATCACGCCGCTCGGCCGGCAGCTCGCCCTGCTCCCACTCCACCCGCGGCTGGCGCTGCTCGTCCTCGAGGGCGATCGCCGCGGCGTGGCCGAGGACGCCGCGCTCGTCGCCGCGCTGCTCTCCGATCGCGACCCGACGGCGACGGCGGAGAGCCGCATCTCCGGTGCGCGTACGTCTGCCGAGTCGGATCTGCTCGTCAAGCTCGACTCGCTGCGCTCGGCCAGATCCTCGTCCCTCTCGGCACTGTTTCGAACCAGGGATGCGCTCCTCGGCGCGGCGCGGCGCTCGGGCGCAGGCGACTCCGGCCGTCACCGCGCCTCGCCGGTGTGGGCAGCCGAGCGCGAGGAGAGCCTCCAGCAGGCGATCTTCGCCGCCTGGGCGGACCGCCTGGCGCGGCGTCGCGAACCGGGCAGCGATCGTGCCGTCATGGTCGGTGGCCGCGGCGTGCGCCTGGCGCGCGAGAGCGCCGTGAAGGAGGCCGAGCTCTTCGTCTGCGTCAGCCTCGACGACCGCAGCGGTCCGCGCTCCGAAGCGCTGGTGCGCATCGCTTCCGCAGTCGATCGCGCATGGCTCCCCGGCGAGCGCGTCCGGGAGGAGACCGTCCTTGAGTTCGAAGAGGAGCGGCAGCGCATCGTCGCTCATCGCCGCACCACCTTCGACGATCTCGTGCTGGACGACAAAGAAGTGCCGATTCGCGACGGCGTTGCCGCCCGAGCCCTCCTGCAGGAGGTCGCGACCGGCAGGATCGGCGAGGTTCTGCCGCAAACCGACCGCGACTGGAACGACCTGCTCGCCCGACTCCGCTTCCTCCACCGCCACTGCCCCGACCTCGCCCTCCCCGAAGCGAACGAGCCCACCTTTACCGAGCTTCTTGCCTTTCTGACCGGAACGGCAAAGTCGTTCGAGGAGCTCCGCCGCGCCCCCTGGCGGGAGGCGCTACTCGGCACGCTCAGCCACGCGCAGCGCGTCGCGCTCGACCGTGAGGCTCCGGAGCGTCTGGCGGTCCCTTCCGGCAACACGATTCGCCTCGACTATTCGGATCCGGCGAGGCCGGTGCTCGCGGCGCGCATCCAAGAGCTCTTCGGCTTGGCGGCGACGCCACGCCTCGCGCGCGGCCGGGTGCCCGTGCTGCTCCACCTGCTCGCGCCGAACGGCCGGCCGCAGCAGGTCACCGACGACCTCGCGAGCTTCTGGGCGAAGACCTACCACGAGGTGCGCAGGGAGCTCGCCGCACGCTATCCGCGCCACGCCTGGCCCCTCGATCCGACGACCGCCCCGGCCGAGCGCCGGCCGCGCCCGAGAAACAAAGGGTAGGAACCTCTCCCCAGGGGGCCGCGGAGGGGGGCTTGACGGCGGGAGGCGGTGTGTATTACTTTATCGCTGTATGGTTATTGATCGATTTACACACCTGACTCCCGTAGCGGCCCTGTTCCTCGCCACGGCACTCACGCCGGCCCTCTTCGCGGACGAGGCCTTGTCGCTCGCCGGAGCGCTCGGTCGCGGGCGCCTCCAGGCCCGCGAAACCACCGTCGCCGCCGCCCGCCAGCGCGCCGCCGAAGCTCGCGTCCAGGAGGCCTCCGGCTACAGGCTGCCGCAGGTCCGGATCTCCGAACAGTGGATCCGCACCGACTCCCCCGCCGACGCCTTCGGACTTCTGCTCAATCAGGAGCGCTTTTCCTTCCCGGACTTCGTCAGCGGGGATCCGAACGACCCCGATCCGCTCTCGACCGCCATCACCCGGCTCGAGGTCGAAGTGCCGCTCTGGACCGGCGGCGAGCTCTCGGCGCGTCTCGCGCAGGCCCGCCTCGCTGCCGAAGCCGCCGGCGCGAGCGCCGGGCGCACCGGCGACGTGGCCGCGGTCGCCGCCGCCGAAGCCTGGATCCGGCTGGCCCAGGCACGCGAGGCAGCGGCGTTGCTCGAAAAGTCGCGGGAGACCGTTGCCGCTCACGTCGGGCTCGCCCGCGCCTATGCCGCCCAGGGCATGCTGGTGAGGTCCGACCTGCTGCGCGCCGAGGTCGAGCTCGCACGGCTCGACGACCTGCTCGCCGAAGCCCGCGGCAACGCCCGCACCGCCGAGGCGAATCTGGCCTTCCGGGTGGGCGAGCCGCTCGACACGCGCTACGACCTCGAGGTTCTCGCCGATCCGCCGCCGCTCGCCGGGGAGCGCGCCGGCTGGCTCGCCAGCTCGGCCTCCCGCAGCGATCTCGCCGCCGCACGCAAGCTTCTCGCGGCAGGCGATCTCGAAGCGCAGGCGGTCCGCGGCGGTCTCTGGCCGCGAATCGGCCTGGTGGCGCGGCACGACCTCGTCGATGACCAACTGTTCGGCAGCCACGGCGACTCGACGACGATCGCCGCGCTCGCCAGCTTCGACCTCTACGACGGCGGCAAGCGCCGCGCCGCGATCGCTGCCGCCGAGGCCGATGCCGCCGCCGGACGCGCCGACGTCGAGCGCTTCGTGGCCGGCGTCGAGCTCGAGACCAAGCAGGCTTTCGAGCAGGCAGCGGTCGCTCTCGAACGCCGCCGCACCGCCGCCGCCGCGCTCGCCGCCGCCGCCGAGACGGTGCGCATCGTCGAGGACCGCTTCCGCGCCGGCGTCGTCAAGTCGATCGACCTGCTCGATGCCGCGACGGCGCAGCGCGAGGCCGAAATGCGCGAGCTGGTGGCTCGCGCCGACGCCTGGCTCACGCATCTCCACCTCGCCCTGGCCGCCGGCCTCGAGCCGGAAAACGTCCTGCGCAGTTCGACTCCCCGATCGTGAAAGAGCCCCGACCCATGAAACCGCTACCCTCTGCCCGTTCCCTGACGCTCGCCTTGGGCCTCGTCGCAGCGCTTCCCCTTGCTGGCTGCGGCGCCTCGCACGAAGCCGCCCGGCTCACCGAGCCGGCGCCCGTCGCGGCACGCCTGGCGACCGCCGCCCGCCTCACTGCCGAAACGCGCACCGGCTTCGCCGGCACTGTTGTCGCCGCCAAGTCCGCCGCCGTCTCGTCTCGCGTCATGGCGATGGTGACCGCCGTCCACGTCGATCTCGGCGACACCGTCGCCGCCGGCCAGGCACTGGTCTCGATCGACCCGACCGCCGCCCAGGGCCAGGTTGCGCAGGCGCGCGGAGGCCTGGCACAGGCCGAGGCCGCCTTGACCCTGGCCAAGCGCAACCTCGAGCGCTTCGAGGCGCTGGCCGCGAGCCAGTCGGCCTCCGAGCTCGAGCTCGACATGGCGCGCATGCAGCACGAACAGGCCGCCGGCGCGGTCCAGCAGGCGCGTGGCGCCGTCGACGCGGCGAGCTCGGTGGCGCGCGAGTCGCGCGTCGTCGCGCCGTTCGCCGGGCGCGTCGCCGCGCGGCTGGTCGAAGTCGGCGACCTCGCCGCCCCGGGCCGGCCGCTGGTCATGATCGAGTCCACCGTCGGCCGGCGGCTCGCGGTCGCCGTCCCCGAGACCGTCGCCCGGACCGCCGCGCTCGCCCTCGGGCAGACCGTTGCGGTCACCCTCGACGCGCGGCCCGACCTCGGCGAGCTCGCCGGCAGACTCGCCGAGATCAGCCCGGGGCCTGACCCGGTTTCGCACAGCTACACCGTCAAAGTCGATCTGCCGGCGCTCGATCTGCCCGCCGGCGCCGCCGGACGGGCTCTGCTCGCTGCCGAACGCCGCGACGCCGTGGCGGTCCCCCGCGCGGCCCTCATCGAAAGCGGCGGGCTCACCCTGGTGGTGGTGCGCGACGGCGCCGGACAGGCCCAGTCGCGCGTCGTCACCGTCGGCTCCGCCGGTCCCCAAGGGGGCAGCGGCGAGCTGGTGGAGATCCTGTCGGGACTCGCCGGCGGTGAGTCGGTGGCCCTCGGTCTCGCCGTGGCGCCGCCCGCCGGAGCCCGCATCGACCCGATCGAGGACGCCCAGCCGTGACCGCCCCCTCCGCTCCTGCCGCTCCCGGATTCGCCGGCCGCGTCGCGGCCGCGTTCCTCGACTCGAAGCTGACGCCGCTCCTGGTCATCGCCTCGCTGCTGCTCGGCGGTTTCGCCGTGCTGGTCACGCCGCGCGAGGAGGAGCCGCAGATCAAGGTGCCGATGGTCGACGTCTTCCTGCAGCTGCCGGGAGCAAGCGCCGAAGAGGTCGAGCGCCGTCTGGTCTCGCCGCTCGAGAAGGCGCTCTTCGAGATCCCCGGCGTCGAGCACGTCTACTCCACCTCGCAGCCCTCGGGCGGCATGCTGATCGTGCGCTACAAGGTCGGCACCGATCCCGACCGCGCCGCGCTCGCCGTCCATACCAAGCTCGCCGAACAGGCGGCGGTCCTGCCGCAAGGGGCGACGCCGCCACTGGTCGTGCCGCGCGGCATCGACGACGTGCCGGTCGTCGGCTATACCCTGTGGTCGGCTTCGGCGAGCCCGCTCACGCTGCGCCAGGTGGCGCAGGAGCTGCGCTCCGAGCTCGTCCGCCATCCGCAGGTCGCCCAGGTGACCGTGTTGGGCGGCGTCCGCCGCGCGGTGACCGTGCGCTTCGACCGCGAGCGCCTCGCCGCGCACCGGGTTTCGGTGCTGCAGGTCTATCAGGCGCTCGCCGGGCTCGACTGGAAGGTGCCCGCCGGCTCGTTCGCCACCGGCGACGTCGAAACCGAGGTCGAAGTGGGCGCGCGCTTCCACAGCGCCGAGGAGGTCGGCGGCGCGGTCGTCGCGGTCTATCAGGACCATCCGGTCTATCTGCGCGATGTCGCGTCGGTCGAAGACGGCGCCGACGAGCCGGCCCAGTATGTCTGGATGACCGGCGGCGCGGCAGGCGCGGAGAAGAACCTTCCTCCCGGCCTCGACACGCCGGCGGTGACCCTCGCCGTGGCCAAGAAGCCCGGCACCAACGCGGTCCGCCTGGTCACCGAGCTCGACGCGCTTCTCGCGCGCCTGCGCGGCCCGGTCGTTCCCGGCAACGTCGAAGTCACCAAGACGCGCGACTACGGCGCCACCGCCGACGAAAAGTCCTCGGAGCTGATGAAACACCTCGGCCTGGCGACGATCTCCGTCGTGCTGCTGATGGCGGTCGCGCTGGGTCGCCGCGAGGCGGTGGTGGTCGCGGTGGCGGTGCCGGTGACCCTGGCCCTGACGCTCGCCTCCTCCTATCTCTTCGGCTACACCCTCAACCGGGTGACGCTCTTCGCGCTCATCTTCGCCATCGGCATCCTGGTCGATGACGCCATCGTCGTGGTCGAGAACATCCACCGGCACTATCAGCTGGGATGGACGAACCCACGCCAGGCGACGATCCACGCCACCGACGAGGTCGGCAATCCGACGATTCTCGCCACCTTCACCGTCATCGGCGCGCTGCTGCCGCTCGCCTTCGTCTCCGGCCTCATGGGACCGTACATGCGGCCGATTCCGATCAACGCCTCGGCGGCGATGCTGTTCTCGCTGATCGTCGCCTTCGTGGTCTCCCCCTGGCTCACGTACCGGCTGTTCAAGAAGCACGCCACCGAGCTCGCCGAACGCAAACTCGTCCAGGGGAGCGCCCTCCCAGACACGCTCGCCGAAGAGACGCTGCAGGAGGACCGCCTCCACCGCCTCTACCAGCGGCTCTTCCGCCCACTGCTCGAGAAGCGTGCCAGGCGGTGGGCGGTGCTCGGCGGCGTCGCCCTGCTGCTCATCGCCTCGACGACGCTCTTCCCGCTGCGCATCGCGGCGGTGAAGATGCTGCCGCACGACAACAAGAGCGAGCTGCAGGTGGTGGTCGACATGCCGGAGGGATCGACACTCGAGCACACCGCCGCGGCGGCGCGCGAGCTCGCCCTAGCCCTGCGCGAGCTGCCGGAGGTGACCGACATCGAGACGTACGTCGGCACTTCGGCACCGTTCAACTTCAACGGCCTGGTGCGCCACTACTTTCTGCGCTCCGGGCCGCTGGTCGCCGACCTGCAGGTGAACCTCCTGCCCAAGCACGACCGCGCGACCGCGAGTCACCCGTTCGCCAAGTCGTTGCGACCGCTCCTCGCGCCGATCGCCGCGCGCCACGGCGCCAACGTCAAGGTGACCGAGGTGCCGCCCGGACCTCCGGTGTTGTCCACCCTGGTGGCGGAGATTTACGCCCCGACCGCAGCCGCGCGCCTCGAGCTCGCCTCCCAGGTGAAGGCGATCTTCGAAGGCACCGCCGGAGTCGTCGACGTCGACTGGTTCGTCGAAGGTCCCGGCCCGCGTCTCGATCTCGAAGTCGACCGCGAGAAGGCCTCGCGCGCCGGCGTGTCGCCCGAAGCGATCGCGCGCACCCTGCGCGTCGCACTGGCCGGCGCCGACGCGGCACACCTCGCCGAGGAACGCTCTCGCGAACCGGTGCCGGTGGTGCTCCGCCTCGATCGGTCGCAGCGCTCGGGCGCCGGCGAGCTGCTCGCCGTCACGGTGCAGGGGGCAGGGGGCGCACTCGTGCCGCTCTCCGAGCTCGTCCGGCCGGCGTCTTCCAATCGCGCGCCGTTCATCTACCACAAGAATCTGCGGCCGGTGACCTACGTCGTCGGCGACGTCGCGGGCGCCTCGGAGTCGCCGGTCTACGCCCTGCTCGACATGAAGGAGAAGATCTCCGCGGTGCGCGACGCCTCTGGACAGCCCTTGGAGGTGCTCTTCTCCGGCAGGCCTGCCGACAGCACGCGCTCGACGCTGATCTGGGATGGCGAATGGCAGGTCACCCACGACGTCTTCCTCGACATGGGAATCGCCTTTGCCGTGGTGATGATTCTCATCTATCTGCTGGTCGTCGGCTGGTTCGGCTCCTTCGTCACTCCGCTCATCATCATGGCGCCGATCCCGTTGACGCTCATCGGCGTCATCCCGGCGCACGCTTTCGGTGGGGTGTTCTTCACCGCGACGTCGATGATCGGCGTGATCGCCCTCGCCGGCATCATCGTGCGCAACTCGATCCTGCTGGTCGACTTCATCAACCTCGAGCTCAAGTCCGGAAAGCCCCTCGACCGGGCGGTGATCCAGGCGGCCGCGGTCCGCTTCCGTCCGATCGCGCTCACCGCCGCCGCCCTGGTCGTGGGAGGCGTCGTCATCCTGCTCGACCCGATCTTCCAGGGCCTCGCGGTGGCGCTGATCTCGGGAGTCGTCGTTTCGACCGCGCTCACCCTCGTGCTGGTCCCGCTGCTCTACTGGATGTACGTCGCCACCGTCGGCATCGGAGCGGTCGTTGCCGTGGCCGACCTTCCCTCCGAGGAGAATCCCTCATGAACGTCAACGAAGCGCTGCGCCTCATCGCCGGTTTTTTCATCCTCCTGTCGGTCGCCCTCGGCTGGTTCGTCCATCCGGGCTTCCTCCTGTTCACGGCTTTCGTCGGTCTCAACCTCCTGCAGTCGGCGATTTCGAAGTGGTGCCCGATGATGACCATCCTGCGCAAGGCGGGCGTGAGAGAGTCGTGACGCCGCAAGGCCGCATGCTGGAGCGACGATGAGCCCGGAACCTTCCGACGAGCTGTTCGAGCGGATCGCCGACCGCCTGAAGGCGCTCGCCGACCCCACCCGCCTCAAGATCCTGCACGCGCTCGAGGACGAGGAGCATTGCGTCTCCGATATCCTCGCGGCGGTGGGCGGCAGCCAGGCGAACGTCTCGAAGCATCTCGCGCGGATGCGCACGAGCGGCGTGCTCGCCTCGCGCCGCGAGGGCACCAGCGTCTTCTACCGGGTCGTCGACCCGGCCGCCTTCACCATCTGCCGCACGGTCTGCGACGCTCTCGAGCAGCGCGCGGAAACCGAACACCAGCTCCTTCAGCGCGTCGCCCTGGCGGCGCGAAAGGCCTCCTCATGAAAGACCTCCTGATCTTCGCCGCCTTCGTCGTCGTCTGGTGGTTGCTGCAGAACAAGGTGCTGCCGCGCTTCGGCGTCGCCACCTGAGCGGTGCCTCATCCGGCCGTGCGCCGGAAAGGCACTGAAGGTAACAGCTGCGCCCTCCCGGCCAAGAACGACGCCGCCCCTCCACCGGAGGTTCTACCGCCCGAGTAGGAGCGCCGCGCGCGAGCCGCGGCCAGACAGCGCATCAGTCCTTGTAGGGATCGAGCTCGTCCGCTCCCGCCATGACGACGGCGAGCGGACGCAGGCGCTGGAGGATCTCGATGCCCGGCTGCTCGGCCAGAACGTCGTCGAGCCGGCGGTAGACGAACGGACTCTCGTCGGGGCCCGCGCCGCGCAGGACGATGCCGGACTCGGCCACGGCGCTGCGCAGCATCTCGTCCGAGACCTTGCCGGGACGCACCGCCCGGCCGTCGGCGGCCCGCACCAGCGTGCCGGCCTTCGGTCCGAAGCGGTGGCGCTTGCCGGCGGCCTCCGAGCGCGACATTACCCGGCCGGCGCCGTGCACGGTCGAGAACATCGCCGCGCGCTGCGCCTCGGTCTCGCCCTGAGCGCCGCGCAGAATCACCGAGACTCCGGTCATCGACGCGCCGACGAAGCCCTGCTGCCCGGGGAACGCCGGCGTCGCGCCCTTGCGCACGACGACGAGCTCCTCGCCGAAGTGGCGCTCGCGCCAGGCGAAGTTGTGGTGGTTGTGGACCATCTCGAGCACCTCGCCGCCGACGATCTCCGTCGCCACCTTGCGGCACACCCATTCGCGGCCGGCGTAGGCGTATCGGCCGGCGAGCTCCATCAGCCGCCAGTAGCGCTCCCCTTCGTCGCTCGCCAGGTCGAAAAGCGCCTCGGCCTCGGGCACGCGCTCGCCCCACTGCTTTCCCGACGAGATCGCCATGAAGCCGGAGGCAAGGGTGTGGCCGAGGCCCCGTGAGCCGAAGTGGACTCCGACCCAGACGCGGTTCGTATCGTCGGCGAAGATGTCCACGTAGTGATTGCCGGAGCCCACCGTGCCGAGCTGCTCGCGCGCCAGCTGGCGCAGACGCTCGCGCGCAGCGAGGTTCGCCGGCACCGCACTCCAGGCCTCGTCCTCGAACAACGGGTGGTCGTCCGGAGCATCGCCCGCAGCGTTGGTGCGGCCGATGCCGAACGAGATTTCGCGCTGGATCCGGTCAGCGAGCGGCTCGAGCCGCTCGCGCGGCAGGTCCGCGGCGACGAGATCGGTGCGCATGGCGCAGTTGCCGCAGGCGATGTCGAAACCGACGCCGGCAACCGAGACCTTGCCCCGGTACGCCGCCACGCCACCCACCGGCATGATGTAGCCGAGGTGACCGTCGGCCATGAGCGCGACGCGCTCGGCGCGTCGCGCGACGTCGGCGAGCTGCGCCAGGGTGTTCGCTTCGTGACTGCCCAGGACCAGCATCGGCACATTCTGACCGATCGCGGCGCAGGCGGGCCGGCGCCGTCCGCAGCGAGACCGCTGCGGGGCGGCGCCACCCCCCGGATCCGTCTAGATTTCGGCGTCGCGCTGCCGGGAGAACTCCTCGAGCAGGGGCGCCAGGTCTTCGCGGCGGATCAGCTCTGCCGCCACCGCGACTTCACCGAAGCGCACGCGCTTCTTCTCCTGAAGCGCGGCGACCCTCTCGACCTGCTCGGACGACATGAGGCCCAGCCGGAGCGCCGCCTCGCCGAACCGGCCGCCGCCCTGCCGCTGCTCGGCGAGCACCGTGGAGATCTGGTCGAAGTCGAGGTAGTCGAGCACGAACGCGAGCGTGCCGAACCAGACGTTGGTGCGATTCTGCGTCTCCAGAACCTCTTCGACCTGCCCGGCAGTCAGCAGACCCTTCCCCATCAGGAACTCACCGAGACGCATGCGCTCTCTCCTTCGCGCGGCAACCGGACTCGCGACTCCGGAATGCTACGCCCCCGGCCGGAAATTGCCCCGCCCGAGCGGACAGGGTCGTCAGAGGGATGGCGGGTCCCGCATCTCGCGGGCGAAGGACAGGAAGGCCTCGGCGTCGGCAAAGGTCGACGCCCAGCCGAAGGAGACGCGCACGGCGCCGGTCGACTTGTCGTCGATGCAGCGGCGGAAGTCGTCGTAGGTGATGTGCGCCACGTCGTCGCCCACTTCACGCATGCAGTGGAAGAGCTCGCCCTTGGAGAGTCCGAGCGCCAGCTCGCCGGCTCCCGGATTGCAGAAGCAGCCGGTACGCAGCGAAATCCTGTGCTCGCCGGCGCGGCGCTCGACGACCGGGTGATCGACGAAGTGGCCGCGGGAGTCGAAGAAGTTGAGCGTCACCGTGCCGCCGCGGCGTTCGGTCGTCGTCGGACCGTAGATCCGCACCACCGGGGCACCGTTGGCGTGGCGCAGCCCGGCAAGCTCGGCCAACAGCCAGCCGGTGAGACAACGCACACGCTCGTGGACGGTGTCGATTCCCACGTTCTGCAGCAGATCGAGTCCGTATTCGACCGCCGGCAGGATGGCGTAGTTGAGCGTCCCGTCTTCGAACGCCGCCTCGCCCGCGGCGAGCGTATGGATGTCGGCCTGCACCGAAGCGACGGTGATCGTGCCGCCGGCGAACCAGGGCCGGTGGAGCTTGGCCAAGGCGCTCCGTCGCGCGAGCAGCGCACCGACTCCGGTCGGATAGCCGAACATCTTGTAGAACGACAGGGCGACGAAGTCCGGATGCACCTCCCCCAGGTCGAGCCGGTTCGAGGGCACGAACGCCGCGGCGTCGAGCAGCACGTCCCAGCCCAGCTCCTGCGCGCGCGCGATCCACGACAACGGATGCTGCACGCCGGAGAAGTTCGACTGCGCGGGGAAAGCGAAGAGATTGTGCCCGCCGATGCGGGCGAGGCCGAGCTCGCGCTCGAGAGCCGCCTCGTCCACCCGCAGCTCGGGCGGCTGCACGGGCACGTAGATCGTCTCCGCGCCGTGGACGCGGTCGAACTCGCGGATCCCGTTCACCGAGTTGTGATTGTCGAAGGTGAGCAGGAAGCGGTCGCCGGCCTCGAACGGATAGGACTCGCCGACGAGCTTCAGCGCCTGGCTGGCGTTGGCGGTGAAGATTGCCACGTACTCCGCCGGATCGGCGTGGAAGAAGTCGAGCACGCGCCGTCGGCAACTCTCCACGTACGCGGTCGCCGCGGCCGACGTCGGGTTGGACGAGTGCGGGTTGCCGAGCACCGAGCCCAGGAGCATCTCCATGTGACGCCGCACCTGACTTTCGCCGTAAAGTCCGCCGCCGGTGTAGTCGAGGTAGACGTGCCCCTCCCGGTCGAGCCGGCCGAGCTCGCGGCGGCGAAACTCGTCCAGCTCAGCGGTCGCCGGATAGCTCGGAAAAGCTGCAAGGAATCGTCGCTCTCTCTCCACCGCTACGGGCTCCATGCGCGCACCCTAACCGAATCCCGCCGGCGGAGGGCCGCCCGCCCGGGCGGCTCGCGCGTCGGTGCAGGTGCCGCAACCTCAACTGCCCCCCCGGCGCGGGATGTGCTGTAATCGGCGCTCGTGCCGACCGGTGCCGTTCACTCCGCTCTGCTCCTCGATCGCGGCCCCGTCTGGTGGCCGATCTCCGAGCTGCGCGAGTCGCGCGGCAGCGCCCGCCTCCGTCAGTTGATCGCGATCTGGGCGGTGCTCGTCGTCGCCTCGGTCGGCTTCGGCCTGCTCAACGTCTGGCTGGACTGGAACGGCATCGAGCTCGCCATCGCCGGCATCCCGTTCGAGGTGACGATCTTCCCGCCGTTCCTGATGTCGATCCTCATCGCTCTCTGGCTCGGTCCGACCTGGGCGGCGATTCCGATCTACCTCGCCAACCTCGCCAGCGCCCTCGCCTCCGGAATCGAGTTTCCGCTCGCGGCACTGTTCGCCGTCGCCGGCGTGATGGAGACCCTGATGCTCTGGGCGTCGCTGGTCGCCGTGCGGGTCGACCCCGACCTGCGGCGCGGCCGCGATCTCGCCTGGTTTGCCGGGGCCGGGCTGGTGGCCGCGGTGACCGGCTCGCTCGCCGCGATCCTCTGGAACAGCAGTCACGCGCTCGATCCGGTCGCCGGCCAGCGCATCTGGCGCGGCTGGGTGATCGGCGACCTCCTGCAGCTGCTGCTCCTCGTCCTGCCGATCCTGCGTTTGGGCGGGCGGCGGGTGCGCGCCTGGATCGATCGCCACTTCGTCAGCCCGCCGCTCCAGGACTTCAGCTACACGCATGGCGTCGCCCTGACGGTCGTCGGCTTCGCCATTCTCGGCCTGGTGGTCTTCCTGGGGGTGCATCAGGCGCTGGGCTCGATCGAGATCGCACTCGACGCGCGCACCGCGAGCGGCGACCTCCTGCTGCCGCGCCTGCGCGAGATCGTCCTGGTCATGGGCCTGCTGTCGACCGCCCTGATCGTCGCCACCGGCATGTTCTCCACCGCCCTCGCCCGGCTCGGCGAGCGCCAGCGGCGCGAAGCGCTGCAGGACAGCCTGACCGGCTGCTCCAACCGCCGCGCCTTCACGGGGATCTTCCAGAAGGAATCCGAGCGCAGCCGGCGGCTCCATCTGGGAATCGGCGTCCTGTTCGCCGATCTCGACCGCTTCAAGGAGCTCAACGACCGTTACGGGCACGCCATCGGCGATCTCATCCTGGAACGCGCCGCGCGCCGCATCGAGGGGGCCCTGCGCGAGACCGACCTCCTCTTCCGCTGGGGAGGCGAAGAGTTCGTCGTCCTCATGCCGCACACGCCAGGCGGAGAAGTCGGCGCGATCGCCGAACGCGTCCGTGAAGCGCTCGACCGGGCGCCGCTCCTGGCGCTCCCGGGCGGCGAGGAGATCGCCATCACGGCGAGCCTGGGCGGCGCGTCCACGGCCGAATTCCCGGCCGATGCCGTCGAGCTGTTGCGGCTCGCCGATGCCGCCTGTTACGAAGCCAAGCGCCTGGGTCGCAACCGGGTCGAGCTCGGAACGGGAGCGTAGCGCCGTGGAGGCACGTCCTATCGCCCGCGCTGCGGGCAGGAGCGCGCTCGACCCCTCCGCCGACGAGATCCGTGCCGCGGGCGCAGCGGCGGTCGAGTGGGTGGCGAGCTACTGCGAAGCGCTCCGCGAGCTGCCGCTCTACCCCGCGACCTCGGGCGCTCAGCTCCACGAGCGCTTCGCCGAGGCGTTGCCGCAGGAGGGGCGGCCGTTCGCGGAGCTCCTGGCGCAGTTTCGCGACTCGATCGTCGCGGGCAGCCGGCACAACGGCCACCCGCGCTTCTTCGGCTACGTCTCGGCGCCGGGGACCGCGGTGGCGGCGCTCGCCGATCTGCTGGCCTCGACGCTCAACTCCAATCTCACCGCCTGGAGGTCGGCTCCGGCGCCGGTCGAGATCGAGCGCCGGACGGTCGACTGGATCCGCGAAGCGCTCGGCTGTCCGGCGGGCTGGGGGGGGCTCTTCACCAGCGGCGGCTCGCTCGCCAACTTCAGCGCGCTGGCCGCCGCCCGCCATCGCCATGGCGCCACGATCAACGAGACCGGCATGAGCGCAGCCTTGCGGCCGCTGCGCGTCTACATTTCCACGGAGGGGCATCACTCGACCGACAAGGCGGCGGCCCTCCTCGGGATCGGACGAGAAAACGTCGTCCGGATCCCGGTCGATCGCGACTTGCGGATGGACGTCGCGGAGCTCGCCCGCCGGATCGCGGCCGATCGCGCCGCAGGACGCGAGCCGTTCTGCGTCGTGGCGAGCGCCGGCACGGTGGTCTCGGGCGCGATCGATCCCCTGGCGGAGATCGCCGAGGTCGCCCGCCGCGCAGGACTCTGGCTGCACATCGACGGCTGCTACGGCGGATTCGCGCGGCTGGCGCCGTCGGTGCGCGACCGCTTCGCCGGCATCGAGCTCGCCGACTCGATCGCCCTCGACCCTCACAAGTGGCTCTACCTGCCGGCCGACTGCGGCTGCCTGCTCTACCGCGAACCGGACGCGGTCGGCGCCGCCTTCGCGCTGGGTGCCGACTACACGCGCATCGCCCAGACCGACGCCCGCGAGACGTTCGCCTTCTGGGACTACGGACCCGAGCTCTCGCGGCGCTTCCGCGCGCTCAAGGTCTGGATGACCCTGGCTCACGTCGGCGCACGGGCCTTCGGCGAGGCGATCGAGGCCAATCTCGACTGCGCCCGCCATCTGGCGGAATTGGTCGGAGCGAGCGACGACTTCGAGATGCTGGCGCCGGTCGAGCTCTCGATCTTCTGCTTCCGGCATCTCGGCCCCGGCGGCCGCAAGGCGGGCTCGCGCTCCGCGGCCGCCGAGCGCGAGCTCGACGCCTGGAACGAGCGCCTGCTGTACGCCCTCCAGCACGGCGCGAGCTCCTACCTCTCGAACGCCACCATCGGCGACCGCTTCGCCCTGCGCGGCTGCGTGCTCAACTTCCGCACGACGCGCGACGACATGCGGATCCTGCTCGACGACCTGCGCCGCGAGGCCGCGGCGCTCTGACCGGATGCCCGGAGCGCGGCTCCCAGGCTGTCGCTAGAATCGACCGATGAACTTCGTAGCTGCCGTCTGCCAGATGCGCTCGACCGGAGACGGGGCGGGCAATCTCCGTCAGGCCGAGGAGCTCGTGCGCAGCGCGGCGGCGCGCGGCGCGACCTTCGTCGCGACGCCGGAGAACACCAACTACCTCGGGCCGCACACCGAGAAGGTCCGCCTCGCCGAGACGCTCGACGGCCCGACCTGCTCGCTGTTTTCACTGTTGGCGCGCGAGCTTTCGATCCACCTCCTTCTCGGTTCCTTCAACGAGAGAGGCCCGCAGGAAGGGCGCTGCTTCAACAGCAGCGTGCTGTTCGGGCCTGAAGGTGCGCGCCTTGCGGTGTATCGCAAGATCCATCTGTTCGATGTCGACGTGCCGAATGGGGTCTCCTTCCGTGAATCCGCGACGGTCTCGCCGGGGACGGAGATCGTGGTCGCCGAAACCTCGTTCGCTGCGGTGGGCCTGTCCATCTGCTACGACCTGCGTTTCGGCGAGCTCTATCGCGCCCTGGTCGCGCGCGGTGCGGCGCTCCTGACCATCCCTTCGGCCTTCACCGCCGTCACCGGCCGCGCCCACTGGGAGCTGCTGGTGCGCGCGCGGGCGATCGAGTCGCAGGCGTTCGTGATCGCACCGGGACAGCACGGCGAGCACGGCGACTCCGGCCTGCGCGAGAGCCACGGCCACTCGATGATCGTCGATCCCTGGGGGCGGATCCTCGCCGAAGCGGACGACGGAGTCGGCGTCGCCCTGGCCGAGCTCGATCTTGCCGAGGTCGCGCGCGTCCGCGCCGCGATTCCGATGTCGGCCCACCGCCGCCTGCCGGGATAGCACTAGGTGAGGATGGCGGACACCGACGGCCGGGCGCTCGGGCTCTGCGAGGTCGCCGTCTGACGCCTCTTGCGCCGCCTGGCTCCTTGGCCTGGCGCGACCCGTAGCTTCACGGTCGCTCGCCTGCCGCGGGAGCGCGTTGCAGGCCCTCGAGGTTGTGGCGCAGCAGGGCGTTCTCCGGTTCGAGTTTCAGGGCGCGCTCGAGCGCCGCGATGGCGCCCGCCCGGTCGCCCGCGAGATAGGCGACGTTGGCGAGCTCCTGGTAGACCGCCGCGGCGGGAGCGAGCTTCTCCGCCTGCTGCAGGAGCTCGCGCGCCTGAACGTAGTCACCGCGCTTGCGCTCGCCGATCGCCCGGGAGAGCAGACCCGCCGCCGCCTTCTCCTCAGCCGTCGAGGCGACCGCTCCGGCACTGACGCCCAACCGGGCGAGGGCCCGGCGCGCGGGCTCGTAGTCGGCGTCGTAGCGCAGTGCGGCGCGAAAGTCGGCGACGGCCTCCGGCAGCCGCCCGAGCCGTTCGAGCAGCAACCCCCGGTTGTGGAACGCCGGCGCGAAGATCGGATCGGCGGCGATCGCGGCGGCGAAATACCGCAGCGCGAGCTGCTCCTGTCCGAGACCGGCCAGGGCGCTGGCGTAACCGGTGGTGAGCGCTGCCTCCGGAGCCACTGCGGCCTCGCCAGCGCGACCGCCGGACCGCTCCAAGAGGCGTTTGAAGGCCTCCGCAGCCTCGGCGTACCGGCGGTCCTGCAGCAGCAGAAAGGCGAGGTTCCGGTCGCTCGTGCCGGATTTCGCCTCGCCGAGGTAGCCGAGCGCGGTGAGCTGGGCGAGCAGCGCCTGATCGGCAGCGGGATCGGCGACCGGCAAGCCGGCGCCTTCCGCGTCCTTCGGCACGACCCGGCCTCCCGCCGGCTCGTGGGTCGCGACGCGCTCGGGTATCGGGATCCCGCTGAGCGCCTCGCCGAGCACCCGCCCCGGCATGTCGGTCCCGGCCGGAAGCCCGGCAAGCGCCAACAGGGTCGGCGCGACGTCGAGGATGCCCGGCTCGCTGAGCGCTACTCCCGCCCGTATGCCGTGGCCATAGAGATAGAGCACGCCGCGGTCGCGATGGAAGCGCTCCGAGACCCTTCGCATGTCCTGGAGCTTGCTGGGGTCGGTCGGCAGCACGCCGAGGTCGAAGCCGTGATCGGAGAGGACGACCAGCGTCGTCCGCTCGTCCATGACGGCGAGGTACTGTCCGACGATCTCGTCGGCCAGCAAGTACATCGACTCGACCGCCCGGCCGTATCGCCGCTGCTGCTCGGCGAGCGCGCCGGCGAGATCGGTACGGCGAAAGAGGTGACCGAAGAGATGCGCGGTGGAGTCCGTCGCCTCGAAATAGACCATCAGCAGGTCCGGCCGCCGATCTCGCCACAGGGCGAGACCGATGTCGCGGTAGGAGTAGGTCGTCGCCAGGGCCCACTTGAAGTGCGACAGATCGTCGGCGAAATCGAACGGCCGCGCGAGCTCGGCGGCCGGGACATCGACGAACTGCGCGGCCTCCCGCGGCGTCACTGATTCCGGCCGCCGCACCAGCGCGAGCAGCCCGGCGGTCGCGTCGGGGGGCGAGATCGCGCCGGTCGCGGCCAACTCCTCGCCGCTGTCCGGTTCCTTCAGGAAGTGATAGCAGGTGTGGTCCGAGACCATCACGCCGTGGACACTCTCCGCCGGCCAGGTCGCCCACCAGCCGACGACTCCGACCTCCTGTCCGGCCCGCGACGCGATGTTCCAGAGCGCTTCGACCCGCCGCAGATTGGAGGTGATCGGAATCTCGCGGCCGGCGGCGTCGGTGGCAGTGAAGTGTCCGATGCCGTGCTCCGCCGCCCGCTTGCCGGTGGCGATCGAAGTCCAGAGGATCGGCGAGAGCAGAGGCGGCTCCACCACGAGCGGCGCATAGGCCCCTTCCCGGCGGAGGCGCGCCAGGTTGGGCAGCTTGCCTTCCCGCACGAGCAATTCGACCACCCGCGGGTCCAACCCGTCGAGCCCGAGGACGATCAGCCGCGAAGACAACCGCTCCGGCGAGGCGCAGCCCAAGCCCGCCCCGGCCAGCAGCAAGCCGACCGTGCGAACGACAGTGGTACGCCAGAAATTCCTCTTCACTCGCGCGCTCCTCCGCCCACGCTCTCGCGCTCCCGGGCGATTCATCCTAACCGGTTGCGTAGAGCGCGTGACCCGCCGGCAACGCGGGCGGGCGACGGCGTGGGGCGAGCGCCTGCCGCTGCGGCTCTACTTCGCCACCTCGACCAGCTTCTCCACCACCGACGGATCGGCGAGGGTCGAGACGTCGCCGAGCTCGGAGACGTCGCCGGCGGCGATCTTTCGCAGGATGCGGCGCATGATCTTGCCCGAGCGCGTCTTGGGCAGCCCCGGTGCGATGACGATGCGGTCGGGGGTGGCGATCGCGCCGATCGCCTCCCGCACCTGCTGCTTCAGCGCGCCGACGAGCTCCTCGGCGTCCCAGGATTCGAACTCCGGTGTGATGAGGACGTAGGCGAAGATGCCGGTCCCCTTGATGTCGTGCGGGAAGCCGACGACCGCCGCCTCGGCGACCGCCGGATGCGCGACCAGGGCGCTTTCGACTTCGGCGGTCCCCAGCCGGTGGCCGGAGACGTTCAACACGTCGTCCACCCGGCCGGTGATCCAGTAGTAGCCGTCCTCGTCGCGCCGGCAGCCGTCGCCGGTGAAATACAGCCCGGGATAGGTCCGGAAATAGGTCTCGCGGAAGCGCGCGTGATCGCCCCAGATCGTCCGCGCCTGTCCCGGCCAGGAGCGCCGGAGGCAGAGATTCCCCGAAACGCCGTTGCCTTCGATCTCCTTGCCCTGCTCGTCGACCAGCACCGGCTCGATGCCGTAGAACGGCAGGGTCGCCGAACCGGGCTTGGTCGGCGTCGCGCCGGGCAGCGGTGTGATCAGGATGCCGCCGGTCTCCGTCTGCCACCAGGTGTCGACCACCGCGCAGCGGCCCTCGCCGACGACGTCGTGGTACCAGGTCCAGACCTCCGGGTTGATCGGCTCGCCCACCGAGCCCAGGATGCGGAGCGAAGTGCGCTTGTGCTTCTTCACCCACGCGTCGCCTTCGCGCGCGATGGCGCGCAGGGCCGTCGGCGCGGTGTAGAAGATCGTCACCCCCAGGTCGTCGACCACCTGCCAGTAGCGGCCCGCGTCCGGGTAGACCGGAATCGACTCGAACATCACCGTCGTCGCGCCGTTGGCGAGCGGCCCGTAGACGATGTAGCTGTGACCGGTCACCCAGCCGATGTCGGCGGCGCAGAAATAGACGTCGTCTTCGTGCAGGTCGAAGACCAGCTTGTGGGTGAGTGCCGCGTAGACCATGTAACCGCCGGTAGTGTGCAGCACGCCCTTCGGCTTGCCGGTCGAACCCGAGGTGTAGAGGGTGAAGAGCGGCGACTCGGAGTGCATCCACTCGACCGGGCAGGTCGAGCGCTGCTTCGAGCACTCCTCTTCGAGCCAGAAGTCGCGCCCGCCCTGCATCGGCACATCGACGTCCGTGCGCCGCGCCACCAGCACCGAACCGACGAACGCCAGGCCTTCGACCGCGCGATCGACCGTCGCCTTGAGCGGAATCTTCTTGCCGCCGCGCAGCCCCTCGTTGGCGGTGACCACGAGCTTCGCGCCGGCGTCGAGGATCCGGCCGCGCAGCGATTCAGCGGAGAAACCGGCGAAGACCACGGAGTGCACCGCGCCGATCCGGGCGCAGGCGAGCATCGTCGCGGCGAGCTCGGGGATCATCGGCATGTAGAGCGCGACGCGATCGCCCTTGGTCACGCCGTGGGCGAGCAGGACGTTGGCGATCCGGCAGACCATGTGCTTGAGCTCGCGATAGGTGATCGAGCGGTAGTCGCCCGGCTCGTCGCCCGCCCAGAGGATCGCCGGCTTGTCGCCGCGCGTCGCCAGGTGACGGTCGACGCAGTTGTGGCAGGCGTTCAGCCGCCCGCCGCCGTACCAGGAGAAGTCGACTTCGCGCAGGTCGGCGTCGAAGATCTGCTGCGGCGGATGGAACCAGGTCAGGATCTCCGCCTGCTTCTGCCAGAAGCCTTCCGGGTCGTCGAGCGACAGACGATACTGGCGCTTGTACTCCTCGAGCGTGCGGACGTGAGCCTTGGCGGCGATGGCGGCAGGAGGCTGGTTCATGATCGGCTTCCCTTTCTGGCTGCGGAGATATCCGTTCCTGTTTCAGGTCTGAACGCGTGGATGAAGCTCGGGAAAGCGGTGCGAGAGCAGCAGGTAGAGCTCGGCCGCACCGAGTGCGTCGAACAGCGGCTCGTGCTCCGGATAGGCCGGCAGTCCGAAGAAGTCGCGCGCCGCGCCGAGAGCCGTCGGGATCGCCGCGTGCCGCGCCGCACCGGCGGGCAGCCGCTCGGCGATGTGCGGCCGGACCTTCTCGATCGCCCGCAGATAGGCGAGCGTGCAGAGCGAGCGTGGCGCCGGCCGGGCGACACCGACGGCGAGAGCGGCGGCAGCCAGGAAGCCGCGCTCGATCGTGGCGCCGTGGGCGAGCAGCACGGCGCCGCCGGCGAGATGGCACTCGACCAGCGCCAGCACCGCCGCGAGGTCGATGCCGCCGCGCTGCTCCCCCGGCAGCACCTGATGCGTTGCGAGCGCGCCCAGGTCGCGCGGCCGCTGCGACCGCGGATCGTCGACCAGCGCACGATAGGCCTGCCCCCAGAGGATCGTCCGCTCCTCGACCGGCACGCAACCGATGGCCACGATGGCGTCGCGCTTCGGCTCGAGCCCGGTGGTCTCGAGATCGATCGCCAGCAGGCGTCCGGGGGGCGAGAAGTCGGCCAGAGGAGCCCCGCTCAGAGCCCGAACCGCGCGACCAGGCCGTCGCGGACGTTGCGCAGGAGAGTGAAGATGTCCTTGAGGAACCGTCGTTCGAGGGCGTTGAGCGCCGCGAGATGAATGCGGTGCCCCGAGCCGGTGTCGGCGCGCCGGGCCGGATCGAGCGCCAACTCCAGGCGCAGGCCGGCGAGGTAGCGGAAGCCCTCGGCGAGCGTCGCCGCGTCGTCGCCGAGCACCGCTTCCGCCGCCGTCAGACGCTCCATCGTGCCGTGCGCGGAGCTCCCCGCCTCGAGGGCCGAGAGCCGCGCGATGGCGACGATGAGAAGACTGCCGCGCTTGAGATCGAACCCCTCCTCGCCCTCGCGAAGGGTGCCGAAGAGGCCGAACGGCAGCGCCCAGCCGGCGACCTCGCGCGCCAAGGCGCGCAAGAAGTGACGGTCCTGGCCGGCGGCACGGCGCAGCTCGTCGAGCGGCGCGAGATCGAGCCCGCCGGCGACGGCGCGCAGGTCGAGGAAGGTATGGATGTCGATTCCGTCCTCTTCCCGTGGCTCGGCGATCCAGCGCTCGTAGCGCCGCACCCAGCCGGAGAGCGGGTCGTGCCAATGCGTCGCCATGTAGCCGCCGGGACAGGCCGGATAGCCCGCTGCGAGCAGACCCTCGACGACCCGGCGCGCGACCTCCTCCATCTTTCGGGCAGACTGATCGTCCGGAGCCGCGCCCTCGCTCGCCGGCAGCCAGGCGAGCGCATTGTCCTGATCGGTCGGCAGGATCTGCTCCTGCCGGCCCTCGGAGCCGTGCACCATCCACACCACCTGGCCGAGAGCGACGCCTTCCGCCGCGCACGCCTCTTCGAGCAGGCGCCGGGCGAGCCGGTCGGCGAGCGTCGAGACGATCGGCCCGATGCGCAAGGCGTCGATTCCGGAGGCGGCGAGCTCGCCGACCACGCGACGCAGGCGCAGGGTGAAGCCGGGGAGGATCTCGGCCAGCGGACGCCGTTCGAGCTCGCGGCGCATCGCCAGCGGATGCAGGCTCTGGTGCAGCACCAGGTCCCCCGCCGAGACGAAACCGACGACGCGCTCGTCAGCGACCAGCGGCATGTGGCGAACGCCGTGGCGCGCCAGCTCGAGCAGCGCATCGACCGTCGAGACGCCGGCGTCGAGGGTGAGCAGCGGCGAAGAGGCGATCTCGGCGATCGGCGTCGAGGTGGGCCTTCCGGCGGCGAGGATCCGGTCGCGCAGGTCGCGATCGGTCACGATGCCCATGACGGCGGCGAGCGGCAGCTCGAAGGCCCCATCGGCTGCCTCGCGGGTCACCAGGAGCGAACCCACGCCGAGCGCGCGCATGCGGCGCGCCGCCTCCTCGATCGTGGCGCCAGGAGGGATGGTGGCGAGTGGGCGTCGGCCGAGCTCGCGCGCCGGAGCGAGACCCGATCGCGCGCCGCTGTCGCCACCGGCAGACTGCACCCGCAGGCGTGCCGCCAGACCCTCGAGAAAGAAGCGCGCCGCACCCGGCTCGTCGAGCAGACGGAGGAACTCCGCCTTCGGAACCCGGAACAGCAACACGTCCTCCGCGGCGACGGCGTCGCGCTCCGGCGGCCGGTTCGCAATGAGGGAGGGAAAGGCGAAGCACTCGCCGGCCTCGACGACCTCGAGCAGCTCGCCGTCGCGCTCCAGCCGCACGCTCCCCTTGCGCACGATCCACAGCGCGTCGCTCGGAGCGCTATCGCGGGCGAAGATGGTCTCGCCGCGGGCTGCGAAGCGCATCTCGAGGACGCGCTCCATGCGGTCGAGCGCCTGCGCCGAGAAGGTGTCGAACGGGGCGTGCCGCGCGAGAAACGCCTTCGGCGCGACCGGAGGAGCGCCGGGAACGCTCAAAGCGTCGTCGTCTTCCCCGGGCGACGGCCGGCGGAGCGCGGGAGAGGGAGGAGATTCATGCCCGGGAGAGCACGAACTCGCTCGCGACGATGAAGAAGATCCACACCAGGGCGACGGCGATCGCCGTGCGCAGGAGGATCGTGAGGTAAGGCGTGCCTTGCGGCGAGAGCCACGCGATCGGCGCGGTCAGCGGGCGGCACAGCAGGCGGCCGAAGGCCTTGAGCTTGCTGCCCTCGAGCCGGCTGCGCCATTCGACGACCAGGCCGAAGGCGACGTAAACCACCAGCATGAAGGCGACGAGGCGCCCGAGGAGGAGGATCTTGACGAGGTCCGGATTCATGTCGGAGGAGTCTAGAGGAAACGCCACCGGGGCTCCACGCGAACGGCGGGAGCCCCGGCAGCGCGCTACTCGCGACTCAGTGCCCGGCGTTGATCGCCCGGGCTGCCGAACCGCTGGTCGGATACCGGACGCTCACGACGAGATCCTGCGTCTCCCGGTCGGGGGCAGGCGTCAGGAGCGAGACGATCCAGGTGACCAGGAAACCGACCGGCAGGCCGAAGACGCCCGACGCCACCGTGGCGGTACCGAACCACGACATGCCGTAGAACCGGCTGCCGATCATGTAGAACAGCGTCACGCCGAGCCCGGAGACCATCCCGGCCAGCGCGCCCGCCTTGTTGGTCCGCTTCCACCAGATCCCCATGACGAGCGCCGGGAAGAACGAGGATCCGGCGAGCGAGAAGGCCCAGGCGACGAGCTCGACGATGATGGCGAGACGGAAAGTCGCCACGTACGCGGAGATGAGCGCGGTCGCGATGAGGAAGATCTTGGTGATCGTCAACCGCTTGAGCAGCGTCGCCTTCGGGTTGATGACCTTGTAGTAGAGGTCGTGCGAGATGCCGTTGGCGATGGTGAGGAGCAGTCCGTCGGCGGTCGAAAGCGCCGCCGCGAGGCCGCCGGCCATGATCAGACCGGTGACGACGAACGGCAGGCCGGCGATCTCCGGCGTCGCGAGCACCACGAAGTCGGAGCTCTTGATGACGAAGTCGGCGAACTGGATGATCCCGTCTCCCGCCTTGTCCACGACGTCGAACAGGCCGGCCGGCTTCCACAGCGTGACCCAGGACGGCAGCTCCGAGATCTTCTGGCCGACCAGCTTGGTGAACACCGAGAAGCGCGCGAACGCCGCGTAGGCCGGCGCCGTGAAGTAGAGCAGGAAGATGAAGAACAGCGACCAGCCGACCGAGGTGCGCGCCTCGCGCACCGACGGCGTCGTGTAGTAGCGGGCGAGAATGTGCGGCAGGCCGGCGGTGCCGACCATGAGGCAGAAGGTCAGGGCGAGGAAGTTCCACATCCCCTTGCCCTTGGGGACCGTCAGGTAGTTGCCGACCTTGGCGTCGTCGGAAGCTGCCGGCGCCTTGGCCTGCGTCGCGGCCGTCTTCTGCGCCGCCGCGAGCTTGGTCTTCTCCGCCTCCGGCGTCGCCGGGTCCTTCAACTTGGCTTCGGCCGCGGCGGCCTCCGCCTTCCAGATCTCGCGCGTCGCCTTCTCCTGCGGATCGCGGGTGATGGCGAGAGCCGACTGGTTGTTCATCTGCAGGACCTTGCCGTAGGCGAGCTGCGGAATCGGATTCGAGAACAGCTGCCACGACAGCACGACCACCGGCACCAGATAGCTGGTGATGAGGATGATGTACTGCGCCACCTGCGTCCAGGTCACCGAGCGCATGCCGCCCAGCACCGAGCAGAACAGGACGCCGATGAGGCCGACGAAGACGCCGACGTTGAAATCGAGGCCGATGAAGCGCGAGACGATGAGGCCGACGCCGGTCACCTGGGCGATCAGGTAAGTGAACGAACAGAGGATCGCCGCGAACACCCCGACCAGCCGGGCGGCGTTACCGCCGTAGCGAGCGCCGAGGAAGTCGGGAATCGTGTAGGCGCCGAACTGGCGAAGGTAGGGTCCGAGGAAGACGGCGAGCAGCAGATAGCCGCCGGTCCACCCCATGACGTAGGCCAAACCGGAGAATCCCTGGACCGACAGCGTACCGGCCATCGAGATGAACGAGGCCGCCGACATCCAGTCGGAGCCGGTCGCCATGCCGTTGTAGATCGCCGGCACTCCGCGGCCGGCGACGTAGTACTCGTCCGCGTCGGAGGTCCGCGTCAGGATGCCGATGACGATGTAGATGCCCAGCGAGAGGCCCATGAAGATCCAGCCGATCCAGCGGTTCGGCAGGTCGAAGAAGTGCTCGGCGAGACCGAGGATGATCGTGACGCCGAGGAAGCCGACGGTGTAGAGAGTGAAGATCTTGCGCAGATTCACTTCCGCTCCTCCTCGTAGATGCCGTACTCGAGATCCTTGCGGTTCATGAGCCGGGCGTAGAGCGCGATCTCGATCACGAAGACGATCAGCGAGCCCTGCGCCGCCATGTAATAGCCGAGCGGGAATCCGAGGAAACTCACCTCGTTGAGCGACTCGGCCCAGAGGCCCGAGAGCAGGTAGGCGACGACGAACCAGATCGACATGAGGATCAACATCAGGCGCAGGTTGTAGCGCCAGTAGTCCTTCTTCTGTTGCTCGGTCAGTTCGGGCATTCCGGCCTCCTCAGAACTGGAAGATCTGCCACTGCAGGTTGATCTGCTGGCGCGAGTCGCCGACGTCGGGCTTGATGTCGGTATAGGAGAGCTTCAGGTTGTTGTTGTGTCCGTTGATGTAGTACGTCAGGCCGAGGGTGAGTCGCTCCTCGTCGACGCGCGAAGCGGCGTCGAAATTCTGACTGGCGTACTGCAGGAACGGCTGAAGCTTGATCGACGAGAAGTAGAAGCCGGTCTCGAAGAGCACGTTCGTCTGGTCCGGCAGCGTCGAAGCGAAGGTCCCGCCGTCCGGATTGACGTAGTCGACCTGAACGACCCAGGCGTTGCCGTCGCCGAAAGGCTGGTCGTAGAACAGATCGACGCCCACCGAGTCGTACTCCTCCTGCGCGTCGTAGCTCGCGCCGATGGACAGCGTCTTGGTCTTGCCGAGCGAGGTGCCGCGGTAGAACAGGCCGACCTGGGGAGTGAAGAACGAGTACATCAGGCGACCGGTGAAGCGCAGCTCGTTGGCCGCGTTGGTGCCGCGCACGCCCTGGTAGACGCCCGCCCGGTATTCGAGGTGGCTGTCGGCGAGATAGCCGCGCGCGCGCAGGCCGTAGTCGCGGCCTACCCGCTCGGCGAGCGGCCCGGACTCGACGAAGCTGTACGGACCGTAGTCGGTGGCGAGGAGCGTCGCCGCCGACTGGTTGTGGTTGTAGCTCGGCTCGACCAGCAGCATGCCGCCGTCGAGCATGAACTGATTGGAAAACTTGTAGGTGACGGCGAAGTCCTGGATGAACATGTCGTTGGCGTCCTTGACGCCGGCGTTGTTCGACTTGCCGAGGTTCGGGCTGTCGGTCTCGAAGAAGACGGACAGCTTCTCGCCCAGCGTGAAGCCCATGATCAGGCGCGCCCGGCGGAAGAACAGATTGGTCGCCGTGTCGTTCGTACCGGCGACGTCGGCCTGTTCGCCCTGCATCTGACCGAGCAGTCCGATCTTGAAGTTCATCTTCTCGTCCTTGGACGTCCACTGCAGCTGGGCGTCCGCCGGCACGGCAACGGCCATGCCGCTGGCGAGGAGGAGCCCCCATGTCGCTTGTCGCATCCGCGTTCTCATCGATGCTCCTTTCGGGCCGAGACCTGTCGCGCGGAGGTCCATCGTCGGCCTGGTCTCCTCCGCGGGAGGCGCCTTGCGGCGCCCCGAGTTCAGTGAGTTCTACCGGACGAAGAGCACAGCCCGTGCCATCGCCGACGGCTGCGCGGAAAGGCCCCCGAAGCGGGCGCCTCCCCGGTGCGCTGTCGCGTTTCGCAACACTTGTAGCGCAAGCGATCACTCCGCTACACTCGCGCCATGCCCCCCAGAGCGCCCGAGTCGGAGCAGAGCCTCGCCCTGATCGGCCGGGCCCTGGCGGCGTGCACCGCGCCGGCGCTGGTGATCGCGCGCGACGGCCGCGTGAGCGCGGCCTCGGCGGGGGCCGATCGACTGCTCGGTGGCCCGCAGGCCGGACGCGCGGTGCGCGAGCTCATCGGCCTGGGCTGGCGGGAGCTCGCGCTCGTCGCGAGCGAGGCCGAGTCGGACGTCGTGGTCGCGCTCGCCGTGCGCGCCCCGGGCCGGCCGCACGCCGGCTGGCGGCTGCGCCCGGAGCTCCTGCGCTCGCCCAGCGGCGAAGAGATCGCCGTCGTCGCCTGGCTGGAGGCGCCCCTCGCGCCGGCCTTCGCCGGCGGCGAACGTGGCGGCGGCGAGGCGCGCAAGCCGCCCTCCCCGGTCGGGTTCGCCGATCTCTTCGGCGACGATCCGGAGGTGGTGGCGACGAAGGCGGCGGCCGAGCGCTTCGCCCGCACGCGGCTGCCGATCCTCCTGCTGGCCGAAACCGGCACGGGAAAAGACCTCCTTGCGCGCGCCATCCACGGCTCGAGCCCGCGGCGCGACCGCCCGTTCGTCGCGATCAACTGCGGCGCGCTGTCGCCGCACCTGCTCGAGAGCGAGCTCTTCGGCTACGCTCCGGGGGCGTTCACCGACGCGCGACGCGAGGGACACGACGGCAAGGTCGGAGCCGCCCGCGGCGGCACGCTCTTCCTCGACGAGGTGGCGGAGATGCCGGGCCCGCTGCAGGCCCTCCTCCTGCGGGTGCTCGAGGACGGCACCTACTTCCGGGTCGGTGAGAGCGTGCCGCGGCAGGCCGACGTGCGCCTGATCTGCGCCACCTGCCGGGATCTTCCGGGGATGGTCGAGGATGGCGTCTTCCGCCGCGACCTCTACTTCCGCATCGCCGGCGCCGTCCTCGGCCTGCCTCCGGTGCGCGCCCGCTCGGACGTCGCCGGCCTCGTCCGACACGTCTACGCCAGGCTGATCGCGAGCGAAGCGCCGGAGCGCCCGGCTCCGCGCCTGTCGCGCAGCGCCTTGGCACAACTCGTCACGGCTCGCTGGCCGGGTAACGTGCGCCAGATCCGCACGGCCCTGCAGTATGCCCTGGCGCTCTCCGATGACGGCGAGATCCGCCCCGAGCACCTGCCCAAACTCGAGAGCGGCCGGGCACCGGCGGCGACCCCGTCTCCTGCGGCCGGTCTCGCCGCGGTCCGCGGCGCTTCGCCGGAGGTCGAAACGCCGCGCCTCGCCGAGCTCGAGCATCGCCTGGTCGCCCGGGCGATGGAGGAAGCCGACGGGAACCTCTCGCTCGCGGCGCGCCGTCTGGGCATCGCGCGCTCGACGCTCTACCGCCATCTGCGCCATGCCAGCGCCGGTCCGCCGCCCCGGCGGCGATAGGATCGCCAGCCAGGAGCTTCCAAGAATGAGCGCCGAGACGCCGGACACCGCCACGCGGACCGTTGCTCCCGAGAGCGAACGGCGGCGCGAGCGCGCCCGCGGAACGCGCCTCGTGGCGGTCTTTCTGCTCGGTTGCGCGGGCTTCGCGGGCCCGCTGCTGCGGGCCGCGTCGCACCCGGCGCCGGTGGCCGGCTGGCCGCGGCCGTTCGTCTTCCTGTTCGCCTTCTGGCTCTTGCTGATCGCGCTCATCGCGCTCGCTCTCGGCTCGCACAAGGAGGACTGAGCTCCCGTGCCCGCAGCCAGTACGCTGGTCGCGATCGCGCTCGCCTACCTCGGCCTGCTGTTTCTCATCGCCGCGGTCGGAGACGCGCGCGCCGCCGCCGGAAACAGCCCACTGGCCAATCCCTGGGTTTACTCCCTCTCCCTCGCCGTCTACTGCACCGCCTGGACCTTCTACGGCAGCGTCGGCAGGGCGGCGGGAGACGGCTACGGCTTCCTGCCGGTCTACCTGGGTCCGACGCTCGGCGCCGCCCTCGGCTGGGTGGTCTACCGCAAGATCGTGCGCGTCGCCAAACGCGAACGCCTGATCTCGATCGCCGACTTCGTCGCTTCGAGGTACGGCAAGAGCACCGGCCTCGGCGCGCTGGTCGCGGTCGTCCTGGTGGCCGGCACGGTCCCCTACATCGCCCTGCAGCTCAAAGCCGTCTCCTATTCGTTTCTCACCCTCTGGCAGAGCAACCACTTCGAACCGCTCGCCGCCGACCGCGTCTCGCTCGCCTGCGCGGGAGTGCTGGCGCTGTTCGCGATCCTCTTCGGCACGCGCTCGGTCGATCTCACCGAGCAGCACGCCGGGCTCGTGCTCGCCATCGCCTTCGAGTCGCTGGTCAAGCTGGTCGCCTTTCTCGCCGTCGGCGCCTTCGTGGTCTGGGGGATGTTCGACGGCCTGGGGGACATCTTCGCCCGCGCCGCGGCCGACTCGGAGCTCGCGACGATGCTGGCACGCACCGGCGCGAGCGACGGCGACTGGGTCTGGATGACGTTGCTGTCGATGCTGGCCTTCTGGTTCCTGCCCCGCCAGTTCCAGGTCGCGGTGGTCGAGAACGTCGACGAGCGGCACCTGCGCACCTCCTCCTGGCTGCTGCCGCTCTACCTGCTGGTGATCAACCTCTTCGTCCTGCCGATCGCCCTCGCCGGCCGGCTCACGTTGGGGGCGACCGGCGCCTCGGCCGATGGTTACGTGCTGGCGCTGCCGATGCTCGCCGGCCAGGAGACGCTCGCCGTGCTGGTCTTCATCGGCGGCCTGTCGGCCGCCACCGGCATGATCATCGTCGAGAGCCTCGCGCTGTCGAACATGGTGGCCAACGACCTCGTGCTGCCGCTTCTCCTGCGCCGCAGGGGCCCCGCGGAGGACTTCCGCTTCCCGCTCCTCGTCAGCCGCCGGCTGGCGATCGCCGGCGTCGTGCTGCTCGGCCACATGTACGCGATCTCGGCGACCACCGGCGCTTCGCTGGTGACGATCGGCCTGATCTCCTTCGCCGCCGTCGCCCAGCTCGCCCCGGCAACCCTCGGTGGCCTCTACTGGCAGGGCGCGACGCGCCGCGGCGCCTTCGCCGGACTCGTCGGCGGCACGGCGCTCTGGGGCTATACCCTGCCGCTGCCGAACCTCGTCGGTGGCCAGGGGATCGGCGGCAGCTTCGTGGCCGACGGGCCGTGGGGCCTCCACTTCCTCCGTCCGCAGGCGCTCTTCGGCCTCGACGGCATGGATCCGCTGTCACATTCGCTGCTCTGGAGCCTGCTCGCCAACGTCCTGCTCTATGTCGGGGTGTCGTCTTTCGGCGGTCAGTCCGCGGTCGAACGGCGGCAGGCGCAGCGCTTCGTCGGCGCGTTTCGCCGTGAGCCCGGCGCCGAGTCCTCGCCCTGGGCGGCGGAGACGCCGGTCGCCGCGGTGCGCGGCCTGCTCGGCCGCTTCATCGGCGAGGAGCGCGCCGAGCGCGCCCTCGCCCAGCGCGCCGAGGAGCTCGGCGCGGACATCACTCGCGACGACACCGTCGCCGATCCGGAGCTGCTCGCCTATGCCGAGAAGCTCCTCGCCGGCACCACCGGCGCCGCCTCGGCGCGAGTGGCGCTCGCTTCGGTGGCGAGCGAGCACACCCTGGGTGTCGGCGAAGTCGTCGAGCTGCTCGACGAGACGTCGCGCGTCCTCGCCGCGAGCCGCGAGCTCGAAGAAAAGTCGCACCTGCTCGAGCAGGCGTCGGCCGAGCTCCGCCAGGTCAACGACCGGCTGCAGGAGCTCGATCGCCGCAAGGACGAGTTCCTGTCGACCATGGCCCACGAGCTGCGCACACCGCTCACCGCGATTCGCGCCTTCGCCGAGATCCTGCACGACAACCCCGATCTCTCGCTCGAGCAGCGCAGCGAGTTCCTCGGCATCATCGCGCGCGAGAACGAGCGCCTCACCCGGCTGATCCAGGGCCTGCTCGACCTGGCCAAGCTCGAGGCCGAAGGGATGTTCGAAGGCGCCGCCACCGTCGATCTGGGCGCAGTGGTGCGCGAGGCGGCCGAGTCGATGCGTCAGCTCGCGGCCTCGCGCGGAGCCCGTCTCGAGCTTCTGCTCCCCCACTCGCTGCCGCGCCTCGCGGGCGACGGCGACCGCCTGACCCAGGTGGTGATCAACCTGCTGTCGAACGGGCTGCGCCACGCCGCTGCCGGCTCCGGTCTCGTCCGCGTCGGTCTCGAGCACGACGGCAGCGCCTTCCGGCTCACCGTCGCCGACAACGGGCCCGGCGTCCCGGACGGCTTCCGCGAGGCGATCTTCGAGCGCTTTCGCCAGCTGCCGCGCGGTAGCGCCGACCGGCGGCAGGGAGCCGGGCTCGGCCTGGCCATCTCGCGCAAGATCATCGAGCAGCACGGTGGGAGGATCTGGGCGGAGGCAGGGCCGCTGGGCGGCGCCTGCTTCGTGATCGAGCTTCCCGCAACGCGCCGGCGCGAGGCGGAGGAGCCGCTCGCCCTTCCGGCGAGCCCGCCAGCAGACCGAGTCGCCGAGTCCGGAGGAATGCCATGAAGCCGAAGCCGCGGGTCCTGATCGTCGATGACGAACCGAACATCGTGCTCTCGCTGCAGTTCCTGCTCTCGCGCGAGGGCTACGAGATCGACATCGCGCGCGACGGCGAGAGCGCCCTCGAGCTCGCGGCGCGCACGCCGCCGGACCTGGTGGTGCTCGACCTCATGCTCCCCGGCCTCGACGGCTACGAGGTCTGCCGCCGGTTGCGCGCGTCGCCGGCGACTGCGGCGACGAAGATCGTGCTGGTCACCGCTCGGGCGCGCGAGGCCGAGCGGGTGCGCGGACTCGAGGAGGGCGCCGACGCCTACGTGACGAAGCCGTTCTCGACCCGCGAGCTGATCGCCACGGTCGGCCGCTTCCTCGGCAGGGCGCAGGCGTGACCCGGCAGCACAGGGGGAAGAGCCCGCCACCGCAGGCGACCGCGCGCGCTCCGCTACGCCCGGCGGCGCACCGCAAGGTCCAACCGGCCGCGCCGCCGGCGGAAGGCGGGGCCGAAGGGGGCCTGCACGAGCTGCGCGCCTCGATCGGCAACCTGCGCGCCGCCGCGGAGGCTCTCGCGACGCTCGCCATTCCGCGCCCGGAGGGCTCGGCGCGCGCCTCGCGGCCGGCGGCGCTGCTGCAGGCGGTGCTCGAAGAGGCGGAGCGCGCGAGCAGGGCGGTCGATCGGCTGACGCAGGTGCTGGACGACCGCGGCGCACCGTCCACGCCGGAGAGCATCGATCCCGCCGGACAGTTCACCGCCGAGGTCGCCGCCCGCGCGGCGGACGAGCTCGATCTCACCGTGCGGATCGCGGGTGCGATCGAAGACGAGCTGCGCGTGCCACACCTGTTCGTCGATTCGGTGCTCGGGGCGCTCGGCAGGCTGCGCCGCGACTTCAGCGTCGGCGAGGTCGAGCTCTCGGCGAGGCGGCATGCCGATCTGCTGGCGCTCGAGATCGCCTTTCAGGCGCGCGAGCCGGAGGCCTCGCGCTTGCGCGAGGAGCACCACGCCGTGCTCGCCGGCGGAACGCGCGGCGAGGCGGCCCTCGGCGCGGCAGCCCGGGCAGCCGGGGGAGAGGCCTGGCTCGCCATCCGCCGCGGCGAATCGACCTTCTCGCTGCGCATCCTGCTGCCGATGCCGACGGCGGCCTGAACCGACCTCCGGCCGAAGCTCCCGTCGTGCCGCGGGCAAAACTGTTGGCCGTCCGGGCCGTAGAAGGGTGCATGCGAAAGCTCGTCCAGCTCGTCACCGCAAGTCTCGGAATCGTCGGACTCACCGCCACCACCACCGTGGCGCTCGGCGTCGAAGCTCCGGCCGCAGTCCCGGCGCCCGACGTCGCGGCGGCGATGCAGGCCTTTACCGCCGGCATGGAAGCCAAGGAGCGCAAGGCGTTCGCCGAGTACCGCGCCGGCATGGAGCGCGCGGTCGAGCTCCTCCCCGACCCGGCGCGGCTGCTCTACCGGCTGGCGGTGGCGCGGCTCCTGGCCGGCGACGCACCGGCAGCGGTGGCGGCCTACCGCCGCCAGGTGGACGCCGGCTTCGCCCGCGATCCGCGGCGCGATCCGGATCTGGCCGCCCTCCTTGGCGATCCCGGCTTTCGCGAGGCGCTGACCCGGCTCGACGCCCTGGAGGCGCCGGTCGTCGCCTCGACGCCGGCATTCGAGTTGCCGGTACGCGATCTCATCGAAGGCATCGCCCACGACCCGCGGACCGGCGCCTTCTTCTTTTCGAGTGTGGCCGAACGCAAGATCCTCCGGCGCACGAAGGACGGCACGGTGTCCGACTTCGTTCCGGCCGGCGCCCACGGCCTGCTCTCGGCGCTCGGCATCGCGGTCGACGCCGGGCACCGCCGGCTCTGGGTCCTCTCGGCAGGTCTGCCGCAGGCCGCCGGCCTCAAGGTCGGCGAGCGCAAGAAGAGCGCGCTCCTCGCTTTCGACCTCGACAGCGGCGCCTGGCAGCAGACCTTCGACGCGCCACCCGGCGACCGCAGTTGGAACGACCTCGAGCTCGCCGCCGACGGCAGCGTCTTCGTCTCCGATCCTGCGGCCAAGGCGATCCTGCGCGTCAAACCGGACGGCGGCGTGCTGACGCTCCTCGCCGGCGAGGAGGTCCTGGGCTCGCCCGGGGGCCTCGCGCTCTCCGCGGACGGCAAGCTCCTCTACGTCGCCGACTGGAACAACGGCCTGGGCGTGCTCGACCTCGCGGCAAACGGTCCGCAGCGCTGGACCTGGATGCGCCCTCCGGCCGGGACGACGGTGCTCGGCATCGACGGTCTCCGCCGCCAGGGCAACCGGCTGATCGCGATCCAGAACGGCGTCGCGCCGCCGCGCATCCAGTCCTTCGAGCTCGCTGCCGACGGCCGCTCGCTGGTCGCCGCGAAAACGCTCGAGCGCAACCTTCCCGAGTGGGACGAGCCGACCCTGGGGGTGGTCGTGGAGGGCGCCTTCTTCTACGTCGCCAACAGCCACTGGCCGAGCTTCCCCGGCGACGAGTCCGCGCCGACCGACACCAGCAAGCTGGCGCCGACGGCGATCCGCCGGCTGCCGCTCGACTGAGCGGCAGCTTCAGAGGGAGTGCCCGGGCGGGCTACTGCCCGCCGAGGATCAGCGGCAGGCCGTCCTTGCCGGCGCCGATGACGACGACCTTGGCGTTCTGGCTGCGCGCGATCTCCATCGTCGCTTCGATCCCTTTCCACTTCAGCAACTGCTCCGAGATGCCCTGCGAGACGATCTTCTGGAAGTCGGCGACGCCCTGCGCCTCGATCCGCTTGCGATCGGCCTCCTGGCGCTCCTTCATGAGCACGAACTCCATGCGCTGACTCTCCTGCTCGGCGGAGAGCTTCTGCTCGATCGACGCCGAGAGACCGGCGGGAAGTCCGACTTTGCGCAGCGGCGTGTTTTCGACGACGATGCCGCGCGGTTCGACGAGCTTGCGCAGCTCCTCGGCGAGCAGGCCCGCCAGATGCTCGCGCTCCGAGGTGTAGAGAGCCTTCGCTTCGTAGGAAGCGGTCACGCCGCGAGCGACCGAACGGAACTGCGGCTCGAGGAGGATCTCCTGGTAGGCGGCGCCGACCGTGCGGTAGACCTCGGGCGCCTTCTCCGGATCGAGGTGAAACAGCGCCGAGACCTCGAGCTGCATGGTGAGCCCCTCCTTGGAGGGCACCTCCATCGACTCCTTGAGCTCCTGCGTCTGGATCGCCATCGGCACGACGCGCGCCAACGGATTCACCAGGTGCATGCCCGACTTCAGGCTCTCCGCGCGCACCACGCCGAAGAGGTCGATGACGCCGACGTGGCCGGCGGGGATGATCCGCACGAGCTGGGTGAGCGAAGCGAGCAGCGCGACGACGGCGACGACGGTGAGGAATTTCCGCGACGCCGCCATCGCGGCGGCGCGCATCGGATCGTCCGTGCCGGCGGAGAGCTGCCGGGCGAGAAAGAAGGCGACGATGGCGACACCGACAGCGAGCAGGAAGAGCATGGGAGAGTCCTTTCGGAAAAGAGCGCTCTACGATCCGCGACAGCAGGATCTGTATTTACACTAGCACCGGCGCCGTCGCCTCTATCTGCCCAGCAGATCCGCCAGAATCGCCACGCCGCGCAGCGCCCGCTGCGGTTCGACCGCGGTGTAACAGAGCCGGACATGGGTGGGAAACGGGCCGAAGGAGGCGCCGGGAGCGATCAGCAGCCCGCGGTCGACGCAAGCCTCGAGCAGCGGCGCAAGGCCCCGCTCGTCGAGATGCTGCGCGACGTCGAAAAACAGGAAGGTGCTGCCCTGCGGTGCCGGAACTCCGAGGCGCTCGGCCGCGGCCCGGCCGGTCGCTGCATACTGCTCGCGGGCCGCTGCCGCCCAGGCATCGCCCGGGCCGGCGAGAGCCCGCACCGCCGCGAGCTGCGCCGCGGTCGGCGTCGAATAGAAGGTGTGGGTCGCCACCTTGCGCAGCTCCGCCATGAAGGCCGCCGGTCCGACCATGTAACCGCAGCGGTTACCGGCCATGCCGAAGCACTTCGAAAACGTCTGGGCGAGGAAGGTCCGTTCCGGCGCCAGCGGCAACGCGCGGGTATGCTCGCCGGCGAAGACGAACGGCTCGTAGACCTCGTCGGTGAGGATCCACAGGTCGCGGGTGCGCGCCCAATCGACCATCGCTTCGATCCACTCGCGCGGCAGGAGCCTGCCGCTCGGGTTGTTCGGCGTGGAGAAATAAAGCGCCGCCGTCTGTGAGCTGCGACGCGCCTCCAGCTTGGCGACGAGGCTCGCGGCGTCTTCGCCCGCGAAGTCGACCGGCACGGCCAGGGGAACGCCGTGGAAGGAGCGCACGATACCTTCGATCAACGGCCAGTAGGGCGCCAGAATGAGCACTTCGTCGCCCGGTTCGAGGAGCGCGCCGGCCACCGCGCCGAGCCCGCCAGTGGCGCCGGCGGCGACCAGCACGTTGTCGCGCTCGATCGCCAGGCCGGTCTTGGCCCGTTCGCGATCGACGATCGCGTCGAGCAGCTTCGCCAGACCGTGCACCGGCGCATAGCGGTGCATGCCCGGAAAGTCGGCGACGGAGAAGTCCTCCATCCGGCAGCCCGCTGGGGGCTCCATCCAGGTGTCGCCGACGTGCAACGGATAGGTCTCACCGGCGTAGCGTTCCAGGCGGTGGGCGAGCCCCGAGTAGACCGAGGGTGGAATCCCCGCGAGATGGCGAGCGGCGTGAGGGAAGCGCGGCATTTCGTCTCCTGCGGCCCCCCCGTCGAAGCAGGATCGGCTGGCCGCGGAAGAACTCTACGCCAAGGCCGGCAATGCCCTAGAATGCGCCCATGTCCGGGGGCCACTGGCGCACCACCCTGCGAAAGGCCGGCGTCCTGTTCGCGCTCGCCGCCACCGTCCTGCCCCGCCTCGCGGCGGCGGGCGAGCCGCCAGCCGGCGGCGAACGTCCGCCGGCGGGTCAACCGTTCACCCTGCCCGAACCGGTGGTCCTCGGGCCGCCGGTGCAGGAGCTCGCCGAGCGCTATCGAGAGGTCTTCCGGACGCTCGCTGCCGGCGACCGCAGCGCGGCCGTGAGCCGCGCCGCAGAGCTCGAAATCGCAGCGGTCGCCGCCCATCCCGGCGAAGCGATCGAGTGGCTCTCCCAGGCCGACGCCTTTCTGCTCGGCTCGTACCTCGAGGCCCGGCCCGACTGCGCGCCGCCCCTGGTTCAGTTCTACGAGCGGCTGGTGCTCGTGCACGCGGCCCAGCACCGCTACCCCCTCCTGCAACGGGCGCTGCGCGTCACGGACGGCCTGCTCGTGCGGATGAAGCTCGCCTCGAGCCATCCCGGCGAACGCCGCCTGACCGCCTATACCTACTCCAGCGTCGCCGCGGCGCTGCTGACGCTTCCGGCGCCGGCGGGTGCCAGGGTGGTGCTCGAGGCCGGCCTCGAGCTCGCCCCGGAGGACCTCGACGGCAACGTCGCGCTCGCCATCCTGATGCTGCGCGACCGGCGGCCGGACGACGCCGGGTCGCGGCTCGACCGGGTCCTCAAGCGCGCGCCCGCGCATCGCGAGGCACGCCTCCGCCGCGCCCTGCTGCGCTCCGGATTCTCGGCCGACGGCCGCGCCGGCCACGAGCTCGACCGGCTCGCCACCAGCGGTGAGGGCGACTGGATCGCCCTGGTCGCCGCGCAGGAGCGCGTGCGTCGGCTGCTCGCGACCGGCGACTACGACAAGTCGATCGAGTTCCTGAACCGTGTGCTCGAGCGCTTTCCCGCCGAATCGTCGCTGCGCGTGACGCTGGCTTTCGCCTCGGCGCGCTCCGGCCGCCGCGCCGAGGCCTACCTCGCGGCGAAATCGGCGCTGGCGACCAAGGTCCCTCCGGGAGAAGGCGCCCGGCGCATCTTCGCCGAGCTGCCGATCCGCCTCTTGCGCGAGCAGACGGCACGCGCCGAGGTGGCTGCAGAGCACCGCCTGCCGGCGCTCGCCGCTGCGGTCGACAGCGTCCCCACCTTCTTCCCGGCGCCCGCTCCCGCTCCGCCCGGGGTTTCCGGTGCCGCCGAGGGTGCCGCCGCGGCTCCGGCGGGGCTCACGCGATGAACGCCGCGCGCCATCTGCGCTCGCAGCTCTGCCTGCTGCTGCCTCTCCTTGCCGGCGCGCTGTTCGGCCTGCCGCCGCTCCCGGCCCAAACGGCTCCCGGCCCGCGTCCGGCCGCGGCAGGCGCCGCTGACGGACTCGTCATCGTCTCGCCGCTGTCCGGGGAGGCCGCCTTCGGCGTGCTCGAGGTGGTCGTCGATCCGGGCAGCGGGACGCTCCGGAAGATGGAGTTCTGGTTCAACGGCATCAAGGCCGGCGAGCTCACCCGCCCGCCGTGGAAGTTCCGCATCGACACCGGCGAGGAGAACATCGAGCGCCGGCTGCGCGTCGTCGCGACCGACGCCGGCGGGAAGCGCCGCGAGGCCGAAGCGGTCCTGCCGCCGATTCAGGTCGACGACGAGCTCGACCTGCCGCTGCAGCAGCTCTACATCACCGCCTCGCTCGAGGGTCAGGCGGCGAACGACCTCCGGCGCAAGGAGTTCCGCGTCTACGACATGGGAGCCCGGCAGGAGATCGTCACCTTCGAGCACGGCGATATTCCGCTGACCGCCGCCTTGCTCATCGACTCGTCGCTCAGCATGCGCGGCGCCCCGCTGCGCGCCGCACTCGCCGGCGCCCACTCCTTCGCCACCGGCATGGCCGAGCTCGACGAGGCGATGCTGCTGCTGTTCTCCGATCGCGTGATGTACCACACCGCCTGGACCGCCGATCCGGACGAGCTTCTCGCCGGCTTGGACGACGCCGAGGCACGCGGCGGCTCGGCGGTCAACGACCATCTCTTTCTCGCGCTGCAGTTGCTCGAGAAACGACAGGGCCGCCGCGTCGTCATCCTCCTCTCGGACGGCGTCGACGTCGAGAGCCTGCTCGCGGCGGCGGAGGTCCACGAGATCGCGGTGCGCAGCCAGGCCCTGATCTACTGGATCCGCGCCTCGGCGGAGCCGTTCGACCTGCTCCAGCGCTCGGCCTGGCGCAACGTCGTCGAGCACTCGGCCGAGATCCGCCAGCTCGCTGCGATGGTCGATGCCTCCGGCGGGCGACGGATCGATATCCAGCGATTCGAAGACGCCGAAGGGGCCTTTCAGCAGATCCTCGCCGAGCTGCGCCAGCAGTACGTCGTCGGCTTCTACCCCAAGCGCTCCCGCCGCGACGGCGCCTGGCATCCGATCCGCGTCGAAGTCGCAACCAAAGGCGTCGAGCTGCGTACCCGAGAGGGGTACTACGACGATCCATGACCTTGCGGCGACAGCGACGACGGACGGGACCGGCTGCAGCACGGATCGCCTTCGCCCGGAAGCTCGTTGCCGTCGTGCTCCTCGTCGGCGCATCTCCCCTGGCAGCGCAGACCCAGCCCGCCGAAGCGACACCGTTCGACGAGACCATCGAAGTTCGCCGGATCAACGTCGATGTGATCGTCGTCGATGCCAGCGGTGTGCCGGTGCGCGCGCTCGACCGCGCGGAGTTCGAGCTGTTCGAAGACGGGCGGCGGGTCGAGATCCAGAATTTTGCCGAGTACAGCGAGTCTTCCGTCGCGGCACCATCCGCCACCGCGACGGTCCATCGGGAGAGTGAAGCCGCGGTCGAAACTCCCGGGCCGGTCTCGTGGGTGATCTACGTCGACTCCGGCAAGGTCGCACCCGGACCGCGCAATGCGGCGGCGAAAGACCTGCAGGAGTTCCTCCGCACCCGGGCCCGCCCGGAAGATCGCGTGCTCGTCGCCGGTTTCGACGGCCGGGCGCTCCGCCTCCTCTGCCCATTGACGAACGATCGCGACGCCGCCAACGCCGCCCTCGCCGCGCTGGCGAAGAGCGCCAGCGACGCCGTGGCGCGGCGCAGCCGTGCGCAGAGTCTGGTGCAACAGATGCAGTCCGCGCCGATCGATCTGCGCCCGAGCGGCATCCAGGCTGG
>JBPOHI010000112.1:0-68042 GCA_052035735.1 Acidobacteriota bacterium
AGCCGGTCGGCAACCAGTTCACCTACGACGGCGCGACCGGCACGCATCTCTGGTACGACGGCACGCAGCACCCGTGGGAGTTCAAGCGCGTCTGGCATCTCGAGCCGTCGCTTCACGACCCCGACACGGTCTACGCCGGCGTCGAGGACGCGGCGATCTTCCGCAGCACCGACGGCGGCAAGAGCTGGCACGAGCTCGCCGGCCTGCGCTGCCACGACTCGGGCGCGCGCTGGCAGCCCGGCGCCGGCGGCATGGGTCTGCACACCATCCTCCTCGACCGGCAAAATCCCGGCCGGATCCACATTGCCATCTCCGCCGCCGGCGTCTTCAGGAGCGACGACGGCGGCGCCACCTGGCGGCCGATGAATCGTGGCCTGCGCTCGGAGTTCATGCCCGACCCGACGGCCGACGTCGGCCACTGCGTGCACCGCATCACGATGCATCCCTCCCGCCCCGAGACGCTCTTCATGCAGAAACACTGGGACGTCATGCGCAGCGACGACGGTGGCGGGAACTGGCGCGAGGTGAGCGGCAACCTGCCCTCCGACTTCGGCTTCCCCATCGACGTCCACGCCCACGAGCCGGAGACGATCTACGTCGTGCCGATCGAGAGCGACTCGCTGCACTATCCGCCCGAGGGGAAGCTGCGCGTCTACCGCAGCCGTAGCGGCGGAAACGAGTGGGAGGCGCTGACCCAGGGTCTGCCGCAGAAGGACTGCTACGTCAACGTGCTGCGCGAGGCGATGGCGGTGGACCAGCTCGACAGCTGCGGCATCTACTTCGGGACGACCGGAGGACAGGTCTACGCTTCCGCGGACGGGGGCGATCACTGGCAGGCGATCGCCCGCGATCTGCCGGCGGTGCTCTCGGTCGAGGTGCAGACGCTGCCGTGAACGCCGCGGCCCCTGGAGTCACGCACGTCGTCCGGGTCGTGCTCCCCGCGCACCTGCGCAACTTGGCGCAGGTCGGCGGCGAGGTCGAGCTCGAGGTGACCGCTCCCGTGAGCGTCGCCACCGTGCTCGACGCGCTCGAAGAGGGTTATCCCATGCTCCGCGGCACCATCCGCGACCATGTCACCCGCAAACGTCGCCCGTTCCTGCGCTTCTTCGCCTGCATGGAAGACCTGTCCAACGACCCCCCCGACCGGCCGCTGCCGGAGGCGATCGCCGCCGGCAGCGAGCCGCTCCTGGTCGTCGGCGCGATCGCCGGCGGCTGAGATGGAGCCGGTCTACTTCGCCGCGCCCGCCGCCTTTCGTGCGTGGCTGCCGGCACACCATGCCGACGCCTCCGAGTTGTTGGTCGGCTTCCACAAGCGCGAGAGTGGCAGGCCGAGTCTCACCTGGCCGGAGTCGGTCGACGAGGCGCTCTGCTTCGGCTGGATCGACGGGGTGCGCCGGCGGATCGACGACGCGAGCTATTCGATCCGCTTCACGCCGCGCCGGTCCGGTTCGGTGTGGAGCGCGGTGAACATCGCCAAGGTTGCGCAGCTCGAACAGGAAGGGCGGATGACCGACGCCGGCCGGGCCGCCTTCGCCCGCCGGCGGGAGAACCGCTCCGGCATCTACGCCTACGAGCAGCGCCCGCAGGAGCTGCCGGCCGAGTACCGCGCGCGACTCGACCGCAGCCCAGAAGCGGCGCGCGACTTCGACGCCCGTCCGGCCGGCTATCGCAAGACCGCGATCTGGAAGGTGGTCAGCGCCAAACAGGAGACGACCCGGCTGCGGCGCCTGGCCGAGCTCATCGATTGCCATGAGCGAGGTGAGCTCATCCCCGAGCTCCGGCGCGGGCCGAAAGGCTGACCCGAAGAGAGGGCCGGGCGCGGTGCTGGACCCTTGCCGCCTGCGTCCGGCTTCGAGGGATCTGAAATATGATCCCTCCGATCCATTCATCCCGACCCGAATTCCGGAGGCCTTCCATGCGCAAGATCCTGACGCTCTTGACCCTCGCTGTCTCTGTGTGCGCCCCGACGCAGGCCGCGACCGATACCGTCGCGACGGCGACGAATCCGAGTCCTTCGAGCTTCGTCTTTGGCGCCGGCTCCTGCTCCGGCGCGAGCATCATCTACGACACCACCCACGCATCCACGCAGGGCGCCGAAATCGCTGCCGCGGCGAACGGTCTGGCGACCGGGATGGCCGACAAGATCGTGCTCGCCGGCACCGACCGCTTCGTCTGCCAGGTGCAGGTCGAGGTCTTCACGCTGGCGGAGGTCACGCCGTTCGATCTGACGATGGACTTCTTCACCGACTGCACCACGAGCGGCGCCGGCAACACTCCGTGCGGCAACGGCCCCGGCACGCTCATCCCGCTTTCTACCGTGACTGTCACCGGCATCACGCCGCCGGCCTTAGGCACGATCTTCGCGGTGAACTTCCCTTATCCGAACCTCGACCTCGGCGGCGAGGCCGACAACACGATCTCGGTCTCGCTGCACTCGAGTCGAAGCGACGTTTTCTGGCGCCTCGGCGAGACGCCGACCGTCGGCACTCAGCCGGCCGGAGAGCCCGGAACGAGCTTCGTCGAGCGCTGCGGCAGCGTCGGCACGAACAACGGTTGCTCGCGCAACTTCGGCGTCAACAACAACTTCTCGATTCAGATCCTGGCGAACACGACCCCGGTGGCCCTGCAGTCGTATAGCGTCGACTGAGTCGTCGCCGGAGAAGCGCTCCGCTAGGTTCGCGGCGCGCGATCGAGCCCGACCGCTGGTCTACCGGCGGCGGGCTCTTTCGTTTCTGGGAAGCGCTCAGGCGAGGTCGACGTAAGCTTCGAGGCCGTGGAGGCCGCCTTCGCGGCCGAAGCCGGACTCCTTGTAGCCGCCGAACGGGCTCGTCGGGTCGAACTTGTTGAAGGTGTTGGCCCAGACGACGCCAGCGCGCAGGCGCTTGGTCATGGCGAAGATCTTGGCCCCCTTGTCGGTCCAGACGCCGGCCGAAAGGCCGTAAGCGAGATTGTTGGCCTTCTCGATCGCCTCGTCAGCCGTGCGGAAGGTCATCACCGCCAGCACCGGGCCGAAGATCTCCTCGCGCGCGATGCGATGCGAAGAGGCGACCGCGGTGAAGTAGGTCGGCGGGAAGAAGAAGCCCCTGGCCGGCAGCGCGCACGGCGACTGGTGCAGCTCGGCCCCCTCTTCGACGCCGTAGGCGGTCATCTCGCGGATCTTCTCCAGCTGGGCGCGCGAGTTGATCGCGCCGACGTCGGTGTTCTTGTCGAGCGGATCGCCGACGCGCAGCTGGCGGATCCGCCAGTCGAGCTTGGAGATCAGGGTCTCGGCCACCGACTCTTCGACCAGCAGCCGCGAGCCGGCGCAGCAGACGTGCCCCTGATTGAAGTAGATGCCGTTGACGATCCCCTCGACCGCCTGGTCGAGCGCCGCGTCGGCGAAGACGATGTTCGCGGCCTTGCCGCCGAGCTCGAGCGTCAGGCGCTTGCCGGAGGCGGCAGTGGCCCGCTGGATGAGCTTGCCGATCTCGGTCGAACCGGTGAAGGCGATCTTCTTCACCCGCGGATGGTTGACCAGATGCGCGCCGGTCTCGCCCGCGCCGGTGACGATGTTGACCACTCCGGGCGGGAGCTCCGCCTCTTCGAAGATCTTCGCCAGATGCAGCGCGGTGAGCGGCGTCGTCTCGGCCGGCTTGAGGACCACCGTATTGCCACAGGCGAGCGCCGGAGCGATCTTCCACGCCGCCATGAGGAGCGGGAAGTTCCACGGGATGATCTGGCCGCAGACGCCGAGCGCGCGCGGCGCGGACGCGCCGCCTCCCGGAAATGCATAGGCCAGCTTGTCGGCCCAGCCGGCATAGTAGAAGAAATGCGCCGCCGCCAGCGGTACATCGACGTCGCGCGACTCCTTGATCGGCTTGCCGCCGTCCATGGTCTCGAGGATGGCGAACTCGCGGGCCTTCTCCTGCAGCAGGCGGGCGATGCGGTAGAGGTACTTGCCGCGTTCGAGCGGCGCGAGCTTCGACCAGATCTTGAAGCCCGCCTCGGCGGCTCGCACGGCGGCGTCGACGTCGGCCTCACCGGCCTCGGCGACCTCGGCGAGCTTCTCCTCGGTGGCGGGATTCACCGTGTCGAAGTAGCGCCCGGACTTTGGTGCGACGAACTTCCCGCCAAGGAATAGATCGTAGCGCCCGGCCAGCTTCACCAGTGAAGTCGACTCCGGCGCCGGCGAATACTCCCACGCGCCGCCGAACTCGAGCGCCGGGCGTTCAGCGTGGACTCTTGCGGTCCCCTCGAGGAGCATCGGAGCGTCTTTCGCCATGCGGCGGATTCTACTCCGGGAGCCCGGGACCCGTTAGGATCCAAGGCCATGCGCCAGCTACCGGTCGTCGTTCTCTTGCGAACCACCCTGCTGTCGACCGCACTGCTCCTGCCTGCCGCCGCGCAGGAGCCGACCGCGAATGCGTCGCCCAGTCCGGTCGCGGTGCGCCTAGAGACGCCGATGGGCAACATCGATCTCGAGATCGATCTCGCGAGAGCACCGGTCTCGGCGGCGAATTTCCTGCGCTACGTCGACGCCGGGCGGTACGACGGCGGCCGTTTCCATCGCACCGTGCGCCGCGATACGGAGGTCCGCCCCGAGGTGCCGATCGAGGTCGTGCAGGCCGGGGTGGCGCCTCAGAGCGAAGCGGGAGACTTCGCTCCGATACCCCTCGAGCGCACCCGCGATACCGGTCTCAGTCACCTCGCCGGGACCGTCTCGATGGCTCGCGGTACTCCCGACAGCGCGACCTCCGACTTCTTCATCTGTCTCGCCGACCTGCCCGCGCTCGACTTCGGCGGCGCGAGGAATCCCGACGGACAGGGTTTCGCGGCCTTCGGGCGGGTCGTGAGCGGGTTGGACGTCGTGCGCAGGATCCAAGCGGCCCCGGCCTCCGGGCAGGCCCTCACGCCGCCGATCGCCATTCTGCGCGCCGTTCGCTTGCCCTGAAACGGCCCGCCAGGCGCCTCAGCCGGGATCGGCGAAGCTGGCCGAGGCAGCCTCGTAGAGATCGCCCAGATCGCTGCCGTCGACATAGCGATGATTCACCTGCACTCCCACGGGAACGACGTAACGGCCGGCGCGCTCGTCGATCCGCCCGAAGGCCGTCTCGGGCTGGCCAGCCGCCGGATCGGCCAGCGGTACGTGCGTGAAACCGAGAAAGGGCACCTTCGGCAGCGCGGTGTAGTAGGCGAAGTCGGGAGCCGCGCCCCCGCTCAGGTCGACCTGCCGCGAGGCCCGGGCCAGGACGGCGCGCGCCCCGGCGGCGAAGCGGCTCCAGTCCGGCTCCCAGGCGAACGTCGCGAAGGTGAAAGTGCGGCGCGGCGCCGGCACGGTGAGCCCCATCTGCAAGACGTCATAGCTCACCAGATCGTCGCCCAGCTGGCGAACGCGAAAGGCGTCGAGCGACTGCAGCGCGCGATGGAAGTGCCAGCAGAGACCGGCATAGACCGGAGCCCCCTCCTCGGCGAGGCGCTCGCGGAGGCGGGTGACGTCGAGCTCGAAGGTCACCGAGTAGAACGGACGCGGATTGGCGCGATAGAACTCGTAGTGCGCCCGGCGCGCGTAGTCGGTGAGCACGGTGGGGGTCACTGAGGCGGCGATCCTATCGCCCACCCGGCGGCGAGCGGGCCGGCACGCCCCGACAAGCGATACGCTCTCGCCCGCGATGCCGACCTCCGCCCGTCCTGCCGAGCGCGCCTCCGGCGCGCTGCCTGCCGATCGCCGCGCCCTGCTCGCGGCGGCGGATCGCCGGGGGGAAGCGATCTACGGCGTCGTGCGCCGTCTGGTCGACGAGCTCGAAGAGGCGGCGCCCTGGACCCTGCTCTACGCTCCACCGCGCGCTCCCGGGGAGCTCCGGGCAAGCGTCGAGCGCCTGCTCGAGCTGGTCCTGGCCGCTCCGCAGCGCATCGGGCGCGAGCTCGACCAGTTGGCGGCCGCAGGCGGCGGCACCGCCGCGGAGGGAGCGCGCGAGGAGGCGGAGTTCTATTTCGCTGCGCTTCACCAGATGACCTCTCCGGACCGCCGCCGGCTGGTGAACGGTCTCGGCAAGACACCTCCCGATGCGCGCCTCTCGCCGAGCGAAGCCGACCACCTGGCCGAGCTCGCCGCCGACCTCAAAGGCAAGTACTCGAGTGCGATCATGGGCGCCGCCTCGTCCCTGCTCTCCGACGGCCGCTGGCTCGGCTCCGAAGTTGAGGCGGCGCTGTTTCCCGAGAAGGCCGAAGAGCGCCTGCGCAACCGCGGGCTGCTGACCGCGCTGACCGCAGCCGAACGGGCCCTCGCCCACGCCCGCCAGGAGCTCCCCTGGCGCGCCATCTTCGACAGCTGGCGCGCCCAGCGGCCCGTCGACCGGTACGCTCTGAGCGAGCTCGTCGCGCTGCGCGCGCAGTTGCTGCCGTTGCTCACCTTCGCTCACCGCCGGGCGCTCTACTCCGGCGACTTTCACCTCCTGCAGCGGCGCGAGACCCTTTTCGGCAGCCGCTTGCGCGCCCTCGAGGAGTTGCACCTGGCCTCGCTCGAGGTCACCGAGGAGACCCGCGCCGGGCAGTCGGAGAAGCGCTTTGCCATGCAGGGCCGGCTGCTGCTCGAGATCGCGGCCCTGCTCGACGTCGACATCCTGCGCAGCGTGGTGGGCGACGACGCCGTGCTTCGGCTGCGGCGGGAACCTCCGGCCGGGCCAGGCGCCGAGGCCTCGGCGACCGACGGGTTGCAGCGCCTGCTCGGAGAGGAGGATCTGACGGTCTTCCTGCAACTGCTGCTCGGTGCGGTCGCCAAGCGCTCCTCGATCGCGGCCGAAGCCGGCGAGGCCGCGCACGCACCGTCCCTCGGCGGCGCGAACCTGCCCGAGGGCGCTCCACTCGCCGGGGCCGCAGCGGAGCGTGCGCGCGCCGGCCCGCCCTCCGGTGCGGACGCGACCCGCTGCGCGACCCTTCTGGCGGCAGCTCTTTCGCGCCTGTTGCACCCCCTGCACGAGCCCTGGCGCGCCTTCCGGATGGTAGGCAAACTCCAGGAGCGACTGCGCATTCTGCCGCCGGCCCTGACCGCCGAGGTCCGGCCGTTCCTGGTCGAGCTGCGCAACGAATTGCTGCCGCTCCTGGAGGAGGCTGCAACCCTCGGCCTGCTGCCGGCGGCGAGCGCCGAGACGCTGCGCGCCTGCGAACACCGACTGACCGTGCTGGACCCCACCGCGCCGCACGCGAGCGCCGCGATGGGCGGCGATCTGGAGCGCGTCGCGCGTCTGCTCGACTCGCTGCAGAAGGCTCTCCCTCTCGGGGGACCGGCTGGCGCGGCCCACTGACCGATCGGTCATGAGCCCCTCTGCGCCCAAAGATGCTCCGGTTGCGCTCGTCGAGCTCACCCGCCGCCTCGCCGCGACGACCGATGCGTTGACCTTCGCGCCGCCGGTCGCCTATGTCTACAACCCGCTCCTCTACGCGCGCGTGCCGCTCGAGCTCTACCTCACGCGCTGGGGGCGAGGCCAGCGTGACTGGCTATTCGTCGGCATGAACCCGGGCCCTTTCGGCATGATGCAGACCGGCGTGCCGTTCGGCGAAGTCGCCGTCGTGCGCGACTGGCTGGGCATCGAAGGTGCCGTCTCGACGCCCGCGCGGGAGCATCCGAAACGTCGCGTCGAGGGCTTCGCCTGCCGCCGGAGCGAAGTCTCCGGGGCGCGTCTCTGGGGTTGGGTGCGCAGCCGCTTCGGCACACCGGAGCGCTTCTTCGCGCGCGCCCTCGTCTGGAACTGGTGCCCGCTCGGCTTCCTCGACGCGGGGGGCAGAAACCTCACGCCCGACAAGCTGCCGCGCGCCGAACGCGACAACCTCGAGGCGGTGTGCGATCAGGCCCTCGCAACCGTCGTCGAAACCCTCGGCGTGAAGCGCGTCATCGCTGTCGGAGCGTTCGCGGAATCCGCAGTCCGGCGCGCGCTCGAAAAGGGCGGCTCTGGCGCGAGCGTCGCCATCACCCGCATTCCCCATCCCAGCCCCGCTTCGCCGGCTGCCAACCGCAACTGGACAGGCCAGGTCGACGCGGCTCTCGCGGCCGCCGGAGTCGAGCTCCCTCCGCCCGAAAGCGGCCGCCGCTCCTAGAAACAGCCCTTTCCCGGGCAGCGTACTTGCGGTGCGGCGACGGTCTCGCCCCGAAACTCGCCGATCGGGCCCGACACATCCGGGCGACCCGCCGAGCGCTCCAGGTAACGAAAGTCAGGCGTCCCCTGGGACCTTCGGGGGGCGACTGGCGGCGGAATCCGCGGCAGATTCTCCGCAGTACTTCCGCGAGGGGGCGACATGAGATTCGACAGCCTGGGTAGCGCCGCTGCACTCTTCCTGGCCGCCGTATGGGCGACGACTTCGTCTGCCGGCGCGCAGGGGTTTCGCGTCGCCGACATCAACCCGAGTAGCGCGCAGGGAGGCGACCTGCTCGACGCGCCGTCTGGCGCCGTACTCGGCGGGCAACTCTACTTCGGCATTCGCGACGGGATCGAAGGCCAGCTCTGGCGATCCAATGGGACCGCTGGCGGCACGGTCCCGATCGTCGTCCCGACTCCCGGCTCGGCGAGCGATGTTGAGTACGCCACCGCAGCCGGCTCCTCGATCTTCTTCGTCTTCAGCGATCCCGCTGCCGGTACGGAGCTGTGGCGCACCGACGGTGCTGCCGCCGGGACGTTTCGTTTGGCGGATATCTGGCCGGGGCCGTTCGGATCGCAGATCGAGGAGATCGTCGCCCTCGGAACGAACGTTCTCTTCTTGGCGAACGATGGCGCCAACGGACTCGAGCTCTGGCGCTCGGACGGGACGGAAGCCGGAACAACGCTGGTCAAGAACATCGCTCCCGGGGCGGCCGGGTCCGACGCGCGAGAGCTGACCGTCGCGGGAGGCGTGGTGTTCTTCTCAGCCAGCGACGGCACCAACGGACGCGAGCTCTGGAAGTCCGACGGAACGCCTGGAGGCACCGTCCTGGTGAAGAACATCGGCCCCGGCTCAGCTTCCGGCGACCCCTACGAGCTCACGGCCCTCGGCTCGACACTCTTCTTCGGCGCCGACGACGGCACCAATGGGTACGAGCTGTGGAAGTCCAACGGCACGGATGCCGGCACGGTCCTGGTGGAGAATCTGAATCCCACCGGCGACGCCAACGTCGAGCGCCTCGCAGCGCTCGGCTCGACCCTCCTCTTCGTCGCGGACGACGGCGTCATCGGCCCGGAGCTCCACCGCTCGGATGGCACGGCCGCCGGCACTTTCCTGGTCGAGGAGATCGTCCCCGGTCCAGGCGGCGTCAGCGTGGCCGACGACGGATTCGCGGTGCTCGGTACGGCGCTCATCTTCAACCTCGACGACGCGGCAAACGGCCCGGAGCCTTGGCGCAGCGACGGCACCGCCGCCGGTACGGCGCTCCTCGCCGACCTCGAGCCGGGCAGCTCGGGTTCATCTCCCGCCGACTTCCGCAGCGTCGGCGCGCGGATCGTCTTCACTGGATCCACCGCGGCGACCGGCTTCGAGCTGTTCGTCACCGACGGCACCGCCGCGGGCACAACTCTCCTCCGGGACATCCAGCCGGGCGGCGAAAACGGCAGCCCGCAGCCCATCGGCGTCGTCGGAGGAAAGCTCCTCATGGTGGCCGCGCCCGAGCCAGCAGACCACGAGCTCTGGATCTCGGACGGCACGGCCGCGGGAACCGTCTCGTTGGTCGATCCCACACCCCCCGTGCAGACCGGGAGTCAGGTCGATGAGCTCTACGATTCGTTCGGGACGCTGATCTTCCGCGCCGACGACGGCGTGCACGGCCGCGAGCCCTGGGTGAGCGAGGGCACTGCGTCATCGACCCACCTGGTGCTCGATATCGAGCCCGGCGCCTCCGGTTCGGAGCCCAGAGAGTTCACCGCCTCGGGAGTTCGTCTGTACTTCTCCGCCAATGGAACCGAAGGGCAGGAGCTGTGGAAGAAGACGATCGGCGGAGCTGTACTCATCGAGGACATCTTCTCGGGCAGCGGAGGCTCGCAGCCGTCCGCGCTCGCTGACGTCGGCGGAACGCTCTACTTCTCCGCCTTTACCCCGGCATCCGGCGGAGAACTGTGGCGTTCGCAGGGGTTCGCCGACGATACCCAGATCGTGGCCGAGATGGGCGCCGGAGGCGTCGGCGGAAATCCGAGCGACATCCATGACAGCGGGCCGTTCGGTGGCGGCATCCTGTTCGTCGCCGAAACCGCCGCCGCGGGGCGAGAGCTGTTCACGTCGACGGGTGCGACGGGCAACTTCCAGCTGGTCTCCAACTTCGCGCCCGGCGCGACCTCCTCGTCCCCGGAGATCCAGCTCGTCAACGGCTTCGTCGCCTTCGTCTCGGCGCACACCAGCGCCGCGGGACGCGAGCCGTGGATGTCGGTCGACAGCGGCGTGACCTTCGGCGAGATCGCGCTCGGTGACCTCAACCCGGGAGCCGCCGACAGCGACCCGAGCGACTTCGTCGTCGCGGGCGGAACGACCTTTTTCGTGGCGCAGAATGCGGCGAACGGCCGCGAGCTCTGGAAGACTGGCGGCTCGGCGGCGACGACGGCGCTCGTCAAGGACATCTTTCCCGGAGCGGCAGACTCGGGGATCCGGGCGCCGGTCGCATTCGACGGCAGACTGTTCTTCGCAGCCTGCGAGCCGTCGACCGGTTGTGAGCTCTGGACGAGCGACGGCACGAGCGGCGGCACGCAGCTGTTCAAGGACATCCTCCCTGGGTCTCGCAGCGGTGATCCGCGCTTCCTGAAGGCCGTCGGCGACGATCTGTTCTTTCGCGCCTGCGACGAGTCGGCCGGCTGCGAGCTTTGGGTTACCGACGGCACCCCGCAGCGCACCCGGCGGGTCGCCGACCTGCGCCCGGGCGCTCGCTCTTCGAAGCCCGGCGGCGACGGCTCCCAAGACCCCGCGGGCCGGCTGGTCGAGAGCGGCGGCTACCTGTTCTTCGCGGCCGACGACGGCTCCGGCGAAGAACTCTTCGCCATCGGCTCGCTGCTGTTCGACGACGGGTTCGAAGGCAGCGACAGCTCGGCCTGGAGCTCGGTCTCCCCCTGACGACTTGACATCGGATCTGTCCGCTTCCCGTCCCGTCAGCCTTCGAGCGCCCGCTGGTAGTCGCCGACGAGGCCCAGCAGGCGCCCGGTCTTGTCGCTCGCGAGATTCTCGAAGCAGAGACCGCAACCCGGCGGCAGGGCGTGTGCCCGGGAAGGGAAGTCGGGGTTCTGCCAGGTGACGCGAAAGTCGGCGGTGAACTCGCCGCCCGCCCCCGGCAACGGAAAGGAGATCCGGCCACGCGCGCCGGTGGCGGGCATGTCCTCGAGCGCGACGTAGACCCCGAGCACGCTCAGATTGCAGACGCTACCGTGCCGGGTACCGAATCTGCCGGTGAGCGTGCAGGCGGCGATGTACGGGATCCGCGCCCGGCCGGTGAACGGCTGGCCGACGCCGGCCGATGCCTGCTCATGCGGTGCTGCGAGGTAGGCGGCGACCAGCGCCGCGATGCGCCGCAAGTCGGCGGGCGCGACGCGTTGAAAGCGCACCCCGCAACCCGGCGGAAGATCCGTCGGACCCATGGGAGGCTCGTCGTTGACCCAGGTGACCGTCGCCACGGCCTCGACCTCCGGCCCCTCGTCGGGAAGGCGAAAGCGCACCGTGACTTCGCGATCGCGCTCGAGCGGCGCGTCGAGGTGGATGTAGAGGCCGAGAATCGACAAATTGCAGATCAGGCAGGAGACTTCGAGTCCGTCCCACACCAGAGTGCAGGCCTGCACGAAAGGGACGCGGTTGAAGCCGCTGTGGGGTTGGCGGTACACGGGGTCGGAGGGTTGGGGAGGGCGCGCGGCGCCGCGCTGCCGCCACCGGATCAGTCTTTCGAGAAGTAGTCCTCGCTCTGGTAGGCGCCGGTCGACTCCTTGACCAGCTGCATGAGCAGATCGTTGGCGAGGGTCGACGCGCCGAGCCGGAAGAGCTGCGGCGTCAGCCAGGCGTCGCCCAGGGTCTCCTTGACCAGGACCAGAAGGTGCAGCGCCTGCTTCGTCGTGCGAACGCCGCCGGCAGGCTTCATCCCGATCTTCCTGCCGGTGGCGAGAAAGTGGTCGCGGATCGCCTCGAGCATCACCAGGACCACTCCCGGCGTCGCCGCGGGCTGGATCTTGCCGGTCGAAGTCTTGATGAAATCGGCGCCGGAGGCGATGGCGAGATCCGAAGCGCGGCGGACGTTGTCGTAGGTGAGAAGCTCACCGGTTTCGAGAATGACCTTGAGATGCGCCCGGCCACAGGCCTCCTTGATCGCGGCGATCTCGTCGGCGACCTGCGCGAACTCGCCCGACAGGAAGGCGCCACGGTCGATGACCATATCGACCTCGTCGGCGCCGGCCTCGACGGCGCGGCGGGTCTCGTCGAGCTTGATCGCGAGCGGCACGAGGCCCGAGGGGAATCCGGTCGCGACCGACGCAACCTGGATCGAGGTCCCCGCCAGGCCGCGCCGAGCGACGGCCACGAAGTTGGGATAGACGCAGACGGCCGCGACCGGCGGGACGCTGGCGTCGCCGGGCAGCGGATGGCGCGCCTTCTGACAGAGCTGCAGAACCTTGCCCGCCGAGTCCTTGCCCTCGAGCGTCGTGAGATCGATCATCGAGATCGCCAGGCGGATTCCGGCCCGCTTGGCCTCCTTCTTGATCGACCGCTTGGCGAGCGCGGCGGCGCGCTCCTCGATGCCGACGGCATCGACGCTGGGGGACCGAGGCGGGCCGGCGTATGAGGAGTGAATCGGCAATGGACCTGACATTTCATCTGCACTCTATCGCGCTCCGGCGGCCCCACCCATGGGGGCGGCCGGCAGACCACCCGATCCGGGGTTCTCCGGCGCGCTGACTTGGATCATGGTCCCCTTCGCCGTGCGCGGGAGGCGCTACCGCCCAATGTCCACGAAGAACATCAGCCACTGGGACCGCATCGTCCGGATCGCCATCGGGCTGGCCATGCTGCTCGCCGCTTCGACTGGCGCCGTCGAGGGCGTGTGGCGGGTCGGTCTGTTGCTGTTCGCCTGGGTGCCGCTCGTCACCGGCGCCTTCGGCTGGGATCCGATATACGCTCTGCTGCGTATCGGATCCCATCGCGAGTGACTGCCCAGACCCTCTCTCCCCACTCCACCGCTTCCGGGCCTGCGCCCGATCCGGTGGAGCCGCAGAGGTTCGCCACCGATCAGGACGATGTCGCACGGCCGCCGACGATTCGCCGGCTGAAGTGGATCGCGCTCGGCGCCGCCGTGGCCTTCGTGCTGGTCCTCGAGTCGGCGCGCAACGCACTTTTCCCCTACCTTTCGGGTTGGGGCGCGAATCTCCTGCTCGACGTCTTCGTCTTCGTCGCGACCCTCTTTCTGCTCGGCGGTGTCTTCGATGTCATCGAGCGCTTCCACGCCCAGCTCGAGCGCAAGAACCGCGAGCTCGCCGCCCTCCGCCAGGCGGGCCTGCTGATCTTCTCCGATCTCTCCGAAGAGGTCGTGCTGCAGGCGGTTGTCGACCAGGCGCGGATGCTCATCGCCACGAAGTACGGCGCGCTCTCGGTGATGAACGAGAAGGGCGGCATCGCCGCGTTCATCACCTCCGGCATCGACCCGCATCAGCGCCAGGCGATCGGCGCTCCACCGGTAGGCAAGGGTCTGCTCGGGATTCCGCTCCACCACGGCACGCCGCTCAGGGTGGGCGATCTGCGCGGACACCCGGACAGTGCCGGCTTCCCGGCCAATCATCCATCGATGAAGTCGCTGCTCGCCGTGCCGCTGCCGACCAAGCCGCCCTTCCGCGGCAACCTCTACCTCTGCGACAAGCTCGACGGCGGCGCCTTCGACCGCAACGACGAGGAGACGCTGGAGCGCTTCGCAGTGAGCGCCGCGATCGCGATCGACAACGCCGAGATGCACCGGCGCAGCAGCGAGCTCGCGGTCGCCGAGGAGCGCCTGCGCCTCGCGCACGAGATGCACGACGGCCTGGCGCAGGTTCTGGCCTACGTCAACACCAAGGCGCAGGCCGTCCAGGGCTACCTGCGCAGCGGCAGGCTGCAGGAAGCCGACAGTCAGCTCGATCAGCTGGCTTCGGCGGCGCGCGAGGTCTACTCCGACGTCCGAGAGGGCATCGTCGGCCTGCGTCTCGCCGCCAATCCCGACCTCGACTTCGGCGCCGCGCTCGCCACGTTCGTCGAAAAGTGGGAGACCGAGACGGGTATCGACGCGACGTTCGTCGCCGAAGGTGCGCCGATCCTCACTCCCGGCGCCGAGCTGCAGCTCCTGCGCATGACCCAGGAGGCGCTGGCCAACGCCCGCAAGCACTCGCGCGCCGACCTGGTCCAGGTGAGCCTGCGCCAGCTGCCGACCGGTCTCGAGCTGGTGGTGTCGGACGACGGCGCCGGCTTCGACCCGACGGTACCGGCGCGCGGCGAATTCCCCCACTTTGGCCTGCTCACCATCCGGGAACGCGCCGAGAGTATCGGCGCCCAGGTCGAGCTCCAGACCGCCCCTGGCAAGGGAACCCGCTGGACGTTTAGACTTCCCACTCCGATCGACGCCCGGGAGGCACCATGAGAATCCTCATTGCAGACGATCACGCCCTTTTCCGTGACAGCCTGAAGAGCCTCCTCGAGAGCCGCGGTCACGAGGTCGTGGGCGAGGCCCGGAACGGCCGCGAGGCGGTCGAGCTCGGCAAGCGTCTGCGCCCCGAGGTGATCCTGATGGACCTCGCCATGCCCGAGCTCGACGGCATCGCCGCCACCCGGGCGCTCAAGACCGAGGCCCCCGAGGTCAAGGTGGTCGTGCTCACCGCCTCCGAGGACGACGCTCCCCTGTTCGAGGCGATCAAGTCGGGCGCCCAGGGCTACATGCAGAAGAACCTCGAGTCGGCCTCGTTCTTCGCCCTTCTCGACGGCGTGACCCGCGGCGAGCCGGCGCTCACCCCCGGCCTCGCCCGGCGCGTCCTCGCCGAGTTCGCGCAGCCGCGGCGCAGCGCCGAGAAGGAACGCCATCCCGACGACCTGACGGAGCGCGAACGCGAAGTCCTCGAGCTGCTCGTCCGCGGCGTGACGTCGAACCGCAAGCTCGCCAAAGAGCTCAACGTCAGCGAGAACACGGTCAAGTTCCACTTGCGCAACATTCTCGAGAAGCTCCACCTCAACAACCGGGCCGAAGCGGTGGGTTACGCCCTGCGTCACCGGATGGTGGATCTGCCCGAAGACTCCGAGTAGGCAGGCCGCGCCGGCGCGAGCGGGCGGCTCAGTCGGCGACCGAGGGCACTCGCCCCGCTTCGTTCAGCCGGGCCTCGAATCCTCCACAGGTGGCGACCGGCAGCCCCGGATAGCGCGCGAAGCGCGCGTCGGTGTCGGCGCGCGCGCAGCGCAGGAAGGCGCTGCGCCTCGAACGCAGGACTTCGCCGTGGCGGCATTCGGCACACAGACCGGTGCGGCGGGGGTCGAGCTCCGCAGGCGCGCTCATCCGCGGCCGAGACTCCCGCCGGACTCCACCTCCGGCTCGAAGCGCCCGGCGGAGAGCGCCTCGACGCGCTTCGTCGGCCCGAGCACCACCAGCTCGTCACCGTAGCCGACGACCGTCGTCGCATCAGGGACGATCCACTCCGGCCCGGCCGCTCCGGGACGCTTGATCTCGATCACCCGCACCGCGTAGCGCTGTGGCAACGAGCACTCGGCGAGGGTTCTGCCGGCGAGCTCTTCGGTCACGGCGATCGACCGCAGCGAGAAGTCGGGCGGGAGCTCGACGGCCGTGCCGGCCGAGCCCGGCTGATCGCTGGCGACGAAGGTGGACAGAACCGCCGGCCGGCCGAGAACCTCCTGGGCATAGACCGCCAAGAGGTCACGCTTGGTCACTACACCGCGGAACGTGCCGTCCTCCGCCAGCACCGGCAGGCGCTCGAAGTCGCTGCGCGCGAAGTCCTCGGCGGCGCGATGCAGGCGATCCGCGATCCCGAGCGTGGTGGTCACCGGCGCCATCAGGTCGTGCGCCAGAACCACGGAGAGCGACTCGGTCTCGCGCAGCGAGTGCTTGATGTCGTGCAACGAGACGAAGCCGACGAGCCTCTTCGCGCCATCGACGACGAACAGGCGGTGGCGTTTGGTGCCGAGGAAGCGCTCGACCACTTCGGCATAGGTGGCGGACGGCAGGAGGGTCTCGCGGTCGTCACGCACGAGGTCGGCGACACGCAGGCCGGCGAGCGCCGCCTCCTCCATCCGCCACGAGAGCTCGACCCCGCGGCGCTCGAGCGGCTCGGTATAGATCGAATAGGGATAGAGCCGCTTCGCCACCATGCTGGAGACGATCGAGGCGATCATCAGCGGCAGGATGAGATCGTAGTTGCCGGTGAGCTCGAAGAGGATGAGGATCGCCGACAGCGGCGCGTGCGAGCTCCCTGCCGCGACCGCGGCCATGCCGACCGCGGCGTACGAACCCGAGGAGGCGGTGGCGTGCGGAAAGGCAGAGTGGACGAGCTCGCCGTAGGCTCCGCCGACCAGCGCGCCGAAACAGAGCGACGGCGTGAAGTGTCCGCCGGGACAGCCGCTGCCGGCGGTGAGCGCGGTGGCGATGAGCTTGAGGCCGGCGAGCAGCGCGAGGAGGCGCCAGGGGATGCCCTCCTGGAGCGCCGCCGTGATGGTCGAAAAGCCGTTGCCCAGGACCTGCGGCCAGAAGAAGCCGAGACCGGCGAGGAGGGCCAGGCCGGCGATCGGGAGCACCGCCTCGGGGACGATGGCGACACGGCGGAAGAGGCGGGCGAAGAGGCGCACCCCGAGGACGAAGGCGACCGCCGCCAGCGCCCCGACCAGCCCGAGGCCGAAGTGGAAGGCGATCTCCCAGGGGCTGGCGAGGGCGTAGCCGGTCAACGGGTAGATCGGCGCCGCGCTCTCGGCGGCACGCGACAGCAACGTGGCCAGCACCGCCGCGACCACGATCGGCCCGAAGATCTCGAGCGCGAAGCTGCCGAGCACGACTTCCATGGCGAAGAGCGAGCCGCCGATCGGCACGTTGAACGCCGCGGCGAAACCGGCGGCGGTACCGCAGCCGAGGAGGATCTTGAGCCGCCGCGACGAGAGCCCGAAGCGCTGCCCCAAACCGGACGAGACCGCCGCGCCGAGGCGAAGCATCGGCCCCTCGCGGCCGAGCGAGCCGCCCGACCCGACGGTCGCGATTGCCGCCGCCGCCGAGTAGAGCACCGGCTTGATCGACAGCCGGCCGCCGTGCAGCGCCACCGCCTCGACGAGACTCGAGACGCCGTGGGTCGCGAGCGGGGCTTTCGCCAGTCGTTGGAGGACGGCGACGAGAACGCCGCCGGTGAGGAGCGCGAGCAGGACACGCCAGCCGGAGAGGCCGGCGCGCACGGCGAACTCGAAGTTCGGGGTGTATCCCCAGAGGAGCACGCGCAGGCCTTCGGAGAGACGCTGCACGATGACCGCGAGGGCTCCGGCGACGAGCCCGACGGTGGGCACCAGCGCGAAGAAGATCCGGTCCTCGCGGGTCGAGAGAGCGAAACGCCGCGAGACGACGAACTCGACCCGCCGAAAGGCCCTGCGCATCCACCGGGCAACCCCGGAGCGGGAGAGCGTCATGAAGCTCCGGAATGTATCAGGGTCGCTCGTCGAGCTTCTGCAGCGCCTCGCGGGAGTACTTGATCGGCACGACCGTCCGCCCTGTCCTGTCGATGTAGCCCCACAGCCCGCCGCTGATCTCGCTGTGGCCGTCTCCGTCGGGCTCCCCTGCCCGGCAGCCGACACAGACCCTCGCCCGGCCTCCTTCGAAAGGGAAGCCCCAGTCGAAGCTCGGCGCGACGGCCACCGCGAGCTCGAGGTCGAGGTAGCCGACCTTCCTCTCTCCGTCGACCGTCCGGAGCGTGCGCACCAGCCCTTCGGAAAAATCGTCCGCCCAATTGTCGTAGGTCGGAACGCGCGCGCTCCTGCCGTCCGGGCGGACGTAGTAGAAGTGCTCCCCGAAGCGGACCAGAGCGAGCCCGTCCGCGTCGAAGTCGAGCGCCGCGAGATGCTCCGGCCGGAGCTCCGCCGTGCCGTCGCTCCGCTCGGTCCCGCAGTCGGTGAAGGAGGTCACCTCCCCCTCTCGCGCCAGGTGCCTCGACGAGGCTGCCGGCAAGCAAGAGCAAGCGGAGCCGCCGTCAGCGGCCAGAACCGCCGAGGGTGAGAGGCGCAGGGGCAGGAGGAGCGCGAGCGCCCCCCATCGCAGGCCGCGCGAAAGTGCCAGCCGTCTTGCGCGACTTGGCCGACCTGCGCGATCCCCTCCGCCGTCGAGCTTTCTCTTGCGACGCGCCAGACCTCGGAATGCCATTCGCTCTCTCCTCTTCCGGCAGCGCAGACTACGCCAGAGCGATCCCGAGCGGCGCCCTCCCCAGCTTGCCGCACCGCGGATGCAGCGCTATCGTGCCACCGCACCGCTGACCGTCTCGACAGGCCGGCGGGAGCGCCGCCGGCGCTGCGGTCGCGACTCTCGCATCGCGCGCCATTCCGGAGGTTGTCGGATGACCGAAGAAGGGGCTCGACCGGAGGCGCTCGACGCGGCGCCGAAAGAGAGCGGTGACCTCCGCATCGCCACGCCTCGGCAATTCCTGCCGCGACTCTTCTGGTTCGAGCGCGTCGCGCTCGCGATGTTGCTGGCGACGGTCCTCTCCCTGTGGCTCCGCGGACGACCGGTCGACTCCGCGGCGATTCTCTACATCGCCAAGGTGGTCGCCAAGCGCCTGCCAGGGCTGCTGGTGGCCGGCCTTCTCTGCCAGCTCGCAGCGGCGGCCTGGCGCCGCGAAGTGCGCAGCTACCTGCGAGCCGCCGGCTCCCTTCAGAGTCTCCTGCTGTTGGCGCGCGCCTGGTTGGGCCTCGCCACCGTCACGTTCGCCTACACCTACCTCAAGGTGAGCGTTCCCCTGCTCCACGAGCGCCTCTTCGACGGCACCCTGGAGCGCCTCGATCGCGCGCTCCACTTGGGCTTCTCTCCCACCGTCTTTGCCGTCGAGCTGGTCGGCGGCACGGTCCTGGCTCCGCTGCTGGACATCTACTACCTGCTTTGGCTGACGACCATCCTGCTGTTCCAGAGTGCCACCTTCTGGTCGGTCTCCCTGCCGCGCCGGCGCAACTTCCTGCTCGCCTGCGGCTTGCTCTGGTTCGCTGGCGGCTGGGTCTATGTCGCGTTCCCCGCGCTGGGACCGTGCTACGCCACGCCCGAGGTCTATGCCGCAGTCAGGAGCGAGCTCCCCAACGCCTCGGCCCTGCAGGCGCGGCTCCGGCGAAATCACGAGCAGGTGGTCGCCAGCCGGGACGGACGCCGGCGCGACATTCAGCCGCTTCTGGCCGTCGCCGCCATGCCGTCGCTCCATGTCGGCGGGCACTGGCTGTTGGCGCTCTGGGCTCGTCGCCACGCGCGCCGCCTCTTCCTGCCGCTGGCGCTCGCTACCGGCCTGACCTTCCTGGGCTCCCTTGCTACAGGCTGGCACTGGGCCGTCGATGGCTACGCCGGGATGCTGCTCGCCTGGGCGGCGGTGGCGCTCGCCGACCGCTGGGAGCCCGTGCCCGCCGACGCGACGACCGCCACGGTCGAAGCTCCCCCGGAGATCGCGGGCGCCCCGGCCTGACGCTGCGCACGCCTCAGGGAGTGGCCCAGGTGTAGCTGCTTCCGCGCTCGAACCCGTCGGCCAGGATCAGCTCGCTCTCGGTTCGCAGGGCGGCGACCTGCGAGATACCGCCGTCGACGGCGCTCCCGGCCGCCACGACGCGGCCGCCGACGAGCGCCGCGGCGCGCGCCGCGTCGAGCCCGTCCACGTCGAGATCGAACTCCAGGAACTGAAACCCGTCGCCCGAAAAGGAGCTGTCGAGCGCGCCGCTGGTCGTCACGCGAGCGAGGAAGAAGCTCGATGCCTGGGTCCCGGGAGGATCGTTCGCCCCCACCGCGACGATCCGGCGGTCCGACTGCACCAGCACCTGGCTGACGTGCGTGTCGCCGGAGGGCAGGAGCGGCACGATTCCGTCGGCGCTAAAGAGGAAGTCCATCGCGCCCGAGTCGATGAGCCGGGCGAGTCCGGCGAAGTCGGGAGCCGCCGCGGTCCCCGCGCTCGTCGCGACCACGATCCGGCGGCCGTTCGGATCGTAGGCCAGCGCGGTGACCCGCTGCTCCGGTGCGCCCGTGAGGGTCCGGATGCCGTCCGCTCCGGCGAAATCCGGATCCGGGTCGCCGTTGGCCAGCCTGCGGGCGACGTAGGGGCGCGCCAAGCCGTCGATCTGGGATTCGCCGCCGACGACGATCCGCCCATCCGGATCGACGAGCACCGAGGTCGCGTAGTCGTAGTCGGTTGCCCCTTCGACGGCGTCGAAGACGACGCGGCCGACGTCGCCGAAGCTCGTGTCCGAGGCGCCCGTACTCAGGTAGCGGGCGACGATCGTGTCGGTCTCGCCGCTCGAGAGGCACTGGAAGCAGCGGCCCGCCAGCACGATCTTGCCGTCGTTCTGGATCGCCGCAGCCAGGATGAGCACGCTCCAGCCGGAGCTGAACGAGAGCTCGTGCATGCCGTCGGTGCTGAAGGTGAGGTCGAGGTCACCTTCAGCGGTGAGACGCGCCAGCACGGGGGTGCGTTCGGTGTCGTCCTGGCCGCGAAAGACCACTACCAGCCGGCCATCGAGACGTTCGAGCACCGCGACGAGCCGGTCGACCCCGCCCTGGTTGTAGGGGATCGTGCGCCGCCCGGCGGCGCCGAAGGAGGTGTCGAGGCTCCCATCCGCCGCCAGCGCAATCACCCCGGCGTCGGCACTCCAGTAGCCGATGCGAAGGTCGCCGCTGCGGAGGGCGAGCAGGTTCTCGACGATCCCCTGTCCGAAGTCGGCCTGCCCGCCATCGGCGAAGGTGGCATCGAGGGCGCCGTCGCCGGCGGCGACCTCTGGTCCCGCCAGGCCGAGGAGGGCAGCTGCGAGAGGGGCAAACCGTCGCGCGAGAGAGCGCGGCAAGTGGGGTCGTGAGAGGGCGCGTCCAAGCATGGGATCTCCCGGTGTGGCTGCTGCACGGAAGAACGCCGAACCGGCAGAAAGGGCGACATGCGCATCCGGCCGTCGGGTCCTAAACCCAAACGCCCTTTCCTGCGTATGCATTCATGTAGTCAGAGAGCGACCTCCGGGTCGCTCTTCCTGCCGGGGAGCCACCGGGAGCGTCCGCTTCCGGGATCGGGGTCCCCGCCGGCGGAACGAAGCCGTTCCGCACGTCGCAGTCCTCCCACTCCGCGCTCCCAGCGAGTCGCGCGATTCCACCCCAGCCGGGGGGGCCCCAACGGCCCCCCCGACGTCCTGCCGCGTTCGCCTCTCGCGCGGCGACCTATTCGTAGCGCAGCGCAGCGGATGGGTCGAGGGTGAGGGCGCGGCGGGAGGGAAGCCAGCAGGAGAGCAAGGTCACCGCCAGGGTGAAGAGGGCGATGAGGCCGGCGTCCCGGGGCGCGAGGTGGAACGGCACGGCGCGCAGAAAGTAGATCGACGCGATCTCGGGACCGAAGGAGATGAGCTCGAAGGTGTTCATCACCCAGGAGATGGCCGCCGCGAGGGCCAGACCCAGGACCGTGCCGGTCGCCCCCAACGCGCCACCGTAGAGCAGGAAGACCCGCCGCAGGCTCTGCGGCGCGAGACCGAGGGCGGCGAGCACTCCGAGGTCGCGCCGCCGCTCGCGCACCAGTACCACGAGGCTCGAGGCAACGTTGAACGTCGACACCAGAACGATCAGGCCGAGGAGGAGAAAGAGCGCCGCCTTTTGCAGCGCCAGCGCGGCGAAGAGCTCGCGGTTCAGCTCCTTCCAGTCGGTCACCAGGGTGCCGTCGGGGGCGAGGTCGCGGATCGCTTCGGCAACCTCCGGCGCGCGTTCGAGGTCGCTCACGACCACTTCGAGGCTCTCCATCCCCTCCGGCGACAGAGCGACCACGGTGTCGCGCGAGGTCACCGCCCATTCGCGGTCGAACTCGGCGAAGCCGGAGGTAAAGGTGCCGGCGAAGCGCAACGTGCGGTAGACGAACTTCGGGGCCCCTTCGCCGACCGCGACCACGACCAGGCGCAGGCGCTCTCCCGGAGCCACTCCGAGCTCGTGGGCGAGATCGACCCCGAGCACCACGCCGGGAATGCCGTCGGCGTCCGGCGAGAGATCGGCCGAGCCGGCCGACAGAAGCCCGGCATCGGCGGCAGCGCCGCGCAACGTCACCTCCGCCTCGCGCCCGCCGGTCGCCAGCACGCCCTGAACGTAAGCCACCCGATCGACCCTGCGGACCTCGCCGAGGCCGCGGATCGCCGTGGAGAGTCGGCTGGCACCCGCCTCGCGGTCGAGCACGAGGGGCGGATAGACGAGGACCGCGGCGTTCGCCCCGACCAGCTTCTTCTGGAGGTCGCCGCTGTAGCCGGTCATCAGCGCCATGGCGACGCCCATCGCGGTGACACCGAGCGTCGATGCGGCCAGCGCCGCGAGCGCCGTCGAGGAGAGCAGGCGGCTTCCCCGCCCGCGCAGGAACCGCAGGGCCAGAGCGGCAAGTAGCGAGCCACCGAGCGGTGTCGGTGCGGCGGGAGGCCCGGAGCTCACGCCTCGCGGCCGAGCGCGCTGCCGCCGTGCGCCACCAACTCGAGGAAGCGGCCGAAGAGCGGCGCGGCGTCGTGCGGACCCGGGGCGGCCTCCGGGTGGTACTGGACCGAGAGGATCGGCCGGCCGGCGACGCCGAAGGCCTCCACCGTGCCGTCGTTCAGATTGACCTCGGTCGCCGCGCAGCCCGCGGGCAGCGACTCGGGGTCGACCGCGAAGCCGTGGTTCTGACTGGTGATCGTCACCGCTCGCGTCGCGAGATCGACCACCGGCTGGTTGCCGCCGTGATGGCCGAACTTGAGTTTGTAAGTCCGGCCGCCCATCGCCAGCCCGAGCAGCTGGTGACCGAGACAGATGCCGAAGGTCGGCAGGCCGGAGTCGATCAGCTCGCGCACCGCAGCGATGACGTCGACCAGCGGCTCGGGATCTCCAGGGCCGTTCGAAAGCACGACGCCATGGACGGCGAGCGCGCGCACTGCCGCAGCGGGCGTGCGCGCCGGCACCACGGTCAGGCGCGCGCCGCGCGCGGTGAGCGAGCGCAGGATGTTGGTCTTGATGCCGAAGTCGTAGACCGCGAGGTGAAAGCGCTCTTCGACACCCGGATCGGCCGCGAGCACGTGCGGCGCGGCACAGGTGACTTCGTCGACCAGCGCCCGGCCGGTCATCACCGGGAAATCGCGCACCTCGGCGAGCAGCGCTGCGACCTCGCTGCGCTCCGAGGTCAGCACGCCGCGCAGGGCGCCGCGATCCCGCAACTTGCGCACCAGAGCGCGGGTATCGATGCCATCGAGCGCCGGAACGCCGTGCGCCTGGAGATCGGCGACCAGACCACTCTCGCTGCCGAAGTTCGAAGGCTGGCGGGTGAACTGCCGTGCGACGAAGCCCTCGACCCAGACTCGCCCCGACTCGGCGCTGGCGCGGTTCATGCCGTAGTTGCCGATGTGCGGATGGGTCATGACGACGATCTGCCCGCGATACGAGGGGTCGGTGAGAACCTCCTGATAGCCGCTCATGGCGGTGTTGAAGACCACCTCGCCGAAACGGGTGCCAGGGGCGGCGGCGCGGCCCTCGTAGACCGAGCCGTCTTCGAGCACGAGCAGAGCGGGGCGGGCGGGGGTCATGGGCGAGCCGAATCCTCCTCGAAAGCGTCCGCCCGTATACTATCGCTCCCATGGATCCGGAAAGGACGCGCATGCGAAGACCGGCCCCCCGTCGCTCGGCCAAGCCCCCGCGCTGCTTGCCGTTCGGCCCCCTCGCCCTCTGCCTGCTGCTCGGCGCCCTCGTCGCCGGGCCGTCCGACGCTTACACCGTTCACCTCAAGGATGGCTCCTCGATCGTCACCAAGAAGAAGTACGTGGTGCAAGGGGACAAGGCCATTCTCGTCCTGCCCAGCGGCACCGAGTCGGCTCTGCCTTTGGCGGAGATCGACGTCGCGAAGACCGACGCCGCGAATCAGGAGGACCTCGGGACGGCGATCGTCATCGAGAACGGCAAGGCGACGAGCCTCGCGCAGAGCGCGCCGCCACCGAGCGGCAAGCAGACGCTCAAGGACCTGCTCGAACAACGAGCCGCTGCGCAAGGCGGCCAGCGGGAAGCTGGCGCGGTTGCGCTCGATGCCACTCCGGGGCGGCCCAAGGCCGACCGCCAGCCGACCTCACACGCCGGTCAGGCGCCGTTGCGCGACGTTCCGCTGTCGACCGAGATTCGTACTTTCGTCTTCGGCCGTGGGATCACCACGCTGGAGGTTCAGCAGGGGGCGAGCAGCCGGAAGCCGCGCCTGGTCTTCCAGACCACGTCCGAGACCCAGGTGTTCCGCGCGCTGCAGGCGAGCGCCGGAGCGCTCATCGCGGCGCGCGAGAAGTTCCCGGGACAGGTAGAAGCGTTCGAAGTGATCTGCGACGGCCCCGCCGGCGGGCGTGGGGGAATGTTCCACCTGACGCCGCCGCAGGCCGCCGATCTCATCGCCGGGCGCATCGACCTGCCGACCTTCTTCATCCAGAACGTCGAGTTCTGAGCCGGTCAGAAGACGACGCCGGAACCGGAAGGGTCGCGGGGACCGCCTCCGTCGCTCTCGTCCGCATCGCCGACGAGGCCGGCGATGCTCTCGACGCTCGCGCCGACGCGGCGTTCGAAGCGCCCGCGATAGCTCTCCACCTCGCCCACCTGCTCGTCGAGGAAGATCCGCTCGACACGGAACAGCGGCACGAACATGGTGGCGAGGCCGAGCCCCGACGGCTCGCGGCGGGCGAGCTCGGTCACCCACTCTTCGAAACTGTCGAGGCTGATGCCGCGGAAGGTCACGCCGACGGTCTCGAGGCGGACGAGCGTGCCCCAGAACTTCTCCGTCGGATTGGCGAGGTGCACGAGGACCAGCGCACCGCGGCGAATCGTCACCCGTGCTCCCCCTGCGAGAGCTCGACGAGGACGCCGCCGGCGCTCCTCGGGTGGACGAACTGCACCCAGCACCCTCCGGCCCCCCGTGTCGGCTCCGGCCTCAGGAGCTCCAGGCCCGCCGCACGCAGGCGGCGGTCGTCGCCCTGGAGGTCGTCCGAAGCGAAGCAGAGGTGGTGGATACCGGGGCCGCGCTTGGCGATATGCCGCGCGATCGGTGACTCCGCCGTCGTCGCTTCGAGGAGCTCGATCTTCGACTCGCCGCAGCGAATCATGGCGACGCGGACGCCCTCCTGCGGCACCTCCTCGATCGCCTCGACGACCAGCCCCATCGCCTCGTAGAAGCGCCGCGCTTCGGCGATCGAGGCCACTGCGATCCCGATGTGGTCGATCCGCCCGATCATCCGCCCGAGCCTTCCGGTCGCGGGGCGCCCGAGTGCCGGCGTTCGGCTTCGAGCACTCCCGAAAAAAGCTCCGCCGAGAGCGTGTACGGATCGGTCCGCTCGGCGTGGCCGCGTTCGATGGCGCGCTCGAGGCCGGCGTGCTTCTCGGCGGCGGCGAGTACGCGCTCCTGGAGGATCGTCGCGACCCGCAGCCTGAGCTGGGCGCGTCGGCGGGTCGCCAGCTCTCCCGACGTCTCGAGGTGGGCACGGTGCCGCTCCACGGCGGCGAGCAGCTCCGTGATCCCTTCGCCGCGGCTCGCTACGGTGCGCAGGATGGGCGGCATCCACCACGCCGGGAAGGCATCCTCGTCCTTCGAGACCGTCGCCCCTGCCTGCTCGCCATGGTGACCCAGCGGATCGGCGATGTGAAAAGCGCGGTGGGCGGCCGCCGAGTGGTGACCGTGGTGGCCGAGCGAGAGCATCATCTCGAGATCGTGCGCGACGCGATCGGCGCCGTCGCGATCCGCCTTGTTGATCACGAACACGTCGGCGATCTCGAGAATTCCGGCCTTGATCGCCTGAATGTCGTCTCCGAGTCCCGGCACGGCGACCACCAGCACGGTGTCGACACTCGCCACGACATCGACCTCGTCCTGGCCGACGCCGACCGTTTCGACGATGACCCAGTCGAATCCGGCGGCGTCGAGCAGATCCGCGGCGTCGCGCGTCGCGCGCGCGAGCCCCCCCATCGCGCCCCGGGTCGCCATCGACCGGATGAAGACTCCGGGATCGGTCGCCAACCCCTGCATGCGGATGCGGTCGCCCAGCAGCGCCCCGCCGGTGAACGGCGAAGTCGGATCGACGCACAGGACGCCGACGGTCTCGCCGCGACGGCGGCACTCCTGCGCCAGGCGATCGACCAGCGTGCTCTTGCCCGCCCCCGGCGGACCGGTGATGCCGATCACCCGCGCGCGGCCGGTTGCCGGGTAGATCGCGCGCAGCAGCTCGGCTGCGGGCGGTCCGCCGCGCTCGACGGCGGAGATCGCCCGCGCGACGGCGCGGGTCTCGCGCCGGAAGAGTCGCGGCAAGAGGTCGGCCGGGTCTCCGGCGCCGGTCCCCCGGCCGGGCTGCCGATTCATGCCGAAAGCAGCTCGCGGGCGATGACCAGACGCTGGACTTCGCTCGTGCCTTCGCCGATGGTGCAAATCTTGGCGTCGCGGTAGTACTTCTCGGCGCGGTAGTCCTTGATGAACCCGTAGCCGCCGTGGATCTGCACGCCGCGCTCGCTGCAGAAGACCGCCGCCTCACCGGTCATGAGCTTCGCCTCGGAGGCCTTGAGCGTGACCTTGCCGGTCCTGTCCATCTCGGTGGCAGCGGCGAGGGTGAGCGCTTCGGCGGCGGCGATGCGCGTCGCCATCTCGGCGAGCGCGAAGCGGATCGCCTGAAACTCCGCGATCGGCTGACCGAACTGCTCGCGCTGCTGGGAGTAGCGGAGCGCCGTCTCGTAGGCGCCGACCGCCGTGCCGAGACCCAAGGCGGCGATCGAAATGCGTCCGCCGTCGAGTACCGAGAGTGCCTGGCGGAAACCCTCCCCCGGCGCTCCGAGGAGGTGCGCGTCGGGCACGAAGCACTCTTCGAGCACGAGCTCGGCGGTGTCCGAAGCGCGGATGCCGAGCTTGTTCTCCTTCTTGCCGGCGCGAAAACCGGGCATGCCCTTTTCGAGCACGAAGGCGGAGACGTTGCGACCCTTGCGTCCTTCAGGATCGGAGATCGCCAGGACGACGGCGATATCGCCCACCGTGCCGTGGGTGCAGAACGCCTTGGAACCGTTGAGCACCCAACCGCCGTCCACTTTGCGGGCGGTCGTGCGCAGACCGGCGGCGTCGGAACCCGAGCCGGGCTCGGTCAGCGCCCAGGCGGCGATCTTCTGCCCCGACGCCAGCGGCGTCACCCAGCGCTGACGCTGCTCGGAGTTACCGAACTTGTAGATGTGGTTGGTACCCAGTGAGTTGTGGGCTGCGACGCTGATGCCCACCGATGGATCGACCTTGGAGAGCTCGGTGACGATGAGCACGTACTCGAGATAGCCCAGGCCGGCGCCGCCGTACTCCTCGGGAAAGATGATCCCGAGGAAGCCGAGCTCCGCCGCCTTGCGCATGACGTCCAGCGGGAACTTCTGCGCCTCGTCGATCTCGTCCACGATCGGATCGACTTCGGCGAGGGCGAACTTCCGGGCCATCTCGCGAATGGCGCGCTGTTCTTCGGTGAGAGAAAAGTCCATGTGGCTCCCGTGCGGCTCTCCGATGCTACCGCGCCGCTCCCGGAGCGGCAATTGACGCCGGCATCTCGCGCGGCAGGTCGAGAGGCGGGGCGTAGGCGATCCGCTGCAGGCGGGCGCCGCCGTAATAGTGCGCCAGAATCGCGCGATAGTCGTGCCCTCGCCGGGCCATACCGTAGGAGCCGACCTGGCAGAGGCCGACGCCGTGTCCCCACCCCCGGCCGGAGAACTGCCAGCCCGCCTCCCCCTTGGCAGGGGCGAGCCGCCGGGCGGTGAAGAGCGTGTCGGGAAGGTCGAGCGTCCAGCGCACCGCCAACCCCTCGACGTCGACCGATTCTGCGGGCTGCCGGTCGCGACTGAGCAGCCGGATTCTGCCGACCCGCCCCGACACTCCGCGCGTCAGCACCTCGAAGCTCGCGAAGGCGAAGCCCGGGAGACGCGCTGCCACCGAAGCGGCCAGCTCGGCATCGCTGCGATAGCGCGTCCAGCGCGAGAGGTTGTGTGTGCGGTCGAAACCGGCGCCGCGCGGATCGACCTTCTGCGCCACCGCCACGACTCCGCCGCCGACGAGGTAGAGCTCGAGGGCGTCTCCGGCTTCGAGCACGAGGTCGCCTGCGCGCGCCGCGCCGCCCTCGAGCCTGAAGGTGGCGAGATTCGCCGGCAAGGCGAAATGCAGCTCCGCGCCGTCGTCGCGCGCCACCAGCTCCGGGGCTGCAGCGGCGAGACTCGAGAAGGTGGCCGCACGCCGCTCGACGACACGCAGAAAAAGCGCCAGCTGGAAGAGCAACTCCTCGCCCTCCTCCGCCGAGAGCCGCTTCTCTTCGGCGCGCGGCGGAGCGAGCAACCCGCTCTCGACGAGAAAAGCCGCCAGCCGGCGGTCCTCGATGTTCCACTCCGGCGGCGGGTTCGCCACCAGGTATCCGAGCTCTTCGCTCCGCACGAAGAGCCGTGCGTCGGCAGCCAGGTCGAACATCGAGCCGAGGAAGCGCTGGACCTCTCGGCGATCCAGACTCGCCAGGCTGTCCGCCGGGGTTTCGAGGCCGGCCGCGCTCGCCAGGCGCGCCAGAGCACGCTCGAGATCGGCAGCGCTTTCGAGGCGATCGGCGACTCCCGGCAGTGCCCGCTCGAGCGCTACCTGCGCGACTCGAAGCGCCTTCGCGCCGGCGGAAGCCCGGTTGCGCAACGTCGCCTCACCCGCCTCGATGCACGGCACGCCGCGCAGATAGGGAGCCCGCTTGAGCGGGAAAACGACCTCGACGTTCTCGGTGTGGCCGCCGCACGTGGCGCTGTACAACGCATCGATCGGCTGACCGGCGTAGAGCAGGATCTCCCCGGCGGTCTCGGCGACCGCGCGATCCGACAGCGGGTGCTCATCGTCCATCCCGCCGTAGACCTGACAGCGAGGCGTGCCGCAGAGGTCGTACCCTTCGTCGGCGAACTCGCCCAGGTTGCGCAGGGTGTAGCTCCGAGCGGCGATCGCCTGCGCCTTGAGCGCCTCGATCTCCGGGTAGGCCCCGGGGCCGAGCTCGCGCGGCACGACACCCCGCAGGTACTGCTCGATCGGCAGCTCGTTGACCAGATTCAACCGCCCGCGGTCGTTCAGGTACACGACCAGGCGACCGCGGTAGCGCCGCCCCTCCCAGCGTACCCAGCTGTTCAACGAAGCCGCGGGCGCCCCGGGGGCCGAGAGCACGAAGCTCCTGCCGGAGACACGGTAGGCCTTGCCGCGATGAGTGACATCGAGGGCAGGCTGTCCGAGCCCGGCCCCCTCGGAGACGATCCACGAGTTGTCGACGCCGAAGCGCGCCCAGCGCCGCGACGCCTCCTCGGCAGGTTCGCGTGCTGCGAACCGCCCGACGCGCACGCGGTAGATTCCCGCCTGGGCATCGAACCGGGAGTCTGCCGGCAGACCGGTGAGCGTTCCCAGCCGCCGGGCGAGCTCCTTGGCCTGCTCCTCGTCCTTGAGCGCCGCGACCTGGACCCGGTAGACCGCGGCGCTGACGCTCGTCGCAGCGGCAGAGATGCGCAGCGGCGATGCGACATCGAGCCGGAGGCCACCGACATCGACCGCGAGCTCCCCTTCGCAGCAGGGCAGCGTCACGCTTTCGAGGTCGGTTGCGAGACCGATCCGTACCCAGCCCGAGAACGGGCGCGGGACTTCCGGCGGCGAGACCGGCAAGACCGGCGCCGGCGGCGCAGAGACCGGCTGGGCCACTGGGGCCGGAGTCTGCTCCGGCAGCGGCGGCAACGGCACGGAGGCGGCCGGCGCGGGCTCTCCAGGCGGAAGCTGCGGCTGCTTTCCGGTCGGCGCGCAGGAGCCGCTCACGACGACGGCGGCGAGCGCCAGCGCGCCGGCGTACCGGCCTCCCCCGCGGCGCTTCACGCGACGGGAGGGGCGGCGGCCGCCGGCCGGCGCAGCTCGCAACGGACGAGGGCGACCGCGGCGGCGGTCATCAACAGGGTCACGCAGACGCCGAGCACGAGCTCGACGACACCGAGCCCGGCCGAGAGCAGAGAGTGCGCGAGCGGAAAGCCGCCGAGGGCGAAGCGCGCGAGGAGGCCGACGGCGCCGAAGAAGGTCGAGACGGCGAGCGAGCCGCAGATCGCCAACAGGTAGAGCAGCAACAGGCCGCCGAGCCGGTTGCCGGTGATCCGGAAACCGCGCCGGAAAGAGCCGAGTGCCGTGGAGCCCTCCTCCACCGCGCAGATCTGCGCCACCATCATCGCCATCGCGATCACCAGCAGCGCGAAGCCGATCGGCAGTGCCAGTCCACATCCGATCAGGCAACCGACGAGCGAGAACTCCTCACCGGAGAGGCCGGCGGCGAACAGGAACGGCAGCGAGGCGAGCAGCAGGAGGAGCAGGATGAGGAGGAGAAAGAGGTTGACCACCCAGAAGATCCGCAGACCGTAGCGGCTCGCCCAGCCGACGAAGCCGGACCAGGAAAAAGTGCGAAAGACGGCCGCTGGCGCCGTCCGTGCCGGCGGCGCCTGGGCTTCCCCGGCGAGCAGCACAGCGAGCGTCCCGGCCTGGAACCAGCAGTGGAGAATGAAGACGATCGTGCCCACGACCAGCATCACCAGCAGACCGAGCCCGAGAGTCGAGGCCAGCTGGGCGAAATCGACCTCCATCTCGGCCAGCGATTGCGCCAGTGCCTCCGGCGTGCCGGCCGTAAAGGCCTTGAGCGGCACGCCGAGACGGACGAAGAAGTAGAGCAACGGGACCACGATCGACGCCGCGAGCAGCAGGCCGGAAGCCACCTGCACGAGCACGAGCTCGCGGTTGGCGCGCACGTTGGCGAAGCCGCGCGCCAGCGCGTCGATGGCGGAGAGACTGGGCGCCGTCACGGGCGCGCCGCCTCGGGACGGCTCTGCTTCGTCCGCCGCGCCCTGCGGAAGTCCTCGACCTCGAGCGAGATCACCTCCGCCATCTCGAAGAGTCGCGACACCAGCGGCGGTGTGAGCCGTCGCTCGAGCAGGTCGGTGTCGGCGAGATTCGAATTCGCCGAGAGCTCGAGGCGGAAGTTGCTGGTGAAGATCGTCGGCAGACGGTGGGTATAACGGTGATTGAGGACGAGGTAGAGGATGTCCTTGACGAACGGGGTCGGGTTCTGGGCTCCGAGCTCGTCGATGACCAGCAGCTCGGCCTCCATCACCGGATCGAGGATGTCGTGCTTCGATTCGGGCGACGCCGGGTCGAAAGTCGACTGGATCTGATTGATGAGCGACGAGAAGTCGACGAATCGCCCGCGCAGACTGTAGCGCCGGATCAACGCACCGAGCACGGCGGCGGCGAGATGCGTCTTGCCGGATCCGGGCGGACCGACGAGCAGCAGGCCGGTCTGCCGGAAGGCACCCTCCGGGGTCAGAAACTCGTGCACGTAGCGAGTGCAGCGCTCCTTGGCCTCCTGCAGCGCGAGCACCGGCGCGGCGGAGAAGCCGGCGAGTTTGAAGCTGCCGAGTGTGCACTCCCGGTAGCGAGGCGGAATCCCGGAGCTGTCGAGCAGCCGCGGTACGAGCAGCTCCCTGCGGCAGGGACATGGACGCGCGGTGCCGGCGCCGCCGTCCTCGACGACGAGCCAGCCCCTCCCCTCGCACTGCGGGCAGTCGGGTTTCGCGATCGGATCCGTCACGTCGGAGATCGTAACAGCCCGGCGAGTCCGCCGCTGTCGCCGGCCCCCTGCGGCGTGCCTAGCGCCGCACCAGTGCCCGCGGAGCGGCGGGCACGAGCGCCCGGGCGCGGTCGATCTCGGGCGGGCGGGAGCGCAGCTCGCGGCGGAGCTCGGCGGCGACCCGTGTCATCTCGATCTCGAGCGCGGCCAGCTGGTCGCGCAGGTTGAGGATGACCTCGACCCCGGCGAGATTCACCCCGAGGTCGCGGGTCAGGGTGAGAATCGCCTCGAGACGCTCGATGGCGCGCTGGTCGTAGAGACGGGTGTTGCCGGCGCTGCGCGCCGGCACGATCAGACCTTCCCGCTCGTACAGCCGCAAGGTCTGCGGATGGATGCCGTACTGCTCGGCGACCACCGAGATCATGACGTAGCGCGGGGCTTCAGCGGGCTTCTTGCGCGGCATCTCGAAGGCTCCTCGGGCCGGACGGAGGCTACCCTCCGGCCGGCCCGAACTGACATCAGTTGGACTTCGACTCCGCGTCGACCACTTCGGCGTCGATCACGTCTTCGCCGCCCGGGCCCTTCCCGGCCTGCGCGCCGCCGGCGCTGTCGCCGCTCTCGGGAGGGGCGCCGGCACTCTTGTACATCGCCTCGGCCAACTTGTGCGAGGCCTGGGTGAGGCGCTGTTCGGCCGCCTCGATGACCGAGCCGTCCTCGCTCTCCATCGCCTTCTTGGCATCCGCGAGTGCCGACTCGAGCTCACCCAACTCGGCGGGCTGGAGCTTCTCCTTGTGCTCGCCGAGGTTCTTCTCCGTCGAGTAGATCAGACCGTCGATGCGGTTCCTGGCCTCGACCGCCTTGCGGCGCTGCTTGTCCTCGTCGGCGTGCGATTCGGCGTCGTAGACCATCTTCTTGATCTCGTCTTCGGCGAGGCCGGAGGAGGCAGTGATGGTGATCTTCTGCTCCTTGCCGGTGCCGCGGTCCTTGGCCGAGACGTTGACGATGCCGTTGGCGTCGATGTCGAAGGTCACTTCGACCTGCGGCACGCCGCGCGGCGCCGGCGGGATGCCGACCAGATTGAAGCGCCCGAGCGTGCGGTTGCCCGCGGCCATCTCGCGCTCGCCCTGGAGCACGTGGACTTCGACCTGCGTCTGGCTGTCGGACGCGGTCGAGAAGACTTCGCTCTTGCGCGTCGGGATCGTCGTGTTGCGCTCGATGAGCTTCGTGAAGACACCACCCAGCGTCTCGATACCCAGCGACAGCGGGGTCACGTCGAGCAGCAGCATGTCCTTGACGTCGCCCTTGAGGACGCCGCCCTGCACCGCCGCACCGACCGCCACGACCTCGTCCGGGTTCACGCCCTTCGAAGGCTCGCGGCCGAAGACCTCCTTGACCAGCGCCTGGATCGCCGGCATCCGCGTTTGGCCGCCGACCAGCACGACCTCGTGGATGTCACCGGTGCCGAGACCGGCATCCTTGAGCGCCTGCCGGCAGGGGCCGGCCGACTTGCGGATGATCGCCTCGACCAACTGCTCCAGCTTGGCGCGGGTGAGCTTGAGGTTGAGGTGCTTCGGACCGTTCTGGTCGGCAGTGATGAACGGCAGGTTCACCTCGGTCTCCATCGCCGAGGAGAGCTCGATCTTCGCCTTCTCCGCCGCCTCGCGCAGGCGCTGCATCGCCATCGGATCCTTGCCGAGGTCGATCCCCTCCTGCTTCTTGAACTCCTCGAGCAGCCACTCGATCACCCGCTGGTCGATGTTGTCGCCGCCGAGATGGGTGTCGCCGTTGGTCGCCTTGACCTCGACGACGCCGTCGCCCACCTCGAGGATCGAGATGTCGAAGGTGCCGCCGCCGAAGTCGTAGACCGCGATCGTCTGGTCCTTCTTCTTGTCCAGTCCGTAGGCGAGTGCCGCCGCGGTCGGCTCGTTGACCAGCCGCTTGACGTCGAGACCGGCAATCTTGCCGGCGTCCTTGGTGGCCTGGCGCTGGGCGTCGTTGAAGTAGGCCGGGACGGTAATGACCGCTTCGGTAACTTTCTCCCCCAGATAGTCCTCGGCCGCCTGCTTCAGCTTGCCCAGGATCATCGCCGAGATCTCCGGCGGCGAGAACAGCTTGCCGTCGATCGAGACGCGGCAGTCGCCATTCTCGGCGCTCTCGACCTTGTAGGGCACCATCTTCAGCTCCTCGCCGACCTCGTTGAAGTGGCGGCCCATGAAGCGCTTGATCGAGAAAACGGTGTTGCGCGGGTTGGTCACCGACTGGCGCTTGGCGACCTGGCCGACCAGGCGCTCCCCGCTCTTGGTGAATCCGACCACCGAAGGGGTGGTACGGCTGCCTTCTGCATTGGCGATGACCTTCGACTCGCCGCCCTCCATGATGGCGACCACGCTGTTCGTGGTGCCGAGGTCGATACCGATGATCTTGCTCATGTGTTCTCTCCTTGTCTCCCCTGGATTCTAAATCTAAGTGGCAGGGAGTCAACCCTGCCCGCAGAATAGTTGACAATTACGCGCTTAGATTTATTCCAGGAGGTCCGGAAATCCGACCGGAGAGGTCGAAGGAGGGCGTTCAGTCGAGCAAAACGAGAGGGGTCCCCTCGTCTTCGCGCAGACCGCGGAAGAACTCCGGGTCGACGGCAAAGTCCCCCGAGATGGTCTCCGTCACCGCCAGGGAGGCCTCGGACGCACCACGGACCTGCGGTTGCAGGGTGTACGAAAGCCCCTCGGCGCGGTAGTCGAGCCGCGTCCCGGCCCGGCTTCTCACGGCCTGCGCGGGGAGGATCTGGCGCTCGACGAGCTCCTCGAGCCGCGCCGGGTAGGCCCCTTCGAGCAGGAAATGGGTTCGCGCCGCGCGATCGATCAGGAGCGCCTGGGCGACCCGAGCCTGGCGGTCGAGGGTGGCGCGCTCGCTGCGCAGCCAGGGAAACGGAAACAACAGCCCCGAGGGTTGTCGCGCCGCCAGGACCAGGCAGGCCGCGAGCCCTGCCCCGCAGGCGACTCCGAGGAGCCGGCCGACCCAGACGCCGCGCGAAGACGAGGACGATTCGACCGGCAGCTCGATGCGCTCCGCCGCTGCCGAACGCCGCATCTGCGTCGCGATGTCCGGCGCCGCCGGCGCGGGGGAGGGGGGAAAGTCCTCCTCGCGAGCCTCCGCCGGCTCGGCGGTCGACCGCGGGCGAACGAGACCCGCCTGCAGCAGGCGAAACAGGCTGTAAAGCGTCTTGTACTCGCCCAGACCGGTGCTCTCGGCGACCTCGGTTGCCGAAGCCCGACCGTCGAGCCGGTGGAGGACGCGCTCGTCGTCGGCGCTCAGCCAGACCTCCCCCGGGTCGTCACCCGGCAGCTCGCCGTCCCGCCCGAGCAGCCGCAGCACACGCTGCGTCGGCAAGCGCTCGTAGGCGACGAAGCCGTGGGGCAGCGTGCCCGAGAGCGTGCCCTCACCCAGCAGGTCGCCGATCGAGCGCATGAGCAGCTCTTCGACGGAGATCGGCTGGACGCCTTCCTCGAACGAGACCTCCTCGCCCGAATAGAACTTGAACTCGCCCTCGCTCCAGCGCAGGACCTGCAGCAGCAGGCGATAGGTCTGCTGGCGCAGGGCGGCGAGCAGCTGTTGCCGCGACAGGATGCCGCGATCGACGAGATAGTCGGCGAGGCGCTGGCCGGAGCTCTTGTGCCCCTCCGAGACCCGGGCGAAGTCCTCGGGCCGGAAGATCCCCTGGCTCGCCAGGACCTCGCCCAGACCCTCCTCGAAATTCTGGTTCAGGGCGTCCGCGGCGACGATCTCGCCGCGCAGGAACGAGACGGCGAGAATGTCGTGCTCGCCCTGAACCGTCAGGATGCCGGTCTTCACCTGCTGCGCGATCATCTGCAGGATGTCCGGCAGCCTGAAGACCCGGAGATCACCTTCGAGCGCCATGCCCGGACCCTACTCCCCTTCTCCGAGCTCGTGGCGTACGCAGAGCCCGACGTAGAGACAGAGGGCGAAAGCGAAGAGCACCCAGGGCGGGCTCGACGGCAGCCCCCCTGCCACGGGCACGGGCACGCCGATCGAAAACAGCAGGGGCAGCATCGCGACCGTGGCAAAGGCGACGACGCTCAACGCGACCTTGCCGCCCTCCCCGAGCTCGGCCTGCGAGAGCGCCGGGAAGAGAGCTCGCAGCCAGCGCGAAAGGGCGTTCGAACGCCAGGGGAGCCAGGAGCTCGGCTGCCCCACGCCGCGGCCACGTCGCACCAGATAGAGGCCGGCCGCGAGCGCCGCGGCGAGACCGACCGCGGCCATCGATGCCCAGCCGCCGACGGCGCGCATGGCGGCGCGGCCTTCTGACGGCGCCTCCGCCCAGGCGTCGATCAGCAGGCGCCGGATCTCGTCCGCACGGGCGAGGCCGCCGTTGTAACTCAACACCCGGTCGGTATTCGGCGTGCGGATCCAGCGATCGACCTGCTCGGCGTCGATCTCCTTCGCCTGCGCCAGCGCCTTGCGCGACTCCTCGAACTGGTAGGTCTCGGAATAAGAGAGCGAGAGATCGTAGAAAGCACCGGCCGGCGCAGGGACGGTGCCGGCCGCACGCAGAAAGTACTCGTTGGCGACGGCGAAATCGGCCTTGCGGAAGTGATAGGCGCCGAGATTGAGCAGCACGGGAACGTTCTCGGGTTCGCTCTCGAGCACCCGGCGATAGATCGCCCTTGCCTCGTCCCACTGCCCGAGAGTCCGGTTGACGTCGCCGATCAGCTCGATGACCGACGGATCCCCGCCGATCGCCGCCTTGAGTACCTGCAGATCGCCAAAGAGCCCTCCGTAGAGCCGACCTTCGGCGAGGTTGGCCAGCGCCCGCATCGGCGGCGAGAGAGCGATCGCCACGCGCTGCTGTTCGACGCCGGCAATCCAGGGCGCCACGCTGGCGAACAGCCAGACGCCGATCGTCGCCCAGCGCTCGCTGCGACTGGCATAGCTCCACAACAGCGCCGACCAGTAGAGCAGCAGCCAGAGGGGACCTGACGGCAAGGCGAGCGGCCAGAGCAGTGCCAGGCCGGCGCAAAGCGTCGCGGTCGCCGGCCGCAGTCGCTTCGCCAGCAGGCGCTGGAGATCCGCGACGACGGCGCTCCCTTTGGCCGCCACCTCGACGAGCACGAAGAGCGCCGCCGCGACCCACAGCACCGCGAGTCCCCAGACGATGAGCCCGGCGACGAAGACGGTCCGCTCCGTCGAGCCGAGCAGGCGGAAGAAGCCGGCGCCAGTGGCGCCGAGGAACTCCAGATAAGCGCCGCGCTGCCGCGCCAGAGAAGCGCGCGCGAAGGCGACTTCGGGTCGCTCCGGATCGAGCGCCTCGGCGGCCGCGATCGCCCACTGCGCGCGCTCGAACTTGCCCTCCCGGCCCGATTGCAGGGCGAGCGCGGTGGCGCCGAGCGAAAAATCGACCAGCCGGGTCATGCCGACCTGGCGGGCGTTGGCGTTGAGGGCCTGCAGCGCCTCCTCGGCCTTCGCCGAATTGTCCTGGTAGAAGCTGCTGACCCACTGCAGCCATGACTCCTGGAGTCGGTGCAACGAGTGCCGCGTACCGCGGGTGAGCTCGAAGTTGGCGGTCGCCCCGCCGGCGCCCTGCGCGGAAAGCGGCTCGACGAAGCAGACGGTGGCGAGCGCGAGCACGACGAGCCGCAGGCGGAGGCCCGCTCGCGACCCGCGAAGCCGCTCAGCCGCGCTTCTGGACATAGCGCACGCGCAACCGGTAGAGCAGATCTTCGAGCACTGCCTGCTCCTCCGCGGTGAGGTTTCCGGCCGTGCGCTGGCGCAGCACATCGAGCAGGTCGATATGCAGGCGGGCCGCCTCGAGATTCTCCATCGTCTGTCCATCGGGCAGCGCGGCGTCGCCCAAATAGAACGGCACCGGTTCGGTGAGCACGCCGACGAGATCGAGAAAGGTCGGTCCCAGGCCCGCGGGAGTGCCCGGGATCTCGAGCCGTGGCGCGGCAGCGCTGGGTGCGGCAGCGGCGGCCTCGGTGGCGGATCCCGGCGGGAACTCCGGCCCGGCCGGACGGCTGCCCGCATCCACCACGGGCGTCTCGGCCACCGGCGCTTCGGCGACCTGCGTTTCGGGCGGCTCGACGTAGTCCTCCCGCACTCGCCCATCCGGGGTGAACATCCGTCGATCTGTGACTTTGATCTCGCCCACGGGCCTGGATTTCTTTTCGCTATGCTAACAAGCGCGCTTTCGCATCGGCAACCGTCCGCCCCGAAGGGCGGCGAGACGAGGAAGGCGCTTCGAGATGCCAGAACCCACGCCACCGCCCCCCTCTGCTGTCGCAGCCGGCGAAAAGCCCGCTGTCGCCGCCACCGACCTCGCCCGGCTGACCGCTCTGGTGGCGCGCCTGCGCGCCCCCGACGGCTGTCCATGGGACCGGGAGCAGACCTTACCCGATTTGCGGGCCTATCTGCTCGAAGAGGCGCACGAGGCGGCAGCAGCCCTGGACAGCGGCGACCGCGGCGAGCTCGTCTCCGAGCTCGGCGACCTGCTCTTTCAGGTCGCCTTCATCGCCCGTCTCGGCGAGGAGTCGGGGACCTTCTCGCTCGCCGCCGCCGTCGACGCCGTCGAAGCGAAGATGATCGCCCGCCATCCGCACGTCTTCGGCGGCGAGACGCTCGCTTCGGCCAAGGAGGTCCGGGAGGCCTGGGAGCGGCGCAAGGTCCGGACGCAGGAGGGCGAGCGCCGGTCGCTGCTCGATGGGGCCACGTCTGCTTCCCTGCCGTCGCTGGTCGCGGCCTATCGCCTGACCCAGAAGGCCGCCGGCGTCGGCTTCGACTGGCGCGAAGCGAGCGAAGTCGTCGAGAAGCTCGACGAGGAGATCGCCGAGCTCAAGGAACTGCTGACGGAGACAGCCGCCGCGACCGACCTGCGCGCGCGGCGGAGCGAAGAGGTCGGCGACCTGTTGTTCACTGTCGCCAACCTCGCGCGCCACCTCGACATCGACCCCGAAGGCGCGCTGGCGGCCGCCAATCTCAAGTTCCGGCGCCGCTTCGCCGCCGTCGAGGCCGGCCTCGCGCGCGACGGGAGGAGCGTCGCCGAGGCGACGCTCGACGAGATGGAGGCGCACTGGCAGGCTGCCAAGCTCGACGAGCGGCAGCCGGGCTAGGCGCACGCCGCCCGATGAAGATCGCTCTCGTCTGGAACGGCCCCGTCGCGCTCGATCGCATCTCGTTCCGGCACGAGAACTATCAGACCGGTTGGAGCGCCCTCGGCCACGACACCGTGCTGGTGACCGCGGCGGAGCTCGCCGGCGGCTACGCCGACAGGTCCATGCTCGTCGCGCATCGCGACGAGCTCGAGCCGGTCGCGACCTGGCGCCGACTCGGCGCCGACGTCGCCTGCGCCGTCACCTGGCACCGGATGTCGCCGATGCTCGGCGCGATCCGCGCGGCGGGAACGAAGGTCGTGGCGATCGCCGATTCGGACGGCCAGGTCGGCTTCGCCGCCCATCCGCGAATCTCCTGGCAGCGCATCGGCGCCTATCAACCCCGCGTCGCTGGCCAGCTGCGCGCCCTGCGCTACTTCTGCCGGCGATTCGCCGACAGCGCCCTCCGGCGCGACCCCGAAGAGCTCGAGTTCGTCGCCAGTACGCGCGCCTCCGACCGCGTCGTGCTCGGCAGCACCCCGGCGATCGCCCGCTTCTCGCGTTTCCTCCGGCAACAGCAGGCCGGAGAGCTCGCCGCGCGGCTGCGCGAGGTGCCGTTCGCCGTCCCGGCGGAGTTCTGTTCGCGCCCCATTCCGGCCAAGGCCGACCGCATCGTCGCCATCGGCCGGTGGAGCGATCCGCAGAAGGACGCGCCTCTCCTTCGGGCCGCTCTGGCTCACTTCTTCGCCCTCCGCCGTGAGAGTGAGGTCGTCATCTTCGGGGCCGATGCCGAAACGGCCTTCGGCGAGCTCGCGCGAGACGAGCGCCGCCTCCGCCTGGCCGGTATTCAGGAACCCCACGTCGTCGCCGAGACCCTGGCGGCGAGCCGCGTCGCGCTGTTCTCGTCGCGCTGGGAGACCGGCCCTCACGCCGCGACCGAAGCGCTGGCTCTCGGTGCGACGCTGGTGGCAGCGCCGATGCCCAATCTCGCAGGCATGGTGGCGGGAGATCGATTCGGAACACTTGCCGCGAGCCGGCGGCCGCAGGCGCTCGCCGCCGCGCTCGCCGCCGAAACCTCCGCATGGGACCATGGCCATCGCGACCCGCGCGCCATTGCCGCGCATTGGCGCGCCCGAGTCTCTCCCGAAGCGGTCGGCCGCAGCTTGCTCCAGACGCTCTCCGCCTAGCCGGATCCGGCGCCCGCCGTGGTCAGGGCGAAGAGTGCGCCCTCGTCGTCGCGATAGAGCTCGCGGAAACGCGGCGACGCCGCGACGCCCTCGACGATCGCCTCCGGGACGAGCGCGCGCGGCAGCAGGAGCTCCCCGGCACCGAGCTCGAGGAGCTTGTGCGCGAGCTCGTCGGGCCGGTCGAGGAGCGGCAGGACGAGCTCGTAGCGCTGCGGCCCGCTCCAGTCGCCGAGCAGCGCCGCCCCGCCGAAATCGTGCAGTCGCTCACCGTGCAGGGCGTAGAGCGGCACCTGGTCGAGTCCGTGTGCCCGCCGGAAGAGCAGCGCCCGATAGAGCGGAACGCGGCGTCCGAGATGCGCGTCGATCGCCGCCACAGTCACCGGCAGCGGCCCCAGGCGAAAGGAGTGCCACGCGGCGTAGGCCGAGCCAGCCGCCAGGCTCGAAAGCAGCAGAACGCTCCCGGCCACGGCGGCGCGCCGCGGCCCCGCAGGGCCGCGCGCGACGCCGCGCTCGATCAGCTCCCGCAGCGCCTCGACCAGCAGGACCATCAGCAACGGCGAGAAGAACATGAAGTAGCGCGCATCGCGGGGAAGGGCCAGAAAGGCGACGGCATAGCCGGCGAGGGTCGCGACCCAGAGTCGCGTCCAGGGCCGACGCCAGGCGGCAAGAGCGAGCAGGGGTAGCGCCACGACGACCAGCGGCGAGGCCGGCGGCTGCTGGTTGGTGCGCGCGCGGTCGACCACCAGGTCCCAGCCGAGGGAGAGGAGGTCGCGCCCGCCGCGGCGCCAGTCGAACGACAGCCCGGAACCGGCAACCTCGGTGATTCCGCTCCAGTCATTCTGTCCGAAGAGCGGAGCCAGGAAGGGAAAGAGCGGGTTGCCCGAGAGCGCCCAGACGAGCGCGTACCATGGCCCGCCGGTGCACAACGCGGCGCCGGCAAACTTCGCCATCGCACGCAGACGGGCGCCCCGTCCGGCCTCCCAGCCGGCGGCGAACGCCAGCGCGGCAACCAGATAGAGACCGAGATACTTGGTCGCCGCCGCCCAACCGGCGAAAGCTCCTGCCGCAAGCAGCCAGGCCGGGCTGCGATCGCGCCGCCAGCGCTCGAAGGACAGCGCCGCAGCGGTCGCGAACAGGGTCAGGAGGGGATCGATGTAGGCGGAACCGGCGTAGAGGATGACGATCGGCTGGCCGATCCAGAGCGCGACCGGAAGCAGAGGCCAGAGCGACGCGGCCGCGCCGCCGAAAGCGCCGGCAAAGCGCTCGCGCCCCCAGACGACGAGCAGCAGCCCGGTGACCGTGGTCGCGAGCAGCGACACACCGTGCGTCGTCGACGCCCGGCCGAGGAGCAACGCAGGGGCGAACAGGGTCTCGGCCAGCAGCGGGAAGACCGGCGCGCGGAGATTCTCGACGAAAAGGTAGCGCCCCTGTTCGGCGAGACTGCGGGCGAGCGGCAGGTGGTAGACGGTGTCGTCCCAGGACACCGGCGGGTAGAGCGCCAGCCAGACCGGACCGGCGAGCGCAGCTGCGACGAGAACGCCTCGCCCGGCTTGCTGGCGGCGCGTACCAGCGAAAAAGGAGGCGAGCTCGCGCCGCACCGGCGCGAGCCGGTTTCGCCAGGCGATCAGGGCGACAGACGCGACAACGGCCAGCGAGACCGCCCCGAAGCGGCCGGCCGCTCCGATGAGAAACAGGGCTTGTCCGAGCACGCCGAGCCCGATGGTCAATGCCAGCCCCAGGCAGAGCTCGTCGTTCGGCGGACTTCCATGGTGCGGCGCCGGCGCGCAGTGCGTGAGCTTGGCCGCGAAGGCGCCGCCGGCGGCGAGCGCGAGGACGGCGAGCCACGCCGCGTAAACGAGCGGCGAAAAGAGGAGCAGGCTGTCGGCGAACGTCGGCAAGTCCGTCGCCCTCAGCCGTCCGCCAGTGCGCCGAGCAAGCGCTCGTAGTCCGCTGCGAGCCGGTCCCAGGCGTAAGCCGCAGCGCGACCTCGGGCCGCTTCGGCGAGCTCCCGGCGGCGCGGCTCGTCGGTCAGTAACTCACGGATCGCTGCGGCGAGCGCCGCCGCCGAGGGCTCCGTCATCCGGCCCTCCACCCCGTCGCGGACGAGTTCGTCCACCGCGCTCTCCTGGGAGCGGCAGTGGACCACCGGCAGGCCCGCCGCCATCGCTTCGAGGGGAACCAGGCCGAAACCCTCTCGTGCTGAAGGGTGCACCGCGACCTTCGCCGAACCGAAACCGCGCCAGACCGCAGCCAGCGACTGCACCGTCCCGTGAAAAACGACGCGGTCGCGCACTCCGAGCGCGGCGGCCCGCGCCTCGAGGCGGGGACGCTCCGGTCCGTCGCCGAAGATCGCGACCAGCGGCCCGGCGCCGCTCGATGCGCCGGAAAGCTCGGCGAGCAGCGGCAAGGCATCGATCACCAGCTCCACGCGCTTGTGCGCGAGCAACCTCCCGGCGACGACGATCGGCGGTCCGGCCGGGGCAAGGGCGGCTTCCGCGATCGCTCGCTGGACCGCTTCCAGGTCCACCCCGCAGGGGGCAAAGGCGACCTCGTCCCCGATGCGATGGGGGCGCAGACGCGCCAAGCGCTCGCTGCCGAGCCGGCTGGTCGCGGCGACGCGACGACCGAGGCGGGCGGCGGCGCGCTCGAGCACCCGGTAGACCGGCGCTCGCGTTGCACCGAAGTAGGTCTTCCAGTAGGCGCCCCAGACCTCGTACCAGACGACCAGCAGCGGCACGCGCGCCAGGCGGCAGGCCGCCGCCAGACCCGGCAGATGAAAGAACGGCATGCTCGCCGTCTCGACCACATCGAACCGACCGGGCGAGATCGCGAGCGAGCGCAGCGCGAAACCCAGGGCACGGCGATGGCTGCGGCGGCTGTCGGCACGGTAGAGCGCCCGCGGATCGCCGAGCAACAGGCGGTGGACGAGCGGCCGCGCGCCGTCCTCCGGCGCGTCGTCCACGGCCGGCAAGCGCCCGAAGCCGGCGAGAGTCACGTCGTGCCCGCGCTCGGCGAGCGCCTGGGCGATCTGGTGATTTCGCGACTCGATCCCGCCGGCATGGTCGGGGTAGAGCGCCTCGTTGAGAATCAGCAGTCGAAGCGGGCGTCCGCCCCGCAGCGGGGCGCGAGCGGAATCGATGCCGGTCAACTCAGCGCTCTCGCGCCGCTCCGGCAGCGCGCGGGGCCGGCGCGAGCAAAGGCTGGAGGGCGTCCGCGACGAGTCGCGCGACGATGCGCTGACCCTCCGCGGTCGGATGGATGCCGTCGGCCTGGTTCAGGCCCGGATCAGCCGCGACGCCGGCGAGGAGAAAGGGAATGAACGGCAGGTCGAGCTCCTTTGCGAGGCGCACATAGAGCGCCTCGAAATCCCGCGTGTAGTCGGGCCCATAGTTCGGCGGCATCTTCATCCCGGCAAGAACCACCCGCGCTCCAGCTGCGCGGGCCCGTCGCACGATCTCGCGCAGATTGGCTTCGATTCCGGGGACCGGCTGCCCGCGCAGGCCGTCGTTGGCGCCCAGCGCGAGGACCAGGATGTCGGGCTGCAGCGACAGCAGCCAGTCGACGCGCGCCAACCCGCCGGCGCTGGTGTCGCCCGAGACGCCGGCGTTGACGACCCGCACCGGCACTCCGCGTTGGGCGAGGAGCTCGCCGGCGATCGCCGGGTAGGCGACCTCCTCGCCGAGACCCAGGCCCGCCGTCAGGCTGTCGCCGAGAAAAACTACCCGCGGCAGGGGCGTTGCGGCCGGCGTCGCGGACGATGCCGTGGCGCCGGGCTGCGCGGCCGCCGCGGGAACCGCGACGCTCGAAGGCGGCGGGCCTTCGCGACCGCAGCCAGCAACCGCGAGGCCCTGCAGGAGCCACCCCAGCGCCAGGGCCGAACCGCGGAGCCGACGGGAGGTCCGCCAGGGTCCGCTGCGACGGCCGAAGCTCATTTTCTTTTCGCCAGGGATCTTTTCCCGCGGCTCGATCGTAGTGATGACGAGAGGTATACCCACGGCGCCATGCTAACCTGCCCCGCTCCTGCACGATGAATCCGCTCCCTCCAGCCATCGAGCTCCGCCGGTTGACCAAGCGCCTGCCGTCGGGCGACCGCATCCTGACCATCCTCGACGCGGTCGATCTCACGATCGCCACGGGCGAGTTCGTCGCCGTCCTCGGTCCTTCCGGGAGCGGCAAGTCGACGCTGCTCGGGCTCGCCGCCGGCCTCGACCGGCCGACGAGCGGCGAGGTGAGGATCGACGGCGAAGTGATCCAGAACCTCTCCGAAGACGCTCTCGCCCGCCTGCGCCGGCGGAAGATCGGCTTCGTCTTCCAGTCGTTCCAGTTGCTCGGCAACATGACGGCGCTCGAGAACGTCCTCCTGCCGCTCGAGCTCGGTGGGCACGAGCGACCGCTCGAACGCGCGCGGCAGCTGCTCGATCGCGTCGGTCTGGGCGAGCGCGGGCATCACTATCCGGCACAGCTGTCGGGCGGTGAGCAGCAGCGCGTCGCCCTCGCCCGTGCCTTCGCGCCGCGGCCGGCGATCCTCTTCGCCGATGAACCGACGGGCAACCTGGACGGCGCCACCGGAGCGCGAATTCTCGACGTCCTCGACGAACTGCGCGCCGGCGTCGCGGCGACCCTCGTCCTGGTCACGCACGATCCGTCGATCGCCGAGCGCGCCGACCGGCGGATCTTCCTGCGCGACGGCCGGGTCGAGCGGATCGAAGGGCGGCCTGCGCCCGCGCCGGGCGCGACTTCGGCGCCATGACCGCAGCCACACTGCTGCGCCAGATGGCGCGCGAGACCCGCGGTGCGCGAGGCCGGGTTCTCTTCTTCGTGCTCTGTCTCGCGGTGGGAGTCGGCGCGGTGGTGGCGGTCGCCGGCTTCTCGTCGAGTCTCCGCGCCACGCTGGCGCGGGAGGCCCGGCAACTGCTCGCCGCCGACCTGAGAGTGCGCAGTCTGAAGCCGGTACCGGCGTCGGTCGATGAGTGGCTGGCCGGCGCCAGCCTCGCGCAGGGCGCGCGGGTCACCCGCCTGACCGAGATGGTCACCGTTTCGGCGGCGCCGCGGCACACGGCCGGCGCCGGCCGCAGCCAGCTCGTCGAGCTCAAGGCGGTCGACGGTGACTTCCCCTTCTACGGCAGACTGGAGCTCTCGCCGGGACGCCCGCTTGCGGAGCTCCTGGCCGGAGACGGCGCGGTCGCCGCGCCCGAGCTCCTCGCGCGTCTCGACCTGCGCCTGGGCGACTCGATCGCGATCGGCGGCAAGCTCTTCACGCTGCGCGGCACGGTGCTCGCGGAGCCCGACAGGCTCGGCAACGCCTTCTCGCTCGGCCCGCGGCTGTTTCTCTCCGGCGACAGTCTGCGCTCGACCGGCCTCGTCGGTCTCGGCAGCCGCGTCACGCACCGCCTGCTGGTGAAGCTGGCGGAAGACGCCCCACCTGCGGCGGTACAGGCGTTCGCCGACCAGTTGCGTGCGGCGCTTCCCGATCCGGCCTTCTATCGCATCGAGACCTCCGCCGAGGGTCAACCGGAGCTGCGCCGCGGCGTCGACCGCACCGAGCGTTTCCTCGGCCTGGTAGCGCTGCTCTCGCTGGTCGTCGGCGGTGTCGGGGTGGCGCAGACCGTGCGCGCCTGGCTCGCCAGCCGCCTCGATTCGATCGCGGTCTTCAAGGCACTGGGCGCGCGTCCGCGCGAGATTCTCGCCATCTATGTCGGGCAGACCGTCCTGCTCGCCGGACTCGGCAGCCTCGCCGGCGTCGCCCTGGGGATGGCGCTCGAGCGGCTCGTTCCACGGCTCGCCGGCGCGCTGTTGCCGGTGCTGCCGCAGATCGAGTTTCAGCCGCTCGCCGTCCTGCGCGGACTCGGTCTGGGTCTGGGCGTGGCGCTGCTCTTCGCCCTGCCGCCGCTCGTCTCCGCGCTATCCGTTCCCGCCGCTCGCGTGTTGCGACGCGAGATCGAGCCACTGCCGCCGTCGCGCCTGGCGCTCGCCGTGACGGCGCTCGCCCTGCTCGGCGGTCTTACCGCGATCGCCGCCGTGCAGGCCCGCTCGCTCGCCTGGGGGGCGGCGTTCGCCGGCGGCTTGGCTGCCACCGCGACCTTGCTCGCGCTCGCGGCGCGCTCCCTGATCTACGGAGTTCACCGGCTACCGCGCCTGCGGCTGCCGCTGCCGCTGCGCTACGGCTTGGCCGCACTCGGCAGACCCGGCGCTCCGACGGTCGCGAGCGTCGTCGCTCTGGGCCTGGGGGCGATGGTCGTCGTCGGCATGCGCACGGTCGAGCACGGGTTGCTCGCGCGCCTGCGCAGCGATCTGCCGACGAATGCGCCGACCGCGTTCCTGATCGATATCCAGCCCGAGCAGTGGAGCACGGTGCGCGCCGAGATCGATCGCGCCGGTGCCACCGGCGTCGATTCGGTACCGGTGGTCATGGCGCGCCTCGCCGAGCTCGACGGCAAGCCGGTCGCCGCGCTCGCGGCCGCGCGCGAGCAACTACGGTCGGCGGCGGCGCAGGACGGCGACGACGGCGACGAAGAGCGCGGCCAGCGCGGCCGTTGGGCGCTCACCCGCGAGCAGCGCCTCACCTTTCTCGAGCGCCTGCCGCCCGACAACACGCTGACCGCGGGCCGGCTCTGGGAGGCGCCCGGCATCGACGAGGTCAGCGTCGAGGAGGAGTACGCGCGCGATCTCGGCCTCGCCGTGGGCTCGAAGGTCGTCTTCGACGTGCAGGGCGTACCGGTTCCGGTGACCGTGACGAGCCTGCGCAAAGTGCGCTGGGAGAGCTTCGGGATCAACTTCTTCTGGGTCGTCGAGCCCGGCGTCCTGGATCGCGCTCCGCAGATGCGTATCGCTTCCGTGCGCCTGCCCGCCGGCGGCGAACAGCGCCTGCAGGACGCGCTCGCTGCGACCTTACCGAACGTCACCGTCTTCGCCATTCGCGACGTCCTCGAGAAGGTCAGCGTCGTCCTCGAGCGGATCGCTCTCGGAGTGCGCTTCCTCGGCGGCTTCACCGTGCTCGCCGGACTGGCGATTCTCGCCGGCGCCGTGGCTGCCGGCGCCGCGCAACGCGGTCGCGAAGCGGCGCTCGGCAAGGCGCTCGGCATGACGCGCTGGCAAGTGGCACTGCTCTTCGCCACCGAGTCGGCGATCGTGGGCCTCCTCGCCGGAGCGATCGGCGCCGGTGCCGGGACGATCCTGGCGGCCGTGGTGCTCGAGAAAGGGATGGAGATTCCTTTCCGCTTCGAGCTCCTGCCGCCGCTCGTCGCCATCGCCCTGGCGGCGTGCTTCGCCGCCGCCGCCGGTCTCGCCGCCAGCGCCCGCCCCCTCGCCCAACGACCCCTGGAGGCGCTGCGCGCCTCGTCGTGAGATTCATGGCGCTGCGCGCCGCGTCGTGAGATTCACGGCGCTGCGCGCCTCGCCTTCGAAGAAGGACCTACTCGGGAAGCTCTTCGCTGCGCTCGAGCAGGTAAGAGACCGGCACGAACTCGATCCCCGCCGCGGCCGCGCGCGGGATCTCCTCCGCCAGCACAGAGAGCGTCGCCGGATGCGGATGACCGATGGCGATCGCCGCCCCGCGCTCGCGCGCCAGGGCGAGGAGTTTCGCGAACTGGGCGGCGACGGCGCTGCGCTCCGTCGCGTCGTCCAGGAACAGGTCACGGTTCGCCGCCGGAATGCCGAGCTCGCGCGCAACTTCGAAGCCGACGCTGCCGGCGCTGGTGCGCGAGTCGAGGAAGTACCTCCCCTCTCGCCGCACTTCGCCGAGGATCGCTGCCATCGCCGCGCGCTCGCCGCTCAGGCGCGAGCCCATATGGTTGTTGACTCCGGCCGCACCTGGCACCGCGGCGAGGGCCGCGGCCGTCGCCGCCGCCAGCTCGCGCTTCGACATGCCGGTAGTGAGCGCTCCCGGGCCCGGGTCGGCGGTGCCCTCCGGGTCCATCGGCAGATGGAGCAGGAGCTCGGCGCCGTGGCGGCGCAGCAGCTCGACGACTTCGGCGGTGCGCGACTCGTAGGGCAACACGGCCCAGGAGAGCTGCACGTTGCCGGCAGGCGCCAGCGCGGCGAAAAGCCTCTCCAGAGCAGCCACGTCCCGCCCCAGATCGTCGATGACGATCGCTACGCGGGCGCGGGCTGAAGTGGGGGACGGCTCCGCGGACGGAGGGGCCGGAACGGGCTCCGCGGCGCCTCCCTCCTCTGCCTCGACGACTTTCGCTGCTGCGGCGGCAGGGCGCGGGCGGACCGCTCGTGGCTTCGCTGCCGGTCGCGGCGGCAGGTCCTTCACGGCCGCGACTGGCGGCTTCGCCGGCAGTCGCCAGGCAGAGACCTGCTGCATCAGACGCTCGCCGAAGAGAGCTCCGAGGGCAAACAACACCAGCGCCGCGGCAAGCAGCAGCAGGCCCTTGCCTCCGCGGCGTTTGCGGCGGCGGGTGCCCGCCGTTCTGGAGGGGGAGGCGGCGCGGCGGCCGCCCTTAGGCGGCTTTCTTGTCGACAATCTCCGGCTCGCCCTTGAGATAGCGGATGGCGCGCTCCAGGATCAACTCGGAGAGCGGCCGGTCGCGCTCTTCGAAGCGTCGGATCTGATCGTCGACCAGAAGGTCGGGAGTCAGACGCTGCGAAAGCGGCTTGCCATCCGGCCCGGCAAAGTAAGCGGTCGTCAGATAGAGACGGGCGCCGCCGGCGAGCTCGATACGCGAGCGCTCGCCCGCCCAGCCGAAGGTCGGCACACCGACCAGCTTGGCGCCGGACTTCTGCTGCAGCACCGCGGCGAGAATCTCGGCGGCACCGGCGGTGTAGCCATCGACCAGCACGACCAGCTCGGCCGGCAAACCGGACGCGGCGGTGCCGGAGAAAGTCCGGCCGACCTTGTCTTTCTCGCGCAGGCTGCCGAGCTCGCCGCTCGCGAGAAGGCCAGCGACAGCGTAGGCCGCCTCCGGCTCGCCGCCCGAGATCCCGCGTAGATCGATCAGCAGCTTCGCCGCGCCCTCGGCCTTGGCCTCGGCCAGCAGGAATCGCGCCGTCTCGGCAGCGGCGGCGTCGATGCGCGGAATGCGCAGCATCGGATAGCCCTCGGTCGGACGGAGCGTCGGCGCCGGCGGCAGGGCGTCGGCGAGCCGGAGCTTGAGCGACTGGGTCTCGCCGCGGCGGACGACCTCGAGATCGAGCTCGCGGCCGTCGGCCGGGAGGAGCTCGCGGTTGATCTCCCAGACCGGCATCTGCCGCGTCGGGCGACCGCCGATGCGCGACAGGATGTCGCCGCTCTCGATTCCGGCGGCAGCTGCGGCGCTTCCCTCTTCTACACCGGCGACGTAGGCGACACCGCGATCTTTGAGAATGACCAGGCCGGCGTGACGGACACCCGGCACGAGCTCGCCTTCCCCCGCCGCGGGCAGCGCCGGCGGCAGGTAGATCGAGAACGGGTCGAGAGCGTCGGTCGAGCCCTCCATCGCCCCGGCGAGCAGGGTGGAGGTATCGGTCGGCTCGACATAAGTCTGTCGAACCAGGTTCAGGGTCTCGGAGAAGATCGCCAGATACCGGTAAAGCGCGTCGGGATCGGGCTCTTTCTCGCCGTTCTCGCCGGCGCTCCACAACACGCCGGCGACGAGCGGCAGCAGCACGGCGAGCGAGATGGCGAGGAATCGACGGCGGGAGCGGTTCGAATCTCCCGGAGGCAGATCGGAGGGCGGCGATTGCTGGAGTCGGTTCATGGGAGCGATGGGGTCTCGGGCGGGCGGCGAACCTATCGCAGCCATCCGCGCGGGTTCTCGGGATTCTTGTCGACGCGAATCTCGAAGTAGACCGAGCTGCCGGCGCGCCCCACGATGGCGTGCAACCCTAGCACATCCTCCTTGCGCACCCTGAGCTCCGACAGACCGGCGTAGAGCGTGAAAACGCGCCCGGCATGCTGCACCACCACCATCTGCCCCATCCCTTCGAACGGCGCCGCGAAGAGGACCTTCCCCGGATAGACCGCGAGGACTTCGCTCCCCGGAACGGTCTCGAGATCGAGCCCGTTGTGCGGCACGCGCGTTCCGTAGCGGGGATCGACCCGCGGCCCGAACTCGCTGATCACCCGCCCCGCCACCGGCCAATCGAGCAGGCCGCGGAAGTCCCGGATCGGCAGGCCGCCGAGTCCGACGTCGCTGCGGCCGTAAAGGGCGTCGAGCAGGCTCGTGATCTTGCGCGCCCGCTCCCCGAGCTCGAGAGCTGCATTGGCGAGCTGTTCGCTCTCGCGGCGCGTCCCGGCGAGCAGCTGCGACTTGCGGCGCTCGAGCGCGACGAGCTCGTTGCGGCGCGCGTTCTCGCGTTCGAACCAGCCGCGAGCCGTCTGGCGCTCGGCGTCGAGGTCGCGATGCTCGAGCGTGAGCCGCGCGGCGATCTCCTCGAATCCCGCGACCGAGGCGGCGTCGCGCTGCGCCAGGAAGCGCAGCGCCCGGACCGCCGGCAGGAGAGCCTCGCCCGGCGCCAGCGAGAGCAGCATCCTGAGATAGCCGTGGCGACCCATCCGGTAGAGCCCGGCAAGACGGGATTGCAGCTTGCGGCGTTCGTCGGCCAGCCGAGTCTCGAGCTCGCCGATCGCCGACTCGGAGGCCGCGGCGCGCTCCTCGGCGATCGCCTTTGCGGACGCCGCCTCGGCGACCTTCTGCGACTGCAGCTCCAACTCGAGCTCGAGCCGGTCGAGGTCGCCGGCGATCCCGGCCGCCGACTCTTTCACCGTCTCGAGACGCGCCTGGAGACGCGCGATCTCACCGCGAATCGCCTCGAGCTCCTGCTCGCGCGTCGAGGGGGAGTCCTGGGCAGGCACTCCCGCCGCCAGGGCGAGCAGGAGCGCCAGCGCGGGCAGCGCGGCTCTTCGCCTCATCGACCTCCGGCGTTTCCGGAGCCGGCGGCGCCAGCGACCAGACTGCGGCCATCGAGCTTCGCCGTCGCCGGCACGCCGTAGAGCGCGAGCAGGGTCGGCATGATGTCGGCCATGTAGGGCTTCTGCGACAGATCGAGGCTGCGGTTGGCGAACAGAATGCCGTCCACCAGCGGCGGATAGACCGAGCAGTGATCGGCGCTCCAGACGTCGAGATTGGGCTCGACGATCGATTTGGCGACGATGCCGAGCGAATCCTGCCAGCCGACTCGATAGCCGGAGGCGTTGGAGGGGAAAAGGTCCGGAATGAGCGCCGGATCGTAGGTGCCGTAGGCCTCGTCACGGGTGAAGACGTAGGCCACCGGATGCTCGCCGTTCTGCGGATCGACGTACAGCGGCAGCTTGGTGCGGATCTCGGCGGTCAGGGCGTCGTACTCGGCACCGGGATTGACGATTCCCTGGCCTTCGCGGCCCTTGAGGTTGACGTAGATGTTACCCAGCCCCATGGCGTAGGCGCGGGTCTTCGACCAGTCGACATCCTGGAAGAACTGCCCCTGATCGAAGAGATCTTCGAGGTTCGCCTGGTGCCCGCTCTGCCCCTTGAGCACGAGGTAGCCTTCGGTCGCCAGCCAGGTGTTGTAGTTCATCGTCCGCCGCCACGGAGCGAAGCCGTGGTCGGAGGCGACGAGGAGCGTCGTGCCCGCGGGCATCGTGGCGACCTTGTCCATCACCTTGCCGACGATCCTGTCCATCTGCTGATAGGCCTTGAGGATCGAGTCGCCGTACTGCGCGTGACCGGCCTCGGTGTAGAGCGGATGCTGCGGATCGGTGTGGTGCCACATCACGTGCTGCACCCGGTCGGTGAACTCGAAGTAGTGCACGTAGACGTCCCAGTCGTCTTCCATCAGCCCGGCGAGGATCTTCTCCTCTTCGCCGACGGTGAAGTCGGTGTCCTCGTGGAAGACCTTGTCGTCGATCGTGCCGCCCTTGATCGACCAGGTATCGATCATCCAGCCGATGGTCTTGAACAGGCCGAAGCGCGAGGCGAGCTCACCGGCGAAGGCGCGCGGCGCCGAAACGTCGAAGATCGGCGGCAGGTCGGACGGGTCGAATTGAATCGGCGAGAGATAGATGCGGACCTCGGGCTCGATCGACAGCACCCGGAAGCGGCCGATTCCGCTCACCTTGATGAGCGGATTGAACGGGAACACGAACTTCACCCACGGGCTCCACTGCCCCGGAGCGAGCGCGAGCTGCGCCCCGGAGACCGCGATGTCCACCTTCGACTTGTCGGCGGCGACGTCGATCTTCATCGGGATGCGGATGTAGTCCGACTGCTTCGGGAAGAGCTTGTTCGGCGGGCCCTTGATCTCGGTGTCCAGGCTCCCCTTGTTGTCTTCGAGCTCGACGATCTCGATCGAGACCTCGTTGCCGCCATGCGGCTGGAAGAAGAGCTCGGAGGTGAAATAGAACGGCTTGCCAATCCGGCCGGAAAGGTCGGGAGTGCCGAGCCCGGAGAGCATCTCGCCGTGCGGGAACGGCTCGGGAGGAAAGGTCACCGGCATGCGCATCACCCGGACGTGTTTGCCGGCGTCGCCCAGGACCTTCCAGAACGGGTCGCCCTGCCGACGATTGATCACCGACGGCACCTTCTCGGGCAGCAGCGTCTTGCCCACCCAGAAACCGCCGCCGCCGGAGGCCGCGGCGAAGACCAGAGCCACGAGGCCCGCGGTTCGCGCGCGGGCACGGAAGAGCTTGAGCAGGAGAAAGAAGACGAGGAAGAGCGCCGCGGCGGCGATTGCGGCGATCGCCGGGCCGTTGCTCGCCCCGAACAGGAACGGCTTCGACGACTCGTCGAACGCCGCGAAGCTCGGGCGATAGGTCTTCGTGTCGCGCTTGAGGAAGTCGAAGATCGACGTTCGCCCCGGATTGAGGCCGGTGGAGAAAGTCGACCACGAGACAGGGGTCTGCGAAGGAATGGTCGAGCGCAACGGAGAGAAGGTGCCCTGATCGCGGAGCTTCGCCAGGTTCGGGAGCTTGCCCTCGTTCATCCACTGCTCGGTGAGCTTGGCGTCGGCGCCGTCAAAGCCGAGAACGATCGTCCGCGGTCCGGCGGCGGCGAAGAGCGCGCCGGTGAGCGACCAGAGCAGCGACAAGGTGGCGACAGCCTGCAGCGCGCGGCGCGAGCGGTTTCGAATCACTTCGGAAGCTCCTTGGGAAAGCGCCGGCGCAGGCCGCCGGCGGCCGTTCATCGCAGTGGTATCCTGCACGCGCCCAGTGAGCGCGAATCAGAAGATCTTACCAAAGGCCTCGGGCGGCCTTCCCCGCGCGCTCGCTTGCACCTTCGCGGCCCTGTCGTTCGCTCCCCTTGTCGCCCAGGTGGCCGTGCCTCCGGGGCCGGAAGCCTGTGTCGGCCTGGCCGCGGACGCCGATCGCCTCGCCTGCTACGACCGCGCCATGGGCCGGCAGATGCGTCCGGGAAGTGTGCCGGCCGAGCCGGAAACCGAGATCGTCGGCCCCCCCGCACCCGCCGAGCTCATGGTCTCGCCGGCTCCTCCTTCGGGTGTCGACGACGACGCCGACCCGCCGGTGGTCGCCTCACTGCTCGACGGGCGATGGGAGCTCACGCGCAAGGCCAAACTGGGAACCTTCGGCCTCAGGGCTTACAAGCCCCTCTATGTGCTGCCCGGCGTCTACACCGACGACCCCAACCAGTTCCCCTCGAGCTCCGCCCCCGGACATTCGGTCGAAGTCTCCGAGAGCCAGGACAACTTCGAAGCCAAGTTCCAGATCAGCTTCAAGACCAAGGTCGCGCAGGGCATGTTCGGCAGGCGCGCCGACCTGTGGTTCGGCTACACCCAGTCGTCGCGCTGGCAGGTCTACAATGCCGCCGATTCCCGGCCTTTTCGCGAGACCAACTACGAACCCGAGCTGCTGCTCGTCTTCGGCAGCCGCTACCGGTTCCTGGGCCTCGACGGCCGGCTCGTCGGCGTCGGCCTGAATCATCAGTCGAACGGCAAGGATCTGCCCTATTCGCGGAGTTGGAACCGGGTGGTCGGCATGCTCGGCTTCGAGCGCCACGCCTGGACCGTGCTCGTGCGCCCGTGGTGGCGCCTGCCGGAGGTCGCCGGCGACGACGACAACCCGGACATCGAGGACTTCGTCGGCAGGGGCGATCTGCTCGCCGTCTTTCGCGTGCGCGGGCACGAGCTCTCCGGGATGGTGCGACACTCGCTGCGCGGCGGCGAGCGGTCGCACGGTGCCGCCGAGCTCGGGTGGGTCTTTCCGATTCACCGTGATCTCAAGGGCTACCTGCAGCTCTTCCACGGCTACGGCGAAAGCCTGATCGACTACAACGCCCGGAGCACGCGCATCGGGCTCGGCATCTCGCTCCTCGAGTGGTACTGAGAAGCCGCTTCGCCACGCCGCACTTCTGGCGCGCCTACCGCGGCGGCGATCTGTCGCCGACCGTGCGCCGGCTGGGTTCGGCCTCCTTCTTCCAGGACGTCGCGAGCGAGATGGTCTACCCGCTGCTGCCCGGATTCCTCGCCAGCCTCGGCGGCGGTCCCGCTGTGCTCGGCGCAATGGAATCAGGCGCCGAGGGGATGCTCGCCCTGGTCAAGGGGTGGGCGGGCAGAGCGAGCGACCGGCTGCAGCGCCGGAAACCGTTCGTGGTCGCAGGCTACGGCGCCTCGGCACTCGCCCGTCCGCTGCTCGCCCTGGCCGCGACCGCCTCGCAGGTCGTCGCACTGCGACTCTGGGATCGCCTCGCCAAGGGCCTGCGCACCGCACCACGTGACGCCCTGATCGCCGAGGCGGTGGCCGCCCCGCAACGGGCCTACGCTTTCGCCTACCACCGCGGCCTCGACCATCTCGGCGCCGCCTGCGGCCCGCTGCTCGCCGCCGGCCTCCTGCTCGTCTGGCCGGGCGACCTGCGCGCGGTCTTTCTGCTCGCCGCCCTTCCGGCGGCCGCCGGCTTCCTGACTGTAGCGTTCGGTCTGCCACGCGAGGCCGGGAGGCGCGCGAGCTCGAGCGCGCCACAAGGGGCTCCCGGGCGCTCCGCTGCGCTGACCGCGCTACCCCCAGAATTGCGCGGCGCGCTGGGGACGTTCTTCCTCTTCTCTCTCGGCAACGCGACCGACGCCTTCCTGCTCCTGCGCGCCACCGAAGTCGGCGTTGGCGCGGTCGGCCTGACACTCCTCTGGTCGGCCTTTCACGTCGTCAAGTGGCTGCTCTCGGTGCCGGGCGGAAGGCTCGCGGACCGCTTCGGCCGGCGCGCCTCGATTCTTCTCGGCTGGGCGCTCTACGCCCTGGCCTACGCCGGCTTCGCGCTGACCTCGAACCCGGCCGGGTTCCTCGCCCTGCTCGCGCTCTACGCGGCTTTCTACGGCCTCACCGAGGGCGCCGAACGAGCCCTGGTGGTCGAGCTCGCGACGCCCGGAGGCGGGACCAACGCCGGTGCGGCCCTCGGCGCTTTCCATCTCGCGACCGGAGTCGGGTCTTTGCTCGCCAGTCTCTGGTTCGGCTTCGTCTGGTCTCAGTTTGGAGCTCCGGCCGCCTTCTTCGCTGGTGCTGCGCTCGCCGGCGCCGCCGGCCTCGCGCTGCTCGTCCTTCGGCGGCGAACGGTCGCGGCATGAACGCGCCGGTCACCGATCCGCTGCTCGCCGGCCTGCGCGCCGCCGCGGCGCGGAGCTCCGCCGCCGGTAGCGAAGCGCTCGGAAGGCTCCTGCTCGACGAAGCGGCTCCGCTCCTCTGGCGGGCCATCCGCGGCCAGCTCGCGGGCATTCCTGCGGCCGATCAGGAGGAGGTTCACTCGGCCGCGCTGCTCCGCCTGACCGAGCGCTTCCAGCAATGGCTGGCAGGCGACGCCGAGGTCGAGATCGAGAGCTTTCGCGCCTATGTCGCGGCCACCGCGGCGAACGGCTGCCGCGCCTGGCTGCGCGCCCGTCACCCCGAACGGACCCGGCTGCAGAATCAGCTGCGCTACCTGTTGCGACACGACCCCGAGCTCGCCCTCTGGGAGGCCGAAGGCGGCGCGTTGGTCTGCGGCCTCGCGGCCTGGAAAGGACGGCCAGCCGAGAGCTTCGCGGCATCGGAGAGCCCTGCGCCCGGCGCGGACGACCTCGGGCTCGCCGGTCCGGCGGCGTCGACTCCGCTGCCGGTGCTCGTCCGCCGGCTGCTCTTCCGCCACGGACGCCCGTGGCCCTTCCGCGCGCTCCAGGTCGCCGTCGCCGACCTGTTGGGCATCAAGGACCGTCCGCCGGTATCCCTCAGCGACGCCGGGGAGAGCGGCGGAGAGAGCGACGGACACGCTGCGCCGGTGCCTCTCGATCCGCCCGAGACCCGCGCCGGGGCACACCGCGAGCTCGAGGGCCGGCAGTTCCTGGCGGCGCTCTGGGCCGAGGTGCGCGAGCTCCCGCTCGGCCAGCGGCGAGCCTTGCTCCTCAACTTGCGCGACGACCAGGGGCGTGACCGGCTCGCTCTCCTGACCCACACCGGCCTGGCCAGCCGGGCCGAGCTCGCCCGCCTGCTCGACCTGCCCGAGGGCGAGCTCGGCGAGCTTTGGGACGACCTGCCGCTCGACGATCGCACCATCGCCCTGCGTTTCGAGCTCACCCCCCGCCAGGTGATCAACCTGAGGAAGAGCGCCCGCGCCCGTCTCGGCCGGCGGCTGCGGCCGGCGGCTTCCGGCGACCCGAAGGGGATGGAAAAGTGAATCCGGTGCGGTAACCCGGCCGGCTTTTCCGCATCTCACCCCACGAGAGCCGATCATGAACCGCCCGAGACTTCGCTTCCTCCCCGACCTCGAGTCCCACCCCGCATTCGCGGCTGCGCAGGGCGCGGCGGAGGATCCGAGAGTCACGGAGCTTGCCGGGCTGTTCAGTGATCTGGTGGCGCGCGGGCAACGCGACGAGGAGTCGCCTGCCTACGAACTGCTCGAGGCCGCAGTGGACGGCACACTCGAACCCGTCGAGGCCGAGATGTTCGCCAGCCGGTTGGCCGGAGATCCGGCCCTGCAGCGCGAATTCGACGACCTCGTCCTGCTGCGTCGTCAGCTCGAGCAGCGGCTGCAGACGCGTCGCGGCCCGTCGGCCGTCGGCGAGCCGGCCCGCCGGCGTTGGCTGGGTTTCGCCGCTGCGGCGCTCGTCCTCGCCGCCGCTGGAATCGGGTTGCGTGTGGACCTCCGTCGCTCGACCGCCGTGACCGCCACTGCGCGAACCGCGCCGGAGGCCTCCGCGCGCTCCGCCGAGGTCGTCTTCGCCGACAGCTTCGAAGGCGGCACCACCGGCCACTGGTCGAACTGACCGCGTCGACGTGACGCCCTTTCCGGCGCCGTCCGCCGGTCCCCTTTCTCAGAGATAGCCGAGCGAGCGCAGGTTCTCGAGATAGTCGCCGCTGTCGCCTGGCAGATCGGTCGAGGGCAGGCGTTCGCCGTAGGCCGACAGGCGCGCCGGCGGTTCCGGCCAGTCGCAGAACGTCGGCGGCTCGGGCAGCTCGGCGCTCTGCGGCAGGCCGAGGTCGCGCATCAGCGCAGCGGCGACCGCCTCCGGCGCCATCTCGAGGCCGGCCCCTCCCCGACAACCCGCGGCCGCAGGCTCAACCGGAACCTCCTCGCCTGCCGCCGGCACTGCGGCGCGGCGGAACAGCAAGACCCGACCCTCTCCTCCGGCGCGCCGGCCGGGATCGACCACGACGACGAGCGTCGCGAACTCTCGCGCGAGCTCGCCTGCCAAGCTGTCGGCCTGCGCGAGCTCGGAGCGGACCAGATCGGCGAAGGCGACGTCGCCACCGATCCAACCCTCGGCCAGCAGATCGATCGCCGGAAGATAAAGCGCCAAGGCCCGCGGGCCTTGGGCCGCTTCGGTCCGCGCCGTGTCGCGGTAGAACCGGTCCGGCAGGACGGCGCGCGTCAGGAGCGACTCGGCGACCTCTCCAGGCAGGGAGGCCGCGAGCGTCGCGGCCGACGGACCTGCGTCCGCATTTCGTGCCTGCCGCGCCAGCTCGCCGGCGCGTTCGGCCGGCGCCACGGCGTCGAGGTGTCCGTCCCGCAGCAGCTGGAAGGCGCCGTGCGAGACCACCAGGCCCGCCAGTTGCTCGGGCGGAAAGGTCGCCCACCAGTCGATCGCGGCGACCGGCGCGCCGCCGCGTGCGGCGAGCTCCCAGAAGGTGAAGGCCGTACGGCGATTGGCCAGCAATGGGCGGTGCTCGGCGAGGCCCAACGGCACCTCGACGGAGGCCCACCAGGCCCGCCAGGGGCCGCTGCGCGCCAGCGCCGTGGTGAGCCCGCGCGGACGAAAGCTGTCGAGCGATCGGACGCCATGGCGGTCGCCGCTCACGCCGGTGGCGATCGTCGTCCAGAACTCGGCCGGTTCGAGCTCGGCCGTTCTCGGATAGCGCGCGACGGCGGCCCCCGCGGAAATCAGGCGCGAGAGCTCCGGCAACGAGCCGCGGGCCAGCAGATAGTCGAACTCAGCCGGGAGGACGCCGTCGAGCCCCAGGAGCGCCACTCTCTGGCCGGCGGCAGTCGGCAGCGAGCTCGGACCGGCGGCGGGCGCCCGCTGGGGCATCGCCACCGCGACGACGCCGACCAGCGCCAAGGTCGCAGAGGTCACCGTCAGGATCGTCCTGCGCGAAACCAGACGCTCGCGCGGAGTCATGCGTGTCAGGCGGATGGCGATCGACAGCAGGCCGTTGGCGAGGAGCTTGGCCACCGCCGCTGCCACCAGCGGCAGCGCCAGCCCGGCGACCACACGCTGCCAGCGCGGCAGGCCGAGCAGCAGATCCCCCGCCCGGAGGACCGCCCAGCCGAAGAGCAGCGAGGTGGCGAGGAACGTGACACCGAGGATCAACCACTCGAGACTGCGTCGCGGAAACAGCTTGAGCGCGAAGAGAAAGCCGGCGACGACGGCGACGAAGCCGAGCGCTGCCGCCGCCACCAGAGGAGGCAGGAGATGAAAGAACAGCGGCAGCAGATCGAGGGGTGAGGCGGCGAGCAGCCCGTTGGCCGAGGCGAGCGCCAGGGTGTTCGCCAGCGCGAGCAGCATGCCGGCGAGCAGGCCGACCTTGGCCGCGAGCAGCGCCAGTGCGCGCGGCTCCCCTACCGGTTCGAGAGCGTCGCGGAGCAGGAAGCGCTCGACGCGGTGAGAGAGATACCCGAGTCGCTGCAGCTCGCGGCGCGCGAGCTCGAGCTCGCGCGAATCACCCATGGCCGGTCCGGCCGTGGCTGCGCACCAGCTCGACCAGCGGCCGCAGCACGTCTGCCCGGCGGCCGAAGGGCGCGACCGCGGCGAGTGCGAACTCGAGCAGCTCGTCGGCCAGAGAGCGCGCGCCGGCGACGCCCAGGAGCTTCACGAAGGTCGACTTGCCGGCATCCTGGCCGGAGTCTTTGCCGGTCTCGTCGCTGGTCGCGAGAACGTCGAGAAGGTCGTCCTCGATCTGGAAAGCGAGGCCGAGGTTCTTGGCGAAAGCGCCGATCGCTTCGAGGTCGCGCCGGCGGGCGTCCGCCGCCATCGCTCCGAGCTCCGCCGCCGCGAGGAACAGGGCGCCCGTCTTGTGGCTGTGAATGTACTCGAGGTCGGTGAGCGTCGGAGCGCTCCCGCCACTCGCCAGGTCGAGCGCCTGCCCGCCGATGAGCCCCTCGGTGCCGATGGCCTGCGCCAGATGATGCAGCAGCTCCTCCGGGCTGTAGCGCGACAGCTGGAGGCGCTGCGACGCCTCCGCGACCAGCGCATAGGCTCGATTGAGCAGGGCGAAGGCAGCGAGCAACGCCACGTCCTCGCCGAACTCTCGATGCAGGGTCGGGCGCCCGCGGCGCAGCTGGGCGTCGTCCATCGCCGGCAGGTCGTCGAGCACCAGCGAGCAGCCGTGCACGAGCTCTACCGCGCAGGCGAGATCCAACGCGTCGTCGGCCCTGCCGCCGAGCATCTCCGCCGCGGCGAGTGCCAGCATCGGCCGGACGCGTTTGCCAGGCGACAGCACTGCCGAACGCATCGCTGCGTGGACGCGTTCAGGTCTCCGACTGTCCTCTGGAAGCAGTACGGGCAGGCGCGCCTCCACCTGCGCCGCATAAGCAGCGAGGCGCGGATCGAGGCGCAACCTGGTTTGGGGCGTGGTCTTCGACAGGTCAGAAGGACTTGAGGGCTTCGTCTTCGCTCTCGAACACCTCGAACACCGTGATCAGCTGGGTGATCTGAAGGATGTCGTTGACCTTGGGCGGCAGGTTGACGAGCTTGAGCTTGCCGCCCCGATTGGTGACCGTCGTAAAGGCGCTCACCAGCTCGCCGACGCCCGACGAGTCGATCGTCGTGACTTCGCCGAGATTGATCAGCATCTTGACCGCGCGGTCGCCGATCGCCTCGTGCACCGTTTCGCGCAAGACGACGTCGCCCTTGCCGATCGTGACCTTGCCCTCGACTTCGAGGATGATCACGCCCTCACGCTCCCGCTTGTTGATCTTCATGACTCCACTCCTCCTATTGTTCGTGGTGGGTATTGGTGGCGGGGGTCAGCCGCTTGCGCAGGCGCAACCGGGTCCCGCCCGACGGACCGGATTCGAACTCGACCTCGTCCATGAACTTCCGCATGTAAAAGATGCCGCGGCCGCTTGCCCGGAAGCGATTCTCGGGCGCCAGTGGATCGACCACCTCGCGCGGATCGAAGCCTTCGCCCTCGTCGTCGATCCGGATCTCGACCTCTTCCGGAGCAAAGCTCGCCTGGATCTCGACCTGCTTGTCCGGATCCTGGCGATTGCCGTGCTTGATGGCGTTGGCCACCGCCTCACGCAGCGCCAGACCGATCCAGTGCCGCGCGTCCTCGGCGGCGCCGCCTTCGCGCAGAGCGTCATCGACGACGGCTTGAACCAGCTCGATATTCTCGAACCGGCTGCCGATCGTCAGATGGAGCTCCCGTCCCGCGGTCGAATTCATGGGTAGAAACCGCGCGGAGTGTAACAGAACCTCGGCGCCCGGAGGACCGTCGCGAATCCGATCGCGACCGCCCTCAACCGGCCCTCACCGGGTCTCCGGCTGGAACAGCTCGAGGACCGCCGGAATGACCACCAGCAGCTGGATGGCGTCGAACAGGAAGTGCGCGACGATCGCCGGCCAGATGTTCTGCCGCCAGCGGGTGAGCAGACCGTAGAGCAGCGAGAGAAGGGTCACGCCGACGAGCATGATCGGCTGGTCGTAGGACAGGTGCGCCATGGCGAAGAGCGCCGTCGAAAGAGCGATGCCGATGCGCGGCTGCAGGAAGCCGCGAAAGAACGTCTCCTCGAGCAGCCCGGCGGACGCGGCGATGGCGAGCCGCAGGAGCACGGGGCGCGACGCGAGCCACGGGATGACCGCCGGCGGCGCCTGCGGCAGCAGTTCCTCTCCCGAGACCGCAGCCAGCGCGACCGCGAAGAGCACGACACCGCAAAGCACGGCGAGCCAGGCGGCAAAGCCGGCGGCCGCCCCCACCGCGAGCTCGCGCGGGAGATTCGGCGTGGCGAAGCCGAGTTGCTCGGCGAAGCTCTGCCACGCGGGAGCCCGTCGGGCCGGCAGCACCGTGCCCGCCAACTCCCCGCCGCCCACGAACCCGGGGAGCAGACTGCGCGTCGGCCCGGCATCGGCCAGAAAGCCGCTCGCCCACCAGCCGACGATCGTCAACGCGAACAGCCCATGCAGGCTGAAGAGCTGCCAGCCCTGCAGGCGACTGAGGTCGATCTCGCCCTGCCGGCCGATCGTTCCGAGAGCGGCGAAGATCCCGACGTAGAACGAAAAGGCGACCAGCGAGGTACCGACGAGGCGGCGCAACGGCGACCGGAAGCCCGGAGGATCGAGGCCGCGCCGCCGCGTCATGCGGTCGAAGAGGAGCACGGCAGCGAGCGCCGCGATCACCGGCCCCGCGGCGCGCAGCAGCTCCATGGCCGGATCGAGACCCGCGACGATCCCTGCGCCCATCGCGGAGCTCAGGACTTCGTCCGCGAAAGACGCGATCGGCTTCGCGACACGACGCCGCGCAGCATCGAGATCGCCTGCGTCAGCCGCTGCAGGCGGCGATTGCGCTGCTGGATCGTCGCCATGTCGTCCTGGGCCGAGAGATCGCTGCGGATGTCGCGCTGCGCGCGCTCCATCTCGAAAGCGAGCTGGTCGAGTTGCGCCGGCTCGAAGCGCAGATAGGTGCGCTCGGTGACCAGCAGATAGCCGTCGGCAATGTCCTTCGCCATCGCGAATGCGCTGCCACCCGGGAAGTTGGCCACGGGCCGATCATAGCGAAGCCGCGTGTTACTATTCCCGCACCCGGCCGGTTCCCGATCCGGCCCTGTTCCGCCCGCCAATCTGGAGGCTCTGGAGGCCATCGTGAACCGTTTTCCCGGCGTCGACTACATGGAATTCGACGCGCTGCTCACCGAAGAGCAGCGCCTGGTGCGTGACTCCGTCCGCGCCTTCGTGGACGAGAAGGTCAAGCCCATCATCGAAGAGTGCCACCGCGACGGCCGCACGCCGCTCGAGCTGGTGCCCGAGATGGGCAGAATGAGCCTCTTCGGCTCGACGATCGACGAGTACGGTCTTCCCGGCCTCGACAACGTCGCCTACGGCCTGATCATGACCGAGCTCGAGCGCGGAGACTCCGGCCTGCGCAGCTTCGTCTCGGTGCAGTCGTCGCTGGTGATGTACCCGATCTACGCCTACGGTTCGCAGGCCCAGAAGGACCGCTGGATTCCGAAGATGGGTACCGGCGAGGCGATCGGCTGCTTCGGCCTCACCGAGCCGGACTTCGGCTCCAACCCGGGAGGCATGCGCACGACGGCCAAGAAGACCTCCGACGGCTGGGTCTTGAACGGCTCCAAGCAGTGGATCACCAACGGCACGCTCGCCGACGTCGCCATCGTCTGGGCACAGACCGACGATTCGACCGGCGGAATCCGCGGCTTCCTGGTCGAAAAGGGCACCCCGGGCTACACATCATCGGATCAGCACGGCAAGTTCTCGCTGCGAGCTTCGACCACGTCGGAGCTCGGGCTGCACGACTGTCACGTCCCCGACGACGCGATGCTGCCCGGCGCCAAAGGCCTGCGCGGTCCGCTCTCCTGCCTTACGCAGGCGCGCTACGGCATCGCCTGGGGGGGCTTGGGCGCAGCGATGGAGTGCTACTACACCGCGCTCGAGTATGCCAAGCAGCGCGTCCAGTTCATGGGTCAGCCGATCGCCAGCCACCAGCTCGTGCAGGAGAAGCTCGCCTGGATGGTCACCGAGATCACCAAGGGCCAGCTCCTCGCCCTGCAGATGGGCAAGCTCAAGGACGCCGGCAAGCTCAAGCCGCACCACGTCTCGATGGGCAAGCGCAACAACGTCTGGGTGGCGCGCGAATGCGCCCGCTTGTCGCGCGAGATCCTGGGCGCCAACGGCATCGTCGACGACTACCCGGTGATCCGCCACATGCTGAACATCGAGTCGGTGTTCACCTACGAAGGCACGCACGACATCCACGGACTCGTCATCGGCGAGGCGGTGACCGGCATCCCGGCCTACAACCCGCCCATCGTGAACGCCAGGAAGCCCAAGGCGGGAGGTTGACGAAGATGACAGTCGACCGCAATCTCGAACAGGATTTCATTCGCGTCACCGAGCAGGCAGCGATCGCCGCGGCGCGCACGATGGGCCTGGGCGACCGCAAGAAGTCGGACCGGGTCGCCGTCGAGGCGATGCGGCTGGAGCTCGACCAGCTCGCCATGGCCGGCCGCATCGTCATCGGCGAAGGGGAGCGCGACGAAGCGCCGATGCTCTACATCGGCGAAGAGGTCGGCGCGCTCAAGGGCAGAGCCGACGGCGTCGGCGTCGATATCGCCGTCGATCCGCTCGAAGGAACGAACCTCTGCGCCACAGGCGCCCCGGACGCGACGGCGGTGCTCGCGGCCGCCGAACGCGGGGGTCTCCTGCACGCGCCCGACAGTCACATGCAGAAGATCATCGTCGGGCCGACGGCCAAGGGGAAGGTGCACATCGACGCACCGGTGTCCGAGAACCTGCGCGCCCTGGCCAAGGCCTTCTCGCGCGACATCGAGGACCTGACGATCGTCGTTCTCGACCGTCCGCGCCACGATCAGCTGATCGCCGACATCCGCACCGCCGGCGCCCGTATCCGCCTGATCGGCGATGGCGACCTTTCGGCCGGCATCGCCGCTGCGGTGCGCGGCACGGGGGTGCACGCCGTGTTCGGCACCGGCGGCGCGCCCGAGGGCGTCATCACCGCCGCCGCGATGCGCTGCCTCGGCGGCGAGATCCAGGCCCGGCTGGTGGCGTCCGACGACGCGCAGCGCGCGCGGCTCGCGTCCCTCGGCTACACCGATCTGTCGAAGATCTACCAGACCGAAGATCTCGCGCCGGGCGAGCAGATCCTGGTTTCGTGCAGCGGCGTGACCGACGGCGAACTGCTGCACGGAGTGCGATTCTTCGGCGGCGGCTCGCGCACCCAGACGCTGTTCATGTCGCTGTCGCGGAAGATCATCCGCTTCGTCGACACGATCCATCGCGAGGACCTCTCGACGCCGGCCTACTTCGACGTCTGATCGACCGGCCGCCGACTGCCAGCGCCCCGGAGACCTCGACGGACCGATGATCAAACCCGACCGCTGGATCCGTGCCTGGGCCGAGGGGGGTGGAGTGGAGCCCTACGAGCCGGCGCAGGTGAACTCGGCCTCCTTCGACGTCCGGCTGTCGGATCACTGGATCTGCCCGACGCGCGATCCGGAGGAGTTTCGGGCTCCGCACATCAAGCTCTTCCCCGGCGAAGTCGTCCTCGCGTCGACTCTCGAGTACGTGCGGATTCCGCGCACCGTCGCCTGCGACCTCAAGCTCAAGTCGACCCTCGGCAGGCTGTGGATCAACCACTCCCTCGCCGGCTGGTGCGACCCCGGCTTCCAGGGCAACATCACGCTCGAGCTGCAGAATCTCGGACCCACCCCTTTCGTGCTCGAAGCCAACCGGCGGATCGCCCAGTTGATCTTCATCGCGATGGAATCGGAGCCCGACGTGGCCTACGGCGAACCCGGCTCCTCCTCGCACTACCAGGGCCAGCGCGGCACCACGATCGCACGCGACTAGCTTCGCCCCTCGCGCATCCGCCGCCGCAGATGCGTATCCGCCCCGAGCTCGTGGCACCCGGACGCAGCGCCCCGCATCGTCGCGGCTATAATCGATGGCTTCGACATCCGCCATGAGCATTACGGGAAATCTCAAGACCATGGAGCTCGCCGAGCTCCTTCAGTGGCTCTCCGGAGCCCAGAAGACCGGCACGCTCGTGGTCGAGAACGGCAAGGTCACGAAACAGATCTTCTTTCGCGAGGGGATGATCGTCTCGTCGGCCTCGACCGACCCCAAGGAGCACCTCGGCGCCTTCCTGGTCAGTCACGGCTTCATCACCGATGCCGAGCTCGGACAGGCGATCCGAATGCAGGAAAGCAACAAGATGCTGCTCGGCAAGATCCTCTCGACGATCGGCGCCATCTCCGAGAACGACGTCCACCGCATGCTGCGCCTGAAGGCGGAGGAGTCGATCTACGACGTGTTCAGCTGGGCGGAGGGAGACTTCCGGTTCCTCGACCAGCAGCTGCCGACCGCCAACATGGTGCCGATCTCGATCGACGTCACCGGCCTGGTGCTCGAGGGCATGCAGCGCTTCGACGAGTGGAAGCGCATCCGCGAGATCGTCCCGTCGTCGTCCTCGGTTCCGGTCGCGGTCGGCGAGTTCGACGAGAAGGTCTTCACCGAGGGGGCGGCGCAGATCCTCTCGCTCATCGACGACGACCGCACCGTGGCCGACATCTGCAAGCTCACCCACTCGAGCGAGTTCCACGTCTGCCGCATCCTCTTTCGTCAGGTGCAATCGAAACGTCTGAAGATCATCCGGCCACGCGGCGCGCCGGCGGCCGAGACGGCCGCCCCCGTGCCAGCCCCCGCCGCCGCGCCGCAGTCGATCACGCCCGACGCGCTGCTGGTGATCGCGCAGCAGGCGCTGCAGAAGAGCGAGTTCGAGACCGCGTTGCGCCACATGCGGGCGGCGCGCGCCCTCGACCCCGACAGCCGCAAGCTCGCCGGCGAGGCTTCGAAGCTGGAAGACCGGATCCGCGCCGAAGTCGAGAAATCGGGCGTCCTGCCGACCTCGATCCCGATCCTCGCGCGCACCATGGAAGAGCTCACCCAGCTCAAGATCTCGTCGCAGGAGGGATTCCTCCTCACCCGCCTGAACGGCTCGTACGACCTGAAGTCGATCGTCAACATCAGCTCGATGAACGCCCTCGACGTTCAGCTCGCGGTCTGGAAGCTCCTCAAAGCCGGCCACATCCGGCTCGACAAGCAGCCCTAGAAGCTCAGCTCCCGAACGGCACGGTCGGGCGCGGCGAGGAGACCGCGCGGCTGCCGGCGACGGCGAAACGCAGCGGCCAGTCGGCCGCTTCCCCGGCCGATTCGCAGCCGACCCGCGGTCCGGTGAGGATCGCGGATTCGGCGACCGTTTCCCCCGCCGCCAACCGCAGCGCGCCGCGGTCGAGCCGCACGGTGTCGAGGTCCAAGTCCACCGCCAGCCCCTTGGTCAGATTGCCCGGCCCCGCCAGCAGGCGGTGAGTGGCGATCGCTCCCGGCCGGTGCCGCCGCACGAGGTTCTCCCCTTCGACAATCTCGCCAGCGCGCAGGAGGACAGCGATCCCTTCGCCCTCGGGTCCGGTCACGACGTTGAGACAGAAGTGGATACCGTAGATGCGGTAGACGTAGGCATGCCCGCCGGCGAGGTACATCGACTCGTTGCGCGGCGTCCGGCGCCCGCGATAGGCGTGGCTCGCCCGGTCGTGCGGTCCGGCATAGGCCTCGGCCTCGACCAGCCGCACGACGATCCGCCCTTCCGGCAGCTCGCGCACGAGATGGCGCCCGAGAAGATCCCGCGCCACGACCTCGGCGGGGCGGAAGTAGAAGGACTTCGGCAGGGGCGATCCGACGCGCATCGCGTCACTATAATCCGCCCATGGCCCACACCCTCCTCATCACCGGCGGCGCCGGCTTCATCGGCAGCCACCTGGCGGAAGACGCCCTCGCCCACGGCGACCGCGTCGTCGTCCTCGACAACCTGTCGACCGGCAAGCGCAAGAACGTCCCGGCCGGCGCGACCTTCTATCAGCGCGACATCTCGGATCCCGGTCTCGACGAGCTGGTCGCCGACGAGAAGATCGACGTCGTCAGCCACCACGCGGCGCAGGTCAACGTCCGCATCTCGATCGCCGACCCGACCGCCGACGCGCGCACCAATATCCTCGCCACCCTCGACCTGATCTCGGCCTGCAAGAAGTCCGGCGTCCGCCGCCTGCTCTTCGCCTCGAGCGGCGGCACGGTCTACGGCGAGCAGCAGGTCTATCCCTGCGACGAGGCTCACCCGACGCATCCGACCTCCCCCTACGGCTGCGCCAAGCTCGCCGTCGAGCTCTACCTCGACGCCTTCCGCGTCATGGGCGACCTCGACCCGATCGTCTTCCGCTACGCCAACATCTACGGCCCGCGGCAGGAGCCCAAGGGCGAGGCCGGCATCGTCGCGATCCTCGCCGAGAAGCTCCTCGCCGGCGAGACGCCGCGGATCTTCGACGACGGCGAGCAGACACGCGACTACGTCTACGTCGGCGACCTGGTGAAGGCGCACCGTGCGGTGCTCGAAAACTGGACGCCGGGGATCTACAACGTCGGCACCGGCGTCGAGACCTCGGTGAACGCGCTCTACGCAGAGGTCTCGCGACGACTCGGCACGACGATCCGCCCGCGCCACGAGCCGCCGGTCTCGGCCGAGCTCCGCCGCAACTCGCTCGACGCCTCCCGCCTCGAGCGCGCCCTGGGCGCCGCGCCGAAGACCCGCATCGCCGACGGCCTCGCGCAAACGCTCCCCTACTATCAGGGGCGGGCCGCAGCGTCGAAGGCGAAATGACCCGGCTGCCCGCACTCTTCGCGACGCTGCCGGCGGTTTTCGCCGCGAGCTACGACGCCGAACGCCCGTGGGCGCTGCTCGACGAACCGATGGAGGCGCTCCTGGCGGCCCTGCCGTCGGCGGAGATTCTCGGCCGGGTGCATCCAGGCGCCCATCTCGTCGGCGACCGGATCGTGATCGGCAAGGGGACTCGCATCGCACCCGGAGCGGTCGTCGAAGGCCCGGTCTGGATCGGCGAGGACGTCGAGATCCGCG
>JBPOHI010000313.1:0-1731 GCA_052035735.1 Acidobacteriota bacterium
TCGATGTCGATCGCGCCGCTGCCGAAAGCGCGCGCGAACTCCTCGCGGTACTGCGGGATCGAGGCGATGACCTCGATCGCCAGTTGGTGGGTGAAGGCCATCTCGCCGGGATTGGCGATCGGCCCGCCGGCCTGCTCCTTGAGGTCCTTGGCCCGGCCGTCCCAGAACTGCGCGAGACTCAGGCTGGAGTTCAATACCGTCGGCGAGTTGATCGGGCCGCGCTGCCAGTTGTGGCCGATCGAGGTCTGCAGGTTGTCCGACCCGCCCATGCTCAGGTTGTGGCAGGAGTTGCAGGAGATGAAGCCGGACTTCGACAGACGGGGATCGAAGAACAGCCTCTTGCCGAGCTCGACGACCGCCGGCCGGGTGATCTCCGCCGGGCGAATCGGCTGAATCGGTTCGTCGGCCGGCTGCGAAACGGCGACCGCGGCGAGCGCCAGCGGCAACAGTGCGAGCAGAATGGCTGGGGATTTCATCGAACGTCCTCCGGGGCAGAGGCCGGCCTCCGCGAGGCCGCGAACGCGCGGCCGGAGCCGGGCTCCGGCGACCAGTGTCGCACCGCCCAGGGGCAGCGAGACCGCCCCGTCGGGCGGCTCGCACGGGGGCCACGGTCCCCGGGCGGGTGGCGCGGCGTCGGGGTCCGAGGCGCTACCTTCTCTCCATGAGAGCTCAATTGCTGGCGGTTGCCACCGCTGCCGCCTGGGGTCTGGGAGGTTATTTCGAGAAGAAGGGTCTGATCGCGGGCGGCCTCGCTCCGCAGGTCGGCGCGACGCTGCGGACGCTGGTCGCCCTGGTCGTGCTCGCAGCGGTGAGCGGGCCGGCGCTGCGTCAGCTGACGACGGCGAAGCCGGGGGCGCTGCTCGCCATCGCCATTGGCGGCGGCGTCGTCGCCGGCGGCGTCGGGATTCTCTGCTTCTACGCTGCGCTGCGCGCGGCCCCCATCCAGCAGGTGATGCCGATCGCCTTCACCTCGCCGCTCTTCGGCGTCGCGGCAGCGGTGCTGATCGGCGGCCAGAAGCTCACCCTGCGCGACCTCTGCGGCGTCGCCCTCACCCTGGTGGGTGTCGCCATCCTCGGCAGTCGCTGAAGAACGCCTCAGGCGAGCTCGTCGCCGCCGAGCTGGCCCTGCTTGAACAGCGCTGACATCGCCTTGAACTGGGCGTGGTCCTTGTCGCGCGCCCACTCGAAGCCGACCGATTCGAGGTTGCTCACTGCGGCGCCGGCCTGCCGCATGCGTTCGAGCGCCCACATCCGGTGCTCGGCGCCGCGGCCCGAGACCGCCTCCCAGCAGAGGTGGACGTCCTGCCCCCGGCGTCGCGCCTCGAGCACGGTCTGCATCACGCAGACGTGCGCCTCGATGCCGGCGACGATCAGCTGACGCTCGCCGGCCGGGACGCCCGGTCGGACTTCGGCGAGCGCCGCTTCGAATCCGGCGTCGCCGAAGCAGCCGAAGGCCGCCTTCTCGACCTTTCGTTTGGCCACCGTCAACGCCTCGTAGCGCGCCAGGAGCTCGGGCTGGGTGGCACCGAGCCCGCGCGGATACTGCTCGGTGAGCACCACCGGCACCTCGAAGAGCTGGGCGAGATCGAGAAGGCGATGCGTCGCCGCGAGGACGAGAGCCGAACGATGCACCTTGTCCACCAGCTTTCCCTGCAGATCGATGACGACGAGGATGCTGCGGTCGGTCTGTGCGAGTTCCATGGCGCGAGGATACCAACCGTCGCCTGGCGA
>JBPOHI010000204.1:0-3451 GCA_052035735.1 Acidobacteriota bacterium
GCGGGTCATTCCCAGGGTGCCGAAGGTCGGGTCGAGGGCGCCGTCGACGGCCCGCGCCGGAGCGAGTGGAGCGACGAGAGCGAGCAGCACGAACGTGAGGACGGCACAGAGAGTCGCTGGGCGACGCATGCTCGAGGCTCCTTGGCTGGCACGAAGGCGTTCCCGCGAGCATAGCGCGGGCGCGCTCGACGGGGTCGACCGAGGCGATGCCTCCCTCCGCGCCAGATTCGCGCCCCGCAATGCGTCTTACCTCTTCGGTAACCAGGTGAGAGGAAGCTCGAAGATTCTTGAAGGCGATCTCGAAGAGGGACTCGGAGGAAAGAGCGGTGGCTACGAGAAGAGAGGTTTCAGCGGAATCCGCTCGCCTCCAGGCGGACCGTGCGCATGGACAAGCGCGATGGAATCACCTACGATGAGTGCATCTGCTCCCCGCTGGATCAGCCCTTCGGGCCTCCGGCGGGGTTTTGTTTTTTGGCTCGACCTCCACCCGGACTCCAGGCCACCCTCTGGAGTCCGTCGTGCCGACTGAGCCTGCCACGAAGCGCACCTTCGTCTTCGTGGACGGGCAGAACCTCTTCTACGCGGTCAAGCTCGCCTTCGGGTATTCCTTTCCGAGCTACGACATTCCGCGGCTCGCTCTGGAGATCTGCAGGCAGGGCGGCTGGGAACTCGCAGGCGTGCGCTTCTACACCGGGATCCCGAGCGCCGCCGACAACCCGAACTGGAACCACTTCTGGACCGCCAAGCTGGCGGTGATGGGCACCCGAGGCGTTGCGACATTCTCGCGCCCGCTCAAGTACCGAAATCAGACCGTGAATCTCGCGGACGGATCGACGACGACCGTTCTGGTCGGCCAGGAGAAGGGAATCGACGTCCGGCTGGCGCTCGACATCGTCCGCCTTGCTCGCGAAGCCGCCTTCGACGTCGCGATCGTTCTCTCTCAGGACCAGGACCTGTCCGAAGTTGCGGACGAGGTCAAGCAGATCTCCATCGCCCAGAACCGATGGATCCGCATTGCCTCCGCCTTCCCCGCCCGCCCCGCAACCGCCCCGGGGCGGGTACGTTTCCCCGGCGTACCTCCGGCGGGCAAAGGTGGTCACTAGCTGTGACCACCTCAACTTGAAATCACAAATTGTGATTTCAAGTTGGGGATCCTCCGGAGTGTTGTGCCCCTCATCGGATTTGCCGCCAGATCCGGACGTTCGTTCTCGTCTTACCTCCTGGATAGGCAATGCGGAGCCGACTCGATCGCGAACGAAAGCGATCCTCGGGTCGCCGACGGAAAGGACCCGCGATGACATGGAGTCTTTCTCGGTGAGGATGCGGTGACGGAACAGGTCGAGCTGGCGGCGATGCCAATGCAGGTGGACCCGAGGAAGCTGGTTAGCTACCTCCTCTCGCGTTCGCATCCTGTCGGGCAGCGGAAAGCCAGGTACTTCCGGGCGCTCGGTTTTGACGCCGAGACTCCGAAAGCGCTCGAAGAGGCACTTATCGTGCACGCAAGAGAGAATCCGGTCGTGAGTCGCGAAGAGACCGGATTCGGGACAAAATATGTCGTCGACGGGCCGTTCCGTGGATCGGGCGGCGAGCGGGTCGAGCTCAGGTCGGTCTGGTTCGTCGAAACCGGAGCGGACGTCGCGCGATTCGTGACGGCCTATCCGATGGGAAGGAGGAGGTTATGAGTGAAGCAGCCGTGATGCGCGAGCTCGAGATGGTCGTGCTGCGACGAGACCTCCCGGGAGCGAAGCTCGAAGCCGGGGACGTCGGAACGGTCGTCCTGGCACATGCCGGGGGCGCCGGCTTCGAAGTCGAATTCGCCACGCTCGCCGGCGAGACGATCGCCGTCGTCACCGTGCCTGCCGAAGATCTCCGCGCGATCGCCCCCGACGAGATCGCGCACGTTCGCCGCGTCGCATGAAGGCGTCGTTCCGCTCACTGCCAAGCAAGGAGGCCTGAGATGGAACGCGTGACTTCGGTGCGGGCGCTCCCGACCTACCGCCTCGAGATCGAGTTCTCCGACGGCGTCCACGGAATTCTCGACTACGAAGACCGGCTCTTCGGCCCGATGATGGAGCCCCTGCGCAATCCGGCGCGATTCGCTGAAGTCGGTCTCGATGAATTCGGCGTCATCTGCTGGCCGAACGGTGCCGACCTCGCCCCCGACGCCATCTACGACCGCCTCAAAGCCGGAGCCGCCGGCGCCCGCTGAGGTACCTCCGAACAAGCCGCCAGCACGCCGCAGCTGGGGACTTGGGAGCGGCGAGAGCGGAAAATGGGGACTGGCTCCAATTCCCGCCCAGCCGCCCGAGCGACCACGAGCGAACAAGGGAATTGGTGCCTGTCCCCGATTTTCCGCGGCGTACGTCAAGACCGCCGCGGGCCGTGCACGGGCCCCGGCGTACCGCTGCTGGACGCGAACGACGGCGCGCCTCCTCGACTCGAGGCTCCGAGCTGGGTCAACAACTTGAGGTCACAATTTGTGACCTCAAACGAGCGCCGTTCCCGCAGCAGTCCCTCGAAAGATGCGCCCCTCTTCCTACGCCGCCGACAGCCGCTTGACCTTGAGCGCCGGGCGCCGCTTCTCGGCCTGCCAGAGGTCGAACTGGATCTGGCCCGCGCTACCAAGACTCGACGAGCAGTCCTTCGACCTGAGCGAAATGTTCGTCCCGGCTGACGAGCACGAGGCCGTGCTCGATCGCAGTCGCGGCAATCCAGAGATCGTTCTCCGGGATCGGTCGACCTTTCCCGCGCAGACGGTTGCGCAATCGCGCGTAGTGGCGAGCGGTCGTCGCATCGCAAGGGATCACCGGACAGCGGGCGATAAGCCCATCGATCGCGGTGAGGTTCTGCTCGACACGCTCGGACTTCTCGGCGCCGAAACAGAGCTCGCCGGCGACGATGGCGGAGAGATAGAGCTCGGTGCCCGAAGCTCGGTGCGGCGATAGGTCGAGCGCTCCGTTGAGGACGGCGACCGCGACGTTCGTGTCGAGGAGGTACTTACCACTCACTCGGATCGACCCGCTCGAAGGCCCCGTCGATGGCCGCAGTCATCTGGCGCGCCGAGGCATCGTCGATCGTTCCGGCCAGAGCCATCAAGTCTTCGACCGAAGCGCCAGGGGGCAGCGGCGAGGCCAGCGTGTGCGCCAGCTCGTAGACACGCGCGAGCTTCTCGGGCGTGAGGCGCTCGATCTCGTCGAGGAGCTGGCGTTTGAGGCTGGTGTCGATCACGCGGCAATTGTAGCGCCTCGAGCCGTCTTTTCTCACCCGCCCCGGTGGCCAGATCATGCTCTTCGCCGACCGCCTGGAAGTCTGGAACCCGGGCGAACTGCCGCCGCAGCTGACGTTCGAGCTTCTCATGCGGCCCCACGCCTCCATCCCGCGCAACCCGCTGATCGCCGAGCCGATGTTCCTGGCCCGTTACGCGGAGAAGGCCGGCAGCGGCATCCTCGAC
>JBPOHI010000159.1:0-17721 GCA_052035735.1 Acidobacteriota bacterium
TGCAACTGCGCGCCGTCGTCGAGCGCCCGACCTTCCGCCTGTCGATGGGGGAGAAGAAGCGGGTGGCGATCGCCTCGGTGCTGATCCTCGACCCCGAGGTGATCCTCCTCGACGAGCCGACCGCCGGCCTCGATCCGCGCAGCCAGAGCGGCGTCATCGACCTGCTCGAAGAGTGGCAGGGGACATCGCGCACCGTGGTCGTCGCGACGCACGACCTCGGGGTGCTCGAGGAGATCGCCGACCGCTGCCTGGTTTTTCAGCAGGGCCGCCTGGTCGCCGACCGCCCGCCGGGCGAGATCGTCCGCGACCTCGATCTGCTCACCCGCACCGGCCTCGTGCACAGCCATCGCCACTCGCACGGCCCGGGTGTCCACCACGCTCACCCGCATCTCCACCGCCACGAGCACGGCGGGAGGTAGCGGCGAAGGCGCGACGCTGTGCGAGGTCGGAGAGAGTAGACTTGAGTCGGTCTGGTTGCGAAGCGCGGGAGGTGGGAACATGAATCGTCGACGCGTTGCTCATGTGGTCGGACTCGTTCTCTTTCCAGCGATCTTCTTCTCGCAAGACCTCCCGGCTGCCGTCATCCCGGTCGACGGCACGACCTGCAGCCTCGGCAACGCGATCCTGTCTGCGAACGGTGACAGCGCGATCGGCGGCTGCGCCGCAGGGGCCGGAGCCGACACGCTCGTGCTCGGCGTGGATGTCGTGCTGACGGCTCCCGTGACAGCGGCCGTCGAAGGCGGCCCCAGCGGCCTGCCGGCCGTTTCGAGCTCGATCGTGATCGAGGCTGGAGCCGGGTCGATCCTCGAACGGTCGGATGCACTGACCTGCGCCGATGCAGAGCCTTCGGCCTTTCGGATCCTCGAGGTCGGGTCCGGCGGCGATCTCACGCTCGCGGGTTTGACGCTGCGCAACGGCTGCATCGCCGCCGGCGCGGCGGCGACCAGCGCCTCGGGTGGCGCGATCCTGGTTTTCGCCGGCGGCAAGTTGCACGTCGACCAGTGCGCCTTCACGGGCAGCACGGCGCGCGGCGGGCCGGTTGGCGGAGCGTCGTCGATCGGCGCCGGGCGCGGGGGGGCCATCGCCGTCCTGGGCGGGACCCTCGCCGTCGTGGACTCGACGTTCGCCGGCAACGAAGCGATCGGCAATGACGCGCACGGCGGCGCTGTGGCGGTCGAAGAGGGCGTCGTCGGGGAGATCTCCTGGAGTCGTTTCGAAGGCAATCGGGCACTGCCCATCGAGTTCGGCACGGCGCTCACCTATCCGGCGTCCGGGGGTGCGATCTCGCTGCGGGGGGTGAGCGCCGGCTCTCTGCGCCATCTCGTGATCGCGGGCAACCTGGCGGGTCGCGACGAGGCCGCCGCAACCAGCGGCGGGCCCGCGGAGGGCGGCGGACTCGCGGCGAGCGGCAGCTTCATCACGGAGTTGCGCGATGTCCTGTTCGCCGACAACGTCGCTCGCGCTCATGCACAGTCGGCGCTGGCCCCGGCGTCGGGATTGGGCGGCGGAGTGTGGAGCGACGGCTCGATCGACTCGATCGTGCGCGCGACCTTCACCGGCAACCGGGCCCTCGGCTTCGCGACCGGAATGGGTCGCGGCGGCGGACTCGACAACACGGGTCGCATCGGACGGATCGCGAGCTCGACCTTCGTCGGCAATGTGGCGCAGGGTCGCCTCGGGCACCTGACGAGTGCGGGCTCGAGTCTCGGCGGCGGACTCGCCAATGCCGGAGCGATCGGGATGATCTCCGCCAGCACTTTCGTCGGCAACCAGTGCCCGCGCGCGGCCGGCTTTCCGCCGTTGGTCGCCGGTGGCGGAATCTACGACGCCACGACCGACGAGGCCGGTGCTCCCGCGTTGACCGGCGGTGTCCCGATCTCCGATTCGCTGTTTTCAGGCAACGAGGCGATCGACCCGAGCACGACCGGTGGCGATTGCTTCTCGACCGGCGGACTCTGGTCGAACGACTACAACCTGGTCGAGGCGCCCGACGGCTCCTGCTTTTTCGGCCTCCCGGGAGACACGGTCGGCGAGGATCCGCTGACTTTGCCACTCGCCGACAACGGGTGCACGGTCGCACTTCCCGGTGGGGGCTGCCTGCCGACCGTCGCCATCTCCACGGCGAGTCCCGCGGCCGACGCGGGGCGCTGCTTCGAGGCCGGAATCGAGCTCGACGCCCGCGGAGCCGTCCGGCCGTTCGATCTCGGCGGGGTGCCGAATGCCGCCGGCGGCGATGGCTGCGACATCGGCGCCTTCGAAGCCGACGGCGAGATCGCCACCGTGCACGTCGGTCTGAACGTGGCCGATTCCGCCGATCCGGTGGTGAGCGGCGTCGGCCCCGGCAATCTCGCCTACACCGTGTCGGTCTTCAACCTGGGATCTTCGCCCGCCGATGGCGTCGTGGTCTCGGCGCTGTACTCGCCCCCGCCGGGCGTCTCGGCCGTCGCGATCGGGGCCACGCAGGGGAACTGGAACGGGGGAACCTGGGACGTGGGCACCCTGGCTAGCGGCGCCTCCGCCGAACTTACGTTCCTTCTGACGGTCGGCTTCGGCACCGCCGGCGGGACGGACATGCTGAGTCTCCCCGCCGCGGTGATCGCCGCCAGCGGGCACGACGGCGAATTCCCTGCCGACGTCGAGCGGACGTCGGTGATCGAAGGGGTCTTCTTCGGGAACTTCGAGAGCGGCGACACCTCGATCTGGAGTCAGACCGTCGGCGGGGGATGAACCTCCGGCGACGCGGCCGGTTGTAGACTGCGCGCCGCATGGGAGACCGGCACCTCTTTCCTCGCTTGCGTTGGCTCGGCCTCGCCTGGCTGGTGGTCTATCTGCCGTCGTACGCTGCCGCCTACGGCTTCACCAACTTCCTTTTCCTGTGCAATCTGGGCGTGATGCTGACGGCGGCTGCGCTCCTCGCGGGCAACCGCCTGGTGCTGTCGAGCCAGGCGGTGGCAGCGCCGGTCATCGGCATCGCCTGGGCGCTCGACGCCGGCTGGCGCGTCGCCTCGGGACATCACCTGTTCGGCGGCACCGAGTACATGTGGGATCCGCAGTATCCGCTCTTCACCCGGCTGCTGTCGCTCTACCACCTGGCCTGGCCGGTGCTGGTGGTCATGGTGGTGCTGCGGGTGGGTTACGACCGGCGCGGTTGGCCGCTCCAGACGGTCATTGCGGCCAGCGCAGTGATCGTCAGCCGTCTCTTCACCCCGCCGGCCGACAACATCAACTTCGCCTACGTCGATCCGATCTTCGGGCGGGCTTTCGCCCCACCGGTGCTGCACATCGCTGTCGTGCTCGCCTCGCTCGCCGGCGTCGGCTACGGCTTGACCCACTTCGCGCTGCGGGCGGGCGCGAAAGACCCCCGCGGCGTCCGGAGCGCCGAGCCGGCGCTCTCTCCGGACACCGCGGGAGTCGTCGAGGGCTCTACCGCAGGCTGAACAGGATGTTCCAGCGGTAGTAGACGGCGACCGGCCGATCGCCGAACCGAGCCGGCGCGAAGCGCCAGGAGCGGATCGCATCGAGCGCGCTCTGCTCGAGTCCGAAGCCGAGCGGAGCGCTCACCACGCGGGCCGACTGGAGGCTCCCGTCGGTCGCGATCTCTGCCTCGATGACGACGGCGCCCTGGCGGTGGGCCGCGCGCGCGATCTCGGGATACCTGGGATCGATCCGGAACAGCACCTGCGGCGCGACGATGCCTGCGCCGGGCTTCCAGACGATGGTCTCGGCCGCGGCAGGAACGCCGTCACCGTCTCCGACACCCCCCGCGTCAGCGAGAGCCGAACCGGCACCGACGTCGCCATGAGAGACCGCCGGATCGAGCGGCGCGATCGAGACTTCGCTCAGCGCTGAGGGCGCCGTCGGAGGGGCGTCCGGTACGACCTCGGGCTGCACGGTCGCGGGAGCCTGCGCCGCCTTCCGGCTCGGCACTTTCGCGGGGTGGGCGAGCGGCGCGCTCCACTCTGCCGGGAGGAAGGCGATCGGCAGGAAGTTCGTCGTGAAGGTCGGCGCCTCGACGGTGTCGATGCGCCAGGCGAGTCCGACGACGATCACCGTCGCCACGGAAAGGTGCAGCAACGCCGCCGTCGTCGCCAACTGCTTCTTCGCTGAAGCCGGTCCCTGCAGCACGCTCTGCATCTCGAACATCGCTACCTCCCGCCCCGTCGGGGCATTCCCCTGCCGAGAATGAGACACGCTTACGGCCTGGGAGGAAACTCTTGCAAGATCCCGACCGGGCACCCGCGATTCCGGGGCGGCGCCGGATCGCCGGTAGAATGGCCGCCGTGCTGCGCCTCGACTACCTCTCGCCGCTTCCGCCGGTACGCTCGGGGATCTCCGACTACAGCCTGGAGCTCCTGCCGCACCTGGCGGAGCGCGCGGACGTGCGGGTGCTGCGTCTGCCCGATCTGCCGCTCGCCCCGGAGATCGCCGCCCGGTTCCGGCCGGTCGAGGCGGCGCTGGCCGGCGAAGAGGGCCGCCTGCCGCTCTACCAGATGGGCAACAACCACTACCACGCCGCGGTCTGGGAGCTCGCCATGCAGCGGCCGGGCGTGCTCGTCCTGCACGACCTCGTGCTGCACCACTTCCTGCTCGACCGGACGGTGGGGAAGGGAGAGTTCGAGCCCTATCGCGAGGCGCTCGAACGCGACCACGGCTGGGTCGGCGACGCCGCTGCCCGGCCGGTTCGCTGGGGTGCCTTCGGGCGCGCCGCGCAGTTCTTCCTGCCTGCCAACCGGACGCTCCTGCGACGGCAACGCGGCGTGCTGGTGCACGGTCAATGGGCGGCCTCGGTGTTGCGCGAAGAGGACCCGGAGCTCGCCGTGCGCGTCGTCTCGATGGGCATTCCCCTGCCGCCGCCGGCCCGGCGCGACGTAGGCCTCGCCTTTCGCGCGCAGTGGCGCATCCCGCCGCAGGCGCTCCTCCTCGGCTCGTTCGGATTCCAGACCCCGATCAAGCGCACCGACGTGGCGATCCGCGCCCTGGCCTCGCCGGGCCTCGAGGCGGTGCACCTGCTGATCGCCGGCGAGCTCTCGCCGTATTCGAACTACGCCGCGCTCGCCGCCGAGATCGGCGTCGCGGAGCGCGTCCACGTCACCGGATTCCTGCCCTTCGAGCAGCTCGACGCCGCCATCTCGGCCACCGATCTCTGCCTCAATCTGCGCTATCCCACGGCCGGCGAGACGTCGGCTTCGTTGTTGCGCATCCTGGCGGTCGGCCGCCCGGTGGTGGTCTCGGACTACGCCGATTTCGGCGACCTGCCGGAGGAGATCGCGCTGCACATCCCGCCGGGAGAGGGCGAGATGGAGGAACTTTCGGTGGCACTCGCGCGGCAGCTCGCGGATCGCGAGTCCCTCGAGAGGATGGGCGAAGCAGCGCGTCGCTTCGTCGCCGAGCACCACGCTCCGGAGCGGGCCGCCGACGAGCTGGTCGCCGCCATCGGCGAGCTCGCGACAGAAGAGGCGTTGGCTGAGCGTCCTCCGGAGCCGGGTCCGCGGAGCACCGCGGTGCAGAACCGGGTGCCAGGACGGATCGTGGTGCGGGGCAGCGATGACTGGGCGCCGGGGGAGCGGCGGCGGTTGGAGATCGATGTCGTCAACGACAGCCGGGTCCGTTGGTTGCCGAGCCACGCGCTCCCCGGAGGTGTCATTTTCGAGGTGCAGTTCCTCTCCGAGGGACGCGACCTCTATCGCGGGCGCCGCTGGCTGTCGCTCCCCGAGGCGCTCGAGCCGGGCAGCTCGAGGCGGTTCCATCTCGAGCTCCGCCGTCCGGAGGCCGCCGCCCGGCTGCTCATCAAGCCGACCTTGCAGATCGCCGAAGGGCATCGCCCGCTGGGCGCCTGGGAATGGGACAGATGGGTATGAGAGGGGCGGCCTGGCTGCCGCTCAGCCTCCTGCTCGCCGGCACGCTCTGGCTCGCAGCCACCGCGGCGCCACGCCGCGCGCCGGCGGCGGGGACCGAGACGACGCACTGGCTGGCCGCGCACAGCCTCGCTGTCGACAAGGACATCCTGTTCGTCGAGGCCGACGCGGCGCGATTTCGCGCGGCGTTCGGCGAGTCGCCGCGCGACGTCCGCACGGAGCCGCGCGGCGATCGCCTGGAAGCGCCGTACCTCGCTACGCGCCTGTGGGGCGGTGCCATCGCTCTCGCCGGAGAGCGCGGACCGCTCCTGCTGAACGCTCTGGCGTGGGTGCTCGCGGCGATCGCCGGTGCGCTCGCCTTGCGCCTGCCCCTCGGCGCGGCGGCGCCGCTCTGGATGGCGCTCTTTCTGTTCGGCTCGGTGGCCTTCACGGCAGTCTTCCGCTGGCAGAGTGAGGTGCTGGTCTTCGCCGCCGTCGTCCTCGCCGGCGCACTCGCCTGGGGGCGGGGATGGGCTCGAAGCGGAGCGCGGGAAGCCGAGGAGATCTACGGTGGCGACCTCGCCGCGCGCGCGGCGCTCTGGCCCTGGCTCCTCGCCGGCCTGCTGCTCGGCGCGGCCGCCGTCCGCCATCCGGCCTACGGCCTGCTCGCGCTGCCGATGCTCTTCGACCTGCCGCGCTCGCCGCGCGGTCGGCCGCGGCTCGCGGCGTTCGCCCTCTTCGCGCTCGCGGTGGCGCTGCCGGTCGGTGCCGTGCTGGCGCTCGACGGCGCACCCTGGGACGCTCCGGCGGCGCTCTTCTCGCCGGTGCTCTCCGGATGGAATGCGCTCTTTTTCGTCCTCGGCCGCAACGTCGGTCTGCTGGTGGGCTTCCTACCCGTGGTCCTGCTCGTGCTCTCTCCCGGCGCCAGCGGAGGCCGGCGCTATCTGCCGCTCGCCGTGTTCGGCGCGGCGCTCCTGCAGCTGCAGATGGCGCCGTTCGATTGGGCCGGCGGCAGCCCGGCGGTCGGCAATCTGCGCTTCCTGCCGCTTTACGGCGCGCTCCTTTTCTGCGCCGGGCCGACCCTGCGCCTGCGCGCCGCGCTCTTGCTGACGCTGGCCGCAGCCCCGTTCGTCGGGCCCTACTGGATCGCTCCTCTCTCCGATGGCGCCTCGCCGCCCCCCGGTGTCGCGCCCATCACCAGCGGCATCCGCGAGCGGCTACCCTTCGAGACGTCGCTGCGCGATCTGCCGGCCGGCGCGGAGATCGTGCGCGGAGGCGTGCGGCTGCGCGCGGTGGATCACGGGCTGCGCCCGATATCGGGCAGGCTCACACTCGCCGCTCCGCGCGCCCAACTCCTGGTCGAGAGTGACCGCGCGCTCACTTCGGTGCGGCTGGATTTCAGCGCCAGTGCGCCGGCAGCGCTCGCAGTCGAAGGGGGCACGACGGTCGGCACCACCTACCGGCCGACAGGTGAGGTGGCCTTCGAGATCGCCCTGGGGGATCCCGCGCGCCGGCATCCGCTCTGGTGGAGCCGCAGCCCGGTCGCGATCTACGTCCTCGGCCTCGACCTGGCCGGGTCGGGCTCGAAGAGGGTACCTCCCACGCCGCCGGCAGGCGAGCCGGTGAGCTTCGACCTCGGACTGGCGCGCGTCGCATCCCCGGAGACCGCAAGACCATGAGTCAAACCCTTCCCTGGATTCTCGAGATGCGATCGCGCCTCGCGGCGCCGGCACCCCGCCGCCTGCCGCCCGGTGAGGCTCGCCAGGCTGCGGTCCTCGTGCCGCTCTACGTCGATGCCGGAATGCTCTGGACGCTGCTCACCAAGCGCACCGACAGCCTGCCGCATCATCGCGGGCAGGTCGCGTTTCCCGGTGGCGGGAGGGAGATGGGGGAGGATTCGTGGGCGGCCGCGCTGCGCGAGGCGGACGAGGAGATCGGGCTCGAGCCGAAGCGGGTCCTGCGCCTGGGCGAGCTCGACGAGGTCGCGACCCCGTCCGGCTTCCGCATCGTCCCCTGTGTCGGCGCCGTGCCGTTTCCGTTCGAGCTCGAGCCGAATCCCGGCGAGATCGACGAGACCTTTGCGGCGCCGCTCGGCGAGCTCGCCAATCCCAAGTTGATCGAGGACCGCGAAGTGCAGATCAACGGCCAACGGCGCACCCTGCGCATCTACCATGTCGGCCGCTTTCTCATCTGGGGCGTCACCGCGCGGATCCTGCAGAACCTGCTCGAGCGCGTCGGCATCGAGAGCAGCTACGAGCTGGAGCCCTGATCCGAGGCGCCGGGCGCCCGAGCCTGCGGTTCCACCTCCGCGCGCTGCACTTTCGGGTATCTCGCCGGCGCCGGGCTCATGGTACGGTCGCCCGGCGGATCCACGGGAATGGAACTCGACTCGACAGCGCTCGCCGGCGCGCTCTTCGACGCCTCTGCTGACGCGATCGTCGTGGTCGACGGTTCGGGCCGGATCGTGACCGCGAATCCGGCATGTCTGCAGCTGCTCGGCTACCCGCCAGCGACCCTGGTCGGTCGACCCGTCGAGCTGCTCGTTCCGGAGCGCTTCCCGAGCCACTCCGAGCTGCGCACGGGATATGCCCGGCACTCGACGCCGCGCGCGATGGGCGGCGGTCTCACGCTCGTCGCACGTCACGCCGACGGACAGGAGATTCCGGTCGAGATCTCCCTGACGCCGATCGCATTCGGGGCGGAGAGGTTCGCCGCCGCGGCGATCCGCGATCTGCGCGGGCGCGTGCAGGAGCCGGATGCCCTGCGAATCCAGGCGACCGCGCTGCGCTCGGCGGCGAACGGCATCGTCATCACCGATCGGTCCGGCACGATCGTCTGGGTCAATCCCGCAGCGTGCGCGATCACCGGATACGCCGCCGACGAGCTCGTCGGCAGGCACACGCGACTGCTCAAGTCCGGCGCGCACGGCGCGGGCTTCTACGCCGAGCTCTGGCGCCAGGTCACGCGCGGCGAGACCTGGTCGGGAACGATCGTCAACCGGCGCAAGGACGGCGCGATCTACTACGAAGAGCAGACGATCGCACCGGTGCTCGACGCGGGTGGCGAAGTGACCCACTTCGTTGCCATCAAGTCCGACGTCAGCTCGCGTCACCGGGCGGAAGAGGCTCTCGCCGCGGCGCACCGGGACCTGGCGGCGCGAGTGGCCGAAATCGAGTCTCTCAACCGTCAGCTTCGCGAGCAGGCGATCCGCGATCCGCTCACCGGGCTGCACAACCGCCGCTACTTCGACGAGGTCGCCGTCCGCGACGCGGCGCGGGCGCGACGCACCGGCGAGGCGTTGGCGCTCCTCGCAGTGGACGTCGACTGCTTCAAGGAGATCAACGATCAGTACGGGCACGCGGCGGGGGATCTGGTGCTCGAAGTGCTCGCCGAGATCCTGACCTCCAGCGTCCGCGGCTCCGACCTCGTCTGCCGCACCGGCGGCGACGAGTTCGCGATCCTGCTCCCGGGAGCCCTGCCGGCCGTGGCGCTCGAACGTGCGGAGCTGATTCGCGAGACCTTCGCCGCCACGCCGATCGGGCTCGCCGACGGGGAGGAACTGCGCAGCACGGTCTCGGCCGGGATCGCCTTTCTCCGCGGCGGCGAGGAAGGGTTCGAGGCGACCCTCCGCCGCGCGGATCTGGCCCTCTACGCGGCGAAACGTGCCGGCCGCAATCGCGTCTGCTGCGACGAAGAGGGGGGCCCTCCGGCCTGAGCCGGTCTGCGGCGAAGCTCAGGATCGTCGGGGCACCGGGCGCGTCGCGGAGGCCGACTAGCGCGCGATCCAGGCTAGCGTGACGACGACCGCGGCGAGCGAGAAGAGGGTGACGGGAAGTCCGACCCGCAGGTGGTCGCGGAAGCCGATGCGGACACCGAAGCGGCTGGCCTGTTCGACGACGATCAGATTCGCGACGCTGCCGATGAGCAGGGCGTTGCCGGCGAAGGTCGAGGCCAGGGCGAGGGCGTAGCCGACGACCGGCAGGGCCGGTTCGCCCGGCAGGAAGCGCAGCAGGAGCATGACCGCCGGCACGTTTCCGACCAGATTGCCGAGGAGCGCCACCGCCGGCACCAGCGCTCCGAGGCTGCTGAAATCCACGCCCGCGCCGGCCAGGAAGCGTTGCCCGAGCTCGGTCCACCCCGAGAGCTCCAAGCCGCGGGTCACGATGAACAGCGCAACGAAAAGGGCGAGCATCTGCCAGTCGACCAGCCCGAGCATGGTCCGGCTGTGCATGCGCCGGCTCGTCAGCACGACCCCGGAGAGAGCGCAGCCGGTGAGGTAGGCCGGCACGGGACTGAGGAAGAGGGCCATCGCCGCGAGGGTCAGGACGAGAGCTTTGGCGGCCTCCCTGCGATCGAGCGGCGGCTCCGCTGCGGGCTCGGCGAGCGCCTCACCGGTGGCCGCCGCGGCGTCGGCGGGGAGCGGCCGGAGGCGCCGGGCGAGAATCCAGTAGGTGAAGAGCAGCGCTGTAGCCACTGGAATGGCACAGACCAGGACGAACGGGAGAAACGCGAGCCCGAGCTTTTGCGAAATGAGGATGTTCTGCGGGTTGCCGATCGGCGTGAGCGCGCTGCCGATGTTGGTGCCACAGGCGAGCGCCAGCAGGAAAGGCAGAGGATCGAGGCGTGTCGCGACGAGTGCCGCGCAAAGCAGTGGCGTGAGGGCGAAGCAGACGACGTCGTTGGTGAGCACGGCGGCGAGCAGCGCCGAAACCACGAGCACCCCGGCGAGAAGACGCCGTGGGCTCCGTGCGCGAGCGAGCCGGCGGCCGATGACGCCGTAGAGGCCCGACATCTGGTACTGCGCCGAGAGCAGCATCATGCTGAACAGCAGCGTCAACGTCGGCGCGTCGAGTGCCAGCTTGGCCTCGTCGAGGGAGATGCCGCCCGTGGCGAGAAAAGCGAGCGCTCCGAGGACCGCGAAGCCGGTGCGGTCGAGCGCCAGGCCGGGAATCCGGCCGACAGCGAGCAGGAGATATGTCGCTCCAAAGAGGATCAGGGGGAGACTCGGCGGAACCATCGTAAGATGTTGATTCTGCAGCATTTGATGACCACCTCGCAACCTCTGATTGCTGCCGGCGGAGAGGCTCGCCTCGGATAGGGCATGCTAGTGTCCCATCCCGTCATGGTCACTTCCGAGTCGGCGACGGGCGCCGACCTCAACCTCACCTCCCACGCTCCGATCATCCGCTCCAAGAAGGATCTGGCGCGGCTCAGCCTTGGTGCGCTGGGGGTCGTTTACGGCGACATCGGCACTTCGCCGCTCTACGCGATCAAAGAGTGTTTCGCCCTGCCCCACGGCGTCGCGATCAGCCTCGGCAACGTCCTTGGCATCCTCTCACTCGTCTTCTGGGCACTGACGCTCATCGTGGTCGTCAAGTACATTGGCTTTGTCATGCGGGCCGACAACCACGGTGACGGCGGCATCCTCGCTCTCCTCGCCCTGGTCACCGAGCAGCGGAGCCATCCCAAGCGTGGCGAGTCCGGCCACCGGAGATGGATCACGCTCGTCGCGCTGGCCCTCTTCGGCGCGGCGCTGCTGTGGGCCGATGGCATGATCACACCGGTCATCTCCGTCCTCGGCGCTCTCGAGGGGCTCGACGTCGCGACGCCGTTCTTCCGCCCGTGGATCGTGCCCATCGCCCTGGGAATCCTCATCGCCCTGTTTCTCGTCCAGCGGCGGGGAACTGCCGGCATCGGTGCGGTGTTTGGGCCGTTGATGCTGATCTGGTTCGCCGCGATCGCTGCGCTGGGAATCCCAGCGATCGTGCGCCATCCGGAGGTGCTGGCGGCGGTCAACCCGATGCATGCCTTTCACTTCTTCCGTGCCAACGGGTTTCACGGATTCCTGATTCTCGGCGCGGTCGTTCTCTGCGTTACCGGCAGCGAGGCGCTCTACGCCGACATGGGGCACTTCGGGCGTCGGCCGATCCGCGTCGCCTGGTTCTGGCTGGTCTTCCCGGCGCTGCTCGCGAACTACTTCGGACAGGGCGCGCTGCTGCTGGCGCGCGGCCAGGAGGTCGCCGCCAACCCGTTCTACGGCCTTGCGCCGGACTGGTTCCTCTATCCCCTGGTGGCGATCGCCACGGCGGCCGCGGTGATCGCGTCGCAGGCGCTCATCTCCGGCGCCTTCTCGCTGGCCCAGCAGGCGATTCAGCTCGGCTTCTCGCCGCGCATGACGATCGTCCACACCTCGGGGGAGGCGAGTGGCCAGATCTATGTTCCGGAAGTGAACGCGATCCTCATGATCTCCTGCGTCGCCCTGACCTTGATGTTTCAGAAATCCGGCAACCTGGCGGCGGCCTACGGCATCGCGGTGATGGGGACGATGGTGATCACCACGATCCTGCTGTTCTCCGTCCAGCGCCGGATCTGGCATTGGCCGCTCTGGCAGGCGCTCGCGCTCAGCGCGCTCTTCATGGCCGTAGATATCCCGTTCCTTGCCGCCAACGTGGAGAAGATCGTGAGCGGAGGCTGGGTGCCGCTCGCCGTCGCCGTCGCGATCTACGTCCTGATGACGACCTGGAAGCGCGGCCGCCGGGCAGTTCGCAAGCATCTCGAGGGGGGCAGCCTGCCGATAGATTTCTTCCTCTCCGGGCTCGCTGCCTCCGGGCCGAGCCGGGTTAAGGGGACGGCGGTCTTCATGACCTCGTCCCTGGGAGTGACGCCTCCGATCCTCCTTCACCACTTCAAGCACAACAAGGTGCTGCACGAGAAGGTCATCCTGTTCACCATCGTGACCGAGGGCATCCCGGAGGTGCCGAAGAGGGACCGCATCGAGATGCGCGAGCTCGATCACGGTTTTGCCGTGGTGATCGCGCACTACGGATTCATGCAGACCCCGAACGTGCCCCTGGCGCTGCGCCGCGCGGCGGAGATGGGGCTCCAGTTCGATCCTGGTTCCGTCAGCTATTTTCTCGGCCGCGAGACGATCCTCACGACCGGCAACTCCGGCCTCGCGTCGTGGCGCAAGAGTTTGTTCGTTTATCTCGCCCGCAACGCCCGGCCCGCCAACGCCTTCTTCCGTATTCCGCCGAATCGCGTCATCGAGTTGGGCGCCCAGGTCGAGATCTAGCAGCGGCGCGGGCTCTCGCCCGGCCGATAACCGAAGCGGGTGTCGTCGCCAGGCCGCTTCGGGACGATGAGCGCCCCTCGAGGGGCTGTCTCGCCGGCGCTCGCGTGCTACTCTCCACGCCCGCCATGGCCAAGACCGAGTCGGCGTCAGGTGTCGACCTCAACCTGACATCCCACGCCCCGATCATCCGCTCGCCGAAGGATCTGGCGCGGTTGGGGGTGGGCGCGTTGGGCGTGGTTTACGGCGACATCGGAACCTCGCCGCTCTATGCCATGAAGGAGTGCTTCAATCCGGCGCACGGCGTCGCACCGCAACTCGGCAACATATTGGGGGTCCTCTCTCTGGTTTTCTGGGCCCTGACGCTGATCATTTCCGTCAAGTACATCGCGTTCGTGCTGCGGGCCGACAATCATGGCGACGGCGGCATCCTCGCGCTCCTCGCCCTGGTTACCGAGCAGCGGAGCCACCCCGGGAAGGGCGAAGCGGGGAGAAAGCGGTGGACCGTCCTCGTCAGTCTCGCTCTGGTCGGCACGTCGCTTCTCCTCGCCGAGGGGATGATCACCCCGGCGATCTCCGTCCTCTCGGCGCTCGAGGGGCTCGACGTGGCAACCCCGATCTTCCGCCCCTGGATCGTGCCGCTGGCGGTCGGAATTCTCCTGGCGCTCTTTGTCGTGCAGCGGAAGGGGACAGCCGGAATCGGCGCTGTCTTCGGCATGGTGATGCTGGTCTGGTTCGCGGCGATCGCGGCCCTGGGAATTCCGGCCATCCTCCGCCATCCGGAGGTCTTGGGAGCGATCAACCCGGCGCACGCCGTGCGCTTCTTCGCCGAGAACGGACTGCACGGATTCCTCATTCTGGGGTCGGTCGTCCTCTGCGTCACGGGAGGAGAGGCGCTCTACGCGGACATGGGCCATTTCGGGCGCGGCCCGATCCGACTCTCCTGGTTCTCGCTCGTCTTTCCGGCCCTCCTGCTCAACTACTTCGGTCAGGGGAGTCTGCTCCTCGAACGCGGGCCCCTCGCGGTGGCGAATCCGTTCTACGGCCTCGCCCCCTCGGTGCTCCTTTATCCGCTGGTGATCCTGGCGACCTCCGCGGCGGTGATCGCTTCCCAAGCGATGATCTCGGGCGCCTTCTCGCTCGCCCAGCAGGCCGTGCAGCTGGGCTATCTACCGCGGCTCTCGATCATTCACACCTCCGGCGAAGCGAGCGGTCAGATCTACGTGCCGGAGATCAACCGTCTCCTGATGATCGCCTGCATTGCGCTCACGCTGGGTTTTCGCGACTCTTCCAAGCTCGCGGGCGCTTACGGCATTTCGGTCATGGGCGCGATGATCTGCACCTCGGTGCTGCTCACTGCGGTCGCCATCCGGCGTTGGAAGTGGTCTCCCGCGCTGGCCTTCGGGCTCGTGGCCCTGTTCCTCGCGGTGGAGATTCCCTTCCTTCTCGCCAACATCCCGAAGATCGTCCATGGCGGGTGGTTTCCTCTGCTGGTGGGGTCGCTCTTCTTCTTCGTCATGACGACCTGGAAGATCGGTCGGCAGGCAGTGCGGAGCTTTCTCGAGCGCGGAAGCCTGCCCATCGAGCCGTTTCTGGCCCGTCTCGAGTCGTACAACCCGCATCGAGTGAAAGGAACAGCAGTCTTCATGACCTCGGCGATGGGGGTGACGCCGCCGATCTTGCTGCATCACTTCAAGCACAACAAAGTGCTGCACGAGAAGGTCATTCTGTTCACCATTGTGACGGAGGGCATCCCGGAGGTGCCCAAGCGCGACCGCATTCAGATGCGCGAGCTGGCGCACGGCTTCAGCGAGGTCATCGCGCACTACGGTTTCATGCAGACACCGAACGTGCCGCTCGCCCTGCGCCGTGCGGCGGAGCTGGGGCTCGAGTTCGACCCCGGTACGGTGAGCTACTTCCTCGGTCGCGAGACCCTTCTGACCACCGGCAACTCGCGGATGTCCCGCATGCGCAAGAGTCTCTTCGTCTATCTCGCCCGCAACGCCCGGCCGGCCAACGCGTTCTTCCGCATCCCCCCGAATCGCGTCATCGAGCTCGGCGCGCAGGTCGAGCTCTGACGTCCGCCTAGCGCGGGTCTCAGCGGACGAGGGCCAGGGCGAGCTGATTGGCGAAGGCCTCGAGCAGGTGGAGCTGCTCGGGCTCGACGACCCGGTCGCCGGTCGCCGGGTGGAGGCCGATGACCCCCAAGATGGCACCCCCGTTGCGCATCGGCAGATAGAGACCCTTGGCTGCCGGCAGCGTAGCGGAATGGGCGCCGGCCATCGCGCCGTGATCGTAGGCCCACTGCGCGACTGCCTTTTCGCGTTCGTCGAAACGGTAAGTGACGCTCTCGCTCGCCATCTCCTGCAGCCGTCCGGAGTCGTCGGGGAGCAGGATCAGGACCTGCGCGACGAAGACCTGAGACAGATGCTCGAGAGCGGAGTCGAGGAGTTGCTGCCGCTCTCTGGCTTGCGCCAGGTCCCGACCGAAGGCATAGAGCGCGGCGGTGCGCCGCTCACGGCGGCTGGAGGTCTCCGCCTGCTCGCGCAGGCGCACGGTCAGGGTCGAGATGACGATCGCCACCAGCAGCATGACGCCGAAAGTGATGAGGTACTGCGAGTCCGAAACGGCGAAGGTGAGCTGGGGAGGGACAAAAAAGAAGTCGAAGGCCGCCACCGAAACGATCGAGGCGAAGATCGACGGGCCGCGGCCGAAGCGCAGGGCGATGCCGACAACGGCAAGAAGAAAGACCATCACCACGTTGGTCAGCTCGACGGCTGGGGCGAGCAAGCGGCCGAAGCCGGTGGCGAGGAGAATGGCGCCGAGGGCCGCGACGTACCCGGCAGGACGGCTCCGGCGCCGCGCGTCTCGTTCGACGACGCGCGCCTTGGACTGCCCGCCTTCGTTCTGCGCCAGGACGTAGATGTCAATGCCGGCGTCCGCCCGCTGCAGTCTCTCGCGCACCGAACCGAAAAGCAGCTCTCGCCAGCGCGCTCCGTGCGGCTTGCCGACGACGATCTTCGAGACGTTGCGCTGCCGGGCGAAGGCGATGAGCTCCGTGGCGGCATCGCTGCCGGCGAGCTGGGCGGTCTCGGCGCCGAGCTCTTCGGCGCGGCGCAGAGTCTCCCAGATCCGATCGCGGTCGCGCTGCAGCAGCCGAGCGTCTTCCGGCAGCTCGACCCAGACGGCGATCCACTGCGCGCGCAAGCGTTCCGCCAGGCGTTTCGCACCGCGGACGAGGCGCGCAGACGAAGGCGAGGGACCGATACCGACGAGAATGCGCTCGGCGATCGGCCAGGTCTCGGCGACTTCGTGTCGCTCGCGCCAAGCCTGCATCTGGGCGTCGACACGCTCGGCGGTCTTGCGCAGCGCGAGCTCGCGCAGGGCGATGAGATTGCCTTCGGTGAAGAAGCGCTCGAGGGCGCGCTGCGCCTGCTCGCCGAGGTAGACCTTGCCCTCCTGCAGCCGCTTGATCAACTCCTCGGGCGGCAGGTCGACGAGCTCGACGGCGTCGGCGCGCTCGAGCACGGCGTCGGGCACGGTCTCCCGCACGGCGACGCCGGTGACCCGGGCGACGACATCGTTCAGACTCTCGATGTGCTGGACGTTGAGCGTCGAAAAGACGTCGATGCCGGCGCCCAGAAGCTCCTCGACGTCCTGCCAGCGCTTGTTGTGGCGCGAGCCCGGGACGTTCGAGTGAGCGAGCTCGTCCACCAGCAGGACCCGCGGCCGGCGGGCGAGCGCGCCGTCGAGGTCGAACTCGGGGATCGCGCTTTCGCGGTGCTCGAGGACCTTGGCCGGCAAGCGCTCGAGGCCCTCGAGCAGCGCCTCGGTGTCCCTGCGGCCGTGGGTCTCGACCCAGCCGATGACGACATCGACGCCGCGGCTCTTGAGCTCGTGCGCCGCCTGCAGCATGGCGAAGGTCTTGCCGACCCCCGCCACCGCGCCGAAAAAGAGCTTGAGCCGGCCGCGCTCCTGCGGGCCCTCCTCGAGCTTCCAACGCTCCAGAAGGCGTTCGGGAGAGGGCCGGCCGTCGCTCATGGGCACTATTGTGCCGCTTTCGGAGTTCCGCCCGAGAGGGCGTCGAGCGCGAGGTTGAGCTCGAGGACGTTGACCCGCGGTTCACCCAGGAAGCCGAGCTGCCGGGGCTCGGTCGCCTTCACCACGAGGTCGCGAACGGTGTTCGGCGACATCGCGCGCGCCGCGGCGACGCGATCGACCTGGTAGGCCGCGGCGGCTGGTGAGATGTGCGGATCGAGGCCGCTCGCCGACATGGTCACCAGATCGACCGGCACCGGGCCCTCTTGCGACGGATGGGCTGCCCGCATCGCGGCGACGTTCGCTGCCAGCCGCTCGGCGAGCGCCGGATTCGTCGGGCCGGTGTTGGCGCCGCTCGAGGCGGCGCCGTTGTAGGGCATCGTACCGGTCGCCGAGGGCCGGCCCCAGAAGTAGCCCGGGCCGGCAAACGGCTGGCCGACGAGACGCGAGCCGACGATCCTGCCGTCGCGCTCGATGAGGCTGCCCCTCGCCTCATCGGCGAAGAGCAGACCAGCGAGGAGATTCACCGCGACGGGATAGGCGAGCCCGGTGAGGAGTGTCAGGACGAGCAGCGAGCGTAGAGCCGTGAACAGGTGGGAGCGCATGAGCCGATTCTCCGGTCGCGCTAGGCGATTCCGAGGACCACCAACAGCAGGTCGATGGCCTTGATGCCCATGAACGGAACGATGAGGCCGCCGAGGCCGTAGACGACGAGATTGCGGCGGAGCAGGAGAGAGGCCGCGAGCGGCCGGTAGCGGACACCGCGCAGCGCCAGCGGAA
>JBPOHI010000258.1:0-4572 GCA_052035735.1 Acidobacteriota bacterium
CTCACACCCTGACGTTCGCCGTCGACGGCGCCGTTGCCCTCGCCCGAACCGGAGCGTTCTTCGGGAATAACGAAGCCCCGCTGACCTCGCGGACCGTCCGGAACATCAGCCAATCGACGATCACGCAGCGGGAAGCCGAGAGCAACCCCAACATCGCCGACCGCGAGTCGCTCGACTATGGCCCCGGTTTCGTCGCGCCCGTCGGTGTCGGCGGACACTTCCCGCCCGGCATCGCACTCACTCCTTCGGCGGACCTGTTCCAGATCGAACACACCAACCGCGACGGTACGTTCCACTCCGATGGCACCGGGAACTCCGTTGCGCTCCCCGAACGATTCAACGCTTCGGTCGAATATGTTCCCGCAGGCCAGCACCTCTTCCCGCCGGATTCGTATGGCTTCCGATCGGGACTCCTGACGTCCGCACAGGGTCGCGGCATCGGCACACTCAACGGCGGAATTCCCATCTACAAGAACGGAACGCTCGTCGGCGGCATCGGTGTCTTCTATCCCGGCGAGACGGGCTACGCGACCGAAGCCAATCCGGTCGAAAGCACGACCTTCGACTCCACGCGACCCGATCGCACGCTGGAAGCGGAGTTCGCGGCCGTCGCGGCGGTCGGCGGCGCGCCGGGCATCGGGCTGCCCGTCGGTACGCTGGCGGGAGTCGAATTGGCCCCTGGCATCAACGGGCTGCCCGTTACGCCCGATCGCCAGCGTATCGACCTGGTTGGCATCATGCTGGATATCATCGGTCCGGGAGGAACGGAGGGTCCCGCGAGACTGGTGGCGTATGGGCAATCGCTGGGTACGGGCAATCCCGATACTGGCCGAAATCTGTTGGTGACACCCGCCTCGCCCTTGATCGAAGCCGACGGCGAGGCACTGGATGCGAACCAGACCCTCCTGGATGGGAAACCGGCCCCAAGCGGCTGGCTCGTTCTCCCGCATTCCGGAGTAGGAATCGACGCGACCCGGGTGTTCGCAATCATCAAACAGGGAGTCGAGGAGGCGGTTCGTATCCGCGCGGCGATCCGACTGCCCCTGAGCAACAGCGCGAAGTTCGTCTTCGCCGTCGCGGATCGGGAGGGCAACATCCTCGGCCTCTACCGGATGCCGGACGCCACGGTCTTTTCGATCGACGTCGCCGTGGCGAAGGCGCGGAACGTCGCCTACTACGCGGATCCGACCCAACTCCAGACGATCGACCAACTGCCCGGCATCCCCGCGGGAACGGCTTTTTCGAACCGGACCTTCCGCTATCTGGCCCAACCACGGTTCCCCGAAGGAATCGATGGCACGCTACCGGCTGCGTTCTCGCAACTGCACGACGATCCGGGTATCGATCGCTTGACGGGCTTGCAGGTCGGCCCGCGTCGGCCTGCGTCGGCGTTCACGAGCGTGGTCGGCCACGATGCGTTCTTTCCCGGTACCAACTTCCGAGACACCACGAATGTGTTGAATCAAAACGGAATCGTGTTCTTTCCAGGTTCCGTCCCGATCTACTCGTTCGGCTTGGCCGGCGGACTGGGCGTCTCGGGCGACGGTGTCGACCAGGACGACGTCGCCACCTTCGCCGCCAGCCAGGGATTCCGGCAACCGCTCGACATGTTCGAGATCGACGAATTCCTGTTCCAGGGCATTCGACTGCCCTATCAGAAATTCAACCGAAACCCGCTCCTCTAATATTGGCCGATCCGACGGATCCATGCGCGGAACCGAAGCCGCGACTTCATAGGCCCGGCGACGAGGTTTTACCGGAGGCAACCGAACACTACCCCATTGAAGCGATTGTGCTGCTCGCTCCAGTCGCGGAAGAGGTCACACACTTTTGCGGCGGTGAGTCGGTCAGGCTCGACCGGCTTGTTTTCCGACATGATCTTGTGGTAAACGGCGAACGCGGTCTTCTGGCTGTCCTTGCCCTCGGCGAGGAAGTGCTGTCTGGGACCGATCTGGACGTAAGAAGAGACGGTCTGCTTGTGGTACCAAGGTTTGGGCTGGCGCATGGCAAGTCTCCGGGGCTCGGGTGGGCCGGAGTGCTTGCGAATTGCTCCCGGACCGTTGCCGCGGTGCAGGACTTTGTTTCTCTGCACGAAACTCTGTACACCGTGCAGCGGTCGTTCAGAGGCGTCGTCGGAAGTGCTTCTCTTTCAAGGACTTCTACAGTCGGGGCGACAGAACACCAATTGAACTCTTCTTGGCTGGTGTAGCAGGCTGGGAACCTTACGTCGAGCGTCTGCTCATGGCGGCGTAACATCAAAGCAGTTCTGCTCTTGGAAACCATCGTTTCCACTTTACAGTCATTCGCCCAGGAGATTCGCCATGCCACGCAAGAAATCCAACCGACAGCCGCCCGTTGCTTCCGATCTGCCTCCTCTCGAAAACGGTCCTACCGCCAGAGACGGTCTGGTAATCCTCGACACCCAATACGCCAAGATTGAAGCGATGATGTCTGTCTTCCTGAAATCCACAGGCGTCATCGACAGCAAAGGCTTCAACGCTGAGGCGATGGACAAATTCATCGAGAGCCGAGCGACGACCTACGAAGAGCATTCCGAGCGTGATTTGAAGAGCAATGGCAAAGTCTGGACCTGCACTTGCGAGGTCTGCGGAGTCTTTCGGATGGCCAAGATTCGGGAGGTCTTTGGATACATGCGAAAGGTTCAAAAATGGTTCGCCGATCAGTGGGACGACCTGCTCCGAATGGCACGAGAGTGGGAGGCTGAAAAGCAGTCTTGGGGAGCCTTGGCTCGATTCGCCCCAGAAAATCACAAACTTGCTGAGGGTCAACTTGAAAAGTTCGCTCACGAGCTTGTGGCCTCAAGAGAGCGACAAATCGGCCCATTGGGAAACGAACTGCGAGTTCTTCTTGCTCCCATTCTCGCCGCACGCCGGACAGGGTAACGAGGCAGGCACAAGGAAGCGGGAGATTCGAGATGCCCCGCAAGAAAAAGGAACCTTCGCCACCGCCCGCCCCGGATCGCCCCATCAAGTGTGCTTTTTGCCAGAAGGAACTCGATCCTCAAAAGGGCGAGGCCACGTTCATCGGGATGGGCAAATGGCGGGACGGCCCCGGCCTCTTCCATGCGGTTTGTTCAGGCAGGACACAGGAGGACGAAGACAATCCCTGTCTCCAGAGTGGCATCGCCTGGGCGACCAAATTTGCCAAGAATGAGCCGGTCCTGTTCTCCTACGAGCAATGGAAGGCGAACATCCCAAGATGCAAGAGTTGGCAATTCAAATCCTCACCCCGTGCTGGCACCGCGGCGGCAGCTGATGGTGACGGGTCGTCACAGGGGGCATCCTTCCGAGCCGGAGGGAGTCCCGAGCGGTGCTCGGCCGGTCGCGTTCACGGAGAGGGAGACCTGTTTTCAGAGGCCCTCCGCCTCCGGAGGAAGGTAGACGGATTCTCGGGACAACGTCCCGAGAGTTGAGGGCGTCGTCGGCCACCTACTGGCTGGCGGGCAGGAAAACTGTTGCATCCAGGAAAACATCCTGGTATATTTCCTAAAGCAGGCAGTTTTCCTGCGTAGGAAAACAATGGAAATTGAGAAAACACCTCCTGAAACCGAGATCCTCGACCAGCTCCGGTCGGGCCGGGTCGACTTTCCCCCGTTCCGAATCGAGGTCGGGGAGACGATGGCGCGGAACGACGACGGGATGCTCGATGCGATCGTCCTCCTCCGGTGGGGCGAGCGGAGCTTTCGATTCGCAGCGGAGTGTAAACGCCTCTCGACACCGAAAGCTCTTTCCGAAGTCATTGCCCAAGCGCGGCGGTACGCGAGACCCCCGGAACTAAACCCGCTCGTCATCGTCCCGTACCTCGCCGAGTCGCGGCTGGAGGAGTTGCAGGAGCAAGGGGTGAGCGGCATCGACCTGTGCGGGAACGGCGTCGTGTCGGTCCCGGACCAAGTGCTGGTCTACCGCACCGGGCGGCCGAACCGCTTTCGCTGGGAGACCGAGATCAAGAACGCCTTTCGGGGCACGAGTTCGCTCGTCCCGCGGGCGTTTCTCGTCAAGGGCGCGTACGTCTCGGTCCAAGAGGCGAGGGCCGAGATCCTGGAGCGGGGCGGGAACCTCGTCCTCGGGACGGTGTCGAAGGTGTGTAAGGCGCTCGAAGACCTCCTCCTCATCGAGCGGAGTCGGGGAAAGGGGAGTGCCGCGAGACAGCTCCGCCTCATCCAACCGGACAAACTCCTGGACCTCCTCGCGTCGAACTACGTCCCGTCGCCTGAGAACCGCACCCTCCGCGGGAAAACAAAACTGTCACCGAACGCGCTGCGTGACGTGCTCTCGAGGACCGAAGCGAAGGTGGTCCAGACCGGGTTCGGGTCGGTCGGGAGTTACGCCGTCATGGCGAAGGAGGCGATGCAGTACTTCTACACGACCGACCTCGCCGCGACGCGGCGAGCATTCGGGAACGATTTCGAGGAGACCGACCGCTTCGCGAACGTGACCTTCACCGAGACGAAGGAAGACACGGTCTACTTCGACCGGCGGCCGGGGCTCGTGGCGTCCCCCGTCCAGACGTATCTGGAACTCGCGACCGGCGACAAGCGGTCACAAGAAACAG
>JBPOHI010000104.1:0-5113 GCA_052035735.1 Acidobacteriota bacterium
GTTCTCGTCTCCATTCTTCATGCCGGCAAGGAGGAGATGCGAAATCGCCACTGGGACAGGGGGCAAGAGAACGGTGAGCGAGCCAGCCTGTTGAGCCTGCCTACACTCGCTCTCGAGTGGTTCGCAGCCGGCCTCGAGCAGATCGGCGAGTCCACCGAGGGGCGAAGCGTCATCGATCGGGCCTCGTTGTTGCAGATTCTCCTGAAGGTGCAGCGCATGACGCCGGGCTACATCGAATACATGTACGGCGAAACCTACGCTCTGATACCCGGCATGCTGGTTCCGCGCTTCTTCGATCCCGGCAAGACACGGAGCCAGGCGGGAATGGACGCGCTCAACATCCGGTACGGGATCCTGACAGCGGAAGGAACCGAAAGGACGGCCGTCGGCTGGGGCTTGACCGCCGAGGCGTACGCCAACTTCGGTTACCTCGGTGTCGTCGGAATCGGTCTCTGCATCGGCTTCTTCTGCGGCGCTCTGACCCGGGCCAGTGCGCGAGCGGCCGTGGTCTCCTTCCCAACACTGATGGCAGTCGCCGTGATGGTTGGGCTGATCAACCTCGAGCTGGATCTGGCGGGAGTCGTGACCTCGCTTGCGCAGTCGGCTGCGGCCGTCGTCGTTCTCGTCGGTGTGCTTCGCCTCTTGCCTCGGAATCGCAAGGCGCGGCCTTCACTTCAGTTGGCCGGGCTCGGCGCTCCCCAAGTCGCGGGGTCCAGCTCGCCCGCCGCCGGCTCGTCGCCCAGGTAGCGTGGATCGGGGGGGCTCCGTGGCGGACAAGCGAGTCGAGCGGGAGCCGATCTCCCTGCTCCACGTTATTCCCAGCATCAACCCGCGAACGGGAGGACCTGCGGCGAGCGTGCCGGGGCTGGCGGAGGCGCTGGCGAAGGCGGGAGTCGGGATGACGATCGCGTCGCTCGACTATGAGGAGCACGGCGCCGCGGCCGATGTTCCTGGCGTGCGCTGTCTCGCGTGCCGCCCCTCCGACCTCGGCCGCCGCTTGCGCGGCTGGTCGCCCGCCTTGCGTCGGCTGCTCTTCGACGCCGCGAAAGAGACCGACATCCTTCACAGTCACGCCCTCTGGATGGTCCCCGGAATCTACGCCCGACAAGCGGCGGAGCGGTTCGCGCGGCCGTTGGTTATCTCGCCGCGAGGCATGCTCGATCCCTGGTCGCTCGAGCGCTCGCGATTCAAGAAGAGGCTGGCGGCCTGGGTGTACGAGAACCGCAATCTCCACGCCGCGCGCCTTCTGCACGCCACCAGCGATCTCGAGGCCGAGTCGATCCGGCGATACGGTTTGCGCCAGCCGATTGCGGTTCTGCCGAACGGGGTGGACCTGCCGCGGGCGAGCGAGGTTCTCCAGCGCGAGATCCTGGAACGGCGATTCCAAGAGCTCCGCGGGAAGCGCTGGCTACTCTTTCTCGGCCGGCTCGATCCCAAGAAGGGGCTCGACCTGCTGCTCGAGAACTGGCGCGAGCTGGGGCCCGGCCATCCTGACTGGCGTCTGGTCATCGCCGGTCCCGATCTCGAGGGCTACGGAGTGAAGCTGGTGACTCGAGTCCGCGCGGACGCCTCGCTGCTCGAGCGAACCACCTTCACCGGCATGCTCGAAGGGGCCGAGAAGCGCGCGGCGCTCGCGCACTCGGAGCTCTTCGTGCTGCCGACGCGCGGCGAGAACTTTGGCCTCGCGGTGGCCGAGGCGCTGGCGCACGGGACGCCGGCGATCACCACGACCGCGGCCCCCTGGGAGGAGTTGGTGAGTCGTGATTGCGGCTGGTGGGTGGCGCCGGAGGCGGGTGCCGTGCGCGAAGCGCTGTCCGTGGCGCTGCGGCTGCCGGCGAGCGAGCTCGCGCGGATGGGGGCGAACGGCAGGGCGCTGGTCCGCGAGCAGTTTTCCTGGGATTCCATCGGCGAGCGCTGGGTCGATGTCTACCGTTGGCTGCTGACGGGCGGCCCGCCGCCGGCCTGTGTGCGCCTGACGTGAAAATCTCGATCGTCACCGGCCCCTGGTTGCCCGTCCCTGCGGTGCGTGGCGGCGCGATGCAGAAGGCCTGGCACGGACTGGCGCGGGAGATGGCCCGGGCGGGGCACGAGGTGACGATCGTCGCCAGGTCGTTCCCCGGCCAGCCGCCGGCCGAGACAATCGAGGGTGTCCGCTTTCTGCGGGCGGGCGGCTTCTCCCAGGGCAAACACGTCGCGTGGGACCTGGCGAAAGATCTTCTCTACGCGTTCGCCTCGCTACCGCGGCTGCCCGGCGGTGACATTCTGGTCACCAACGACTTCTGGCTACCGATGCTGGCGGCGCGCCTACGGCGGTCGGCGGGCGCCGTCGTCGTTTCGGCCGGGCGCTTTCCCAAGGGGCAGTACCGGCTCTACCGACGGGCGGAACGGATTGTCGCGATTTCCGGCGCGGTAAGGGGGGCGATCGCCGAGGAGCAACCGACGTTGGCGGCGAAGACGCTGGTGATTCCGCTGCCGGTCGATCTCGCGCCGTTCGCGGGCGCCGCGCCGCAGCGGGAGACCACGTCGAAGCTGCTCTTCGTCGGTCGGGTGCATCCGGAAAAGGGTCTGGAGCTGCTCCTGGGTGCCTTCGCGCTCCTCGCCGCGCGCTTTCCCGAGTGGCGGCTCGAAATCGTTGGACCGGCCGCCGAGGCCGAAGGCGGCGGCGGCGAACGCTACCTCGAGCGCCTGCGCGATCTGGCGCGCGGACAGCGAATCGATCTCCGCGGGCCGGTCTTCGACCCGGCGGCGCTCGCGGCGGTCTACCGCGACGCAGATCTCTTCTGCTACCCATCGCTCGCCGAGCGCGGCGAAGCGTTTGGAGTCGCGGCGCTCGAATCGATGGCGGCCGGCATCGCGCCGGTGGTCTCGGATCTCGCCTGCTTCCGCGATTTCGTGCGCGACGGCGAGAATGGCTGGGTGTTCGACCATCGCGGTCCGGCGGCCTCGGAAGCGCTGGCCGTGGTGCTGGCGCAGGCCATGGCCGACGAGGAGCGGCGCCGTCGCGCCGGGCTCGCGGCAAGGCGGATCGCCGAGGGATTCAGTTTCGCGGCGGTCGCCAGGTCGTACCTCGCCGAGTTCGCGCGTATCCTTGCTGACGGGCGTGGCACGGCGCAGGGATAAGCTCTCCCCTTCGATGCTCGAAGCGATCACCCCGCTGCTCCTTACCTACGACGAGATGCCCAATCTCGAACGCACCTTCGCGCCGCTCGCCTGGGCGAAGCGCATCGTCGTCGTCGACAGCGGCTCGACCGACGGGACGCGCGAGTGGCTGGCGCGCGATCCCAGGGTGGCGCTCTTCACGCGCCCGCTCGACAGCTTCGCTGCACAGGGCGAGTTCGGCTGGAGAGAGACGGGCATCGCGACCCCCTGGGTGCTGTCGCTCGACGCCGACCATGTCCTCTCCGAAGATCTGGTGGAGGAGCTCGCGGACCTCGAGCCGGCGGCAACGCAGGCCGGCTATGAAGCCCCCTTCGTCTACTGCATTCAGGGCCGGCGGCTGCGCTGCGGGCTCTACCCGCCGCGGGTCGTGCTGGCGCGCCACGCTTCCGGGCGCTTCGTCGCCGACGGCCACGCGCACCGCCTGCGGGTCGAGGGCGCCGTCGAGCGGCTCGAGGGCGCGATCCTCCACGACGACCGCAAGCCGCGTGTGCGTTTCCTGTCCGGGCAGGCGCGCTATGCCCCCGAGGAGGCTGAGAAGCTCCTCTCCGCGCCCTCCGGCACCCTATCCACCGCCGACCGCATCCGCAAGCTCGGCTGGGTCGCGCCCTGGCTGGTGCCGTTCTGGTGCCTGGTGGTGCGGCGTGGTCTGCTCGACGGTCGCGCCGGCCTGATTTACGCCGGCGAGCGTGCGATCGCCGAGTGGTTGATAGCGATGGCGTTGGCCGAGCGGCGGCTTCGCCGACCCGAGGGACCGCGCGCGTGATCCGCATTCTCGGCCTCTCCGCCTACCACGCCGACGCCGCGGCTGCAGCTGTCGCCGATGGCCGCTTCGTCGCTGGCGTCGAGGAGGAGCGCTTCCGCCGCATCAAGCACTGGGCCGGCTTCCCGGAGCTCGCGCTCGGCTGGTGCGCCAGGGAGCTCGCGACTGAACCCGGTGGTGGCGACCGAATCGATGCGATCGCTGTCGCCCGCGAAACGCGGGCCTACTTCGCGCGCAAGGCCTGGCTGGCGCTTACCCATCCGCGGAGCCTCGCTCGCGCGGCGGGGCGGGTAAAGAACCTGCACGCGGTCGCGTCGCTCGAAGGGCGGGTGAAGGCGGCGCTGGGGATGCTCGAGAGCCCGCCGATCTTCGCGGTCGAGCACCACAAGGCGCACCTCGCCTCGGCGTTCTACTGCTCGCCGTTCGAAGAGGCGGCCTGCCTCTCGGTCGACGGCTTCGGCGACTTCGTCTCGACGATGCTGGCGCACGGGCGCGGGAACAAGCTGGAGATCCTCGACCGCGTCCACTTTCCGCACTCGCTCGGAATCTTCTACTCGGCGATGACGCAGTTCCTGGGCTTCCCGCATTTCGGCGACGAGTACAAGGTGATGGGACTCGCGGCGTACGGCTCGCCGCGCTTCGTGTCCGAGATCAACCAGCTCGTGCCGGCGCTTCCGGGCGGCACTTTCTGCCTCGACCTGTCTTACTTCCGGCATCTGTCGGAAGGGGTGGACATGACCTGGGAGTCGGGCGAGCCGACGCTCGGCCGGCTCTTCACGCCGAAGCTCGAGCAACTCCTCGGGCCGACGCGGCCGCCCGACGAGCCGCTGGCGCAGCGCCACATGGACATGGCGGCCTCGATGCAGGCGGTCTACGAAGACCGATTCTTCGCGCTGGTGCGGCGAGTTCTCGCGCTCACCGGAACCGACCGGCTGGCGCTCGCCGGCGGCTGCGCGCTCAACTCGCTGGCCAACGGCCGGATCTTCGACCGCACGCCGGTGAAGGAGATCTTCATCCAGGCGGCGTCGGGGGACGCCGGCACCTCGCTCGGCGCAGCGCTCTACGTTCACCATGATGTTCTCGGCGGCCATCGCAGCGGTTTCATCATGGAGCACAGCTCCTGGGGGCCGCAGTACGGCGAGGCTGAGGTGCGGCGGGCGCTGGCGGCCGGAATCCCGGGCTCGAACGGCGCGG
>JBPOHI010000295.1:0-2443 GCA_052035735.1 Acidobacteriota bacterium
CGGGCGGGAGCGGTCGCGCTCGACACCGAGTTCGTCTTCGAGCGCACCTACCGGCCGCGCCTCGGCCTGATCCAGATCGCGGCCGGGGGCGAGATCGCCCTGGTCGACGCCGCCCGCATCGCCGACCTCTCGCCTCTCGCAGCCCTGCTCGGCGAGGCTTCCGGACCGAAGATCGTGCACTCCGGCTCGGGCGACGTACCGATCCTGCGCCGCGCCGTCGGTGTCGCCCCGCGACCCCTCTTCGACACGCAGATCGCCGCGGCGTTCGCCGGCCTGGGGCCGTCGCTCTCCTACGCCGCGCTGATCCGCGAGCTCTTCGCCGTCGAGCTGCCCAAGCACGAGACGCGCACCGACTGGCTGCGGCGGCCGCTCTCGGCGGCCCAGCTGCGCTACGCCGCGGAGGACGTCGAGCACCTCGAGGCCGCCGCCAACGAGCTCGAGCGTCGTCTCCGCGAGCTCGGGCGGCTCGACTGGGCGCTCGAGGATTCTGCGGCGCTCGCCGGGCTCGACTCGGACGCCTCCGACCCTGACAGCGCCTGGCGCCGGGTGAAGGGTCTCGACCGCCTGCCGCCGCAGAGCCGCGCCGTGGCGCGTGCGCTCGCCGCCTGGCGGGACCGCGAGGCGGACCGGCTCGACCTCGCGCGCTCCTTCCTGATGCGCGACGAAACCTTGCTCGCGCTGGCGCGACGGGAGGGCATCAGCTCGCCGGAGATCGCCAAACTCGCCGGTTACGAGGCGCGCCGGCATGCTCAGCACGCGGCGCGCTGGCCGGACGCGCTCGCCGCCGCCCGCGCCGCTGCCGAGGCCGGCACGGCACCTGAGGAACCCGCTCCCCTTCCCGCGCGGGAACGCGAGCCACGCCGCGCCCTGGAGGAGGCGATCTCTGCGCTCGTCTCCCTTCGCGCCGGCGAGCTCGGGCTCCCCCCCGAGCTCCTTCTCTCCCGCCGTCAGCGCGACCGCGCGCTCGCCGCCTGGGGCGGCTCGAAGACGAACTCGCTCGCCGAGGCGGTCGGCGGCTTCCGCGGTCGCCTCCTCGGCGCCGAGCTCGACGGCCTGGCCGACTCCTGATTCGCCGCTGCGTTCGGGCGGTCGCCCGTCTCACCTGACGTAGGATCCGGCACATGCCGCTTCCGCTTCGCAGCGCGCTGTGCCTGTGCGGTCTCGCCGTCACGCTCCTTCACCCGACGGCGGGATTCGCCGGCACGGTGCAGGTCGACGCCGGGCGCGGCAACGTCGCCGTGCGCGTCCCCGACATCGGCTCGCCCCCCTTTCCGCTGCTCGTCTACCTCCACGGCTACAACTCCAACGCGACGGCGTCCGAGGCCTTCTTTTCTTTCGGGGCGAAGGCCGAAGCGGCGGGCATGCTCTTCGCCAACCCGAACGGCACCCAGGATCTGCTCGGCCTGCGGTTCTGGAACGCGACCGACGCCTGCTGCAACTTCTTCGACTCGGGAGTCGACGACTCCGCTTACCTCGTCGCGCTCGTCGCCGCGATCGACAGCGCGGTCGGCGTCGACCCTCACCGGCGCTTCTTCGTCGGCCATTCGAACGGCGGTTTCATGTCGTATCGCTTCGCCTGCGACCACGCCGACGACCTGGCTGCCGTGGTCTCGCTGGCCGGCGCCACCTTCGACGACCCGGCCGACTGCGCGCCCGTTCGACCGGTCTCCACGCTCCAGATCCACGGCACGTCGGACACCGTGATCCAGTACGGCGGCGGCACTCTGCCGGGTGCGGACGGACCCTACCCGGCCGCCACCGCCACCGCCGCCGCATGGGCCGCCTACAACGGCTGCGAGAACTCGACCGTGGCGCTCGCCCCGTTCGACGGCGTCGACGCCCTGCCCGGCGACGAGACCGGTGGCGAGCGCTACGCTTCGGGCTGCGGCGGCGCGGTGAGCGAGTTGTGGACGGTCGACGGCGCGCCGCACTCGCCGGAGATCAACGACACCCTGCGCGACCGCGTGATCGCCTTCCTCGTCGAGGCCGGCAACCGCGTCTTCACCGACGGCTTCGAGACCGGCGCCACCTTCGCCTGGAGCCTCTCCATCGGCGAGCCCTGAGGCCGCGGCGGGCACCGAGAGCACCGGCGATCTTGCCCTGCCAAGCCGGGCTGCGATCGACTCGCCGCCGTCGCAGCTCTCGCTCTGCTGGCAACTCTTGCCGCCACCCCTCCGCCTTCGGCGGCCGCCTCGCACCGCCTGAGCCAAGGCCTGGCGTTCAGCGACGTGGATACCGGCACGACGGAGCTCAGCCCCGATGGCCGGTTCGTCGTCTATGTCCACGACGCGACGGTCGACAACGCTCGCGAGCTGCGGAGCGTGCGGGTCGCCGGCGGCGCTCCGATCCGCCTGTCCGGCCTCCTGCCCGTCGGCGCCTCCATCGACGACTTCCAGATCAGCGCCGACAGCCAGCGCGTGGTCTACAGCGTGGACCAGGAGAC
>JBPOHI010000261.1:0-5491 GCA_052035735.1 Acidobacteriota bacterium
CGATAGGCGCAGAGGAAACCGCCGGCCGCCACGGAGTAGTCGAGACAGAAGACATTGGGCGCGAGCGGCGCCGGCGCCGGATCGTCGAGCCAATAGTGGCCGAAGAAGACCGGCGGCGCGTCCGCAGCGTACGGGCGTGCCTCGGCGACGACCTTGGCAGGCAAGGCAGCGCCCGAAAGCTGCGGGAAGCGCGGCAGGGCGTAGCTCGCCACCGTCTGCCCTGCGGCCGGCGCGTACCAGCGGACGCGCGCCAGGGTGCGGCGCTGGCCGTCCTTGTCGATCAGGGCATCGCCCGGCGGAAGTTCCATCTCCTTGCCCTTGAGCACGATCTCGAGCGCGGCGAAGAGCAGCGACTCGCTGTTCGATCCTTCGATCAGGAAGGCGTCCTGAAAGCCGCCGTGGCGTTGCCAGGCCTCGTCGATCACGCCGAAGGCGACATCGTCCCAGCAGGCGTGGACGACGCGCAGTGCCCCTTCTTGCCCGGCCTTGCCGACCTCGAGACGCACGGGCAGGTTGCGCAGGAAGGCGAGATGGCTCGCGAGCTCGGCCGCGGGAACCTGCGCCACCGTCGCCTCGACCTGCTGCACGTTGCGGGCGAAGTGCCGGCGGAGATAGTCGCCGGGGAGATCCGGATCGGGGGTGTGGAAAGCGAATGCGTTCCACTCGTGATTGCCGAGGACAGCCAGGGCCGAGCCGGCCTCCAGCATGTCGCGCACCAGACGGAGCGTCTCGCGGATCTCGGGCCCGCGGTCGAGAAAGTCGCCGACGAAGATCGCGGTGCGCTCCGGGTGACGCCAGGCGCCGGCCCGCAAACCGTACCCGAGGCGTCGCAGCAACTCCCCCAGCTCGGCGGCGTGGCCATGGATATCGCCGATGAGGTCGAACATCCAATCACTCTACCCACCCTTCCCCCCGCCGAAAAAGAGGGACCGAAAAAGAGCGAAAAAGAGGAAAAAGAGGGACAGTCCCTAATTTCTGATTCTTCGCGCCGCGAAAAAAGGGGGACTGTCCCCGTTGGCAGTTGCGGAGGCTCTAGGAAGTGAGGAAAAAGAGGGACTGTCCCTACTTTTCTGTTGCGGAGGCTCTAGGAAGTGAGGAAAAAGAGGGACTGTCCCTACTTTTCTCAGTGGCGGTGATGGCGGGAGTCGGCGTCGGGATGTTGCCGGCAGTGCGGGCGGGCCTGCGGTCGGTGAGGCTGCCGGTACTCTCGCCGGTACTCGTGGCGGTACTCGCGGCGGTACTCGGGGCGGTAATCCTGCCGGTAGCCCTGACGATACTGGGGGCCGTAGTCGGACCGGTGGCCCGAGCCATGGTGCGCGCCGTACCGGGGCGCAACATGACCGCGAAAGCAGGCGTGCGCCGACGGGTACCAGGCGCGATGGTGGTCGCAATAGCGCCCGTCCGACGGCTCGCCCCAACCGCTCCAGAGTCGCGGCCGCGAAGCGTACCCGTCGAAGAGCCGGTCGTTGCAGTAGACGAACGGGCGATACGAGACGCTGCCGTCGATCCAGACCGGAAAGCTGTAGACCGAGTGGTGATGGCGGTGCGGTCCGTAGTACGGGCTGCCAACGAAGAAGACTTCGAGGTCGCGGGCGACGTCGCGATGCAGCGCCACTGGAATCCTGTCGAGCGCCCGCAGCACATCGTGGACGACACCGCGAATCTCGCGATGAACCTCACGCGGCGACGGCGGGAACGGAAAGTCGGCGCGAGCCGCCGGTGCGGCGCACAGACTCGAGGCAGAGAGGACCAGGCCGGCAGTGGCATTGCGAAGGCTCAGGACGTGGGTTCGGTTCATCTCGGTTCCTCCTGGACGGAAGACTGAGCGAGCTTCGTGCCAGCACGAGTCGAGAAGGTATCCAGTTGAAAAACCACGAGATACGCCGCCGAGCACGAGTGCTCCGGGAGAGACTGTCCTCGAAAAGGGACAATCCTCGACGATCCCTTGCGGCGCGGTGACGATCGACGTAGCCTTCGGCGCTCGCTTCTCGAATCGCTTCCGGTCGTCGCTCGACGAAAGAGGTCTCGCCATGTCCAAACCTCCCCGCAGGACATCCGCCGCGGTCTTCTGGTGCACCCTTGGCCTGCTCGCCTGCGCCGCGTCGACTCGTGCCGCGGTCTTGACGGTGAACAACGGCGGCGACTCGACCGTCGCAGGCGACGGTCAGGTGACGCTGCGCGAAGCCGTGATCGCCGCCGAAACCGACACCACGACGGACCTTGGACAGACCGGCTCTGGGCCCGACCGGATCGACCTCACGGCCTTCACCGGCGACTTCTTCATCCTGCTCGCCGGCCCGCTGCCCGACATCACTTCGACCCTCGAGCTCGTCGGCGCGGGAACTGCGGCCCTCAGGCTCGGCGTGTCGGGCGGCGTCGGCCGCCTGGCGCGGATCGCCGGGGGTCGTCTCACGGTGCGCGGTCTGCGCATCGACTCGGCCTGGACCCTGGGGGGCGACGGTGCGAACGCCGGCCAGCGGGCCGGCGGCGGCGGGGGTGGCGCCGGCGTCGGCGGCGTCTTCTTCCTCGACGGCGGCACCCTGGAGTTGGTCGACTGCGCGGTGCTCAACAGCCACGCGCACGGCGGCGCAGGCGGGCACTTCAACGGCAATGGGACACTCGGTCCGGCGGCGGGCGGCGGTTCGATCGACAGCGACTCGACCGGCGAAGCGGGAGCAGCAAGCACGACGCTGGGCGGTTCCGGCGGGCCTGCCGGTACCGGCCCCGGATCGCCCGGCGGCGACGGCGGCGCTGGCGGCGGTGGCGGAGGCGGCTACGCCCCGGTCTTTCCGGATTGCCTCAGCGCGCCGGAAACGGGCTCGGACGGCGGCAACGCCGGCTGGGGCGGCGGGGGCGGGGGCGGCGGCGCGACCTGCCTCAACGGCGGAGGGTACCCGTCCGGCGGCGATGGCGGATTCGCTGGCGGGGGCGGCGGTGCGGGCGGCAATCCGTTCGCCTCGGGCGGCAGCGGCCTCCCTGGAGCCTCCGGCAGCTTCGGTGGCACCGGCGGAGCTGCCGCCGGTGGCGGCAGCGAATCGGGTGCCGGCGGCGGCGGCGCAGGGCTCGGTGGCGCGATCTACGCAGAGGGCGGATACCTGCGACTGCGCAACGTGCATTTCGAAGGCAACGTAGCTCTCGGCGGCGCGGGTGGGGTCAACTCCAACGCGGCGACCAACGGCGGCAACGGCGAGGGGCGCGGCGGCGCGATCTTCGTCGCATCGTCGGCCCGGGCATCGGCAATCGGCTTGACCTTCCTCGCCAACGACGCCTCTTCGACGACCGGCAGCGGCTACACCCCCGGAGTCGCCTCCGATACCGACGATGTCTGGGGCCTGCTCGACGATCCGCTGCTCAACGCCGGTTTCGAGTTCGGCGACACGAGCGAGTGGTCGTCGGCCCTGCCCTGACGGGAGCGCGCTGCCTGTCCCGTAGCGCCCGGCAATGGCGTGTACTCTCCGACGGACCATGCTCCGCGGAGGCTCCATGCTCGACACCGGCAGCGACGACGCGTCCCGCCCGACCCCTGTGACCCTCGCCTCGGCCCTGGCGCTCGCCGCGCTCGCCCTCGCCGCGCTCGCCCTCGCCGCGCTCTCTTCTTCGACCGGCTTCGCGGCCCAGCTCGCCGCCGCGAGCTGGCGATCCGAAGGGCCGTTCCTCGGCACCGTCGTCGACGTCGCTTTCGACCGCCGGACGAAGGGGCTGGCCTACGCCGCGACGGCGAACGGCGGCGTCTTTCGCAGCGCCGACTCCGGCCGGAGCTGGACCTGGGCCGGGAGGCCTGCGACCGCGAGCCGCATCGAGTGGCTCGAAGTCGACCCGGGAACCGCTGGGACGCTCTGGGCGGGAGTCGACGATCCCGGCGAGCCGGCCCTCTGGCGCTCGCGCGACCAGGGCGTGACCTGGGCCCTCGTCACCGACAAGTACTCCGGTCAGCTCGCGACGCTCCATCCGGTCGGCTACCGCATCGCTTTCGCGCCGTCGCGGCCAGGCGATATCCGGATACCCTCGACCAATCTCCACTACCGCAGTCGCGACGGTGGCAAGAGCTGGTCGGACTTCCGGGTGCTCCACCAGGACGCCTACGCGATGGCGATCGAGCCCAGGAACCCGGACGTCGTCTACGCCGGAGGGCACGGCGGCCAGGAGCCCGGCGCCGCGCATCTCGCGCGGAGCGACGACGGCGGCAAGAGCTGGACGCCGGTGGGAAAGGGGCTCGAGCCGGCGATCCAGGCGATTCTCATCGATCCACAGAACCCCGCTACAGTCTTCGTCGTCAGCGGGTTCAACGGGCTGTGGAAGAGCGTCGATCGCGGCGCCACGTTCACCCGGCTCGCGATGCCGGTCGATGGCACGGACGATCTCTACACCCTGCGCTTCGCGCCAGGCAACTCGAGCCATCTCTGGGCGGCTACCGAGAGAGGTCTCTGGCGCTCCCCCGACGCGGGCGCCACGTGGCAGCGGTCCGACCGGGACAGCGGTCGCTACCTCATCCAAGCTGTGGCCTTTGACCCGTCCGAGGCGCGTAGTGTTCTCGCCGCGAGCGCGGGTGGCGGTATCTACCGCTCCGAAGACGGCGGCTCCACCTGGGAGCCGTCGAGCGCCGGACTCGCCGCAGCCTGGATCGAGAGGCTCTACGCCGCTCCCGGTGCGGCGACCCTCTTCGCTCAGACGGCGACCGGCCTCTTTCTGCGTGCCGGCGACGGCACCTGGACGGAGAAGGCCGAGCCGTTCGAGAGCGATGGCGACGAGGTCGAGCTCGACGGCCTGCTATTCGAGAAGGGCTCGCCGGAGGCGGTCTGGGCGTTCGACGGCTCGAGCGCCTGGCGATCGAGCGACGGCGGCAAGAGCTTCCGGGCGCTCGAGAAGAAGGAGCCGTCGATGCGCGAGCTGATGAAGGGCAACCTCGCCTCCGCCGAGTTCCGCAGCCTGGCCGTGGACCCGGGCAATCCGAAGATCCTCTATGCCGGCTCGTGGTCGAACGACGCTCCGGGCCAGGCGGTCTGGAAGAGCCTCGACGGCGGCAAGAGCTTCAAGCCGGCGGGTCAGGGGGTGCCGGGCGAGGATGTGGAGCTGCTGCGCGCAACCGCGCCCGGCGTCGTCTTCGCGGTGGCCGGCAAGGCGCTCTTTCGTACCGACGACGGTGGCGGGCGATGGGCGGCGGTCGGGGGCGGGCTGCCCGGCGACGTCGACCTGCGCGAGGTCGCGTTCGATCCCTCGCAGCCCGCGAGACTGTTCGCCGCTACCGAGAAGGGGCTGTTCGTCTCGAGGGACAGCGGTGCCCATTTCGAGAAGGCGATGTCGGCGCTCGCCGGGGAGGACATCGAAGCGGTCACCGTCGCACCCGACGGCAGCGTTTTCGCCGGCAGCTTCCGTGGCGTGTTCGCGAGCCGCGACGCCGGGGCGACCTGGTCGGCGATGTCCGACGGCCTCGCCCATCGCGACGTCCGGGCGCTGGCCGTCGGCGGACCGGCCGGGAGCCCCCGGCTATGGG
>JBPOHI010000149.1:0-4386 GCA_052035735.1 Acidobacteriota bacterium
CCGAACGCTGACGGCATCCACCGCCGAGTCCTCCCGGACTCGGCGGGTTGTTTTTTCGGCACTTGACTCTGGAACCGGTTCGAGGCCGGAGGATGGCGACGTGAACGGGAACGAACCCCACGAGGGATGGCTCGGTATCGGGGAGGTGGCGCGGCGGGCGGAGGTCTCGGTCGACACCGTCCGCCACTACGAAAGACTCGGCCTGCTGGGTTCCGTCGAGCGCAGCGCCGCCGGCTATCGCCGATTCCGGCCGGGGGCGCCGCAGCGGATCGTCGAGATCCGTGCGGCGCTCGATCTGGGCTTCGGCCTGGCGGAACTGGTGGTGGCGGTCAGCACTCGGGATCGCGGCCATGCACCCTGTGGCGCGGTCCGCGAGCTCCTGGCGGCGAAGAGGGTCGAACTCGATCGCGAGATCGCCCTGCTGAAGCAGCGGCGCCGCCTCATCGACGAAACCCTGGAGATCTGGGACCGTCGACTGAAGAATTCGCCCGCTGGCCAGCCGGCCGGTCTCCTCTTCGGCCACGGTATCCCCGAGTCGCCAGCTCCCCGACCGAAACGTCTCGGTCACCGGTTCGCCAACCCCCGTTCCGGGAGGAAGCGCTCATGAACAAGCTCGGTCTCGCCGTCGCACCCCTGGCCTTGGCCGGAGCCCTCTTTGCGAACGCCGCAGGGGCCCAGATGCCCGCCAACTGCCCCATGCACGCCGAGCACACCGCCAAGGCGGCGACCGCCGCGGCGGCGCCGGCCGCCCTGACCAGTCCCTACGTCGGAGAACAGGACCGGCCGATCGCCGGGCTTTCCGCCGATCGCCTCGCAGCGCTGCGCGCCGGCACCGGACATGGGATGGCCCTGCCCGCCGAGTTGAATCACTATCCCGGCCCGCGGCATCTGCTCGATCTCGGCGCAACCATCGGCCTGCGCGGCGATCAGCCCGAGGCCCTGCGCTCGATCTTCGACCGCATGCACGGACGCGCCGTGACTTTGGGTGAGGAGATCATCGCCGCCGAGCGGGCGCTCGATGGGCTGTTTGCCGACGGCAAGGCGGAGGCTTCGGAGGTCACCCGCTGGACCACCCGGATCGCCGCGCTCGAGGGCGAGCTGCGCGCCGCGCATCTGCTGGCGCACGTCGAGGCGCGAGCCCTGCTCGACGCCGAGCAGATCGCGCGCTACGACGCGGCGCGCGGCTACGGCTCCGGCGCCGAGTGAACCAACAGGCTCGGCGGCCTCAGAAGGTGCGGCCGACGTAGAGGGAGAAGGAGTCGCTGCCACCCGAAGCTCGGCCGTGCCCGATGTAGATCGGACCGAGCAGGGTGTCGGCGCCGAAGACGATGGCGACGGCGTGGCGCAGGTCGCTGGAACGAACGTCCCGGGCGGTTCGCCAGGCATTGCCGGCCTCCAGCGAGAGGCCGGCGTAGACCCCATCGCCGAAGTTGGGCAGCTTGCCCAGCCGATAGAGGTAGAGGAGCGCCGCGCTGCCGCCATAGCTCCCGACGACCTCGCCCGGCGGCAGACCCGAGAGGTTGAACAGGCCACCGACTCCCGTCCACTCGCTCGGCGGCAGTTCGCCACCGAGAGCGCTGCGGCCGTGGGCCAGTGCGACGATGCCGTGCCGGCCGGAAGTGGCGGCCAGGACCGTCTGCAGGTCCAGACGCCGGTAGTCCTGATCGGCGCCCAGGTCGCTCCTCGCCTGGTGGTACTCGGCTGTGGCCAGCAGACCGCGCCGCGGGAAGTTCACGCGATCCAGCTGATCGACGATCAGCGAGGCGCCGACTCCGCTGTCATCGTGGTCGAGTCGCGGCGCGTCCTCCCGGCCCTCGCCGAAGGCGCGGCTTCGGGTCTCGAAGTGACGCAACCCGACCCGCGCCTCGCCGTACCGGCCCAACGCCAGGCCGAGGTCGAAGCTGGCGCGCAGCGCCACCGTCCGGTACTGCACCAGCTCACCGCCGAGCAGCAAGCGCTGTTTGCTCTCGCCCGCCTGCGCGCCGGCCGCCAGGAACGGCACGCGCGACCCGCCGAGGGGCTGGTAGAACTCGCCGGTCACGATGGGCGCCTCTCCCAACTGGGTCGAGACCCGAACCTCGCGCCCCCAGCGGTCGAGGCCGGTCATGTGCAGCGAACCGAGCAGGTTGAATCCGCTCGACCCCTCGAGATCGGACGCCAGGGCGACGCCGCTGCGCAGGTAGTGCGGGCCCCACGGCTTGCGACGTCCGACGATCCGCAGGTCGAAGGCGCCGTTCTCGACCGGCTCGAGCGCGAAGTCGACGGTCTCGAAGTCGCCCAGTTCCCAGAGTCGTTCGAGATGGCCGACCACGACCGCGGGTTCGTGGGGCGCCCCCGCGCGAGTGCGCACGGCGCGCTCCACGGCGCGCGCCGCCAAGCCAGGCGTCGGCTCGACGATCACCTGCCGGACTCGAATCGGCGGCGTCGCGCGACGTTGGCGTTCGAGATAACGCGTCCACGCCGGCTCGTCGACCGCCAGATCGGCAAGCGGTGTGAGCGCCTCGAGCGCCGCCCGCGAGCCCCGTTCGATCAGTTCGGAACCCGCCTGGAAGTCCAGCAGGCCCCAGTCTTCGACCTGCGGGCGGATGATCAGGTCGACGCCGGCCAGCTCGCGCTCCACTTCGCGCCGCGACAGCACGTCGAGGCTCTGCGAGAGGACACCGGCGATCGAGTCGGGCCGGCGGCGCGCCGCGAGCGGCTTGCCCAAGTCCACCGCGATCACGAACTCGGCGCCCATCTCCCGCACCGCCTCGACCGGCAGGTTGGCGACCACGCCGCCGTCGACGAGCAGACGGCCTTCGCGTTCCACCGGCGCGAACAGTCCAGGGACCGCCATGCTGGCGCGCAGCGCGCCGGCCAGGTCCCCGCGACGCAGGACCACGGTCTCGCCGTTGGTGGCGTCGGCGGCGACGGCGCGAAACGGCAGCGGCAGGTGATCGAAGTCGTCGATGCCGGCGGTGCGCAAGCCCAGGTACCGCAGCTCGGTGCCGAGCCGGTGACCGCCGACCATGCCGGTGGGCATTCGCAGGCCCTGTCGCGACAGGCCGAGCTGCCAACGCGTCAGGTAGATCAGATCGTCGACCTTGGCCCGGAACGGCAGATCGCGACGGTCCGGCGCGTCGCGCACGAAGCCGCTCCAGTCGAGCGTCGACACCAGCGACTCGAGTTCGGCCGGCGAGTAGCCCGCGGCGTAGAGCCCGCCGACGATCGCTCCCATGCTGGTCCCGGCGACGCAATCGACCGGCACCCGCAGCTCCTCCAGCACTCGCAGCACGCCGACGTGGGCCAGCCCGAGCGCTCCGCCGCCCGACAGGACCAGGCAAACGCGCGGCCGGGCCGCCGCTTCGACCTGCGCCGCGAGAGGTAGCGGCGCGCTCAGGCCACTGAGGATCGTCGCCAGGAAGAGCAGAAGACGCCGCGCCACCGCTCTATTTCATCGCATCGACCGGGGCACCGGAAGAGCGGAAGGGGGCGCGAGCTAGCGGAAGATCCAGCCGCGCCAACCGAGAAACCGGTTCGGCGCTTCGAGGCGGATCAAGGCGATGCAGCCTTCGGTGGGGTCCATCCTGGGCCGGTGGGCGGTGCCGGCTTCGTAGGTGAAGAAGTCGCCCAGGTCGTAGTCGCCGACGTGATCGGCGAAGCCGCCTTCGAGGATCACGCCCAGCTCGACGCGCGTGTGCTCGTGCGCCGGTAGGACACTGCGCTTGGCCGCCTTGACCGCCACCAGCGCCGAGCCCGTGTCGGGGTCTCCGCCGACGCTCGCCCACTGGATGCCGCGAGCCAGCAGGCTGCGCCACTCGAGCGGGCGGCGCGGCCCCAACTCGGCCCACGCCGCGCCGGGCAGCGGAATGCCGAAGGCCTTGAGCGCGCCGTCGCGGGCGCGCGCCGGCTCTTCGTTGACGATCGCCGCCTGCAGCCTCTGCCAGAGCACCCGCGACGGTCCGCTCGAGTCGTCGAGCGACCGCAGGTAGCCGGCGCCGGGCGCGCGCAGCCGCTCGAGGTCGACCTTGCAGCGCTCGCAGCGGGCGATGTGCGCGGCCAGCAGGACGCGAGCCGGCAGGTCGAGCCCGCCCGTCGCGTAGTCGAGCAGCAGGTCCGGGGACGGGTGCGTCCCTTCCCGCGAAGCGGTGTCACTCATCTAGCGGAAGATCCAGCGGCGCCAGCCGAGGAAACGATTCGGCGATTCGAGTCGAATCAGCGAGGTGCAACCTTCCTCGAGGTCGGTCCACGGCCGATGGGACGTGCCAGGTTCGTAGGCGAAGAAGTCGCCCAGCCGGTAGTCGCCGGTCTGGTCCTCGTAGCCTCCCTCGAGGATCACACCCAACTCCGGGCCGACGTGGCGATGGGCCGGAAAGGCGGACCTCGTCCGGCCCTGGACGGCGACCA
>JBPOHI010000164.1:0-9337 GCA_052035735.1 Acidobacteriota bacterium
GATGGCGAGCAAGCCCTGTTTCGTGAACAAGTGGCAATCGCTCCTGTGTTCGCTCTTGGAGAACCGAACACCGGCCTGTCATCGCTGGCGCGGGCCCTCTCGATGCTTGGATATCGATGCTGTAGCGATCTTGACAACATCCCGCAAGCCGAGTTTACAAAGCTGGTCGCCGGCGACGGCGGTCGCACCTTTAACGCCTATGTGAACATAGGTGTACTTAGGCCAATCTTGGGCGAACTTGTATCACGGTATCCGCGCGCGAGATTCATCGTGACGGGTGACCCTCAGAACGTTGGGGATCTCTTGGAGAGTTTGCGCGAAACTCAATTTCTTCATTGCCGCAGTCAAGAGGATCAATCCTGGCTCAAGCTATGCGAGCTTGTGAGGCTGCCCCCGCCGGCTGCACCCTATCCCGACATCCCAGAGGTGGGAGAACGCAGATTGCGTGCGGTTGCCGGTCTCGACGCAAGTCCATCCGTAGGGAAGTGGCTCCGGCACGATCAGTCTCCTTGGATCGCGGAGACCCATGCGAGTTGGAGAGGTTACGCGACCTATGCTGCAAGGGGTTCGGAACCACGGTCCTCGCGTGTGAACTTCGAGGACGACTTGGCCGAAGGCGAGTCGGCGCGCTGGTTCTCACGTAACGATACCTTCCCTGGAAATCTCGGACTGTTTCGCCCATCAAACGTCATCGCGGCAGGGGAGCGCGGGCTGTTGTTGAAGGTGACACGAGAGGCGCTCGGGGTCCGCAACTTCAGCGCTGCCGCGATCTCGAGCAGGTCGGCCTTCTTGTACGGGCGTTTCGAGGCCAGCCTGCGGGCGACGCGTGTTTCAGGTTTGGTGACCGGGTTCTTCCTTCATCGGAATTCACCGCGGCAAGAGATCGATATTGAGATCACCGGAAATCGTCCCGATCGCCTCTTGGTTAATGTCTTCTACAACCCTGGTGCAGAGGGCGCGAAATTTGACTATGGCTACCGGGGAACTCCGGTTTCCATTCCGCTAGGGTTCGACGCGTCTGCCGATTTGCACCGCTTCGCGATCGAATGGGATCCCTGCGAAATTCGTTGGTATGTAGACGGGCGGCTACTTCATCGTCGCGGAGAATGGGGCCCAACGCCGATACCGGATCTCCCGATGACCCTGCACGTCAACACGTGGCCCGCAAGGTCGCGCGAATTGGCGGGGCGTTTGGGACCTCGCTCATTACCGGCGTCCGCTGCAGTGCGTACGCTCACGGTGGACGCATTTGAAGCACCCAATCGACGCTTCGGGCTCTCGACTCGACTAACCGTTGCCGCGGAGTCGCTGATATGAGCCTAAGGCTGTTGAAACCGCATGAACGTTAGGAAGGGTTCCGAAGCCTAGGGCGCTTAGTTACCTGGAAGCGCGATGGACGACATGATGTAGTCAATCCAAGAGGTGGTGAAGGACTGCCGGAGTGATGAAAGGCGCCATCAGGTTGGCTGGGCCGTGAGCCCTATGGTTGCCCGTTGGAGATACCTTAGCCGATACGCTCTCTGAAGACACCGAGTTTGTATGTCAGCGATTCGGAGATCACGAACCCGCGTATTGCTAACAGATTGAGCAAGAGAGGATCGAACATGGGCTTGTAGCGGGGGATAGGGGTGCGGGCATTGTCGTCCCCTCTCGCAAGCGGGCGAGTAGGTAGAGTCACAAGAGAGTTCGGAGGGCGCGATTTGAACTCAAGGAGCCAAAGGTAATCGACAACATAGCTGTCATCGACTGGGTCTTTCCTCGCAAGAACCAGACTTTCGAGGCATATTCAGGCACTAGTCTCGGAGACCGGATATTCTTCGCGTGTCCTTCTTGACACCAACCCCATGTTCACCGTCTTCAAAGACTTCTCCTTCTCCGCCGCCCACCAGATACGGGGGCACCAGGGCGGGTGTCAGAACCTGCACGGGCATAACTACCGTGTGCGGGTGTACGTCCGCGCGCGGGAGCTCGATGCGTTGGGGATGGTCATCGACTTCGCGGATCTCAAGAAAATCGTCGCGGCGGTGGTCGATCCGTTCGACCATCAGTTCCTGAACGACATTCCGCCGTTCAACGAGCGCAACACCACCGCCGAGCTCCTGTCCCAGTACATCTTCGAAGAGATCCGCAAGCGCCTGCCCGCGGGGCGGGAGCTCACTCGGGTCGAGATCTGGGAGACGGACAGCTCCTGCGCGATCTACGAGGCCGGCTGACCGCAGCACCCGCGGGGCGCCGCTTCTGATTTACTCTCCTTCCAGATGACCGAAGTCCGGCTCAAGATCTACGAGATCTTCTATTCGATCCAGGGCGAATCCACGTTCGCCGGGCGGCCGTGTGTGCTGGTGCGGCTCACGGGGTGCCAGATGCGGTGCTCGTGGTGCGATACGGAGTATGCGTTTCATGGCGGGGCGTGGCAGACGCTGCCGCAGGTGCTCGAGACGGTCCGGTCCTTCGGCTGTCCGCTGGTCGAGGTCACGGGCGGCGAGCCGCTGCTCCAGCCGGCCTGCCTGCCGCTGCTCGCGGCGCTTTGCGATGCGGGGTATGAGGTGCTCCTCGAGACGGGCGGCGGGCTGGATATCGCTCCTGTCGACCCGCGGGTCCGGCGAATCCTCGACATCAAGTGCCCTGCCAGTGGCGAATCGGAGAACAACCGGTGGGAGAACCTGGCGGATCTCCGGCCCACCGACGAGGTCAAGTTCGTCGTCGCCGGGCGGGAGGACTACGAATGGGCTTCGCGAGTGATCGCGGAGCACCGGCTCGCGGGTGTGTGCCCGCTTCACTTCTCACCGGTATGGGAGAGCTGTTCGCCTGCGGAGCTCGCAGCCTGGATCCTGGCGGATCGGTTGCCGGTGCGGCTAACGCTGCAGCAGCACAAGATTCTCTGGGGGAAGGATACGCGGGGGGTTTAGGTTTCGGCGGGCGTGGGTCAGGGCTGCGTTTCGCTCCAGACGAGGGTGTTGCCGGATTCGAAACCGTCCACGAACACGTCGAAGAGCGGGCCCTCGAAGTAGAAGAGACCGTACCTCGAAGCGACCGCGAAGTCGGGCACGCCGTTGCCGTCGAGGTCGCCGGCCTCGAGGGAAAGATCGACCCAGCCGTATCCCGTCGGGCCGAGGTACGGTCCCGTCCAGGCGACCGTGGCGGTGGCGCCGTCGACGACATGGACGCGCATGAAGTAGTCGACGACGACGAAATCGAGCGTTCCGTCGCGGTCGAGATCCACGACCGCGAGCTCGCGCGAGATTCCGGGCAGAGTCGCGAGTGGCGCCGATGTATTGCCAGTCTGCGGATCGAGACCGCGAATCGTCGAATCGGAGAGCGCTACGTAGACGCTATGTGGGGGGTTCTCCATCAGGGTCGGCTTCGCCATGGCCCAGAAGGACCAGTCCCACGGTCCGCTGAGGAGATCGCCGGTCGCACCCGAGAAGAGCGCGAGCCCCCCCCATCCGTTGTAGTAAGTCGCCAGGCGCCCGATGACTTCGTCGAGGCCGTCCCCGTCGACGTCGATCGCGAGCAGCCGATCGATGGCGTCCGGGTTCGGATCGATCTCCGGCGTTCGCCACTTGAGCCAGCCCGAATCGCCTTCTCGCGCCTCGATCGCGGGTCCCGATGTTCCGGCCAGGATCTCCGGCGCAGGATCCCCATCGAGCTCGGCGGATGCGAGCACATCGACATAGCCGAGGGAACCTCCGGACCACTCCTCCTCGAAAGTCTGGCCATCGACGCAGCGCACCGGACCCAAGGCGTCGTTCGAAGCGAGACAAAGCTCCGGAGCCGCATCTGCGTCGACCCGCATCCCGATCATGTCCGAGACGTTCCCCGTGGTGGTCGGGGCGAACGAGCTGCGACGGACAGGGCGGCCCTGCGCCATGTCGAGAACATCGATCTGCAACGGTGACTGGTCGGGCTCGTTGAATCCCGCCGCAATAGCGATTTCGTTCACCTGATCGCTGCCGAACTTGCCGACAGCAAAGACGCCCGCCATGGATCGGGCTCCCTTCGAAACCCTCTGAAGGGCGTTCGAGCCGCCTTCGAGGGCCCAGATGTCGTCGTAGCTGTAGCAGCACTCTCCGCCGCTCCACAGGAGCTCGAGGTCGCCGTCTCCGTCCGTGTCGGCAGCGGCAAACCGCGAGAGGGGGCTGGTCTGGACGGCATGGGCGCGAAGGAGCTCTCCGGTCGTGCCGGCGAGGATGAACAGGTTCCCATAGCGCTCGTGCACGACGGCCTCGGATCCGGGCGCGGGATCCAGGTCGGCCACGAAGAGGGTCGGGGGATAGAAGTTCCCTTCTCGCCGCCAGAGCTCCGAATTGCTTTCGGGGTCGAGAGCCCTGGCAGCCGTGTCGAAATCGCTCGAGGCGAGAATCTCGTCACGGCCGTCGCCGTCGAGGTCTCCGAGCGCGATCTGCGGACCGAAGCCCTCGAGATCGCCCCACTCGACAACGAGCGACACACCGTCGAGTACATAGCCGCCGGCCGGATTCCCGGCAATCACGATCTCGAGCTGGGGATCGGCGTCCGTCTGGCCGAGCGCCGCGTCCGAACAGCCGAAACCGGGGCGGAGGGCGGTCTGCGTCCCGTTCGCCAATTCGTAGAGATAGAGCGTTTCGTCGTCGCAGACCACCGCGTCGAGAACGCCGTCGAGATCGAGGTCGCCAAGCGCGACGTCGGCGTTGGTCCAGGTGGCGGTCGTGACGTTCAGCAGCTGGACTTTCGAAAGCGCATCGAAAATCCGCAGGGAGTGCGAGTAGAGGACGGCGACCTTCCCTCCCGACGGCGCGCTGGCCGCGTCCAGGGCGACGAGCTCGGCCTCGTCGAGGAACGACGACCAGGACTGTCGGAAGAGTCCCTCGCGGCGGAGCTCGTACCAGTAGTTCTCACCCTGCGGGGCGGCGAAGAGCTCGGCTCGGCCGTCCCCGTCGACGTCGATCGCCGAGAAGCCCCGCTCGCCGATGCCGTATCCAAGTGGCGTCCGGGACCATCTCGATCGAGGCGATGGGTCGGCCGACAGGCCGATCGGGGACAAGAGAAGCAGACTCAGGATGGCGGTCGTCGCCCGTCCGAGTCGAACGGTGGCCCGACGGCCCGATAGAAGCTGGCAGTCTCGAGCGGGTGCCGAGGCGCGACGTCCGGCTTTGTTCGCATCCGGCATCTCGGACCTCCTCTTGGGTAGCGGCGCTTCAGCTCTCCGGGACCGACTCGGACTCATGGAGAGCTTACGGCAAACAGACTTCCCCGACCGGAGAGCTGCCCGCCGGCCGAGCTCGCGAGCTTCTCGCGGAGCACTTCGCTTCGACTGGCGGGGTAGGGGACACACGCCGGGGGCGGGGCCAATCCGAGCTTGCGCTGCTTCGTGGCCCCGGTGTGTGTCCCCTACCTGCCCCGGCCAGCCCCGGTGTGGCGTCGGTGGAAGCGCTCCTTCTGAAAACGCGAAAGGCCCACTCTCCGGGGAAAGTGGGCCTTTTCGACGGCGCTGCGGAAGGCTTATTCGACGGAGAAATCGGTCAGCGCAACCGGCGTCACGAGGCCGCGCAGCTGCACCGCCATCAGGATGTCGTCGAGACCGGTGAACGTCCGGAGATCGGTGTTCGGGTGGTTGAAGGTCGTCTGGTTGCCGACGTTGCGGAAGAAGCCCCAGTTGGGCGAGGCGAAGGTGCCCGAAGCGGTGAACGAGCCGACGGCCAGCGTGCCGGCGCCCGGCTCGGCCTGGGCGCGCAACAGGTTGGTCAGCGTGTCGGTGCTCAGCGGGCCGCCGCCGTTGTCGCCCTGGTAGTTGATGTCCAGCCCGATATTCAGACCGGTCATCGTCAGCGGAGTGGTGAAGACGACATTGATCTGATTGAAGGTGTTGGCGGTCAGGGTGACCGGGCCCGGGACGGTGAAGATCTGCACCGCGCCCGAGGGTGTGGCGAAGACGGCGCTCGCGCTCGAACCGTCGAAGTCATCCCAGAACTGCATGCGGATCACCAGGCCGTTCGCAAACGTCTGGGTGGTCGTCGACGCCATGAAGACCGTCGCCTCGTCGATCTGGACGTCGGTTCCCGTTCCGGGGGCGACCGTGAGCGAGCTGCCGATGAAGGTACGCGGCGAGCCGGAGGTCGTGGTCAGGGTCGCAGCGCCGGTGAACGAATCGAAGATCGTCACGGCGGCGCCCTCCGTCGAGTGGTTCACTCCCGCAACACCAGCGGAGTTGATCGCCGAGAGGGTCGCGCCCTGGGCCAGATTCGGCCGGGCGACATCCGTGGCGGCGGCGACCATGCCGGAACCGGCAACGACGGCAAGCAGGAATGCAACAGGAGCTTTCATTCATCACCTCGTAGTCGATCGGCCCAGCCTGGATTAGACAGGCGCACAGCAAGTGCGAGAGCTTACTGACAGGGGACCACTGCGGCAAGGCCCCTCCCCGGGCGGCAATCCTCGCTACCGCGAGCGGTAGCCCGGGCCCCGCAGCACGACGCCCGGCCGGGCAGCGGTGAGCTTGCCACCGTCCACCACCAGCTGGCCGTTCACCGCGACGTAGGGGATGCCGTCGGCGTAGTGGTTGGGGTCGGTGTAGGTGGCGCGGGTGCCGACGGTTTCGGAGTCGAAGAGGACGAGGTCCGCCTTCATGCCCGGGCGGAGTATCCCCCTCGCCTGGAGCCCGGCGCGCGAAGCGGGGAGCGAGGTCATCTTGCGCACCGCCTCTTCGAGCGAGAGGAGCTTCTTCTCGCGCACGTAGTGGCCGAGGATGCGCGCCGCCGAGCCCCAGCCGCGCGGATGCGAGCCGGGCTCGGCGAGGATGCCGTCCGTCGCGCCGGCGGGAGAGTCGGTGCAGAAGGCGACGAACGGATCGGCGAGCGCCGTCTCGACGTCCTTGTCGTCCATGATGAAGAGGATGTTGCTGGTGTTCAGGCGGTCGGCGACCAGCAGGTCGAAGAGCGCATCTTCTGGATCGATGTTCTTCTCCCTGGCGAGCTCGGCGATGGTCTTGCCCGAGGCGGCGGCCATCTCCGGCGCGAGGACGCCGGCGACGAGCACGCCCGAGGCGCCCCCGGCGCAGCGGAACTGGTTCTCCCAGGAGGGATCGTCGCTGCGCATCGCGGCCTTGATCTTCGCGCGCTCCGCCGGATCCCGGAGGCGCGCGAGCGTCGCCTCCGTGCCACCCGCCTGCGCCCACGGCGGGAGGTTCGCGACCAGCGAGTTCGCCGCCGCCGGCCAGGGGTACTGATTGGCCGCGACGTCGAGGCCGGCGGCGCGCGCTGCGGCGACCTTGGCCAGCATCTCGGGCATCCGGCCCCAGTTCTCGCGGCAGGCGGTCTTGAAGTGCCAGATGTTCGTCGGGATCGCCGCCTCGCGGGCGATCGTCATGACCTCCGCCATCGAGGCGTCGATCTCGCGCTGCTCCGAGCGCTGGTGGGTGAAGTAGACCCCACCGTACTTCGCCGCCACCTTGGCGAGCGCGACGATCTCGGCCGTCGAGGCGTAGCGTCCGGGGACGTACTGCAGCGAGGTCGAAAGGCCGAAGGCGCCCTGCTGCATCGCGGTGTCGACGAGCGCTTCCATCTGCGCCTGCTCCGCCGGCGTCGCGGGACGGTTCTCCTTGCCGATCACGAGGTCGCGCACCCCGCCGGCGCCGACCAGCGTGCCGAGGTTGATCGCCGGACGCGTCTTTTCGAAGGCGCGGAAGTAGCCCTCGAGGTCGGTCCAGTCGGGGCGCACGCCGTAGTGCTTCCAGGAGTCCTCCCCTTCGGCGATGCGGCGCTCGTTGGTCGGCGCGATCGAATCGCCCTCGCCGGTAATCTCGGTGGTGATCCCCTGCGTAATCTTCGATGCCGCCCGCGGATCGACCAGCACGGAGTACTCCGACTGGCCGAGGAGATCGATGAAGCCGGGAGAGACGACGAGGCCGTTGGCGTCGATCGTGCGCTTTGCGGGGCGGCCGGCGAGCTTGCCGGGGGTCTGGATGGCGTGGATGCGGCCGTCGAGCACGCAGACGTCGCCGCGGAACCACGGCGCCCCGGTGCCATCGACGATCCGGCCGCCGGTGATCAGCAGGTCGCAGGGGTCGGCGGCGGCAGCGGCCGCGGAGAGGGCGAGAGTCAGGGCCAGCAGGCAGAGGATCGGGCGCATCCGCGGAGACTAACGCCTTCGCCGCAGCCCCGCTGCCGAAAAAGAGGGACAGTCCCCACTTTTTGTCCCCACTTTTTCAGAAACCAGGGACTGTCCCTCTTTTTCGCCTCTTTTTCGGGGCGCAGCTTGCCGGTGGCGGACCGTCGTTGGCCGGCGGGGGGAGGACGAATCGGGTGGGTTATCGTACGTTGTTCTGGAAAGACGGAGGATGGGCATGGCGCAGGATCTGAAAGAACAGCTCGCATCTCTCAAGATCGACCGCAGCGGCGACGGTGACGTCTCCGAGGGTCGTGGCAAGAAATGGCTCTGGCTCGTCTTCGGGCTGATCGCGCTCGGCTCGGTCGGCGGCTTCTTTCTGCGGCCGCGGGCGACGCCGGTGAAGACCGCGCTCGCCGTCGAAACCGCCTCCGGCTCGGGCCCGGCGGCCGTCCTCAACGCCTCGGGCTACGTTACCGCCCGAAGGCAGGCGACCGTGTCGTCGAAGATCACCGGCAAGGTCTCCGAGATTTTCGTCGAGGAGGGGATGAAGGTCGAGGAGGGCCAGGTGCTGGCGCGGCTCGACGACCGTCAGGCGCGGCTCGAGCTCGAGCTCGCCCAGGCGCAGCTCGGCGCCTCCGAGAAGGCGCTCGCCGAGACCGAGGCCAACCTCAACCTGGCGAAGAAGGACCTCGAGCGGAACCGTCAGCTCACCGCCGGCGGCGTCTCGTCGCAGTCGGCGCTCGACACCGCCGAGGCCCAGTCCACGAGCCTCGAGGCGCGCCTCGCGCGGCAGCGGGGCGACGTCGAGGTGGCGCGGCGCAACGTCGCCATTCTCAAGCAGCTGCTCGACGACACGATCATCCGCGCGCCGTTCGCCGGCGTCGCGATCTCCAAGGATGCCCAGCCGGGCGAGATGGTCTCGCCGGTCTCGGCCGGCGGCGGCTTCACCCGCACCGGCATCTCGACCATCGTCGACATGGCGTCGCTCGAGATCGAGGTCGACGTCAACGAGGCCTACCTCCAGCGCGTCACCAGCGGCCAGAAGGTGCGCGCGACTGTCGACGCCTACCCGGAGGAGCCGTTCGCGGCGCACCTCATCACGGTGATTCCGGCGGCCGACCGCGACAAGGCGACCGTCAAGGTGCGGATCGGCTTCGACCAGCTCGACCCGCGCATCCTGCCGGACATGGGCGTCAAGGTCGCCTTCCTCGCCGACCCGAGCGGCGCGGCGGGCGCCACGGGCGCGAGCCGC
>JBPOHI010000201.1:0-30430 GCA_052035735.1 Acidobacteriota bacterium
GGCGACGCTGCGCCCGCATGGAGAGTTCAAGCAGCACCAAAGTGCTGAGGTGCGTCTCCAGCGGACGCTGCGAACGACTTGACTGCAGCCGAGTCAGAAAGAACGCCGAAAAGGACAACTTCTAGTCGAGGGCGATGCAGTTTCTTTGGATTCGACTCGCGATCTCTTGGAATTCGGATGGCACCTCTTGAGAGTCGACGCAGTCGCTGCCGCTTAAAGTTCGCGCACCGAAGGCGACGCTGCGCCCGCATGGAGAGTTCAAGCAGCACCAAAGTGCTGAGGTGCGTCTCCAGCGGACGCTGCGAACGACTTGACTGCAGCCGAGTCAGAAAGAACGCCGAAAAGGACACCTTCTAGTCGAGGGCGATGCAGTTTCTTTGGATTCGACTCGCGATCTCTTGGAATTCGGATGGCACCTCCTCTCCTCTGCCTGCCGCGAGCTGCCCAAGCTCACCTTGACGAGGGCCTTCTGCTTCTTCCGTGACTGGCTCGACGCGCGGTACTTCGAGCCCGAGGAGGCCGACTGCGGCGTCTTCGGTGTCGCCGGGCACTATAGGCGGCGCTGACGGTCGGAGTTCTTCGCTAGCAAGCGCATCGGCGTCTTGGACCATCTTGCCGGCGGCGCCGGTCTGGAAGCTGGTGGCGTCGGTGGCTATATGCCTGCTGCACCGTATACTTGACTCATGACGTTGAGTCGCCAATACTTCTGCCATGAGTAAGCGTCTCCAGGTTCTGCTCGAGGAGAAGGAACTTCGGGAGGTGCAGCGCGCGGCACGGCTGGCCCACGTCAGTGTCGCGGAATGGGTACGAGCCGCCCTGCGGGCCGGGCGCGAGGCGGCGCCTTCGAGTGCTCCCGACCGCAAGCTGGAGGTCGTGCGCGCCGCGACGCGACACTCGTTTCCCGTCAGCGAGATCGGCAGCATGCTGGCGGAAATCGAGAGCGGCTACGGTGTCGAAGGAGAGCGGTGATCTTCATCGACTCGAACGTGCCGATGTACCTCGTGGGCGCGGCGCATCCACACAAAGTCGACGCGCAGCGCCGTCTCGAGCGGTCGATCGCCGACGGCGAACGGTTGGTGACGGATGCCGAAGTCCTGCAGGAAATCCTGCATCGCTATGTCGCGATCGGCCGCCGTGATGCGATCCAGCCAGCCTTCGAAGCGCTGCTCGGCGTCGTCGACGAGGTCTTTCCGGTCGATCACGGCACGGTGCTCCGAGCGCGCGACATCGTGCTCGCTTACCCACGCCTCTCGGCCCGCGATGCCGTGCACGCCGCGGCCATGGAGGCGAACGGCGTGAGTTCGATTTTCACCTTCGATACCGGCTTCGACGCCTTCCCGGGCATCCGGCGGCTGGGGTAGCGCCGCGGAGGGATGCCGGCGCGGTAGGATGAAGCCGGTTCTTCCTTCTGCTGCGGAGGCGCGACGATGCTCTGGTGGGCTTGGCTGCTGGTCGGGTTTCTGCTGGTCGCCGCGGAGCTGCTGACGCCCGGCGGGTTCTATCTCCTCTTCTTCGGCCTCGGCGGCATCGCCGTCGGCCTCCTCGGTCTCGCTGGCGTGGCCCTTCCGGCCTGGGGGCAGTGGCTGCTGTTCTCGGGGTTGTCGATCGTCGCGACGCTCGTCTTCCGCAAGCCGTTGCTCGAGCGTCTGCAGAAGAGGATGCCGGAGCAGCGCGGCGAAGAGCTCCAGGGCGAGATCGCGACGCCGGTCGAGGCGATTCTCCCCGGCGCGGTCGGCAAAGCCGAGCTCCGTGGTACGAGCTGGAACGCCAAGAACACCGCTTCCCGCCCGCTCGCCGCCGGCGAGCGCTGCCGCGTCGCCGGCATGGACGGCCTGCAACTGCTTCTGGAGCCCGAAAACCCATGAACATCGCCCCGCTCTTCCTCGCCCTCGCGGCCGCTCCCGAAGGCAATCCGCTCGCCTCGCTGATGACCATGTCGGTGATCGTCCCGGTCGCCCTGGCGCTCTTGGTCCTGATCATCATCGCCAAGACCGCAGTCGTCGTGCCGCAGCAGTCGGCCTACGTCGTCGAGCGCCTCGGGCGCTACGCCGGCACCCTCGGCGCCGGCTTCCACTTCCTCTTCCCGTTCATCGACGTCCTGCGCTACCGCCTGTCGCTCAAGGAGCAGGCACTCGACATCCCGGAGCAGGTCTGCATCACCCGCGACAACGTCCAGGTCGGCGTCGACGGCGTGATCTACCTCAAGGTGATGAATCCGGAGCGCGCCTCCTACGGCGTCCAGGACTACTTCTTCGCCATCTCACAGCTCGCCCAGACGACGCTGCGCAGCGAGGTCGGCAAGATCGACCTCGACCGCACCTTCGAAGAGCGCGCGCACATCAACAGCCAGGTGGTCTCCGAGCTCGACAAGGCGTCGGAGCCGTGGGGCGTCAAGGTCCTGCGCTACGAGATCAAGAACATCGTGCCGCCCAAGGACGTGCTCTCGGCGATGGAGAAGCAGATGCGCGCCGAACGCGAGAAGCGGGCGGTGATTCTCACTTCCGAGGGCGAGCGCGACGCGCGCATCAACGAGGCCGAGGGCGAGAAGCAGCAGGTCATCAAGGCCTCCGAGGCCGCGCGTCAGCGGCAGATCAACGAGGCCGAGGGCCAGGCGCAGGCGATCCTGGCGGTCGCCGGTGCGACGGCCGAAGGTCTGCGCTGTGTCGCCGAGACGATCCAGAACCCGGGCGGCCGCGAAGCGGTGCAGCTGCGCGTCGCCGAGCAGTGGGTCACCCAGTTCGGGCACCTGGCCAAGGCGACCAACACCGTCATCGTCCCGGCGCCGGTAGGCGACGTCGCCGCGATGATCGCCACGGCGATGAACGTCCTTACCGAGACCAAACCCCGCGGCTGAGCCGGCAGGACTTTACAAAGCGTCTTTGGCACGTCTCCTGGCAGGCCTCTTGCTCCAGACTTTCCAGGAACCTGGAAAGCCGTTCTCTTCGCCGGAGAGAGTACTCCTGGGAGGACGCTTCATGAGGCAGGCCGTCGCCAGTTGGGGGCAGCAGCAGATCCTGCGGGTCGCGCTTTCTGGCGCGCTCGCCCTGCCGTTCGCTTCGAGTTCTTCGGCACTTGCGCAGGGCGCGGGCGGAGAGGCCATCGACGTCCTCTCTGGATTCACACGTATTCTGGTGGCGAAGGAGACCCTTCGGCCGCAAGTGGAGGACGTCGCCGTCACTTGGAAAGGGGCTCCGCAGCACGTCCGCGAGATTCTCGGTGGGCCCGACAGCTCGATCGAGGTCGGTGTCGCGATCGACCGCTCGGTGAGCATGCAGAAGAGTCTGGAGTCGATGAAGGGAGCGCTGGCGGAATTCGTCCGTTCGGAGCTCTCCACCGCCGACCGTGTCTTCGTCGTCAGCTTCGGCGATCACGTGGAGTTCGTCGCGGAGGGCCTCGAGGCTTCGCTCGGCGCGATCGCGACGATGTCGAGCGACTACCGGCCCGGAGATCGACCGACGAGATTCTTCGACGGAGTCGAAAGGGCCCTGTCGCACTTCGGGAACTCCGCCGCGCGGGCTGTCCTGCTGGTGGCCTCCGACGGTTGTGACTCCCTTCAGCAGCCCCAGGCCGGCCAGCGGCTCTTGGGAAGAGCCGCGGCGCAGGCGATTCCCATCGTGCTGATCGCGCCTGGGCGGCGGGAATGCCGCAACACGACCTGCCGGCTGACTGGGCCTGACCAGTGGAGCTGCTCAGAATCCGGGTCACCGCTCGAAACCGTCCGGGTTCGCGAGCGGGACCCTTCCAACCCGACCGCAGGCCCCATCGACCTTCCTGTCCGTTCGCTGACCTCGCCGGCCTCGATCTATCGCGACAAGTTCGTCGGCCTGCTCAAGGCGGGCGGAGGTGCCTTCTTGCTCGGTCGCTCGGAATCGGAATGGAGCCGCGGCATCGACGCCGTGCGCTCCCTCCTGGCGCGCCAGTGGACGGTGGTCTTCGAGCCGAGTTCCGCTTCCGTCCGGAGCTCCGAGGTCAAGGTGAAGGTTCGCGAGCGCTCGCTGCCGGCAGCCTCCCGGGAACGAGCCCAAGAAGTGCGGCGGGAGGCGGAGAATATCGTTGCACCCGAACCTGCTGCCCCTTCCTCGGTTCCGTCTGCGCGCGATCTCGAGGCAGTTCAGGAGCAGATCGGTGTCGAAGTCGTCAATGTCGATGTCGTGGCCACGGACAGGCGGGGACACCGAATCCTGGACCTCTCACGCGGCGACTTCCGGCTTGAAGTCGACGGCAAGGTTCGGCCGATCGACTACTTCTCCCCTCCACGAGGAGTCGAGCTCCGCAGCGAGGAGCTCCATCCGGTCCATTCGCAGAGGTCCTCGCCGGCGTCTGGCGGGAAGGTCTTCCTGGTCTTCGATCGAGCGACACTGGAGGCGAGAACGTTGAAGCAGCTGATCGGGAGCTTCGGGGCCCTTGTCTCGGCTCCAAGCTTTGCGGGAAGGACCTTCGTGGTCGCCTCCTTCGCGGACGCGCCGATGCTGCACACGCCGGGAACGTCGGGCAGGGGCGAAGTCCTTCATGCCTTGGACGGGGTCCTTCGGGCCGGCGCAAGTGGGACGCTGCGTCGACTGGAGAGGCGGCAGATGAAGGACGAGGTGCTTTCAGCGAACCGCGGCAACGTCGACCTCATCGTGTCGCAGATCCTGGCGATGGAGAGCCAAGAGATCTCGCGGCAGGCAGCCTTCGTCGCGATGATCCAAGATCTCGTGACGAGCGGCGCCGATGCCGCGGAGCCGAATACGCTGCTGATCGCGACTGAAGGATTCTCTGCGGAGCCTGAGAGATACCTGCGAGATCTCTTGAGTAGCGTCACGGGCAGATATGAAAGCAGGCTCCTGTCCGACGCTGGTGCACCACTCTCGAACGGCGTCTCCGTCCTCGCCGACCTCGAGAGGTTGGCGAAGACGCTTCAAGAGCGCCGTGTCGCGACGTACACCCTGCATCCGCTCCCGGGTTTCGGCGATCTGGCCAGTCCGGAGATGCGCACCTCGGGAGAGTTCCTTGGGGCGGCGCCGCGCGAAGACGAGTCGCTCGCGGAATCGGCTGCGAACGCCGCGAGCCTCGCGGATGCTACCGGGGGCTCGAAGATCGCCGTCTCCACGGACCTGAAGAAGAGAATCGAGTCGATCGGGCTCGACGGGAGTGCGAGCTATTCACTCGGATTCACGACCGGACCGGAGGCGGGTTTCGACGCCCACGAGATCTACGTCGCGACGACTCGTCCCGGTACGTCGCTGCGATACCGCACGTCGTTTCGCCGCCGTTCATTGTCGGAAGAGAGGCAAGCGGCCCTGGCGGCTGCGGCGCGCAGCGGAATCGTCGCTGGAGCATTCCCCGTGGAGCTCGAGTCCACTCCGATGGCCCCGGAACGTGACGGCGAAGGCGGCAGGATTCTCGTGACGTTCAGGATTCCGCTCGCCCAGCTAGATTTCGAGCCCTCTCTCGAGGGTGCATCCGACAAGGCGGTTCTCACCGTCCAACTCGCCGTGAGCGACGCCACGGGAACTCTTACCCCAGGCCCCGAGGAAACCATAGAGATCGTCGTCCCGCACGCGGAGCTCGACGAGGCCCGTGCCGGCGGCTGGAGTCACCGCAACGAAGTCGAGCTGCCAGCGGGGCGAGCGGGCATCGGGGCTCTCGTGATCGAGAAGAGCACCGGCGCCTGGGCCACGAGCTCGCTCCAGCTCTCAGGTGGCGATTGAAGCTCGGTCTCGCCTACTCGCCGAGCGCGGCGTAGCGGACGAGGTTGTAGCGCGTCGTCTGGGCGTCGCGCATGCGCTTGGCGATCGCCTCGTGCAGGTCGGGCTTCCAGTCGGTCCAGCGGGTGAAGAAGGCCTCGGTCGCCGCAGGGTCGCCGGCGAGCTGCAGGGCGAGCGCCTCGCGCAACAGGCTCGCGACGGTGGCGGCGTACTTCTCTTCGTGAATCGTCAGCCGTCCCGCCCTGTCGACCGCCAGCAGGCCCTGGTCGAGGAACCAGTTGAACTGCACCAGCTGCATCAGCTGGTACGGCTGGTCGCGGCGCGGCCGGTTGTCGTTCAAGACGCGCAGGATGCCGCTCGCGTGCACCGCGGCGAGCCGCTCGGGGGAGGCGAGCTTCGCCTCGGCGAGGCGTTCGAAGGCGAAGAGAGAGACCAGGTCGGCCTTCATCTCCTCGACCGTGTCGGCCCAGCCCTGGAGCGCCTGGTCGAGGCCGCGCCCGTCGCGCGTCACTTCGGGTCCGAGGTAGTGGCCGATCTCGTGCCAGAGCGTGCGCTGGAAGCCGCCCGAGCTCGAGTCGGCGGCGAGCGCGGCGCGCGAGCCTTCCGCGATCGCCGCCTCCCAGCGCCGCGAGGCGTTGCCGAAGAGCTCCGGGTTCTTGAGGATGTTCTTGCGCATCAGGATGATGCGGCCGTAGCGACGTGAGTGCAGCGGGTCGTTCGGCAGGTTGGTGGCGGTGTTCGTGCCGCGCGCCTGGCCGAAGTCGGCGATGATCTCGTAAACGCCGATCGGAATCTCGCTCCTCACCCGCTTGTGCGGCGCGTAGGGGAGCGCGTCCTCGATCGTCTGCAGGCTGCCGAGCGACTTCGCGAGCTCGGCGGTCGCCGCTTCGTCGCGCAGCAGCAGACTCATCGACGGGAAAGCCTTCACTCCGAAGAGCGCGTCGTCGTAGGTCTCGTACGTGCCGATCTGCGCGTTCAGGCGGCCGAAGCGGCCGGTCACCCAGGCGGCGTCGCCGCTCTCGTAGTCGTTCGACAGCAGGTCGCGGCCGCGGTTGCGCAGGTAGCCGGCGAACTCGGCGTCGTCCGCCTCGACGGCGTCGGCGGCATGGAGCAGCGCGAGATACGCGGTCACCATCGGCCGTGCCCAGGCGACCGACTGCGGCACCGCATACAGCCGCTGCGGATCGGGGTTCTCCGCGAGCGCTCCGAGCTTTCCCGCCAGGAACGGATGGAGGCCCGAGACCAGCGGTACGCGCTGCAGCGAGTCGAGGTCCGCCGCCAGCGACTCGGCGGTGGCGCGCCGCACCACGGTGCGGTCGTCGAGGATCGAGGCGCGCTCCTCCGGATGCGCGGCGAGGAAGCTCTCGACCTCGGCGGCGGTGATGCCTTCGGGATAGACGTTCTTGCCCGGCGTCTCCGCTTCGACCGGCAGGAACGGCACGCGGCGGTTGTCGAGGGTCGTCGCGATCGGGCCCTGGAAGAGCCGGAAGAGGAGCGCGTCGTCCGACTCCTTGCTCCCCGGAGCTCGTGGCTCGCCGAGCAGCCGGTTGCGCTCGCGCTCCGCCGCCGGGTGGCGGGCGTCCTCATAGAGACGCTGGAAGATGCCGCCGACCTGGAGCAGATGCTCGACCGCCGCCCGCTCGCCCGGCGTCAGGTGAGAGAGGTCGGGGGCGAGACGCAGCGTCGCCGTCTTTGCCAGCAGTGCGGCCTTCTCGGCGGCGGTGAGGGGCGATGCCGGGTCGGACGGTTCGGCGGCACCGGCGAGCGTCGCGCCGCAGAGAGCCAGCAGGGGGAGGAGTCGGGAGCGCATTCAGTGTCCTTTCGCCTTCGCATGCGCGAAGAGGTAGTCGGCAGCGACCTGCGCATAGGCGCGGACGCCGGTCGGCAGCGCCGCTTCGTCGACGTAGAAGAGCGGCGAGTGGTTGCTGGCTGCGGTGGCGAGATCGGGCTTCGGCGTCACGCCGAGGAAGAGGAAGACACCCGGCACCCGATTCGCGAAGAGCGAGAAGTCCTCCGAGCCGGTGATCTTCGCCACCTCGTGCAGCCGGCCGGGGGCGACGCGCTCGAGCGTCGGCAGCAGCTCGTCGACGAACGCGGCGTTGTTGGCGGTCACCGGGTAGCCGGGATCGAAGGTCAGTCTGGCGGTGGCGCCATAGCCCGCGGCGACGTTTTCGACCATCCGCTGCATGCGCCGCTCGAGGTCGGCGCGCATCGCCTCGTCGAAAGTGCGCATCGTGCCGACCAGTCGGGCGCGGTCGGGGATGATGTTGTTGCGCACCCCGGCGTCGAACTGGCCGATGGTCACGACCACCGGCTCGTGCGTGAGATCGGCTTCGCGCGACACCAGGGTCTGGAGAGCGCCGACGATGGCGCTCCCGGCGACGATCGGATCCACGCCGGCCCAGGGCTTCGAGCCGTGCGCCTGCTTGCCCTGGACGACGATCTCGAAGCGGTCGCCGGCAGCCATCAAGGCTCCTCGGCGATAGCCCAGGACGCCGCTCTCCAGGCCGGCGAAGGCGTGGATGCCGAAGACGGCGTCGACCTTCGGCGAGTCGAGCGCCCCTTCGGCGATCATGCGCTCGGCGCCGGCGATCCCTTCGCCGGCCGGCACCCCCTCCTCGGCCGGCTGGAAGAGCAGCACGACCTTGCCCGGCAGGCGGTCGCGCAGGCCGGCCAAGATCTCGGCGGCGGCGAGAAGCATCGCGGTGTGGGTGTCGTGGCCGCAGGCATGCATCACCGGCACGCTCTTGCCTTCATAGGTTCCCGTGGCCGTGCTCTTCCAGGGCAGATCGACCTGCTCGGCCACCGGCAAGGCGTCCATGTCGGCGCGCAGCGCGATCGTCGGACCGGAAAGCTTGCCCTCGATGACCGCCGTGACGCCGGTGCCGGCGATCGAGCGCGGCTCGAGGCCGAGCTCGCGCAGCCGCGCAGTGACGAACTTGGCGGTCTCGACCTCGCGGCCCGAGAGCTCGGGGTTCTGGTGGAAGTGGCGGCGGTCCTCGAGCAGCCGGCCTTCGGCCGCTGCGGCGCGACGATCGATCTCGGCGGCGAGGGGGTTGGCGGCAGCCGCGCGGGCTGGCGGCGCGCTCGCAAGGTGGAGCACGAAAAGACCCGTGAGGGAAAAGAGGAGAGCGGGGCGGTGGCGGTCCGGGCTGGGCATGGTCCAAGGCTATGACAGGTGCGCCTGGCTCGCATCTCGAGGGCCGAGCGTTGCCGGGCATGAAACCGTCGTCGCCGACGCGCATCCAATCCACTGCGAGGAGATCCGAACATGACGCGCTGGCGAACCCGCTTTTCCCTTGTGTGTGCTTTGGCTCTGGCCGGGGCGCTGACCGGCGACGCCGCTGCCGCCCTCGATCCGGTCAACCAGACGACCTTCGGCGGCGTGGCGATCGACGGTTGGGATCCGGTCGCCTACTTCACCGACAGCAAGCCGGTCGAGGGCGACAAGGCCTATTCGTTCGACTGGAACGGGGCCACCTGGCGTTTCGCCTCCGCCGCGCACCGCGATCTCTTCGCGCAGGCGCCGGAGAAGTACGCGCCGCAGTACGGCGGCTACTGCGCCTGGGCGGTCTCCCAGGGCTATACCGCCGACATCGACCCGGAGGCATGGAAGATCGAGGGCGGCAGGCTGTTTTTGAACTACAGTCTCGACGTGCAGAAGAAGTGGGCGGCGGACGTCGGGGGCAACGTCGCCAAGGGCGACGCGAATTGGCCGAGGCTCCTCGCCGGTAACTAGGAGCGAGCGTGGACGAAGACGTGGCGGCCGGAAGCGCCACCGTCGAGCGCGGGTACGAGGAGCAGACGCTTCTCGCCGCGCTCCGCGGCGGCGACGACCGCGCTTACGAAAGGCTGGTGCACGAGCACGGCGGGCGGATGCTCGCCGTGGCGCGGCGCATGCTGCGCAACGACGAAGAGGCGCGTGATGCGCTCCAGGAGGCCTTTCTCCTCGCCTTCCGCGGCCTGCCGCGCTTCGCGGGGCAGAGCCGCCTCGGGACCTGGCTGCACCGCATCGTGGTGAACGCTTCGCTGATGAAGCTGCGCAGCCGGCGGGCGCATCCGGAGGAGTCGATCGAGCCGCTGCTGCCGACGTTCCTCGACGATGGGCATTCGGCGGTGTCCTACGGCGACTGGCCCGAGAGCGCCGACCTGCTGCTCGAACGCTCCGAGATCCGCGAGCGGGTGCGGTCGTCGATCGACCGCCTGCCCGACACCTATCGCACTGTCCTGCTGCTGCGCGACATCGAGGAGCTGGACACGGCAGAAGTGGCGGAAGCTCTGGGGATCTCGCCGAACGCGGTGAAGATCCGCCTGCACCGGGCGCGCCAGGCGCTGCGCGAGCTGCTCGACCCGCAGTTGAGACAGGGGGACGCATGAGATCCCGCATCGGCAAGACCGTCCGCGCGCGCGGCGAGGAGTTCCTCACCTGCGAAGAGGTGATCACTTTCCTGCTCGATTACCTGTCGCACGAGCTCGCCTCCGACGAGGCGCACGAGTTCGCCCGCCATATGGCCCTCTGCCCTTCGTGCGCCGCCTACCTCGCGACCTACGAGCAGACGATCCACCTCGGCCGCGAGGCGTTGCGCCGCGAGCTCGAGATCGACCCGCCGCCGCTCGGCGGCGAGCTGGTGCGGGCGATTCTCCAGGCGCGCCGCTAGCGCGGGGGCTTCCTGCGTGCGTCGCGGGAAGCCTCCGCGGGACCGCCTACCAACGCACTTCGAACACGGCGCGGCAGCCGTTGTCGACCCAGATCTCGCGCCGGTTGTAACCCCACGAGCGGCCGAAGGAGCAGGGGGCATCGCTCATCCGATCGATCAGTCGTACCGCGGCGCCGTAGGGGATTTCGCACTCGCGGCGGCGATCGCGGTCCGACTCGCAGCGCAGCGTGCGGACCGAGTCGCCGGAGCCGGAGCCCGGCCAGACGTCGATACCGTTCGACACCGAACCCCAGCGCTCGACGCGCACGGCGTAGATCCGGCCGCGGCTGTCGACCGAGCAGCTGCCGTAGGTGCCGTCGGCGGCGCGCCAGTTGAGCGTGCCGGTCATGCCGCGGGCGCCGCTCCGCTGGTCGTCCCAGCGCGCATCCTGGTTCACCAGAATGCTGGCGGCGCGGCGGCAGGCTTCGCGGGAGTCGTTTCCGTACTGCGCGGCGACCGGCGCGAGCGGCAGCACGGAGAGCGCGAGGGCGGAGAGCAGGGAGAAGGTGACGAGGGTCCGGGGCTGCATGGCAATCCTCCTGTCGATGCGTGCATTCTGCCGCGATCTTCGCCGGACGGAAAGGCCAGCGCTCAGGTCCGGGGGGGCGGGACGGTTCGGCGCGGCCTCTCGACTTGGTAGGCTCGGACGAATGGCGAAACGAGTTGCGAAGCGGGCGGAGCGCCGGCGCGAGAGGAAAGCCCCCGACCTCTTCCTCGCCTACCTCGCGCGCCGCCCCGAGAGGGACCCGAGAATTCTCCTGCCGCGCAGCGCGGCGCCGATCCTGCGCGGCGGGTTTCTCCTCCACGGAGTCCTGGTCCTCGACTGGTCGCTCGGCTGGCTCACCGCCTTCTTCGCCGCGGAGTTCCTGCTCGGCATCCGCCTCGGCATCCTCGGCGACCGCTTCACGCCGGGCCGGCAGTTCGACCCGGAGCTTCACCGGCGGACCTCGCTGTTCTTCCAGCTGGCCTGGCTGGTGGTCACGCTGGCCGCCCTGGTTTTCGCCGGGCGGGAGCTCGAGCGGGTGAGCGGCGGCGACGCCTTCGGCGCCTCCGCCGGGTCGCTCCTTGGCCAACCGGGCGTCGGCACGCTGGTCTACCTCGCGCTGGTGCTCGTCGAGTTCGTCTTCGACCTGCTCGCGGCGCGCCGCGAGGGCCGGACCTTCGTCTCCGCCGGTACCGTGCAGGCCGCGCTCTTCTTCGTTCTGTTCGTGATCTTCGCGTTCGTCGGCGTCTTCCTCGCCGGCTTCGTCAGCGAGTTCCTGGGCGACGCTGGAGCGCGCGGCGTGGCGGCCATCCTGCTCGTGCTGGCGCGTAGCGGCAGCGACCTCGCGGTTCTCTGGCTGCCGCTCTGGCTGCCACGCCTGGCGACCCGAAAGGGGGCGGAGCCGGCGGAACGCAGCGCCGGTTGATAGAGTCTCCGGCTCCCGCGGCGCGAAACCGCCGCTCCACCGCAGGCATCGAAACCCAGGAGACTCCACGATGACCCGACGACACCGCTACCTCTTGACCGCCGCCGCCGTCGCCGCCGCCGTCTCGGCGCTCGCGCCGAGCTTCGCCGCCGCCCAGGATCTCCACCCGTCGCGCCGCAAGAGCCCGCTCGGCATGTCGCGGACGATGCTCGGCGACGCCTATGTCAAGGTCACCTATGGCCAGCCGTACAAGCGCGAGCGCGACAACATCTTCGGCACCAAGGAGAGCGGCGCGGTCGTACCGTTCGGCGAGGTCTGGCGTACGGGAGCCAACGAGGCCACCGAGGTCACGGTGACGAAGGACGTGCTCGTCGCCGGCAAGAAACTCGCCGCGGGCACCTATTCGCTGTTCACCACCCCCGGCGACGAGAGCTGGAAGTTTCATTTCAATTCGCTCCTCGGACTCGACGGCACGGGCTACTACGACCGCGTGGCCGAGAAGTTCACCCCCGCCGACCTGCCGAAGAACGACGTGCTGGTCGTCGAAGCCAAGGCGACGCAGCTCGCCGTCGCCAACGAGGTCGATCAGTTGACGATCGAGTTCGAGAAGACCGCCAGCGGCGCCGACCTGGTGCTGCGCTGGATCCGGACCGAAGTCCGGCTGCCGCTGGCCACCGCCAAGTAGGCCGCCGCCGCGGGCGACGATCGACCGAGCGCCCGGCGGAGTCCGGGCAGAAGGGAGCCGCAGGATGTTCGACTTCTCCGATCGCGTGGCCGTCGTCACCGGAGCCTCTGGCGCCCTGGGGGGGATCGTCGCCCGCCGCCTTTACGCGGCGGGCGCTTCGCTGGCGCTGGTCGATCGCGACACCGCGCGCCTGCAGGCTCTCTGGCCGGAGAGCGACGCCGCCGCCGACCGGCTGTCATTTCATGCCTGTGATCTCGCCGATGCCGACGGCGTTACGCGAAGCGCAGCGGAGATCCTCGAGCGCTTCGGCCGCATCGACCTGCTGATCAACATCGCCGGCGCCTACCGTGGCGGAGAGACCGTCGAGGAGACGCCCGATTCGACGTGGGCGATGCTCTGGGAGGCGAACTTCCTGTCGGTGCTGCATTTCTGCCGCGCTGTTGCTCCGGCGATGCGGCGCCACGGGCACGGTGCGATGGTCAATGTCGGGTCACGAGCGGCGCTCGGCGGAGACGCCGGCGCAGCGGCCTACAGCGTGGCCAAGACCGCCGTCGTGCGTTTGACCGAGAGCCTGGCGGCCGAGCTCGGGCGCGAGGGCGTGCGGGTCAACGCCGTGCTCCCGGGCACGCTCGACACGCCGGCCAATCGCCATGCCATGCCGGACGCGGACCCGAACCACTGGGTCGATCCCCAGGCGCTCGCCGATGCGATGCTCTTTCTGGCGTCGCCGCTGGCGCGCGCCGTCAACGGCGTGGCGCTGCCGGTCTTCGGCTCGATCGGCTGATCGGCAGCGGTTGATCGGAAGTTGCTGGGCGGGCGGCTCTGACCGCCTGCCCGGACTCAGGGGGCGAGGGTGAGGGCGAGGCCGGCGGCTTCGGGCGCGAGGCTCACGACCTTGGCGCCGCGCTTGGCGAGATCCACCACGACGTGGATCTCGTTGCCACTCGATGTGACATGGAAGCCGGTGCGCACCCCGCGCACCAGCGCTCCGCCGTTCTGGGGAGCGCGCGGCGCCGGACCGCGGTAGGGGCTCTCCATGCCTTTGAGCTTGATGAGAACGCGCGGATTCTCGCCGCCGATCTCCGAGTAGCTGAAGGAGCCGGTGGCGAAGGGCCCGTCTCCGACCAGCACCAGCCTGGTGCCGCCCGCGGCGTCGCCGCCGGCGCGCCAATCGATGCCGGTGAGTCGCGCGGCGCGCGCTGTGCCCGCAACCGCCGGGGCCGGCGGTCGCGGAGTATCTGCGGCCGCGGCTGCGGCGGCCGGGGCAGCGGCCTGGGCCAGGGCGGGCGTCGCGGCGGCCGGGGGGGCGCTCTCGCTCGCGGCGGCAGCGACATCGGACGGCTCCTCGATCGCTGCCTCAGCCGGAGCCGCCTGCGGCGGTGCGGCGGCCGGCGAAGTGGCCTGCGGATCGACGCCGACGGTCTCGGCGAGCGTGGTGTCCGGTCCGGGAACGGCGTTGAGCGGCTCGGGTCGGCGCACCGGCGCCGGTTCCGGAGCGGGGGCTGCCGGCTTCTCAGCGACGGCGCCGCGCCGGGCTAGCCAGTCGGCACCCCACTGCTGCCAGGCGAGGAAACCACCGCCGCCGAGGACGACGAGCGCCAGCAGGACCCAGAGCCAGGAGCGCGTGCCCTCGCGCTCGCTCGAGGCGGCCGCCCCCATCATCGGGATCGGCACCTCTTCGCGCATCGCTTCGCGAACGATGTCCGCGGTCTGCGAGTCGGCTTCGGCAAGCGGCGAGAAGACCGAGAACGTTCGCCTCTCGTCGAGGGGAGAGGCTCCCGAAGCGGCCAGTGGAGCGGCCGTGGGCAGGCCGGAGGCCGGGCCGAAATCCGCCGCGGGAGAGGGGCGGGAAGGCAGGCGCTCCAGAGCGGAAAAGTCGATCGCTTCGGCGGCGGACTGCGGTGCGGCGTCGGCATCGCTGTAGATGTCGCCGAAGTCCGGCGGAGCGCTCGCAACGCTCGAGGCAGGCGCCGCGGGAGCAAAGCTCTCCGCTACCGCGGTCGGTGCGGGTGCTGGCTCGGTGGCGAAGGAGTAGCCGCTCGAGTCGAGCAGCGAGTCCTCGGTGAGCGACTGTTCGAGGTACTCGAACAGCGCCTCGGCGATGTGATCGCGGCTCTGGCTGTCGAGCTGCAGGAAGCGGATGCCTACGCCCGCAGGCTGGCCGGGCCCGAGGTACTTGTCGCGCACCCAGACCACTTCGCCGGCCCCCTGGACGGGCTTGCGCTCCGCGCCGAGGTTGAACTCGAACACCAGCTGCGTGCCGAGTGGCGGCGGCGCCGGGTGCTTGACGAACATGCCGGTCGCCGAGACGTTGGCCGCGAAGCCGTTCTGATAGGCCACCGTGCCTTGAAAATGCAGGCGCACGACCGCATCGAGCGGCATGCGGGTCGAGCGTTGGAACTCGCCAGAAACGTTGTCGTCGGACTCCATGGGCACGGTCTAGTTTATGCCGAAAGCTTTTCCCAGTCCGCTTCGTCGGCGTCGAGCGCGATCGCCAGGCCACCGTTCGAGCCGGCGAAGACCGGATCCTCGACGATCGTGACCTTGCCGCCGCCGACCTCGGCGAGGCTCTTTTCGAGCGCGCCGGCGAGCCCGCGGATGCGCGAACCGCGGCCGGAGAGAATGACGTTCTTGCGCACCCGCTCCTGGTACTCCGGCTCGACGGCCGCGAGCAGGTCGAGCATGGTCTCGGAAAACGGCGCCACCAGGCTCTCGCAGGCGAGGCGCATCTCGTCGGTGATGTCCACCTTCTGCGCCTTGCCCTGGGAGGGGGCGGAGACCACCACCTTCTCCTTCTGGTCGCCGACGAAGCCGAACTCTTCCTTCCAGCTGCGCACCATGTGCTGCGAGAACTGGATGCCGGGGTGGCGCTCGGCGATGAGCTTCGACAGCAGGTCGTCGACCGAGTCGCCGGCGCGCGTCAGGGTGCGCTGGTCCTCCTCGGTCGGATAGTGCCCCTTCATGACGCAGAAGTCGGTGGTTCCGGCGCCGATGTCGACGATCAGCGTGTGCAGCAGCGCTTCGAGACCGTAGGCGACCGCGAACGGTTCGGAGACGATGATCAGGCCTTCGACCATCCCCTTCATGACCTGCCGCAGCTGCTGCTTGTTGACCCGCAGGGTCTCCGCCGGCACGCCGACCACGGCGCGCACGCGGGCGCCCTTCTCCTCCCCGTTGCCGCCCTCCGAGGTCGCGAGACCGATGAGGTGGCCGAGGATCTCCTTCACCGCGGCGATGTCCTTCTCCGAACCCTCTTTGATCAGGCCCTGTTCGAGCGGGCGGTGCAGGTCGAGAAGGCTGCGGTTCTCGATCGCTTCGGCGCCGATCAGCACCCCCTTCTTGACCACCTTGCGGGCGACCATGTCGACCGGCCAGCCGACGTAGCTGTCGACCACGAAATGGCCGCCGTTCGAGGTGGAGATCGCACTCTGGGAGGTTCCGAGGTCGATCCCGACGGAAAGGTACTTTTCTTTGGCGCTCATCGAATCCCCTATCTGCCTGCCAGTTGTTCCGTGGCTCCAGAGTATGCCCGAATTCCGTCGAAAAGCGCGCGGGCCAGGCGGTCGCGGTAGTCCGACTGGGTGAGCAGGCGCGCCTCCTCCGGGCTCGACAACGACGCGACCTCGGCCAGGATCGCCGGCATCTCGGTCTCGACGAGCACGAGGAACGGCGCCGAGCGCACGCCGCGGTCGCGCACCTCGTGGCTGACCTCGCGGACCGCTCCCACCAGGCGGCGCTGCACCGCGGCCGCCAGACGGCGCGACTCCTGCTGGCGCAGGTCGCTGTAGATCCCGTCGAGGAGCTGCCGCACGTCGGAGCGCGAATAGCCCGATTCGCGGTTCTCGGCGCTCGCCAGCTCGATGATGAACGGATCGTCGGAGGGGCCGAGATAGTAGGTCTCGATGCCGCGGTTGGCGCGCCCGTCCTTCAGCCAGTTGAGGTGGATCGAGACGAAGAGATCGGCGTGTTCCCGGTTGGCGAACCGGACGCGGTCGCGCAGGTAGAGCTTGCTGTCGACGTCGCGCGTCATCCTGACTTCGAAGCCTGCTCCCATGAGGAGCAGCGCCAGGCGCTGGGCGATGTCGAGGGTGAGGACTTTCTCGGTCAGGCCGAGCGGCGTGCGGGTGCCGTCGTCGCCGCCGCCGTGGCCGGGGTCGAGGACGATCCGGCGGACGGCGACGGGGAAGACGCCTGCCGCCAGCCGGGTCGGCACGGCCTCGCCGGAGGAGGCGGGATCGGGCAGCGATCCTTCGACCGGCGGCAGGGCGGAGAGGTCGAGGGCAGGGGCCCCCGCCGGGGAGCTCGTCGACGCCGGCCCGTTCGACTCCGCGCGCGGCGCGATCGGGGCGTTCACGGCGAGGACGGGCGGCGCCGGCTGAGCGGGCTGCGGCCGGAACCAGATCGCCCAGGAGCCGGCGGCGAGGGTGGCCACTCCGGCGAGCCCGAACAGCACCCAGCGGGTGATCGGGGGGCGCTGGTAGAGCTTGCGCCGCGGCAGATTCTGGATCGCGCGCACGTTGTCGTCGACCGCCCCGGCAAGCAACCGCCGCTTGAGCCGCGGATCGATCCCGCGTCCGCCAGAAGGGTCCGACGTACCTGGAGAAGCCATCACAGAACAAAAAATGTTAGCACCAGGCGATCGCACCCGATGGCTCGGTCCTGCCAGGACGCGAGCCGGGGAGCGCGTCGCATTTCGAGTCGTGCGGGACGGGCGGGCGCCGCGTGTGATACTCGCAGGCGAAATTGGACCTATGTCGACGTTGGAGGGGGTCTTCTTGGTGACCAGAGGCTATGTTGGAGCGCTTTCCCTCGTTCTCTCGTGGGTTTCCTCCTTGACCTTCGCTCAAACCCGCCCCGCGGCCCTCGGCGGTCTGGAGCTCATTTTCTCCGACGGATTCGAATCGGGGAACCTCACCGAGTGGGACCAAGCGGTTGGTGAACCGCCCGGTTCTAGCCTGCCACCTGATCCAGCAGTGATCGCACAGCCCTACGACGCCACCGTCGCGGCCAATATCTTCAAGGCGAACCGCTTTCTCTGGGAGGCGAGCGACCCCGTTCAGGTCAACGTCGTTCCAGGTTCGATCGACTCCAAGCGAGCGTCCTTCTTGCGAGGGCGAGTACTTCAGGGCGATGGTTCTCCCCTCCGAGGCGTAGTAGTAAGAGTGTTCGAGGAGCCTCAGTTCGGATTCACCTACTCGCGAGCGGACGGGGTATTCGACCTCGCCGTGAACGGAGGGGGCGCCGTGAATCTCAAGTTCGAGAAGCACGGTTTCTTGCCGGTCTTCAGGACTGTCGAGGCTCCTGCCTTGGACTACGGCATCGCCGATGATGTCGTACTCCTGAAAGTAGACCCGGAGGTGACCGTCGTCGCCTCGAACGCCACCGAGATGCAGGTGGCTCGGGGCGAAGTTGAAACCGACTCCGCGGGCTCTCGCCAGGCGACGCTGATCTTTCCAGCCGGGACAACTGCAGAGCTTGTGATGGAAGACGGTTCGACCGTCCCGGTTGGCTCGATCCGGGTCCGAGCCACTGAGTACACGGTCGGAGAGCGCGGACTACTCGCCATGCCCGCGCCATTGGCGGACAATACCGCCTATACCTACGCCGTCGAGCTTTCGGCCGATGAGGCGATGGCCTCAGGAGCTGTCTCAGTCGCCCTGAGCGAATCGGTTTCGGTCTACGTAGAGAACTTCCTCGGTTTCCCGGTAGGGGATCCGATTCCGGCGGGCTATTTCGATCGCCTACGGGCCGAGTGGGTACCGGCGCCGAACGGACTCGTCATCAAGGTGCTGGGCGAGAGTGGCGGACTCGCGAGCATCGACATCCAGGGGTTGGGAATCCCGGCCGAGCCAACTGAGCTCGACAATCTCGGCATATCTGAGGCCGAGCTCGCAAGGCTCGCCCTCCTTTATGAGCCCGGCCAGGAGCTGTGGCGCGTGCGGGTCGATCATTTCACTCCGTGGGATTTCAACATCCCCTACGGCCCGCCGGACGACGCCGTGCCGCCACCTGACCCCCAGTTCACTCCTGACCCGGATCAAGGCCCCTTTCCGCCGCAGCCGCCAGACCCGTTGCCAGACTCCAACCCGGACGACGGAGCGCCGGAGGAGTGGGATCCATGTCTGAAGTTCGGCTCGGTCCTCGAGTGCGAGAACCAAGTGCTCGGTGAGTCGCTTCGGCTCACGGGCGTGCCGTTCGGGCTGCACTACTCGAGCGACCGGGTCAGAGGTCGAGTCTTCCCCAATCAGATCGAGATGCGCGTGACCGGCGCCTCGATACCGGTGAATCTCATCCGAGTGAGGGCAACCGGCGTCTTCGCCGGGAGGAACTTTGGAGCGACCTTCGAGAATCCGTCTCCGAACCAGACGCTAGCGATCGCCTGGGACGCGAACGATCGCTTCGGTAGGCCACTGCACAGCGAAACTCCGGGTTGGATCACCGTCCAGTACATCTATCGCTTGGTTTACTACTCGACGAAGGAGTCGTGGACAGCCGCCTTCGCGAAGATCTCCGGCCCAGGCACTTCGTACCCTGGCTCCTGGGGCAGTCCGCGTGAGGTCATTCTTTCGCGAACCAAACGGTTCGACTTCGGTGAGATCGCTGGTCTGTTGACAGGGAGCTGGGACATCAAGGGCGAGAAGCTGGGTGGGTGGTCTTTCGATGTCCATCACCGGTACAACCCGCGCACTCGGACGCTGCTCACGGGCGATGGATCGCGGCGGTTCGCGAGGGACGCCGGAGTGGTAGCTCCGCGCTTCGCGGGCGACGGGGATCCTGGCAGCTCGGGAGACGGTGGGCCGGCGGAGCTCGCGACGCTCGAAGGCCCAGATCAACTTGCGGTCGGCATGGACGGAAGCGTCTACATTGCTGACCCGGATGCGTTTCGAGTCCGCCGCGTTTCGCCTGACGGGACGATCGCCACCGTCGCGGGGACTGGGAGCACTTGCGAAGTAGAGGGCTGCGGCGAAGGCGGCCCGGCGACGCAGGCTCCCCTCGTCTTCCCGGCGGGCGTAGGGATCGACTCGAGGGGTCGCCTGCTCATTGCCGATTCACGATGCGTGAGGCGCCTCAACGAAGATGAGTCGATCGAGACCGTAGCTGGGATCTGCTACCTTCCGGGGTCGCTCTCAGAGCTTGGTGAGTGTGACGATTGCTCGGCGACGGACTACCGTCTCTACGGCGCCGTCGCAGTCGCTGGCCTCCCGGGAGGCGGCTTCTACGTCGCCGAGCGCGACGCCAATCGGATCCGCCATGTCGGAACTGACGGAATCATCACGACGCCCGTAGGCACCGGCGACTTTGGATACTCGGGAGATGGAGGCCCGGCGAGGCTGGCGGAACTCGCATCTCCCAGCGGGCTTTCCTTGATGGCATCGGGCGAGCTGCTGATCGCCGATAGCGCCAACAACCGAATTCGCTCGGTGGCGCCCTCGGGCATCATCCGCACCGTCGCGGGTTCTTCCGCTTCAGGATTCTCCGGCGATGGAGGCCCGGCTACAAGTGCCGCGCTCACAAGTCCCGTGAGCGTCGCTGCTCGGAGCGACGGCAGCTTCTGGATCGCGGACGCTGGCAACCAACGTGTTCGGCGCGTGACGGCTTCCGGACTCATCGACACAATCGCCGGTGTCGGGGAGAACCCAGGCGGTTCCCTGCCGGGGGACCTCGCGCTTCAAGTCTATCTTTCTGATCTGGGTGGGATCGCACTCGGACTCGAAGGTGAAGTTCTCGTGTCCGATCGAGGCGCACATTCGGTGCTGCGGGTCGGAGGACCGCGTCCGCTGACAGCGCTGAACGAGTTTCGCATCCCGAACGGCGACGGTTCGCAAGTGTTCATCTTCGACGAAGAGGGGCGGCACCTGCGGACGCGGAACGGCCTGACCGGAGCGACGCTCCTGGAGTTCGGATATACCGCCGCAGGCTACTTGTCGACGATCACCGACGGGAGCGGCAATGTCACAAGCGTCGTTCGGGCACCAAATGGGGATCCCACGACCATCGTCGGGCCATACGGTCAATCGACGAGCGTGACGCTGGACGCGAATGGCTACCTCCAAGCGGTCGAGAACGAGGAGGGCCATTCCTGGGCAGCCGAGATGAGCCTCTTGGGTCTCTTGACGAGCTTCACGGATCCGAACGGGCACGCAACGACGTTCTCCTTCAATGGTGTAGGCCGTGCCAGCGGCGAGACGGACGCAGTTTCTGGCGAGAAGAGCCTCACTCGGCTCATGCTCGAACCGAATCGCTTCTTTCCCCAATACACCGTGAAGTACAGCAGCCCGGAGAATCGGGTCGAGAAGTTCACCGTCTGGCGTTGGCGCAACGGGCGAAATCGCTGGCACACTGTCGTCGCCGACATGGGGCAGACGCTCCAGACCTACACCGTGGACGGCAATGACGGCACGAGGACGACGGTCAATCCGGACGGTTCGGTGAGCCGCCGCAGGAACGGGGTCGACCCGGTTTGGGGAGCGCAAGCCGGAGGGCCAGTCGAGCAGATCCTCTCGACTCCCGGCGGGCTGCTCTCGATGGCTCAAACAACGGAGGAAGCGACGGTCAAGGAAGCCGATCCCTTTAGCCTCGCGACGCGGCAACGGACGACCGTGGTCAACGGTAGGACGTATACGTCGACTTACGAGGCCGCTCTTCGCGAGTGGCTGATGGAGAGCCCGCTCGGGCGCCAGAGCCGGACCGTCACGGACCCACTCGGTCGCCCGACGGAAGTTCAGGCTGCGAACCTCCTCCCGACGAGCTTCGCCTACGACTCTCGCGGTCGACTCGAGTCGATCGTGCGCGGCGCGGGAGCCGACGAGCGCAGAGTCGAGTTCGACTACGACCCGCTCGGGCGCGTCGCTTCGATCACCGACCCGCTCCTGCGGCAGGTCGCTTTCACCTATGACGGCGCGAACCGGGTCCTGAGTCAGACGCTTCCGGGAGGGCGAACCGTCGGCTTCACCTGGGATCCCAAGGGCAACCTCACCTCGCTTACGCCGCCCGGAAAGCCTGCGCACGGTTTCTCCTACACTCCGGTCGACTTGACCGAAGAGTATTCTCCGCCGGGAGTCGGCCAGGGGCCGCCGGAGACGACCTACGAATACAACCTCGACCGCAAGCCGACGCTGATCACGCGCCCGGACGGGCAGACGATCGCTCTCGGCTACGACAGCGCGCAGAGATTGACGTCGATCACCACGCCGCGGGGAGTCGCGACGGTCACCTACGACCCGGTGACCGGGCACGTCTCCTCGATGGAAACGCCGGAAGGGAACACGCTTTCCTACACGATGGACGGGCCGCTGGTGACCTCGACAACATGGAGTGGAGAGGTCAACGGTTCGGTCGAGCGCACCTACGACAGCGACTTCCGGCTCGCTTCGATCTCGGTGAACGGCGAGAATCCGGTGAGCTACACCTACGACGACGACGGCCTGCTGATCCAGGCCGGCGACATGTCGCTCACGCGAGACCCTCAGACGGGGTTCCTCACCGGCACGATGCTGGGGGTCGTCACGACGAGCTACACCTACTCCCCGTTCGGCGAGCTCGCGACGATGAGCGCCGAAGTCTCCGGCACCCCGATCTACACGACCACCTACACACGCGACAAGCTGGGGAGGATCACGACCAAAGTCGAGATGATCCAAGGCGTCACGAAGACCTACGACTACGCCTACGACCCCGCCGGAAGGCTCGACACCGTCACCATCGACGGCATCCTCGAAGCCGACTACGACTACGACTCGAACGGCAACCGCCTTTCGAAGACCACGCCCGGCGGGACCGAGACAGGCACCTACGACGATCAGGACCGGATGCTCACTTATGCCGGAGCGAGCTACACCTACACCGCCAATGGGGAGATAGCGACGAAGACCGATGGTGCCGATGTCACGGGCTTTGGCTATGACGCCTTCGGGAATCTACTCCACGCGACTCTCCCGACGGGCACCGAGCTCGACTACATCATCGATGTCAGGAACCGCCGGATTGGCAAGGCGGTCAATGGCTCCCTGACGCAGGGATTTCTCTGGCAAGGTCAACTCTCTCCGATCGCCGCCCTCGATGGCAGTGGCGATCCGGTGAGCCGATTCGTCTACGCGACGCAACTGAATGTGCCGGACTACATCGTCCGAGGGGGAGCTAATTACCGGATTCTCCATGATCATCTAGGAAGTCCACGATTGGCCATCAATGCCGCGACCGGAGCCATTGAGCAGAGGCTCGACTACGACGAGTGGGGTGTCGTCACTGCAGACTCGAATCCTGGGTGGATCCCCTTCGGCTATGCGGGCTCACTGTCCGAACCAGACCTGCCCCTGTCTCGCTTGGGCGCGCGCGACCTGGATCCAGCTGCGGGAAGGTGGTCCAGTAAGGACGCGAGCCGCTTCCGCGGTGGCTCAGCCAATCTCTACGAGTATGCGTTCGCTGATCCGATCAACCTTCTGGATCGAAACGGAAGGCACCCTGCTGCCGCCCTTGGGATTCTCGCAGTGGAGGGGGTCGCACTCATTCTCGTCACACACGCAGTCCTCACAGACCCTGGAGTTCAGCAGCGACTGAACGATGGGACTCGCAGTTTCAGAGACTGGTGGAACGGACTCCCCCCACTTGTGCCGACAGGTCCGACCATAATCGAACCAGGAGAGCCGATCGAGTATCGCGGGCCTCGCGACTATCCATCGTCGCCAGGTCGGCGCGGGCCCCGCCCGAGAGAGTGTTACAACGACCCATCACCACTGCCGGTGGTAGAGCCAGCTGAGCCGGGCGATCCCTTCGAGCCGCTGACACCCGAAGAGATGCGTGACAAGGCGGGACGGAAAGAAGGCTGGGAAGCTTGGGGCGATGCGATCGAGGAGATCGGCAGGTGGCTTGGTGACATCTTGTGATGACAGATTCTCTAAGACTCCCCGAATTCCAATACTCGACTGAGGACCCCTCGCTCCAACGACTCGCGGCCCGGACGCGCCGCTTGCTTTCATCTGTGCCGGCAAAGTACCTGGCTGGGCTCCACAAAGTGGTCATTCTCAACGCAAGTGACCTCCCTGTCAGGGAGATTAGGAAGCTAGCGGACGAGAAGAAGGGACGAGTTCTGGCCCGTTACTACCGGCGAACGACTCATTCCCGGGCGTGGATCGAGTTGTTTGCAGATCGAATTCAGGATCCTCGAATAGCCCCTTGGCGCCGACTTCCAGTCATTCGCGACCTCTTCTTGGCGAGCGTAATCTTTCACGAGGTTGGCCACCATGTTCGCCTGGAGGTGGAACCACGGCATGGTTCGAGCGAGGAGCAGGCGGAGTATTGGAGGGGTGTGCTAGTAGGCAAGGCATTTGAGAGGCGCTTCTCTCTAGTGCGAGCGGTCCTGAAACCGATGGTCTTGCTTCTTCGACGTGGTCGCAGGGTTCGCAAGCGCCCTTGAGGGCCCAATCGCAGACGCGAATCCCGGAGAAGGTGGCAGGTTTGGATCTCGCGGTGGGCTGCGGGGAGGCCGGCGAGCAATTTCGCAGCTAAGGCACTCAACCATCGCCGACCCGTTCGCTCCCGGTTGTCGTGATGGACACTGTCTGGGGAGAGGGGGAATAGCATACACTGGACGCTCAGCATTCTTGCGTTGCTGCTCTTGCGCGGTGGTGCACCAGCGCCGCCTGTACATGCTCCTCGCGTGCTCTGCCCATCCTGCGTGCCCGGCGACTCGCGAAGGGCTTTCGACGAACGTGACGTACGCCTGAACCTCGCGACCGTTCGCTTTCGCCCTTCTTCCTGCTCTTCAAGGAGCTGGTTCCTGTTTCATGACTCACTCTCTCAACTTCCGAGTGGAACCTGGTCCTGACCGAGGGGTTCTGGAGGAACTCCCACGTAAATGAGTTCGGAAGGAGGGCCTTGGAACTGAGGCATCCGCGGACGCCTGGCGAGACGGGCTTGTACTTTTCTTATCCGATGAACCTCGGCGAGGAAAGCAAGTCTGTATGGCTGCGCGGCCTCGAGGGTGGGGAGTTTCTCTCACGAAGTCCCGTCGACCTGCAATCGAATGCGCAAAGACAGAGGTTGTAGCGACTTCTCCCGCCTCCGAGTCCGAGAGGCCGGGAGCGACACCCTCGAAGACGCTTGGAACAACCCGGGCCCGAAAAAAGCGATCTCTACGCGCTCCCTCCGGGCCTGAGAGTCGTTTCGCCGGCCCGCGATCGCGGCTCTAGTCGGCGGACTTCTGGATGCGCTGCAGGGCGGCGGCGAGGGCGCCCATGCCGGTGGCCTTCTTCGACTGCTTGAGGAAGGTCTGGTAGTCCGACTTCGAGCCCTCGAGGGTCTTGCCTTCGATGGTGAGCGAGATGCGCTTCTTGCGGCCGTCGACCTGGGCGACCTGGAGCGTCACCTTCTTGCCGACGCCGTAGGTGCGGCCGATGTTGGCGCCCTTGGGCAGGCCCATCTCGGACGCCGGCAGCAGCCCGGTGAGGCCGGGCTCGAGCAGGATGAAGGCGCCGAACTTCTCGATCTTCTCGACCGTCCCGGTGACCTTGGCGCCCTCGGGATACTTGCTCTCGACGCCCTCCCAGGGGTTGCCCTGCGGCGTTTCACGCAGCGCCAGCGAGATGCGGCGGCGCGCCGGCTCGACCTCGCGCACCCAGCCTTCGAGGGTCTCGCCGGGAGCGAGCTTGGGATCCTCGGCCTTCATGCCCGGCGCGAGCTGCGAAACGTGCAGCAGCCCCTCGACGCCGGGCGCGAGCTCGATGAACCAGCCGAACTCGGACTTGCGCATGACCTTGCCGGTGAACTTGCTGCCATTGGCGAACTGCGCCGCGATCCCGTCCCACGGATCGGGTTCGAGCGCCTTCGTCGACAGCGACACGCGATCGCCGCCCTTCGGCAGCTTGATGATCTTCGCGGTGACTTCGTCGCCGACCTTGAGCACCTCGTTCGGATGGGTGACGCGCGTGCGCTTGAGCTCGGAGACGTGGATCAGCCCCTCGATGCCGCCCAAGTCGACGAAGGCTCCGAAATCGGTGAGCGAGATCACCTTGCCGGTGACCGTCGCGCCGACCGAGAGCGCCGCGCGCGACTCGGCCGTCTTGTGGGCGCGCTCGTCGCGCAGCACCGCGGCGTGCGAGACCACCAGCCGGTGCCCCTTCTCCTCGACGCGCAGGACGCGGAAAAGGAAGCTCTGGTCGAGATACTGCGCCGGCTCCTTCGGCGCGCCCAATTCCATCGACGAGCGCGGGCAGAAGGAGGTGATGCCGTCCACCACGACGTGGAAGCCGCCCTGGTTCCAGCCGATCACCTTGCCTTCGACGTACGCCTGGTTGGCGATCGCCGTCTGCACGATCTCGCTCGGCACGAGGGCGAGCTCTTCCGGCGTCGGCTGGACGAACTCGTCGACCGACTTGCCGGCGGGGCGGTGGCGCTTGTCGCGCGGCTTGCGGTCGCCCTTCTCGCCCTTCGGGCGCGCCCCCGCCTTCTTGGCGCGCGGCGCTGCGGCCTGGGCCGGCGCCTCACCGGCCGGAGCGCCGGCGTCGGCGTCGGCGGCGACGGCCTCGGACGGCTGCGGCTCGGCGCTCGCGTCCGGCGTCGCCGGCGTCGCGTCGAGGGTGGGCGAAGCGGTATCGGCGCCGGTTTCCCGGGCGTCGGACGAATCGGGCGTGATGGGGCTGTTCTCGAGCTCGGACATGCGGGACTCCGTCATACGTGTCGGGGCGGTTCCGGCGAAGGCCTCCGAAGAGGCGCGGCTTGCCCGGAGGATAGCGCAAGAAGCGCGCGGAGCGAAGCGTCGCCGGAAACCCGTCGCCGGCGACAGCCGGACGCTAGACTTTCGTTCGTGCCATCCCCCCTGCGATTCGCCTGGTTCGTCTCTCCGCACGGCTTCGGCCACGCTGCACGCAGCGCGGCGATCGTCGAGGCTCTGGGCAGGCGGTCGAAGGCGATCGAAGTCGATCTCTGGACCAGCGTCCCGGAGTGGTTCTTTGCCGAGTCTCTGACCGTGCCGTACCGCTATCGCGAGCTGCGCTGCGACGTCGGGCTCGTCCAGCGCAGCCCGGTCGAGGAGGATCTGCCGGCCTCGCTCGCGGCGCTCGCAGGCTTCTGGGAGGACGCGGAGCGGCACCGGATCGGCGAGGTCGCGAGCGCCATCCGTGCCGACGGCGCCGCCGCCGTGGTGGCCGACATCGCTCCTTTCGGCCTCGACGTCGCCCGCGCCGCCGGGCTCCCCAAGGCGCTGATCGAGAACTTCACCTGGGACTGGATCTACGAGCCGCTGACGGCGGCCGAGCCGCGGTTTGCGGAGTGGGTCGAGCGCCTGGCGGCGAAATGCGCCGGCGCCGATCTTCACCTGCAGCTCGAACCCTGCTGTCGCGTCGCGCCGGGCGCGATCGCGGTGCCGCCAGTCGCGCGTCTGCCGCGGATGGGGCGACAGGCGGTGCGCGATCGACTGGGTCTTCCGCCCGGCGACGCGCTGGTGCTGGTGAGCTTCGGTGGCGTCGAGCACCGGCTCGCGAATCTCGCGCCGCTCTCCCGCACGCCAGGCGCGACGTTCGTCCTGCCGGGAGCGCGGTCCGCCGAGCAGTGCGAAGGAAACCTCCGCCTGCTGCCGCATCGCTCTCCGGTCCACCATCCGGACCTCGTGGCCGCAGCGGATCTCGTCGTCGGCAAGCTCGGCTACTCGACCGTCGCCGAAGCGGTCGCCGCCGGCAGCCGGATGCTGTTCGTCGAACGCGCCGGCTTCCGGGAGTCGACGGTGCTGCAGGCGTTCGTCGAAGAGCGGTTGCCGGCCTGGCCGATCACGGGCCGCGAGCTCGAAAGCGGGAGCTGGGTCGAGCGCCTGCCGGACGTTCTCGCCCATCGCCGGCCTCCGGTGCGGCCGGGCGCGGGTGCCGGCCTCGCCGCCGAGTGGCTCGCGAGTGGACGCTGGAGGGGCGCGGCCACAGTGCGCTGAGCGGGCCGGTTCAGGAGTGCGCCACGACGAGCAGCGAACGCGACCTGCGCTCCGCCGCGGCGAGCGCCACCCCGGCGGTCTCCGGATCGAGCCCGGCGAAGCTCTCGTCGAGCAGAACGATGTCGGCGGATTGCAACAGGGCGCGGGCCACGAAGACGCGACCGCGTTCGCCGTGCGAAAGTCGCCAGCCGCCCTCGCCGACCGGCTGCAGCAAGCCGAGTGGCATCCGTTCGATGAGGCCGGAGAGTCCGAGTTCCGAGCAGAGTTCGAAAGCCTCGTCGAAGTCGTCCGGTGCCGGGGGCCAGGCCCGGCCGAGGAGCAGGTTGAACGCGAGCGGCGCCGCGAACAGATGGTTGTCGTGGAACTGCGGCACGAGAGCGACCCGCCGGCGCCAGAGCCGTTCGCCGTAGGCGGTCGGATCCAGCCCGCGCAGGGTTCTGCCGCCGCTGTCGGCCTGGCGCAGGCCCGCGAGGATGGCGAGCAGGGTCGACTTGCCGCTGCCTGAAGGACCCTCGAGGAGAGCCCGCTCGCCACTGCCCAGGCTCAGATCGACCGCTGCGAGCACCGGTCGCCGATCTGCAGCGAAGCGCATGCCGAGATTCCTGGCCTCGAGCAGCGCGTCACCCGGGGCGGCCGCGGGCGCCAGTTCGTCGATCGCGAGGGCCGGCGGAGCCGCGGTCGCGCCCGCCGGCGCGAGCACGGTTGCGAGATTCCGGGCCGCGATCCGCGCCGCCGAAACCGTCTGCAGCGCCGCGCCGAGGGAGGTCATCGCCCGCTCGGCAAGCAGGATGACGGCGAGCAGCAGGGCGAAGCGCCGCGCGTCGCCGGCACCGTGAGCGAGAGCCACGGCAACGCCCACCGCGATCGCCGACCAGGCGCGCGTCGACCAGACCTCTGCCGCGATGACCGAGCGGTCGAGAGCGTGCCCGAGGTCGTGCAGGCGCGAGAGCCGACGATCCTCGTCCTGACGCGACTCCGACGGGGACTCCTGAACCAGCCGGGTGCGATGGCCGAGGATCTTCTCGATCGCGGAGGCAAGCGTCGCGATGCGTTGCGTCGCCCAGGCCTCACGGCGCCCGTGCGCTGCCGCGGCGATCGCCAGGGTGGCGACGAATCCCGCGCCGACGGCGAGCAGGAGCGACGGTTCGGCCGCGGCCCAGGAGAGGGCCAGGCCGACGGCGCCGATCTCGACCGCGGTCAGCACGGTCTGCAGCCCGGCCTCGAGCGCGAGGGACTCGAAGCGCTCGGCTTCGAGCGCCTGCGCGATGTACCCACCGCTGCCGTGCCGCCGGCTGCGGTCGAGGTCGAGGCGCAGCGCGCCGGCCAGCAGCCGGCGCTGGAGCAGCTCCGAAGCGTCGAGGGCGGCGCGCCCGGCAAGCCATCCGGCGAGCAGGCGCGCCGGTGCGAGCATGGCGAGCAAGAGGCCCCAGGCGACGATCCCCTGACCCAGCATCGATCCGGAGAGAGCACGGTCGCCCAGCCAGGCCCAGAGGCCCAGGTAGATCGCCATGGAGAGCACCTCGACCACCAGCAGCCATGCCAGGCGCCCGGCGAACGAGTGGCGGCGTGCCAAGTCGCGGAGCGGCGCGCTCGCCGGCAGCTCGAGCTCGAAGCCGGACCCGAAGGGCCGGCGCTCGCCAGCGGGAGTGCACACGACGCGCTCGACGAGCTCGCGGGTCGCGGGGTCGGTCACGCCGAGCCGGTCGAGCAGCCCGGCAGGCTCCGTGCCGGAGAGCGACCGTTCCTCGGCACCCTGCAGCGAGAGCGCGTGTGCCGGGAACCAGGCCACCTCACCGCCTGGGCCCTCGACCTGAATTTTCGTTCCCCGGCGTGCGCGCACGAGGAGCCACCCACAGGCGCTTCCCGGCGCGAGCTGCCAGAGCGCCGGCCGCGAGCGGTATCGCCCGGCCAGGCTCTCCCCGGCACTTGTCGGCACGAGGTCGAGACCGGCGGACTCGGCCGCCCGCGCCAGGAGCGTGGCCCCCCCGAGAGCGAGCGTGCCTTGCGGCAGGTCGAGCGGCGGGCAGCGCAGAGCCGAGAGAGCCGCCAGGCGCTCGAAGGCGCGCTCCAGCGCCGGCTCCGACCAGGCGTAGCGGGCGAGCTCCGCGGTCGTCACGGTTCGACCCCGCCGGTGAGAGCCCCCGCCTCGAGCCGCAACTTGCGGTAGCCGGACCAGGCTGTCGGTCGCACTTCGCTCTCGAAGTCCGGAGCGCCGGCGGGGTCGTCGCTCGACTGGAGGCGACCGGCCGAGAGGTGGAGGATGCGGTCGAAACGGTCGAGCAGCGAGGGATCGTGCAGCACGCAGAGAAAGGTCGCGCCGGCGTACCGCGTCAGGGCGTCGGCGAGCAGGCGGTCGCGTTCGCTCCGTTCGAGGCCGCGGAAAGGCTCGTCGAAGATCACCAGACGCGGCGCCCGCCGGCCGGCGGCGCGCGCCGAGCGGACCCGCTGGGCCTCGCCGCCGGAGAGGTTGCGGCCGTTTTCTCCGAGCTCGAGGCCGAGACCCTCCCGCCGGTCGATCAACAGAGCGTCGAGACCCGAGGTTTCCAGGCGTTCGCTGACCGAAGCGGCGGAATCCTCGCTGCCATAGTGCAGGTTGGCCGCGAGGGAGCGGTTCCACAGCGCCACCGCCGGATCGAGCCAGGCTGTCTCGCGCCGGAGTGCGACGGCGGAGGCGGCGTCGTGCGGGCGGCCATCGACCCCGATCGTCCCCGAGGTGGGCTCCTGCCAGCCGAGCAGCAGGCTGAGCAGCGTCGACTTGCCGGCGCCGGACTCGCCCAGAATGGCGACCCGTTCGCCCGGCCGGAGAGTGACCGAGATGTCCTGCAGCACGGTCCGCCCGCCGATCTCGAGCCCGACCTGGTCGAACGTGACGGCTGCGCCGGGAGGGTTCGCAACGTCCCTGAGGTCGCCTGGCTCGGGCTCGGAGGGGGCTTCCAGTGCTTCGTCGATCCGGCGCGCGATCGCCTCCAGTCGAGCGATCGCGTGGCCGCAGACGGCGATCGGGGCGCCCAGCTAGGGGGGCGGGGGCAACCAGA
>JBPOHI010000010.1:0-70860 GCA_052035735.1 Acidobacteriota bacterium
GGCGAATCGTCATGGTGGCGCCGGTGAAGTCGCCGGCGCGCGTTGGGTCGAGCTGGAAGTGCAGACCGGAGATGCACCCCCGGACGGTGAGGATGTCGGTTCCGGGCAGAGCGACCGGCTCGTCGATGCCGATTGCGACGGCGTCATCGCCGCCCTCGAGGACGTTGTTCCGCACTTCGATCGCCCGGCCACGCAGCCACGGTACCGAGAGAAGTCCCGCCGGTTGGAGGAAGAGGTCGAGGGGTAACCCGCCGCGGCCGGCCATCCGGGTTGTTCTGACCATGTCGTAGGAGGCGACGCGCAGCGACTGCTGGAGGTCGGTGATCTGGAGCTGGACGCGCGCCATCCGGTTGTGAACGTCGAAGACGGTGAGCGCCGCGACCAGAATCTCGATCGCGATCACCATGCCGATGAGCAGCTCGATGAGCGTGAAGCCGGCCTGCTGCGAAGTCGGTCGGTTGGAGGGCATCCGGACTCTCCTCAGTAGGCCTGGATCAGACGCAGCTGGTACTGCGGGGCTTCCACCTGCGTCGCGTCCTGGAGGGTGACATCGACGACCTTCAGATGCACCAGACGCGGTTCCGTGGTGGCGTCGAGCGGGTCCTGGAGGAGCTGGTTGTCGAGAAAGTCGTCGAAGCTGTACTGCCGCAGGGTACGGGTGCGGTTCATCAGTGGCTTGTCGTCGACGCCGAGGTCGGCCAGGAGCTCCCAGCGCGGCGACAGCGCGAGGTCAGATCCGCCGGTCGGCGAGGCGACCTTCTTGAGCGCCATCGCCTCGTTCACGACGACCTCGGTTCCCGCCGGCACCGTCATCGCTCCGGAGTTGAACGGCAGCGCGATGGCGCTCTCGAAGGCGTTGATCGCGCCGTTCGCCTGGCGCGTCGAGTCGTTGCCCTTGACGTTGTTGTACATCGCGCGCGAGAAGAGCGGCAGGATGCCCAGGGTGACGACGAGCAGCAGCAGCGCCGCGATCAGGCCCTCGATGATCGAGAAGCCGGCCTCGTCTGCGGAGGGGCGGACGGGTGCCGCCGGGGAGTGGTTCTGCTGGGAGTCCATGCGGTTCTCCTTCGGGGTTCGCGAGCTTCTAAAGCAACCCGGGTACCAGCTCGCCCGAGTCGCGTCTTCGAGGAGCAAGCGTCCTGTTTGCCGTAGTTACGAAAGGCGCGGTGGCCGCGCCTCAGGCTTGCGGAGCGGGGTTGTTACGGAAAGTATCGGATTCGCCAAGGGGGAGGTGGATCTCGGCTCGCACGCCGTGCGGGTTTCGGGCGTGCAGCTCGAGCCGGCCGCCGTGCATCGTGACGATGCGGCGCGCCACCGCGAGGCCGAGGCCGGCGCCGCCGGGGCGGCCCGAGGCGAACGGCTGGAAGAGACGATCGGCAATCTCCGGCGCGAGCCCGGTGCCGCAGTCCTCGATCGCAATCGCCGCCTCGTTCTCGTCGCGTTCGAGGCTCGCGACCACCGGCGGCTGCGGCCCGGACGCCCCCCCCTCGCGCGCCGCCTGGGCGACCGTCGCCTGGGCTGCGTTGAGCAACAGGTTGCGCAGCGCGCGCTGCAGGAGGTGCGCGTCGCCGGCGACCGGCGGCAACGCCTGCGCCGGCAGATGAAGCGCGATCTCGACGCCGGCGAGCGCCGGATCCTGCGTCGCGCGCTGCAGGAGCGCGCCCAGGTCGACCGGTTCGACGACGCCTGAACCCGGCCGGGCGAAGGTGAGAAAGTCGTCGACGATGCGCGCCAGCTCGCCGGCCTCGCGCCGCGCCTCGTCGAGATCCTCGCGTGCCGCCGGCGGCAGCTCGCGCCGTGCCGCCAGTGCGAGATACCCCTGCACCGTCGCCAGGCTGTTGCGCAGCTCGTGCGCCACCCCCGCGGAGAGCTCGCCCAGCTGCGCCAGCCCGGCCGCGAAGCGCTCCTCGGTCTCGCGTCGCGTCAGGTCGGTGACATCGGCGAACAACACCAGGAAGCCTGCGTGGAGCGCCTGCAGCGTCAGGCCGAGCTCGATGCGCTCTCCCGCGCGGGCGATTGTCATCGAGGCACGGGCGATCGAGCGCCCCTCGGCGATGGCGGAAGAGAGGAGGCGCGCGAGCTCGGGATGCGACGCGAGGGCGCGGCTGGCGGTCGCAGGCGAGGCCTCCTCGCCGTGGGCCCTACCGCCGAGCAGCTCGATCGCAGCCGGGTTCGCCGCCAGCAGGTGGCCGTCGCGGCCGAACATCAAGAGGCCACTCTCGAGCTGCGGACCGAGTGTGCGCTCGACCGCCGAGAGCTCGTCGAGCGGCGCGCCGCGCAGGGCGACCAGGGCCCGGTCGAAGGTCTGGAGCAGGAACTCGACCTCGTCGCCCGCTTCGCGCGGTGGGCCTCCCGGAGACGCCGCCGCCCCTGGCGCCACCGTACGGGCGCGCTCGAGGAGCTCCTCGTAGGGCCTGACCAGCGCGCGCAGGAAGAAGATCGCCAGCAGGGCGACTGCGGCGGAGAGGCCGATGACCGCGGGAGTGAGGATGCGGAGACTCCGCTGCTGGGCAAGCAGCGCCGGCTCCGGCACGTCGAGGCGGAGGAGGTAGCGCTGTCCGCCGCGCTCGAACGGAACGAGTGCGCGCAGCCGCTCGGCTCCTTCCGGTTCGGCGGCGGAGCGTGCGCCCAGCCCCTCGACGCGCGGCGCGGCGACTTCGCCGGCGCGCGGCACCGGCTGAGCCAGGACCGTCGCGTCGGCGAAGCCGAAGCTCGCGCGCAAGCCGCCCCGCGCGTCGTAGATGGCGAGCGCTGCCCCCGCCGGCAGCCAGCGCGCCAGGAGCTCGACCTCGTCGTTCTTCGCCAACCGCATCGTTTCCGCAAGCGTTCCGCCCAAGCGGAGTGTCGCCTGCTCGCGCTCGGTGGCGAAGCCCTCGACGGCGGTGCGATAGGAGAGCAACGTCACCGCGGCGAGCAGCGCGAACAGCAAGAGCGAAGCGGGCAGGAGGATCGGCGCCTCGCGTCGCAGCCTCCGGGCGCGGCTCATAGCAGCGCGAGATAGGCGCGCGCGAGCGGCTCGCCGGCGAACAGGGCGACCGCGCCGCCGGCGGCGAGGTAGAGGCCGAAGGGGAGCTTTCCCTGAAGCTCGATCGAGCCGCGCGCGAGGAGGGCGATGCCGACGATCGAACCGGTGAGCGAAGCGAAGACCAGCGTCACGACGACGCCGTGGACGCCGAGAAAGGCGCCGATCATGGCGAGCATCTTGACGTCCCCCAGGCCCATGCCTTCGACGCCGCGCAAGAGCTTCCAGAGCCCGGCCATGACGAGCAGAATGCCGGCGCCGAAGAGGGCGCCCTGGATCGCCGCCGGGAGGGCGCCCCAGGCGACGAGCGGCTGCGCCGCGAGGCCGAGCGCCAGCCCGGGCAGGGTAAGGCGATCGGGGAGCAGGAAGTGCTCGACATCGATCGCCGCCAGGGCGACGAGCGCGGCACAAAAGAGCGCCGCAGCGATGGCGGTCGGCGTGGCGCCGAAGCGCAGCACGGCCCCGGCGAAGAGGGCGCCGGTGAGCAGCTCGATCGCCGGATAGCGCGCCGAGATCGGCGCGGCGCAGTCGCGACAGCGCCCGCCGAGCAGAAGCCAACTCACCACCGGCAGGTTGTCGCGGGCGCGGATCGCCGCGCCGCAGTGTGGGCAACGCGAGCGCGGCAGAACCGTCGAGAGGTTGCGCGGCAACCGGTGGACGACGACGTTGAGGTAGCTGCCGACGATGAGCCCCACCAGGCCGGCGTAGACCACGAAGAACCAGAGGGGCAGCACGCGGGCGATTGTATGGCAGCTCGCCCGACCCGACCGGCTCCGCCGGCCAGCCGGTCAGGGCGCTGTCGAAGGCAGAGTCGCCAGAGCGCGCACGATCCGGCTCATGGTCGCGACGCCCTGATCGAAGACAGCAAGCGGGATGCGCTCATTCGGCGCATGGACGGTTCTCAGTGTGAGGCCGTCGAGCGCAAACGGCGAGACGCCGTAAGCGGCGATGCCGCGGGCGCGGAAGGCGCGTGAATCGGTGAACGCCGGGATGAAGGCCGGAACCACCGGCGCGCCTCCATCGCCCGCAAGCGCGCCGGCGAGCGTGCGGTAGAGCGCTCCGCTCGACGGCGAAGGAGCCGCCGCAGGTGCGGAGAGGAGCACCTCGACCTCGAGGCCGGGACCGAGCTGGCGCAGGGTCTCGGCGACGAAGAGACTCTCGTCACTGTCGGGCAGCAGCCGGATATCGACCCCCGCCCGCGCCTCGCCGGCGACGACGTTGATCTGGCGCGAGCCGGCGAGCGTGGTGACCTGCAGCGTATCGGTGAGCAGACTCTCGAAACCGGCGAGCGCGAGCGCCCGGCCCCCGTCGCCGGCGGACGACACCCCGCCCGGCGCCTTCGAGGCGCGCGCCGCCCTGGCTCTCGCCTCCGCGAGGGCCTTGCGCGCTTGCGGATCGAAGCCTGCCAATCCGACGAGGAACGCCTCCGCGGCCGGCGTGACGCGCCAGGGTCGAGGGGCCGCGATCAGGCGGGCCAGACCGTCGACCAGCCGGTGCGTCGCGCTTTGCGGGTTGGCGGCCGAGGCGTGGCCGCCGCGTCCCGCGGCGCGGACCGACAGCCAGAGCGGCCGCTTCTGGTCGACCTCGACGCCCCAGTAGAGCGCCCGGCCGGCGACGGCCTTGTTCACGCCTCCTTCGTTGAGCACCGCGGCGATCTGGGTGAACAGCTCGGGATGTGCCCGGAGCAGCCAGGAGATCCCCTCGCCGCCCCCCGCCTCTTCGTCCGCCGCGGCGAGAAAGATGACGGCGCGGTGGCGCGGCAGCGGCGAGCGCGCCAGCTCGAGGAAGGCCATCAGGTGGGCAACCCCCAGACCCTTGGCGTCGATCGCTCCGCGCCCCCAGAGCTCTCCGCCATGAACTTCGCCGGCGAACGGCGGGTGTTGCCACCCGTCTCCTGCCGCGACGGTGTCGATGTGATGCAGCAGAACGATCGCTCCGGCGGGTGCTCCGGGAGTCGCGACGGTAGCGGGAAGCTGCGCGTAGAGATTGGCGCGGCCGCCGGGCGAGAGCAGGATCCGCGGCTCGACACCTGCGGCGCGAAGCTTCTGCGCCAGGAGCTCGGCTCCGGCGCGTTCGTTCCCGGGCGGATTGCTGGTGTCGAGGCGCAGGTAGGCGGCGAGTGTCGTGGCGCCGGGAGAGAGCGGTTCCGCGGCGGCGAGCCGCAGCGGAGCGAACAGGAGGCAGAGGGCGGCGAAGAGCTCGGCAAGTCGGCGCAAGAGATCTGCAGTCTACAAAAGACGAACGCCGCGGAAGACCGCGGCGTACGGGGACAGCAACAGCGATGCGACCTCGGCTCAGCTACCCGCGCCGCCGGTGTCGGTGCCGCCCGGCCAGCGAACGTAGAAGCCGTCCGCCCAGATGATGTCCTGGTCGTAGTCGGTCGGGGTAAACGGACCCGTCTGAACGGCTGAGTCGAAGGCGCCCGAGAGGTTGCCGTCGCGGCCGCCGCTGCCGATCGCGATGACCTGCGAGCCGAGCGGCTCGTCGGTATAGCCGTAGAGGTAGTCGTTCTTCCAACCGTCCTTCGTCGGGAGCTCGTTGAGGTAGAAGAAGGTCGACGAGGGGTGCAGGGTCTCGAACAGATCGGCCGAGGTGATCGCGGCGTAGTCCGAACCGTCCCAGGTGCGCTGACCGGCAGCGGCGCCCGAAACCACGTCGGTGACCCACGAGAGCCAGGCCGTGCCCACGTTGCGCATGTCGGCCATGGTGCGCTTCTGCTTTGCTTTCTGCAGGGCGTCGATCAAGTTCGGGATCAGGATGGCGGCGATGATGCCGATGATTGCCACCACGATCAGAAGCTCAATCAGAGTGAAGCCCCGCTGGCGATTCCGGAGTTTCTGAATCATGAACTCTCCTCTTGCCTTGGGATCTGCGGCCTTCGGTCTATTCCGAAAGCTGTCCGGTCTGTTGAATTGCACGGAGGGTGCCAAGGCAACGGGCGGCGCAAGTGGCTGTAAATGCGGAGCGAAGGGAGATGGAGAAAACCGTACGGACAAAAATTATCAGTCCGGTCGGACAAAGAGTGTTAGTCGGCGAGTCCCCGCACCAGCTTGCGGTAGATCTCCACCCCCTCTACGAAGCCGGGCAGCGGCATCCGTTCGTTGGCGCGTGCAATGCCCATCGTATCGGTGACCGTGACCAGAAACGGCGAGAAGCCGTAGCTCGGGATTCCGGCGGCGCGGTAGAAGCGGGAGTCGGTGGCGGTCCAGGGGAGAAAGTAGGGGCCGACGACGATCTCCGGATAGCGCTCCCGGATGGCGCGCTCGAGCGCGAGGTAGTCCGGAGAGTCGACCGGAGAAGGCGTCCGCCCGCCGAGGTCCTCGCCGATGCGGAAGGTCGTGCCGAGCGTGACCGACTCCGGCAGCAGCTCCGCCAGCACCGAGCCGAGATCGGCCTCCGGCAGGAGATGGACGAACAGGCGGAGCTTGAAGCCGCCGGTGGGATCGGGCTCGACCGCGAGCGGCATCAGCTCGTTGCGGAAAAGCGACTTCATGAACGGGGTGAGCCGGTCGAACACCGGCCGACTGCGCAGCGTCGCCCGCGGATCCGCGAGCCAGGACTGGAAGTTCCCCAGACCGCGCGTCGGACCGTAGTGCGAGAGAAAAAGTGCGACCGGCGGCGAAACCGGGATCACCGGGTCGCTCGCGCCGTCCTGCCGCAGCACCCCGCGCAGGGCCTCGAGCTTGGCGGCGTCGGAGGAGCAGAAGACGATCTCGGTGAAGCGCTTCTGGGCGAACTCGATGCCCCAGTACTTGACCTGATCGGCGGCCGTCGCCTCGACGACGCCGCCCTCGGTGAGCACCACCCCCATGCGCGCGACGAGCTCGGGATGACCGCGCAGCAGCCAGCGCGTGCCCGTCTCGCTGCCGGTCTCCTCGCCGGAGGTGGCGAGGAAGAGAACGGAGCGCTTCGGCTTGCGGCCGGTTTCCGCCGCATGCTTCGCGAGGTCGATCGTCGCCAGGAGCTGCGCGATCGTCAGGCTCTTCATGTCGTACATCCCCCGGCCGTACATCCAGGGGCCGTCGATGACCCCGCCGAAGGGCGGAAAGGCCCAATTCCCGGGACCCTCTGCCGGCTCGACGTCGATATGGCCGGCGAGCACGATCGCCTTCGGGTCTTCACCCTCGACAAAGGCCCAGACGTTGGCGCGCCCGCCGGCCAGCCTTTCGATATGCGGCGCGAGGCCGGCTTCGGCAAGGCGCGCGGCGAGAAACTCTGCCCCGGGAACCTCGTTGGCGTCGGGCTCGCTGGTGTCGATGGCGATGTAGTCGCGCATCAGCCGAACCTCGGGCAGGGCGAGAAAGTCGACGCCGTGCCAGAGCGCCTGCAGCTCGTCGATCTTCTTCATCTCGGGGGGCGCCGGCGGGTGCGCGACGACCAGGAGGAGCTTGAGCGCCAGGCCGGAGGCGAGGAGCCCCAGGTAGAGCGCCGCGCGAGCGCTGTGCCTGACGAGGCGCTCGGCGGCAGTCGGCGGAGCCTTCGGCATGGGAGGCGCGACTCTAGCATCGGGCGGCGAGGCGGCCCGCCGCCTCTGCGCCCTACTTCTCCGGCGGCGCCTGGCCGTCGGCTATCATGGCGCCGTTTTGGATCGCTCTCTCGGCGCGCCGCCCGTTCCCGCGCCCGGTGCTTCGTCGCCGGCGGATGGAAGCGGCGTTCGCCGCCTGCTGCTGCTGGCGTTGGCGCTCGCCGCGCCGCTCCTCCTCCTCGCCGCGGAGGCCTGGCTGTTCGACGGCGACTGGCAGTTTCCCCTCGACGACAGCTTCATCCACCTCGTGTTCGCGCGCAGCCTGGCTGAAGGCCAGGGTCTGGCCTTCAACCCGCATCAGCTGGTCGCCGGAACGACCGCGCCGCTGTGGACCGCGCTGCTCGGGCTCCTCTCGATGCTGCCGGGCTCGATCTTCGTCTGGACGAAACTTGCCGGGGTCGCGGCGCAGGCGGGCAACGTCCTGCTCGTCGATCTGGTCGCCCGCCGGCTCGGGCTCTCGCCGGCGCGGGCGGCGCTTGCCGCCGGGCTGGTCGCGGTGAGCGACTGGCTCGTCTGGTCTGCTCTCTCCGGCATGGAGGTCAGCCTCTTCGTGCTGCTGATGCTGGGCGGCTTTGCCCGCCATCTGCGCGAACGAGCGGTGGTCGGCGCGGCGGGCGAGACGCCGCTGCCTCCGCTCTCCTTCCTGCTCCTGGGTCTGGCGGCGCTGGCACGGCCGGAAGGGCTCCTCCTGCCGCTCCTCGCCGCCGTCGACCGGCTCGTCCGCCCGCTGCCGCAGGCGCCGGCGGACGCCGGCCTGCGCCTCGCGGCGCCGGACCGGGCTGCCTGGGCGAAAGTCGGCGCAGGGCTCGTCGTGGCCTTCCTCGTCGTCGCTCCCGTCGGCTGGGCTTTCCACCAGATGTCGGGCTCGGTCTTTCCGACGACGCTCGCCGCCAAGAGCTCGGGCCCTCCCGGCCTCCTGCCCGATCCGCGGCTGCTCGTGGCCGTGGTGGGGATCCTTCTCGCTTCGCAGCCCTGGATGACGCTTCTCGCCCTGGCCGGTGTCGTCGAGTCGGTGCGCCGCCTGGGCGGCGCCCTCGACCGTGGCCTGCTGCTCCCGCTGTGGACGCTGGCGCTGCCCATCTCGGCGGCCATGCTCTCGTCGGGCCGCGAGATCGCGGTGGGGAACTTCGGGCGCTACTTCTTCCCGCTCATCCCGTGCGTCATCCTGCTCGGCTCGCTCGCTCTCGCAGCGCTGCCCTTCCGGCGTTTGCGCGCCGTTGAGCTCGGGAGACTGCAACTGCCCGTGGGCACGCTGCTCCTTCTGGTGCTGATCGTACCGGCGCTGTTCAGTGCGGCCGCCGGCTTCAAGCGCTATCTCCACTCCTGCACCGACGTGCACGACAGCAACGTCGCCATGGCGCGCTGGCTGGCGCCGCGTCTGCCGCCGGACGCGCTGCTCGCGGTCAACGACGTCGGCGTCCTCAAGTACCTCTTGCCGAATCCGCTGCTCGACCTGGTCGGGCTGATGACCCCTGAGGTCACCCGGCGGCGCGCCGAGGCGGCGCGCAGTGGACAGGGCACGAGCGAGGTTCTGGTTGCGATGCTCGAGGCGCACCGGCCCGACTTCATCTACATTCGCCCGGGATGGTTCACCTACCCGGGCAACCACCCCGGGAGCTTCCACCCGCTGCGTACCCTGACCCTCTCCGGCAACATCACCATGGGCGGTGAGATGATGGTGCTCTACGACACGCCGTGGACCCGCCGGCCGCTCGTCGCGGGGGCGGAGGACACGGCCGAACCTCTTGCCACGGAGTCCCAGTGATCCCGATCCCGATTCTCGACCTGACTCGCGCCCGCAAGCGCATCGACGCCGCGCTCCGCGAGCGCTGGAACAAGATCCTCGACAGCAATTCGTTCATCCAGGGCCCGGAAGTGAAGGAGCTCGAGGGTGCCTTTGCCGGCTTCCTCGGCGCCAAGGCGGTCGTCGGAGTCGCCAACGGCACCGACGCGCTGGTGATCGCGCTGCGCGCCTTGCGTCTCCCCCCCGGCGGCGAAGTGCTGGTGCCGGCGTTCAGCTTCTTCGCCACTGCCGAGGCGGTGGTGCTCGCCGGCGGCGTGCCGGTCTTCTGCGACATCGACCCGGCGACCTACAACCTCGATCCGGCGGAGCTCGAGCGCCACGCGACGGCGAAGACCGCCGGCGTCATCGGCGTGCATCTCTACGGCCGGCCGTTCGACGCCGAGAGCATCGCGGCGATCTGTCGGCGGCGCGGCTGGTTCCTGGTCGAGGACTCGGCGCAGTCGCACGGCGCCAGGCGCCGCGGCAGGCGTGTCGGCACCCTGGGTGACCTCGCTGCCTGGAGCTTCTACCCGACCAAGAACCTCGGTTGCTTCGGCGACGGCGGCGCGATCTCGGGGATGGACGAGGAGCTCATGAAGCGGGTCTACCGGTTGGCCAATCACGGCCAGAGCGAGCGCTACACGCACATCGAGATCGGCACCAACAGCCGGCTCGACAGCCTGCAGGCGGCGGTGCTCAACTGCAAGCTGCCGCTTCTCGACGCCGACAACGCCCACCGCCGGAAGCTCGCCGCTCTCTATCAGGAGGCGCTCGCCGGCGTCGGCGATCTGCGCTTCCCTCCAGACGACCCGGCCGACGAGGTCGTCTACCATCAGATGACCGTCGCCACGGCGCACCGCGACGCGTTGCAGGAGTACCTCAAGGGGCAGGGGGTCGGTTCGGCGGTGCACTATCCCTCGGCGCTCCACCAGCAGAAGGCGATGGCCGAGCTGTTGCCGGTGCCGCCGTCGCTACCGCACGCAGAGAAGGCAGGGGGCGAGGTACTCTGCCTGCCGATGTTCCCCGAGCTCGAAGAGGGCGAGGTGCTGCGCGCCAGCGAAGCGATCCGCGCCTTCTTCGCCAACCGGAGCTGATGGTCCGCCGGAGGACGCTCGCCGCGCTGCTCGCTGCGACGGCGCTCCTCCGGCTGGCGCACCTTCTCGCCGTCCGCGACGCGCCGTTCGTCGGTCAGCTGGCGCTCGACAGCCAGGAGTACGACCGCTGGGCGCGAACCATCGCCGCCGGCGATTGGCTGGGCAGCGCGCCGTTCTTCCAGGCGCCGCTCTATCCCTACCTCGTCGCGGTCGTCTACCGCCTCGTCCCCCTGGCGGCCGCGGTGCCGCTCGCGGTCTATCTGCTGCAGATCGCGGTCGCCGTCCTCGGCTGTTGGGCTCTGGTTCGTGCCGGCGAGGCACTCGCCGGCCCCCGCGCCGCAGGCGCCACCGGCTTGTTGTTTGCTCTCTACACGCCGTTCTGGTTCTACGACGTGCAGCTGATGAAGGAGAGCTTCGCTGTCGCGGCGGTCTGCCTCCTTCTCCTCCTGCTCTTGAAGGCTCGTTCACTCGATCGGCTTTCTCTCTGGTTTGCGGTCGGTCTCGATTGCGCGTTCCTCGCTCTGTTGCGCGAGAACATGTTGTTGGTCGTTCCCTTCTTGCTCTTGCTCACCTGGCGCGAGAAGACCGGTAAAGGGTGGTGGTTGGCGTTGCGGCGGTGTGGCTTGCTGTTGCTTGGTCTGTCGTTGCCGCTCGCGCTGGTGGCTTCCCGCAATGCGGCGCTGGGCGGCGGCTTTCTGCCGACGACGTCGCAGGGCGGGGTCAACTTCTTCATTGGCAACAACCCGGCGGCGGACGGGACGTATAGGCCGCTCGTGCCGGGCAAGCAGGTTCCTTCGTACGAGCGCGAGGGGGCGCGGATTCTCGCCGAACAGGCGCTCGGTCGGCCGCTAGCTGCGGATGAGGTCTCCAGCTACTGGTTCCGTCGCGCTCTCTCGTGGGCGCGCACCGAGCCGGTGGCTTTCGTCCGTCTGCAGCTCGCCAAGCTCGGGCTCTATTGGGACGGCTACGAGTGGCCGGACGCGGTGGACTACTACTGGATGAAGACCATCTCGCGGCCGCTCTCGCTGCCGCTGCTCGAGTGGAGCGCCGTTGCGTTGCTGGCCCTATGGGGGCTGCTGCTCGAGCGGCGGCGACTTTCGATGTGGGCGCCAGTGCTCGTGTTCGAGCTCGGCTGGATGCTCTCGGTGGTCGCCTTCTTCGTCTTCTCGCGCTACCGCCTGCCGGCGGTGCCGGGGCTGCTGATGCTCGCGGCGATCCCGCTGGCGCGCGCGGCGGAGACCTTCGGCCGCGGTGAGCGGCGGAAGAGTGCCGCGATGTGGGCCGGGGTCGCGATCCTCTGCTCGGCCCCGCACATTTCCGGCCATGCACCGCGGGCGGATCTCGTCGAGTTCAACCTCGGACGGTTGGCGGAGGAGCGCGGCGATCGCGCCGCCGCCGCCGCGCACTACGAGAGCAGCCTCGCCGCGGACCCGAACAACCTCTCAGCGACACTCAATCTCGGCACTCTCGCCGCTCGAGCTGGCGACTATGCGGCGGCCCGTACCCGTTTCGAGCATGCCATCGCCCTGGCTCCGGACTCCGACGACGCCCACGCCAACCTCGGGGGGGCGTGCCTCGCCCTGGGTGACCTTCCCGCCGCTGAACGCGAGCTCACCCGCGCCCTGGAGCTCAATCCGGAGAACCGCTTCGCGCGGCACAATCTGGAGGTGCTCGAGACGCGACTCCCGCGCACGCCCTAGATCTGTCGTGCAGCGGTGACGCGAGGCCGCTTCACGGCAGCTTCGGCGGATACCATCCGCTCTCCCAGGCGCGGGCGCGGTAGTAGGCGAGCTGGTCGGTGAGCAGGGCTCCGAGACGCTGCTCGAGAGCGTTGCGCTTCGCAGACTGGGAGGCGGCGAGATTGTGCCGTTCGCCGGGGTCGCTCGCGAGGTCGAAGAGGGCGCGCTCCCTCCGGTCGCGGTTCTGGAGCAGCTTCCAGCCGTCCTCGAGCACGGCGTCCTCCTGGGTGATCCCCTGGATGGTGAACAGAAACGGCCGGCCCTGGGCGCTGTAGGCGGGATCGAGGATGTCGCTCCTGCCTTGGAAGTTGCCGTGCGCCGGGAAGCCGAGGAACCGCGCCACCGCCGGCACGAGGTCGAGCACCGAGACCGGCTCGGTAACGACGCGCGCCGTCGCCCCCCCGGTGCGGCCCGGCAGGCGCAGGAAGGCAGCGGTGCGGATCTGTTCCTCGAGCAGCATCGTGCCGTGCGTCGGCGCACCGTGCTCGTAGAACGCCTCGCCGTGGTCCGAGACCACGAGCAGGACGGTCCGCTCCCAGACGCCGGCCGCGGTGAGCGCATCGACGACCTCGCCGAGTGCGGCGTCGACGGTGTGAAGTGCGTTGTAGAAGCGGTTCTCCATCACCGGGATCTTGTCCACGGGGTAGGAGAGGAAGGTGGTCGGGAAGTCGATCGCTGAGGGCTCGTAGAGCGGCACGCTGTCGGGTGGAATCACGTACGGATAGTGCGTCGCCTGAAAGTTGAGATAGGCGAGGAACGGGCCGTCCTTCGTCTCCTGCAGCCACTCGGCGAACGCCGCGACGGGTGTCGGCTCGAACACCTTCGACTCTGCACCGTCGCCGCGCCGGGGAGCTGCAGGCCAGTCCGGCGAGTGCCTAAAGAGCTCGAGTCCGGGCGTCTTCAGGAACGCCTGCATGTTCCCCCAGCCTTCGTTCTGGCAGGAGAACAGCGCGGTGCGATAGCCCGCCGGGCGCAGGAGATCCCAGATCAGGGTGCGTGGATAGGCGAGGTCGAGGAAGTAGTCGTGACGCTCGAACTTGCGCGGATGGAGCGCGGCGAGAATCGAGGTCTGGGCGTAGTCGGAGTGCGTCGCCGTGGCATAGGCGCGCGCGAAGACGATCGACTCGGCTGCCAGGGCGTTCATTCGCGGCGTCGCCTCCCGCCGGGCGAGCGGACCGAAAAGCCGGCTCCAGGGCACCGACTCGAGCATCACCACGACGACGTTCTCGCGCCGGAGGCCCGCCGGCAGGGGGAAGGCCCCGATGCGCGCGTTGCGGACAGGATCGGGAACGAAGGCGGGGGCAGGAGTCGCACCGGCCAGGCGCGCGCCGCTCCACTGTCTCGCCAGCCAGCTGGTCTCCGGCGCCTGGGTCGAGACGACGAAGCGCGCGTAGGGGTAGCGCCAGGAGAGCAGCAGGATCGCGGCGAGCGCGACGGCGGCAAGAAGCGCCAGCGAGCCGGCTCCTGTCGTCGCCGCCTTCGCGCGCCGGCGCGCGGCGCGAAGGACTGCGAAGATGGCGAGAGCGAGGACGAGCGGCAGCAGCAGCGTGGTGAGCAGCAGCGCTCGCTCCTGCGCGCTGCCCTCGGCGCCGATCTGGCGGAGGCTTCCGAAGACGAACCAGAGATCCTCGAAGCGCAGGTGGGAGCGCGTCAGACCGAGCTTGAGCCACGACAGTCCGAGGCCCGCGTAGAAGAGCCCCAGTGCCAGCGCGACCGAGGCATCGACGAGGAGTGGCCGGTGGCGCACGCCCGGCAGCTGCGCGAACAGCGCCGCCGCGAAGGCCGCCGAAGCGCCGTGCGCGAGGCCGAGGAAGAGCACGAGGAAGGCGAGAACGAAGTAGCCGCCGAGCGTCGCCGGCGGCGTCCCCATCCGGAAGCCGCAGGCGAAGAAGACCCATGCCGCGTAGAGAGCTCCGGCGGCGAAGAAGACCGGCAGCGGCGGAGCGTCGGCGAGCCGGGTCACCAGTCGGCCGGCGAGGGGAAGAGCGGATCGAGGGGGCGGCCGAGCTCCGGAGGCCGGCCGAGATCGGGCCCGAGCCAGGTGATCTGCACCCGCGTCCCGGCGGGCACGGTACAGACATGGTCGCCACGCGAGAACGCTGCCGCACCCGGCGTAACTTCGGCGCCGTCACATTGCAGGCCGCCGCCCTCGGGCCCGGAGACCCAGTAGCGCCCCGCGAGGATGCAGGTCCAGGAGCCGTCGCTCTCGTGCAGTTGGACGCCCGGCACCCAGAGGTCGGGCGCGAGCGGCAGGTAGTTCTCGCGAATGAACTCGAGGGTGGGCCGCCCGAGGTAGTTCCAGCGGTACGACGGAATCAGCACGGCCGGCGGATGCGCGACGAACCGCGAGTAGAGGCTCTGCGACCCCTCTTGGCGCAGCAACGGTGCGTTCATCAGATGGATGAACCAGGTCGGGGCGACCGCCTCGCGGCCCGGAACGAGCCCGGCGGCATCGAACACCCGGTCGGTGGCGGGGTCGGTCAGCGCCGCCGCCGTCCTCATCAGGTGCAGCTGGCGATGATTGGTCCAGCCGAGCAGGGTCAGCATCTGCAGGGCCCAGGGGAGTCCGAGACCCAGGAGGAGCAGCGACCATCCGAGGGAGCGGCGCCGGCGCGAGCGCGTCTCCCCCAGGAAGAAGTCGAGCGACGGGCGCAGGGTCGCGACCCAGCCGACCGCGATGATGGAGAGCGAGTTGTAGGGGAAGGCTACCGGGTTGACCAGCGTGCCGAGCAGGACGCTGGCGAGCCAGAGCCATTGCGCCGCGCCGCTTCGCCAGGGGTCGGACAGGGCGGTCTTGCGCGCAAGCGCGACGAAGGCGCCGGCCTGCCACAGGAGGAAGCCGACGAGCAGCGGCGTCTGGAACAGCAGCACCTCGACGAGCGGTTTCGGCAGCGTCCGCTTGACGTCCGAAACGCCCTGGAAGAAGGCGAGGTAGGTGCGTACCATCGCCCCGGCGGTGCCGAACCAGAGGTGGAGCAGGAGGAGCAGCGAGACTCCCGCGACGAGGCCGCCCGAAAGCTCGGCGAACAGCCGGAAGCGGGGGCGCCCCGAGTGCGCCGGATGCGGCCGGAGAACGGCGAGCAGGAGAAGCGGCCCCAGGAAGAGGATGTGCTTCGGGGCGTTGACCAGGACGAAACCTGTCAGCCCTCCGGTCAGGAGATAGGCCAGCCGGCGCGGTCGGCCGTCGAACGGAGCGAGGAGGATCCAGCAGCCCAGCAGCGCGAGGACTCCCGGCACCTCGTGCCGGATCTCGAGCCCGTAGGTCCACAGCGGAGCGGTGAGGCCGAGCGCGGCGATCGCAGGGGTGAAGAGCGGCGCGCCAGGACGAAGGCCCGAGGCGCGCAGCAAGAGGCAACCGAGGGCCGTCCAGGCGGCCAGCCAGGCCAGGCGGACCGAGAGATAGAGGGCCGGCGCGGTGTCCGCGAACCAGAGCAACGGACGGAGGAGAAACAGATGCGGCGGAACGTAGAAGTCGTAGGCGGGGGACTTGCGCGACCCGAGCAGCCACAGCCCGTAGACGTTCTGCGCCTCGTCCACCTGGAACACCCGGTTCCAGGCAACGAACGCCGCGAGAATCAGAAACGAGGCGCCCAGGACGAGGCCTGCCCGGCTCGAGCTGGAGGGGGTCACTGGCCGCTATCCCGACCGCCGCGCGCGGAGAGGGGCGAGGAGCTTTCCAATAGCGGTCATTGTATCGCCGGCTGCGGCGGCAGGGCCCCGGCGTGCCCGACCATGACGATCCACGTATAGGGCGCCCACGAGAGGCGATGTTCGACGTGCACCTCGACCGTCGCGAAATGCCGCTCGAGGAGTGCGCGGTAACTCTCCTCCGTGCGCACGTGCCGGCCGCGGTCGTGCGCGAGCAGAAAACGCGCCATCGCCGACTGGCCGTGGGCGTAGCAGCCGTCGAGCGTGAAGAGCCGGCCGCCGGCGCCGAGCGAACGCCGGATCGCCCCGAGGGTCGCGTCCGCCTCGGCGTCACTCAGATGATGCAGGACGCCGTTCATCATCGCGATGTCGAACGGTCCGAGCTCGCGGGCCACGGTGTCGTCGAAGGGGCGGTGATGGAAGCGGCCCCGATCGCCGAAGCGCGAGGTCGCATACTCGATGTACCGCGCGTCGGTATCGAATCCGATGTAGGAGACGCCTGCAGGGAGGTGCTCGACGAGAAAGCCCGGGCCGCACCCGATGTCGGCGATCCGTGCCCCGGCGGCCATCGGCAGATGGGTCCGCAGGCTTCGGATACGCGCGCCGAAGTAGCCGCCGAGCTCCTGGAAACGCTGGTAGACGAGGGGGTGATCGAGGACGGATCGGATTCTCATGGCACGAGCCCCGCCGGAAATTTGAGTACACTCAACGCCTATGGCGAGTCCCGCGGCGCACAGCATTTCCCTGATCGTCCCAGTATATCGCGGGGAGAGCTGCCTCCCGGCGCTGCTCGAGGAGGTCGAGCCGTGGACTCGCGACTCGCCGACACCGGACGGCCATCGTTTCTCGATCAGCGAAGTCCTGCTGGTGCACGATTGCGGTCCGGACGCCTCGGACCGGACGATCGAGCAACTCGCCGAGCGCTATCCGTTCGTGCGGCCGGTCTGGCTCTCACGCAACTACGGCCAGCATGCGGCGACGCTCGCCGGAATGGCGAGCGCTACCGGCGAGTGGGTCGCGACGGTGGACGAAGACGGGCAGCAGGACCCGGCGGACATCGCGCGCATGCTCGATCTCGCCCTCGGCCAGAGTCTGCAGCTGGTCTACGCGCGGCCCACGCATCCACCGCCGCACGGCTGGCTGCGCAATCTCCTGAGCCGCACGGCCAAGCGGATCGCCATGCGCCTGCTCGGCAGCTCGGGAATCGGCACCTTCAACAGTTTCCGGCTGGTCGACGGTGAGATCGCGCGCAGCCTGGCGGCCTACTGCGGACAGGGGGTCTTTCTCGACGTCGGTCTGTCGTGGATCACCGGCCGGGTGGGGCACTGCCCGCTCCGCCTGCGGGCCGAGCGCGGGCGCGCGTCCGGATACTCGTACCTCGCGCTGCTCTCCCACTTCTGGCACCTGGTCCTCGCCACCGGGACGCGACCGCTCCGCCTGATCACCCTCGCCGGCTTCGGCTCGGTGATCCTGGCCATGGCGATCAGCGTCATTGCGGCTTACGCCAAGATGGTCAACTCGGTGCCGGTCCAGGGGTGGACGTCGCTGGTCATCGTCGTCTCGTTCTTCTCCGGTTGCATCCTGACCGCCCTGGGAGTGATTGCCGAATATCTCGCGGTCACCATGGGAATCCTGATGGGCAAGCCGCTCTACATGGTCGGCAGCAAGCCGACCCGGTCCGCGGCCCGCCGATGACAGTCGCCTGGGTCGTCGGCAGCGGCGGCCTCCTGGGCTCGGCCCTCTGCCGCGCGCTCGTTCGACGCGGCGCAGAGCTGTTCAAGCCGGCCGAACGCTTCCGCTGGGAGCATCCAGCCGAGCGCGAACGCCAGGTCGAAGCGGCGGTCAGCGCTTTCGCCGCCCGTGCCGCCGGGGGGGAGCGGTGGGAGCTCTACTGGGCGGCCGGCGTGGGCTCGATGGGCAGCCTCGAGGCCGGGCTCGCCGAAGAGACGCGGGCGCTCGCCCATCTGCTCGAGCGGTTGCAGCACGAGCCGCAGCTCGCCGCTCTGCCGGCGGCCGTGGCCTTCGCGAGCTCAGCCGGCTCGATCTACGCGGGTGCGACCGACCCGGTCATCAGTGAGAGCACACCGCCTTCACCCAACACCGCGTATGCCCGCGCCAAGCTCGAGCAGGAGGCGAAGGTGGCCGCGTTCGTGCGCACGCACGGGCGGGCGCATGCGCTCCTCGCCCGGCTGTCGACCCTCTACGGCCCGGGTCAGTCGCACGGCAAGCCGCAGGGGCTCATCGCCCACATCGCCCGCGGCCTCGTGCGCAATCAACCGGTGCGGATCTACGTGCCTCTCGACACGGTGCGCGACTACCTGGCCGCTGACGACGCGGCGGCGGCGCTGGTCGAAGCGCTCGACGCGGTGCAGCGCGGGCCTGCCGTGTTGACCAAGATCTTCGCCTCCGAACGGCCGACGACGATCGCCGAGATCGTCGCCGTGTTCCGCCGCATCGCCCGCCGGGCGCCCAGGATCATCACCAGCGCCAGCCGGCTGAGCGCTCTCTATCCCCGACGGATGCGCTTTGCTTCGACCGCGGCGCGCGAGCTCTCGCGGCCGCCGGGGGTCAGCCTGCTCGTCGGAGTGAGCGAGGTGCTGGCTGCGGAGCGCGCCCTGTACGCTCGCGGCGGGACGGAACTGAGGCGGGCGGCGCGATGAAGGAGGCGGAGTTCGACGCCTACGCGGAGCGCTACGAGGCGCTGCACGCGGCCAGCATCGCGATTACCGGTGAAGGGCCAGAGTATTTCGCCGAGTACAAGATCCGCGACATCGCGCGGTCGGTCGCGCGCGGCGCGGCCCCTTCCGGTGGCGCGGCAGAAGCGCTGCGGATCTGCGATTTCGGCGCCGGCGTCGGCGGCTCGGTGCCTTTCGTCCACCGGCACCTGCCGGGCGCCCAGTTGACCTGCCTGGACGTCTCGAAGCGCAGCCTGGAGGTCGCCGAGCGGCGCTACCCGGAACTGGCGCGCTTCGTCCACTTCGATGGCCTCCACCTGCCGCTGCCCGAGGGGCAGTTCGACATCGCTTTCGCGGCCTGCGTGTTTCATCACATCGACCCGCAGGAGCACGCGGTGCTGCTCCAGGAGTTGCGCCGGATCCTGCGCCCCGGAGGCACGCTCTTCGTCTTCGAGCACAATCCGTGGAACCCGCTCGCGGTGCGCGCCGTACGGAGCTGCCCCTTCGACGAGAATGCCCGGCTGATTCCGGGGCGGGCGATGCAGCGCCGACTGCGGGCCGCCGGATTCGCCGGCTGCAGGATTCGCTACCGGGTCTTCTTTCCGCACGCCCTACGCGGCCTGCGGCCGCTCGAGGATGCCCTGACCTGGCTGCCGCTGGGGGGGCAGTACTGCGCCGTGGCCCGGCGGTAGAGCGACCGTCGAGGCGGGCTCAGCCGGCGGGCGGAGACAGGGCGACCGGCGCCGCCGGCGGCGCGACCAGCCTCCCTGCCGCCCACCATCCGCCCCAGGCGAGCAGCAGCGCCGGGTAGAAGTCGATTGCGTAGTGCCAGCCGAAATAGACCGCGCTCGCGGCGATGGCGGCGTTCCACGGCACCAGCAGAAAAAGCAGGGGCCGCCAGGTCCGCCAGGCGACCAGCAGCCCCAACGCGCTGGTTGCGAGGTGGAGGCTCGGAAAGGCCGCCAGGCCGAAGAAGGGGACGGCAGGAGCCTGCGGGTTCTGCACGATGAATCGCAACGTCTGGAGCATCGACTGCTGCAAACCGAAGATGTGGGTGTCGGCGAGCGCTGCATACCGGGAGCGCTCGACCAAGGCCGGACCGAGGCTCGGGAAGGCGAGGTAGAGGAAGCCACCGGCGATGTAGCAGAGCGCCAGTGCGGCGAGCGTTCGGCGCACCACGGCGACGCCGGAGCGGGCCATGGCGACGGCGAGGGGCAGGGCGAGCGCTGCCCAGGCGTAGTAGTAGACGAGCTGCAGCGCCGCGGAGCGCGGCGGCGCGTGGAAGTGGGCGACCCAGGCGACGAAGTCGCCGCCGCCCATGTGCAGCAGATCGTCGAGGCGTCCGAGGATGCGATCGAACAGGCGCGGATGCAGCAGCAGCAACCGGCACTTGAGGTTGGTGTAGGCGACGAGGACGACGAGCAGGGCCGCGAGCGCCCGCAGGAAGGTCAGCAGCTCGGCGGCGAACGGGCCGGAGGCCGGGGCACCGCGCAGCCTCCGCGCGAGCCGCAGGAGTGCCCAGGGCGGCAGGATGAAAACGGTCAGGGCGAGCAGGAACTGAAGGTACGAGACGACCAGCGGCCCGAAAGTGAACGGATAGCGCCGGCTCGCGAACAGGGTCGTGACGCCGGCGAGAAAAAGCAGCGCGATGCGCTCCTCCGGCCAGAGGCGGGAGAGCCACTTCATCGCGCGCGCCCGCTGGCGGACTCGCCGGCGCTCACTGGTACGGCGTGACCTCGGAGGCGAGGTAGCGCCGCTGGTCCTCGAGCAGCCGCCCTTGCCGCCGCCAGAGCTCGCGCATCGCCGGGTGCTCGGACGCAGGCAGCGCGGCGAGAACGACCGCTGGCGGCTCCTCCGGACGCAACTCGAGCAGGCGCGAGAAGGTGGCGAGCCAGGTCCAGTTGCCGGCGAGGAGCGTGCCGCTTTCGTATTCGACGGCGGGCAGGTCGTCGACGTGGGGGGGGGTGTCGCCGAGGAAGGCGTCGAGGACGGCGCCCGATGCCAGGTGGCAGGCCAGGATGTCGGCCGGCCGGCGCATGCCGATGTCGGCGAGCGCCTCGATGATCGCCGGGTCTGCGAAGCCGCTCGCCAGCGCGCTGCTGTCCCACGGTCCGCCGCCCTTCCTGCCGGTGACGATGGTGAACGAGTTGAGCGCCGAAGGCTCGTACCAGATGACGGTCTCGGGGAAGACGTTCCGGAAGGCGCGCACGATCATCGCGAAGTTCGACGGCGTCAGCGTGTACATCGGCAGCCACATCGACACCACGCCGCCGGGAGCGAGGCGCTCGCCGACCAGCCGGAAGTACTCCTCGCTGTAGAGCGAGCCGTTGCCGGCGTAGCGCGGGTGAATCGAGTCCGAGAGCACGGCATCGAAGGTCTCGGTGCTGGCGAGCAGGAAGTTGCGGCCGTCGTTGATCTCGACGCGCACGCGGGGATCGGCGAGGACGGCGTGATTGATCGCGCCGAAGTAGCGGTCGGAGGCCGCGAGCACCGCCGGCGAGAGCTCGACAATACGGATCTCGCTCACCGCGTGGCGGGAGACGGCGTGCGCCGTGCCGCCGCTGCCGAAGCCGATGTGCACGACGCGCGCGCCGCGGCTCCCGCCAAGCAGCAGCGGCAGGTGTCCTTGCATCTTCTGCACCGCATAGAGATCGGGACTCGTGCCGGCGACGTTCACGCCGTTGAGCTCGAGCGACAGGTAGTCGCCCGAGGAGGCGTGCATGCGGCGGATGGCGACGGCGGCGCTGGCGTCCTCGTGGAAGTGAACGAGATCCTCCGGGCGGTCCTCTCCGAAGACGCCGGCAGCCAGAATCACGCGATCGGCGGGCAGCAGCAGAGCGAGACCGGTGAAGAGGAGCGGAGTGGCGAGCGCCAGGGCGGAGATCCAGCGCCTACCGCCGGGGCGAGTCGCCGGCTCCAGCGCATCCGCGGTGCGCGCGAGCAGCAGGCCGATGAGCGCCGTGACCGCGCCGATCGCGAGCAACGAGCTCTGGCTCCCGACGAGCGGCACCAGAACGAAGCCGGCTGCGAGCGAACCGGCGATGCAGCCCAGAGTGTTGGCGCCGTAGAGCGCGCCCAGGTCGCGGCCGACCCCGAGATCGGGATCGCCGCCGCCGGGACGTCGCGCATAGACGCGTACCAGCAGCGGAAAGCTCACACCCATGAGGAGTGTCGGCGGCAGCAGGATCGGCAGCACCGCGGCGAGCTGCGCCAGGACCGCGATCCCGAAGCCCTGCGGCCGGAGCGCCTCCGAGAGGGCAATCTGCCTCCCGTTGAGGGTCGCGAAGAGCCAGATCGACAACGGCGCCGTGGCGGCGATGCCGAGCTCGACTGCGGCCAGAAAAGCGAGCGGACGCTTCAGGCGGTCCGCCGCCCGGGCGATGGCCAGGCTGCCGGCGGCGATGCCCAGCAGAAAACCGAAGAGCATGAGGCTGAACGCGTAGACGGTCGAGCCGAGGTAGAAGACCAGAATGCGGGTCCACAGCACTTCGAAAGCGAGGCTGGTCGCCCCCATCAGCACGGCGGCGAGGAGGAGCCGGCGATCGGCGGCCGGCCGGTGCGCTGCGGCGGCGCCCGCAGTGCCCGTATCGCCCGCGGCGGCGGCTGCGAATCCGCTGCGCTGGCCCAAGGCGAGCGCACCGAGCGCGGCGGCGAAGTTGAGCGCCGCCGCGAACAGGAGGCTCGCATGGAGCCCGAAGAGCGGGATGGTCAGGAAACCGGCGCCGGCAACGCCGCAGACGGCGCCCAGGGTATTGGCGCCGTAGAGCAACGCGGTGTCGCGACCCAGGCGGTCGCGTGCCGCGCCGCTCTCCGATGCGGATCGCCTGAGGTCGCCCAGGCCGCGGACGATGAGCGGCAGCGTGCCGCCCATGAGCAGGGTCGGCGGCAGCAGGCAGAGCGCCGCGAGGCCGAGGCGCAGGAGCGCGAAGCTCCACGGCGCGCTGGAGGCGCCGCCGGCCGCGTGATCGACGGCGACGTAGACCCCGGTCATGCCGTCGAAGAAGCGCGGCGAGAAGATCGCGAACAGGCCGATGCCCAGCTCGAGCAGGGCATAGAGGGTGAGAGGCCGCTCGGTGCGGTCGCTCAGCCGGCCGAACAGCACCGCGCCCAGGCCGAGTCCGCCCATGAAGACGGCGAGCAGCGTCGCGGTGGCGAGTGTCGTGTTGCCGAAGACCAGCGAGAGGTAGCGCAGCCAGGCGACCTGGTCGACCAGGCCGGCGGCACCCGAAGCGAAGAAGAGCAGCGCCAGGATGCGCCGGCCCCACGGCGCAGAACGCTCAGAAGCCATAGATCAGCACGAGGACGGTCACTCCCCAGAGCGCGAGATTCACCAGGAAGGGCGGGTCGTGCAGGATGGCGTCGGTCGGACTCGAGAGCTCTGACTTCTGGTAGAGGAGGAAGAGGAACCGAAAGATGCCGAACAGCGCGAGCGGCACGGTCGCCACCAGGTGCTTGGTGCCCAGGCGCGCGGCGGTCGCCGGATCGACGGTGTAGAGCGCGTAGGCGACCACCGTCGAGGCGGTGACGACGTTGATCATCTGGTCGACGAACGGCAGGCTGTAGTGCTCGAGCACCGCGCGCGTTCCGGACGACGGCGCCGGCTGGAGCGCGAGCTCGTGCCGCCGCTTGGCGAAGCCCAGGAAGAGGGCGACGAAGATCGTGCACAGAAGGAGCCAGGAGGAGACGTCGACCGCGATCGCGAGCGCTCCGGCCTCGACGCGCAGGACGAAGCCGAGCGCGATGGTCATGACGTCGAGAATCACGATCCGCTTGAGGCCGAGCGAGTAGAGTACGTTCAACGCGAGGTAGATGCCGAGGCAGGTCGAGAAGCCCGGCCCGAGCCTCCAGGCGAGCAGCAGGGCTCCTGTGGCGAGCAGCGCGGCGGCCGAGAGCGCCGCGGCGCTGGTGAGCTCTCCGGCGGCGATCGGCCGCCGGCGCTTGACGGGATGCAGGCGGTCGGCGTCGCGGTCGCGCAGGTCGTTGAGCAGGTAGACCGCGCTCGCGGCAGCACAGAAGGCGGCGAAGGCGGCTGCCGAGCGCCAGGCGAGGTCGATGTGATCGAGCCGGTGGGCGAAGACGAGCGGCACGACGACGAAGAGGTTCTTCACCCACTGCGCGGGGCGCAGGGAGCGAAGGAGTGCGGAGAGCATGGCGGGTATTCTAAGCGCACCCAGCGAGACAGGCCGCGGCGAGCGGCTCCTGCTCGCCGCTCTCGCGGCGGTCTGGCTGCTCTTCGCCCTGCCTCTCCTCTCGGGCGAGCGAACGCTCCTCCTGCGCGACGTCTTCACCACGCATCTGCCGCAGAAGGCCTACGGAGCGGCGGCCCTCGCTCACGGCAGCATTCCGGCGTTTCATCCGGCCTGGGCAGGAGGGCAGCCGTTCGCCGGCAATCCGAACTTCCTGGCCTTCTATCCGGGCAACCTCCTCTATCTGCTGCTTCCCTTCTGGAGCGCCTTCAACGCCCACTACGTGCTGCATTGGCTGCTCGCCTTCGTCGGCTTCCGCAAGCTCGCGCGCGAGCTCGGGCAGAGCCCGGTGGCGGCGACCTTCGCTGCGCTCACCTATGCCGCTTCGGGCTACGTGCTCTCCTGCCTCACCTTCTACAACCTGATCGCAGTCGCCGCCTGGTTGCCGTTCGTCCTCTGGGGGCTGGCGCGCGGCGGACGCAGGGGGACGCTGTGGGGCGGCCTCGCCTGTGGCGGCATGCTGCTCGCCGGCGAACCGGTCACCGCGGCGCTCGCAGTCGCGCTGATGGCGCTGGTCGCGGTCGAGCGGCGGGGCTTCCAGCGCGGGCTCGGCGCGACCTTCGCCGTCGGTGGACTCGGCCTCGCCGTGGCGCTGCCGCAGGTCGTGGCGACGGCGCGGACCTTCGCCTTCACCTACCGCGGAGCGCACGGCCTCGAAGCCGGACAGGCGGCCAATCATGCGCTCCACCCGTTGCGCCTGCTCGAGCTCGTCCTGCCGCTCCCCTGGGGATGGCCCGCGGAGCTGGGGCGCTTCGGATACTGGTCGGAGGTCACGCCACTCACCCCCTACATCTACTCCTTGCATTTCGGAGTGGTGGCGCTCGCGCTCGCCCTGTACGGCGTGCGCATCCACCGTCGCTGGGCGGCGCTGGTCGGCGCGAGTCTGTTGCTCGGCATCGCCGGAGGACTCTCGGGCGAGCTGCTGCTCGCGCTGTCGGGCGGGCTCTTCCGCTATCCCCAGAAGCTCCTGCTGTGGACGACCGTCGGCGGCGCGCTGCTCGCCGGTTGGGGGCTCGACCGTCGCCTCGCGACCGGCGACGTTCCCGGCGAGCGCCCGCGCGCCGTGGGCGGGCTCGGCGTCGGCGCCGGAGTCGCGGCACTCGCTGCCGTCGTGCTGATCGTGCTCCGCCGTCCGGTGCAAGAGCTTTTCCGCGAACGGCTCGGCGCGCGCCATGAGCTGGTCGCCGCGACGCAGCAGGCGCAGTGGTTGCTCGCCTGCCTGGCGGCGGCGGCGTTGCTCGCCGCGGCAGCCTGGGCGCTTCGCCGGCGTCGCGGTGAGGTGCTGATCGCCCTGCAGGCGATCGCGCTGCTGCAGCTTCTTCCGACCGTGGCAACGGACCGCGTCGAAGTGCACGCTCCGGCGGCGCCGTGGGTCGAACGGCTCGGCGGAGAGCGTTCCGTCGCGCTGGCCTCGAACGCCTTCCCGCCGTGGAGCGAACGCACGCCGGCGCGCCCCTTCGAAACCGTGGCGGCGGGCTGGCGCGATGCACGGCTCGATCTCGAACCGGCCTCCGGTGCGCTGCACGGGCTCGTCTATCCGGTGGCGCCGGATCTCGACGGAATCTATTCGCCGCTGCAGTCGCTGCTCAACGACAATCTCGCGCGCTTCGACTGGCCGGCGCGCCTGCGCTGGTTGCGTCTGCTCGGCGCCGGCTGGCTCGTGCGGCTGGACGACGGGCGGCCGCCACCGCCGCTCGAGCTCGTCGCCTGGGAGCACCGGGCGGGCGTGCGCAGCGAGCTCTATCGCATTCCGGATCCGGTGGCTTTGGCTTTCTGGCCGCGCGAAGTGCTCGCCGTCGCGTCGCCGATCGCCGCACTCGGCGCGACGACCAATCTCGCCGACCCATTGGCGGTCGCCTTCGCCAGCCGCGCCGTCGAACATCACGCCGGCGCCAGCGTCGAGCTGCTCGCCGCGGAGGACGACCGGCTGCGCCTCGTCGTCGAAGGGAAAGGCGGGCTGCTGGTCGTTCAGCGCTGCTACTTTCCGCTGGTCGAGGCCCGTTTGGCGGACGGCCGCCGCCTCGCGACCCAGCCGGTCGATCTGGTGCTGCTCGGCGTCGAAGTGCCGGCAGGGCGGCACGAGATCCAGATCGGCAGCTCGTCGCGTCCCGAGGCGATCGCCGGCGGTCTGAGCCTGCTCACACTTCTCGTCGCGGCCTTCGCCGGTTGGCGGTGGCCGTGAGGCGATTCGCGCCGTTCCACGCGCTTCCGGCGCTGCTGCTGCTCGCCGCGATCGTGGCGCCGCTCGTGAGCGGCGAGAAGACTCTGATTCTGCGCGATGTGCTGCAGACGCACTTCGTCGATCGCCTGGCGCTCGGCGAGGCGCTCCGCGACCTGCGGATGCCGCTCGTCGATGCGCAGCGCGCCGGCGGGCAGGCTCTGGCGGGCAACCTGAATGCACTGCCGTTCTATCCCGACAACCTGCTGATGCTGCTCGGCGCCGGCGCCAGCTCGACGCTCTGGGCGTTGAATGCCCACTTCTGGCTGCATTGGCTGCTCGCGCTCGCGGCAGCGTTCTGGATGGCGCGTGCCTTCGGTCTCCCCGCCCCTGCGAGCTGGATGGGGGCGACGGTCTACGTCTTCTCGGGCTACTTCGCCAGCCAGCTGAATCTCTACAACACGATCGCCGCCGCGGCGCTCGCGCCGGCCCTGGTCGCCGCCTTCCTCGAGACGGCGCCGGGCAAGTCGGCCGGTACCGTCCGGCGCGGTCGGTGCGCCGCCGCCGTGCTCTGGGCGCTGCTGCTGCTCGGCGGCGAGCCGATGATCGCCCTGCTCGGGCTCGGAGCCGCCGCCGGCGCGCTCGCTGTCGTCGCCGGCTGGCGCGCCTTCTCGGCCCGGCTGGCGCTCGCGCTCGCCGCCGGCACGCTCCTCGCGGCGCCGCAGATCGTCGAGATGGCGCGCATTCTGCCGCTCGCGTTCCGCAACTACTCCGGTCCGGGCGAGGGCCAGGCGATCCTGGGGAGCTTCCGGGCCGCGCACGTGGCCGACCTGCTGTGGCCGTTCTTCTTCGGCCGGCCGAGTCTCGCCGAGGTCTTCGCACCGCACCAGTTCGACGGCTTCCCGCCGCTGCACTTCACGCTCTATCCAGGTCTGCTGGCGCTGGTGCTCGCCGCTGCCGGCGCCCTCTCTGCGCTCGGCGCCGCCAGCAAGGTGAGCGCTCCCGCCCTCCGTCCGGCGGCGCTCTGGGGTGTCGGAGCGCTGGCTGCCGCGCTGTTTTTCGCCCTCGGCCGCTTCAACCCGCTCGTCGAAGCCCTCTGGCACCTGCCTCTGGGGAGGCTGCTGCGCTTTCCGGCCAAGTTCTGGCTCCTCGGCGCCCTCGGCGGGAGCCTGCTCTGCGCCGTCGGCTTCGACGGTGCGCTGACGCACGCCCGGCGCACGATTTCGCGCCTCCTCTCGGGGCTCGCGATCGCCTTCGCGCTGCTTCTCGCCGGCTCCATCGCCGCGCCGGAGAGGTTCCTGGGCTGGTTGAGCGGAATGCTGCAGCCGGGTCTGCCCGTGGGGCTGCTGCGCGGCGATCTGGTGCGCCTGCAGGGCCTCACGCTGCTGTCGCTCGGACTGCTCGGAGCTGCGCTGGGTGCGGTCGCCATCGGCCGCCGCGCGCCGCGCGCCGCCGGCGTCGCCCTGGTGCTGCTCCATGCTGCGACGCAGACCTGGGCGATGTTGCCGGCGGTGCCGATGGACGCCGTCGCGCCCTACCTCGAAGCGCCGCCGATCCTGGCGTCGATTCCCGCCGGCAGCGTCGTCGTGCACGGCGGGAATCACGAGCTCTTCCGGCCGGGGACGATCTTCCAGGGCAACTATCCCGACGGGCGCCTGCTGTGGCTCACCCGGCGGTCGGCGCGCGAGCTCTATCCGTTCGCCGCGCTCGCGCACGGCTTGCGGGCGGAGCTCGCGATCTCACCCGAGGGCCTCGACAGCTTCCTCACGCAGGCGCTCACCGTCGGGATGAAGAACTTCCCCGATGCGCGCCGGCTGGACCTGCTGGCCGCGCTCGGCGTCGACTATCTGCTGCTCGATCGCGAGCTAGCCGCCGACGCACGCGACCGTGTGCGTGAGGTGGCGAGCGACGAGAACTTCGGCCAGCGTGTGCGCCTCTATGAGCTCGTCGACCGCGCACACGAGGTCGAGTTCGCCACGCGGATCGTGCGCGCGCCGCAGATGAACGCCGCCCTCGCCGCTATCTTCGACCCGGCGTTCGATCCGCACCGCACGGCCATCGTGCCGGGGGAGGGCGCGGTGAGCGAGCCGCCGCCGGACGTCACCGCGCGCGTCAGCCTGGTGAGCGAGAGCGCCGAGGAGGTGATCGTCGACAGCGACTCCGACGCCCCCGGCGTCGTTTTCCTGCGCCGCGCCTACCTCGATCTCTGGCGGGTGGCGATCGACGGCAGCGAAGTCCCGACGGTGATCGCCCAGGCCGCCAGGCTGGGCGTCGCGGTGCCCGCCGGCCGGCATCGCGTCCGCTTCTGGATCGACCGTCGCCCGACCGCCGCCGGAGGGGTGCTGGCCCTCGCCGGCGCCGGCCTGCTGGCATTCGTCCTCCGCCGGCCGAAGGGCTCGCGGAACCTCGCCGCCCGCGCCTTCGGGCGGTCCGGATCGTGAGGCGGGTGGTAGCATTCCGGGAGTCGCAGCCGGTGCCTTGAAAGTGCCGCACGCCCGCCGGGAAGTCCGGGGAAACCGCGAGATTCGAGTGGCTCCTTTCCGCAAAGTCCTCATCGCCAACCGTGGCGAGATCGCCGTCCGTATCCTGCGCGCCTTGCGCGAGAAGGGGATTCTCGGCGCCGTCGCCTACTCCGACGCCGACCGCGAGTCGCTCGCGGTGCTGGCGGCCGACGAGGCGTACCGCATCGGACCGGCTGCGTCGCGCGACAGCTATCTCAAGACCGAGGCGCTGGTCGACCTCGCAGTCGAAATCGGCGCCGACGCGATCCATCCCGGCTACGGCTTTCTCTCCGAGCGCGCCGAGTTCTCGCGCCTCTGTCGCGAGCGCGGCATCGTCTTCATCGGGCCTTCGCCGGAGGCGATCGCGGCGATGGGCGGCAAGGTCGAGGCGCGGCGGCGCATGATCGAGGCCGGTGTGCCGGTCGTACCCGGCTCCCCGGGCGCGCTCCCGGATTTCGCGGCGGCGCGCGCCTGCGCAGCGGAGATCGGCTACCCGGTGATCCTCAAGGCGTCGGCCGGCGGCGGCGGCAAGGGGATGCGGGTGGCGCACGACGACGGCGAGCTCGCGGAGGGCTACCGGTTGGCGCGCGCCGAGGCCGGCGCGTCGTTCGGCGACGACTCGGTCTTTCTCGAGAAGTTCGTCCAGCGCCCGCGGCACATCGAGATCCAGATCCTCGGCGATCACCACGGCAAGGTGGTCTCGCTGGGCGAGCGCGAGTGCTCGCTGCAGCGGCGCCACCAGAAGGTGGTCGAAGAGGCCCCTTCGACCGTGGTCTCACCGGAGCTGCGCCGGCGAATGGGTGAAGCGGCGGTGGCGGCGGCCAAGGCCGTCGGCTATACCAACGCCGGGACGTGCGAGTTCCTGCTCGATGCGTCGGGGAGCTTCTACTTCCTGGAGATGAACACGCGTCTGCAGGTCGAGCATCCGGTCACCGAGATGGTCACCGGCTTAGACATCGTCATCGCCCAGCTGGCGATCGCCCAGGGCGAACCGCTCGGTCCCGAGTTCGACGCGATCGAGCCGCGCGGCCATGCGATCGAGGTGCGCCTCTACGCCGAGGATCCGTTCCGCAAGTTCGCGCCTTCGCCGGGCAAGATCCAGTGGCTGCGCCTGCCGCAGGGGCCCGGCGTGCGCAACGACTCCGGCGTCTTCGGCGGATCGGAGATCTCGATCCACTACGATCCGATGATCGCCAAGCTGATCGTCTGGGGGCGCGACCGCGAGGAGTCGATGCGGCGCCTGGCGCGGGCCATCGACGAGCTGCGCATCGTCGGCATCCGGACGAACGTGCCGCTGTTCCAGGCGCTTCTGGCCGACGCCGACTTTCGCGCCGCGCGCTTCGACATCCACTGGCTCGACCGTAAGCTGGAAAGCGGCGAGCTCGCTCCGGTGGGCGGCGACGAGACCCCCGAGATCGCCCTGATCGCCGCGGCGATCGTGCACTTCGAGCGCAGCCAGCGGCAGGTGAGCGCGCCGCCGCAAGGGGCTGCGCACCGTGGCGGCTGGCGGTCGGCGGCGCGCGAAGGCGCGCTGCGCCGTGGCGGAAGGAGCTGAGGATGCAGCTGATCAGCAGAGTCGCCGGGAAGACCGCGCCGATCACCGTCGATCGGCACCACGGCCGGTACGTGGTCGAGATCGGCGGCGTCCGGCACGAGGTCGACACGCGGACCCTGGGCCCGTGGGTGCTCAGCCTGCTCGTCGAAGGCGACAGCCACGAGGTGGCGGTCGTTCGTCAGGGCGACGGCCACTATTCGGTCGACTGGCGCGGCCGGTCGTTCGCCGTCGAGCTGGTCGATCCGCTCACCCACTTGGCCGAGAGCGCGCGCGGCGATGCCGGCAGGCAGGGCAAGAAGGTCGTCAAGGCTTACATGCCGGGGCGCGTCGTCGAGGTTCGGGTTCAGCCCGGCGATCGGGTGGAGGCCGGCCAGCCGATGATCGTGCTCGAGGCGATGAAGATGCAGAACGAGATCCAGGCCGAGCGCGCCGGTACGGTAAGCCGCGTCTTCGTCACCGCCGGCGAGGCGGTCGAAGGCGGCGACCCGCTGGTCGAAGTCGAGTGAGGGCCGGTCCGCCCGACGCGTCGCGCTGAACTTCTGCGCCGCCCAGCCGTACCTTCCCGAGTCGATCCCAGCTCCAGCGACCGGATCGAGGAGGCTCCCCATGCAGCGATTCGCCGTCCGCCTGAGCGTTCTGATGTTCGCCGCCCTGCCCTTCGCCGCTGCGCCCTCCCCGGCGGCGGCGCAGGCGGGCGCGCCGCAGGCTCCAGCGTGCTCCGCGCCCGAGCACCGGCAGTTCGACTTCTGGCTCGGCGACTGGCAGGTCGAGGTGCCGGGCAAGCCGGCCAACAAGAGCCGCATCACCAGGCTCTTCGGCGCCTGCGGCCTCCGCGAGGAGTACTGGGCCGGCGGCGGCCGCTACGAGGGCTCGAGCTTCAACGTCTACGACGCGACGCGCAAGGTCTGGCATCAGACCTGGGTCGACAACCAGGGCGGCCTGCTGGCGCTCGAAGGGGGGCTGCGCGGCGCCAGCATGGTGCTCGAGGGCGAGCAGCCCGGGCCCCAGGGCGGCAAGCAGACGAATCGCATCACCTGGACGCCCAACGCCGACGGCACCGTGCGACAGCTGTGGGAGATCTCGACCGACGCCGGGAAGAGCTGGACGACCGCCTTCGACGGCCTCTACCGTCATCCGCCGGCGGCGCCGCCCGCCGCCAAGCCCTGAGCCGGCGCCCTACGGCGGAGCCGGAAGCCGACCGCGAGCGCTGCGATCGCGGCGCTCGACGGTGAGCGCCGACGAGATGAGGAGTCCGGCGACCAGAGAGGCGGCCACGAGCAGCATGCGGAAGGCGGTCTGGATGCCTGGCACCACGTCTTCGGCGAGCAGGGCCGTGAGGCTGCGGTAGCCGATCGAGCCGGGAACCAGCATGAGGATGCCCGGCACCAGCGGGATCGAAGCCGGCAAGCGGCGCAGACGCTGATAGAGGCCGCTCGCCAGGCCGACGGCCAAGGCGCCGACGAACATGCCGACCTCGGGTTCGAGCATCTCGGCGCCGAGCCTGCCGGCGAAGTAGCCGACGGTACCGATGACGACGATCCAGGGGATCTCGGTGCGCGGCGCCCGCAGCAGTACCGAGAGCGCCAGCGGAGCGAGCAGGAGCGCCGCCAACTGCAACCAGGCCGGCGGGCCGAGCGCGATGGCGGCACTCGCGGCGGCGGTCGAGCCCACGCGCGCCTCGAGCACGGCGGCAGCCAGGCGGCTGCCGATGGCGACCCCGAGGCCGATCATCAGGAAAGTCACCAGCGCGCCGGCGAAGCGCGCCGTGCCCGACGACAGGTGGCGCGTCGCGAGCTCCGAGAGCGCGACGGTGAGGGTGTAGCCCGGCAACAGCACGATCAGGCCGGCCACGGTCGCGATGTAGACCGACAGCGGCGGTGCCGCCTGCGCAATCACCGCGGCGGTGAACGCGGCGAAGGCGGCGGCTGCGGGTTCGAAGAGTCGCTCGGCAGCCGGCCGGCGTTCGGCGAGAAAGGCGACGAGCCCGGTCACCAGGCCGACGAAGCCGGCGACGGCGACCTCGCGCAGCGAGCCGCCGAGAAAGACCGCGCTGGTCGCCGAGGCAAGGCCCCAGGAGAAGTAGGTGAGCTTGCGGCTGTAGCGGCGCGGCCGGCGGGCGATCTCGACGATCTCGGCGCTCGCCGCCTCGGGCGCCGTGCGGCCGTCGCGCACACGTTCGAGGAGCCCCTCGAGATCGGCGAGCCGGCCGAGGTCGATCCCTCCCGGCGTCACCCGCTCGAGATGGGTGCGTTGCACCCCACCTTCGCCGAAGGAGATGAACAGGGAGGTGGGAGTGGAGAAGAACTGCGCCGGAACTCCCAGGCGCAACGCGACGTCGGCGAGCGCCGACTCGAGCTGTGGCGCCGAGAAACCGGCCTCGTGCAGCGCGCGACCGAGACGGATGAGGAAAACGGCTGCGAACTCCTCCTCCGGCCCGGTCGGCATACCCTCAAGCTATCAGCTCAGCGGCCGGTCAATGCCCACCCTCTTCGCCCTTGAGCGACGAGAGGATTCCCTGGACGACCTGCTTGGCGTCGCCGAACACCATCAGGGTGTTGTCCATGAAGTAGAGCTGGTTGTCGATGCCGGCGAAGCCCGGGTTCTTCGAGCGCTTGATGGCGAGGCAGGTGCGCGCCTTGTCGGCGTCGATGATCGGCATGCCGAAAATCGGGCTCTTCGGGTCGGAGCGCGCTGCGGGGTTTACTACGTCGTTGGCGCCGATCACCAGCACGACGTCGACCTGGGGCATGTCGGGATTGACGTCCTCCATCTCGGCGAGGCAGTCGTACGGGAGGTTCGCCTCGGCGAGCAGGACGTTCATGTGCCCCGGCATGCGGCCCGCGACCGGATGGACGGCGAACTTGACCTCGATCCCCTTCGCCGTCAGCACGTCGTAGAGGTCCTTCACCCGATGCTGCGCCTGCGACACCGCCATGCCGTAGCCCGGCACGATGACGACCTTGCTGGCGTTTTCGAGGATGAGCGCCGCGTCTTCGGTGGTCGCGCCCTTGTAGATCCCCTGTTCCCCCGCTGCGGAGGCGGCCTGCACCTGCCCGAACGCGCCGAACAGGACGTTGGTGAACGAGCGGTTCATCGCCTTGCACATGATGACCGCGAGGATGAAGCCGGAGGAGCCGTCGAGCGCGCCGGCGGTGATCAGCAGCTTGTTTCCGAGCACGAAACCCATGGCCACGGCGGCGAGGCCGGCGTAGCTGTTGAGCAGCGCGATCACCGTCGGCATGTCGGCGCCGCCGATCGGCAGGATGAGCAGCACTCCGAAGACCAGCGCGAGACCGGCGAGCACCGCGAAGTACTGCCACTGCGTCGGGTCGCGCACCAGCATGACGGCGCAGAAGACGGCGATGCCGAGCAGCAGGAAGGTGACGAGGTTCTGGTTGCGATAGGTCACCGGGCGGGTCGGGATGACCTCCTGGAGCTTGCCCGCCGCCATGAGGGCACCGGTGAGCGTCAGGAAGCCGAGCAGGACCTCGACGGCGATGGCGATCGTGCGGAAGGTGGTGAGCTCCCCGGGCTGGTGCAGCCAGAGCATGTATTTGGCCGTGCCGACGAGGCCGACGGCGGTGCCGCCGAAAGCCAGCGCCAGCGCGGTCCGCTGCGGCACGGCGGTGAGCGGCACACGCGACAGCGGAATACCGATGAACGTGCCGGCGATGAGCGCGACGACGATCCACTTGTATTCGACGATTTCGGGGAAGAGGAGCGTACCGGTGATCGCGGCGGTCATGCCGCAGACGCCGGCGAGAACGCCGCGCCGTGCGGTGCTCGGATGCGAGAGCCACTTGAGCGACAGAACGAAGAGGCCGGTCGCGATGAGGTAGCAGAACTGGACGATATGGGCGATCACGGCTTGGGATCCTCGCGCTTCTTGAACATCTTGAGCATGCGGTCGGTGATCAGAAAGCCGCCGACGATGTTGGTCATCGAGGCCCCGACCGCGATCGCGGCGAGAGTCGTGGTGAGCGGATCGTGGGCCTCTCCGGCGAGGAGGATCGAGCCCACGATCGCGATCGCCGAGATGGCGCTGGTCAGCGACATCAACGGCGTGTGCAGCAGGCGCGAAACGTTACGAATGACTTCGAAGCCGATGAAACCGGCCAGCATGAAAACGAACAACATTCCCCAGACATCTGCCCCACTCATGTTGCCTCCTGGTTCTTCGTCGGCGAATCGAGCCATGCTACCGGGCCGTCCGGAGGCCCGCAACCGCGCGCTGCTCCAGCTCCCGCGGTCGCGCCGCCCCGGCCGGCTCTGGCGGTCGTCCCGCCGGTCGCCGGCCGGCGGGTTGCTCCACCGCCATTCTCTCCGCCGGCGCCGGGATTCGCCCTACCCAACGAGACGGCGACCGGAGCGCATCGGCGGGCCGGAGGGGGAAGGCCCGCCGGGCGGGCAGGCCAAGGCTTCGATAGACTTGCCGGCATGAGTCGTTCCGCGCCGTGGGGGGAGCTCTCCCTGCGGATCGCCCAGAGTTCTCTCTTCGCCACTTTCGCCTCCCACTTCGCTGCCGGCCGTGGACGCGCCACGCGTCTGCCGCCGGCCGCCGCCGCCTGGGTCTTCGATCTGATCGCCGAACAGAGCGGCCGGCCGATGGTGGTGGTCGTACCGCACGAGTCGGATGCTTTCGCCTGGATGGAGAGCTTGCGCCTGGTGGCGGGCGACGGCGTCGGCGGGTACTTCGCGACACCGTCGCTGTCGCCGTACCAGGAGGCGGAGGCCTCGCTCACCGTACGGGCGCAGGAGGTCACGGCACTCGCCGACGTCTTGGCCGGCCGTTTGCGCGCCCTGCTGGTCACGCCGCGGGCCCTCTTCCGTCGCCTGCCGGAGCCGGCCGGCCTCACCCCGATCGTCCTGCGTCGCGGCGACGAGATCGACCTCGACGAGCTGGCGCACCGGCTCACCGCGTTGGGCTATCGCCGTGTCGACCTGGTCGGCGAGGTGGGTGACTTCGCGGTGCGCGGCGGCGTCTTCGATCTGTTCGCGGCGGGCGACGAAGAACCCCTGCGCCTCGACCTGTTCGGCAGCGAAATCGAGAGCCTGCGCCGCTTCGAGATCGAATCGCAGCGTTCCCACGACGAGCTGCGCGAGGCCGCCGTCCTGCCCCTCGCGCTCTTTCCCGAAGGGCCCGAGGCGTCGCGTCGCCTCGCCCGTCTGATCGCCGAGGTCGCGGGAGAGGATCCCGGCCGGGAAACGCGCGATCACATGGCGACGCTCGCCGACGGCGGCAGGTTCCCCGGCTGGGAGAATCTCCTGCCGCTCCTCGCCCAGCGCAGCCTCACGCTCGCGGAGCTGCTTCCCGCGGCGACCTGGGTCGCGCTCGATCCGGCGGCGCTCGTCGCCGAGGTCCAGCATCACGGGCAGCGGCTGGCGGAAGAGTTCGCCGCGCGCCGCGAGCATCAGCGTTTCGCACTCGAGCCGGCGCTGCTCGAGCACCCCGTGGAGACCGTGTTGGCGATGATCGAAAGCGCCCCCGGCGCCGTCCTTCCGCTCGCGGCGCCGGGCGAAGCGGTGGACTTCGGCGTGCTCACCACGGACCTGTTCCATGGCCAGTTGCAGCGCTTCCCCAATGAGGTCGCGGCGACTCGCGCCCGCGGCGAGCGGCTCCTGCTGGTCGCTCCGGCCGAACGCCACGCGGCGCTCGGCGAGCTGCTCGAGGGGCGGGAGATCGAGCTCGGGGGGAGGGGAGTCGAGATCGTCACCGGCGAGATCGAACGAGGCTACCGCCTGCCGGTGGCCGGGATGGCGATCTACGGCGAAACCCAGCTCCTGCCCCGGCCGATGGCGCGCGCCGGCCGGCGCGCGCGGGGCCGGGTCGGACCGTTCCTCGCCACGCTGCGCGATCTCAAGGTCGGCGATCACGTGGTGCATAACGACCACGGCATCGGTCAGTTCGTCGCTCTGCGTTCGGTCGGCGGCTCGCCGACTCCCGGTGGCGGCGAGGCCGGGCTCGCCCCCCTGCCGGCGTCGATGCGCCCGCTCGCCGGTCCGCAAACGGCCGACAACGAGGTGATGGAGATCCTCTACGCCGGCGGCAAGCGGCTTCTGGTGCCGCTCGCCCGGCTCGACCTCATTCAGAAATACAGCGGCATCGAGGGGATCGCACCGCGGCTCGATCAGCTCGGCGGCTCGTCGTGGAACAAGACCAAGTCGAAAGTCCGCAGCGGCATGCGCGACATGGCGGCGGAGCTGCTCAAGCTCTACGCCGAGCGTCAGCTCGCGCGCGCCCCGATCCTCGCCGGCTCGACCGACCTCGAGCGTCAGTTTTCGGCCGCCTTCCCGTTCGACGAGACGCCCGATCAGGCCGAGGCGATCAGCACCGTGCTCGAGGATCTCGGCCAGTCGAAGCCCATGGACCGGCTGCTGTGCGGCGATGTCGGCTTCGGCAAGACCGAGGTCGCGATGCGCGCCGCCTTCCGCGCCGTGGACGCCGGTTACCAGGTCGCGGTGCTGGCGCCGACGACGATCCTCGCCGACCAGCACCTCGAGGTCTTCACCCGTCGCTTCGAGGGCTTCCCGGTGACGATCGAGCGGCTGTCGCGCCTGCGGGTGGGCAAGGATCTGAAGGACCTGAAGACGCGCATCGCCGCGGGCAAGGTCGACATCACGCTCGGTACCCATCGCCTGCTGTCGAAGGACATCGAGTTTCACCGCCTCGGTCTGGTCATCGTCGACGAGGAGCAGCGATTCGGCGTGGCGCAAAAGGAACGTCTGAAGCAGCTCAAGAAGAACGTGCACGTTCTCGCCATGTCGGCGACGCCCCTGCCGCGCACCCTCCAGCTCTCTCTCGCCGGCGTGCGCGACATGGTGGTGATCGAAACGCCGCCGAAGGACCGCATGGCGGTCGAGACCGCGGTGCTGCCGTTCTCGGCCGAGCTCGTGCGCGAGGCGATCGAGTACGAGCTCCAACGCGGCGGGCAGGTCTTCTACGTCTACAACCGGGTGGAGTCGATCGAAGAGATGGCAGGGGTGCTGCGCGAGCTGGTGCCGGGCCTGCGCATCACCATCGGTCACGGCCAGCTCGACGAGCGCGAGCTCTACCGCAGAATGCACGCCTTCACGGCGCGCGAGTTCGACGTCCTGCTCGCCACCACGATCATCGAGAACGGCATCGACATTCCGACCGTGAACACGATGCTGATCCATCGCGCCGACCGCTTCGGCCTCGCGCAGCTCTATCAGCTGCGCGGCCGCGTCGGCCGCAGCCGCGAGCTCGGCTACTGCTACCTGCTCGTACCGCCCGACGCCCCGCTTACAGAGGAGGCCCGGCGGCGCCTGGAAGCCCTGCGCGAGTTCACCGAGCTCGGCGCGGGCTTCCGCATCGCCGGGCGCGATCTCGAGATCCGCGGCGCCGGCAACCTCCTCGGCGGCGAGCAGAGCGGCCATATCGCCGAGCTCGGCATCGAGACCTACCTCAAGATGCTCGAAGAGACGGTGCGCGACCTCAAGGGCGAGAGCGTCGAGGAGGGACCGAGCGTCGCGCTCGACCTGCCGCTCGCGATGACGATTCCGAAGGAGTACATCGCCGACGAGAACCTGCGCATGGAGATCTATCGCAAGCTGGCTACCGCCGAGCTGCCGCGCCAGGAGCTTCTCGAAGAGCTCACCGACCGTTTCGGCAGGCCGCCGAAGTCGGTGCTCGCGCTGCTCGATCTGGTCGACCTCAAGCGCGCCGCCGAGGCCCTGCGGGTGCAGACGATTTCGGCTTCCGGCGGCCAGCTGATCTTCCGCCTGCGTCGCGACGCGCGCATCGACGTCGACCGGCTGATTCGTTACGTCTCGACGCGCGCCGGGGCCGCCTTCAGCCCGACCGGGGTCCTGTCGCTCGACTTGCCGGCCGGCCAGTCGGTGATCGACGCCGCTCGCGCCGTTCTCGCGGAGCTCGCGGCATGAGCGCGAGGCTCCGCCGCGCCCGCGTCGCGATCGCCATGGCCGCCGTCGCCGTCGCCGCGGCCTGCCGCCACGATCAGCCGTTGCCCTCGCCCGACCTGGTCGCCAAGGTCGGCGATCACGAGCTCAAGGCGCCGGCTTTCGAGGCCTATCTGGCGCGCAACCTCGGCGAGTCCGGAGGGGGACTGGCGAGTGAAGTGCTCTCGAGGCTGTTCGATCAGTTCGTGCGCGAAGAGATGCTCGCCAAACTGGCGCGCGAGCGCGGCCTGATCGACAAGACGGTGCCGTCCGCCGCTGCGGTCGAGCCTTTGATGGCATCGGCTCCGTTGCCGGAGCCCTCCGCCGCCGAGATGGCCGCCTATTTCGCTGCGCACTCCTCCGAGTTCGCTCGCCCGGCACGGGTGCATCTGCGGCAGATTCTGGCGGACGATCGTCTCGCGGCCGAGAGGGCGCGGCGCGAGCTCGCCGCCGGCCTGCCGTTCGAGGCGGTGCTCGCCAAGGTCAGCGTCGCGGGTTCGCCGCCCGCCGGCGGCGACCAGGGCGTGCTGGCGCGCGACGAGCTGCCGCCGGCGTTCGCCGAGCTCATTTTCAAGCTCGAGGTCGGGAAGGTCAGCGAAGTCGTCGCCGCCGATTACGGCTTCCATCTCTTCGAGGTCGTCGAGCGCTGGCCGGCGGAGAGCTCGACTCTCGACGAGGCAGGGCCGGAGATTCGCCGGCGGCTGCGCGAGGCCGCGGCGGACGCCCGCTTGCGTGCCCTGTTCGCCGACGCTGAGAGCCGCTACACTGTCGCGGTGTACGACCGCAACCTGCCGTTCAACTACCGGGGATCGTTCCCGATATCGAGGCCGCATGAAGAGCGTTGAGTCTCTGAAGCAGACCGTGTGTGTCGCCCTGGCTCTGTGTGTCTTTCCCGCCGCCGCACTGCCCGCAGAGGAGCTCAACACCATCATCCTCCGGGTCAACGACGAGATCACGACGCTCTACGACTATCGGCAGCGTAAAGAGGCTCGCGAACGCGCCATCGCCGAATCCGAGTTCGCGCCCGAAGAGCGCCGCACGCTGATCGAGGACGCCGGCCGCGCGACCATGCGCGAGATCCTCGACGAGATGCTGCTGCTGTCGCGCGCGCGTCAGTTGATCATCGAGCCGTCGAAGTCGGAACTCGACGAAGCCATGGACGCGACCCGCAGCCGGATGAACCTGGCGACCGAAGCGGCGTTCACCAGCGCCCTGAAGAGCGCCGGCATGACGCTCGCCGACTTCCGCGAACGGACCTCGCGTTCGATCCGGGTGAACGGCGTCATTCAACGCGAGGTGCGCTCGAAAGTCGAAGTGGACGACGAGTGGCTGCAGCGCACTTACCGCGAGCGCCAGGAGGAGTTTCGTATCCCGGCGAAGGCGAAGGTGCAGGAGATCGTGATTTCCTCCGAGAAGCTCTCCGGCGAGAGGGCACGCGAGGTCGCCGAGGCGATGCGCGCCGCGCTCGCCACGGGCGAGTCGATGGCGGACGTCGTCGCGCGGTTGGGCGGCGGCGATGCGACGGGCCCGGTGGACCTCGGGTGGGTGGAGGCCGGCGAGCTCGCGCCGGCGCTCGAGGCGGCGGTCGCCGGGCTGGTCGCCGGCGCCGTTTCGTCGCCGGTGGAGGCGCGCGGTGGCCTGCATCTGCTGCAGGTTCTCGAGCGCACCGAAAGCACGATCCGCCCGTTCGCGGAGGTGAAGGACGCCCTCGCTGCCAGAGAGCAGAGCCGGCTTTTCGAAGAGAAGATGCGCACCTACCTGGCGGACCTCGAGGATCGAGCCTACCTGCTCGAAAACACGCCGCCGGAGGCCGTCGGCTACCGCGAGGTGGTGCGCGACCCCGCGAACGATCCACTCGCGGCCTTCGCGCCGAAGCGCGAGCCGGCGACCGAGACGCCGCCCGCAGTCGCCCCTTCCGCACCGCCGCCTTCCCCAGAGCGCTGACCTTCGCGCGGTGAGCCTCCGGCTCGCCGCCGCGAGGCGGTTGCCAATGCCTGCAGCCTGAGGGTGTAGTAACGCCGCATTTACGCCCCTCTTCGGGTGTGGCGCGGATGTCGAAAGTCTGTGGACAAAAATGGACAAAAGTGGAACTCTCTTGTACATTGCTGGAGTAATTCTTCAGTTCAATGGGGCAAGCGATGTTCCGCGGCAGTACGGTAGCTACGATCGATGACAAGGGGCGTCTGAAAGTTCCGACGGACTTCCGGCGGGCACTCGAGGACCGCTTCGGCGCGGAGTTTTTCATCACGTCGGTGGCGGGAGATCACGCCCTGGTCTATCCCTTGCCGGTCTGGGAGGAGATCGAGTCGCGGCTCGCGGCGCTGCCTTCGACCGATCGCGTCAAGGAACGCTACCTCGAGCGCGTGAGCTACTACGGACAGCAGTCGCGCCTCGATGGTCAGGGAAGGCTGCTCGTGCCGACCATCCTGCGCTCCTCGGCGACGATGAGCGGCGAAGTGGTGGTCTCGGCGCGCATCGATCACCTCGTCGTGTGGAACCGCGAGCGCTTCGAGAAGCGGCTGGCGGAGCATCCCTTCGGCGACGAGGATTTCGCCATGTTGTCGGAGCGGGGAATCTGAGCGCTCATGACCCCGACGCACCGGCGGCACGCCATCATCCCGTGCTCCTCGAAGAGACGCTGCACTGGCTCGAGCCGGCGCGGGGCGGGATCTTCGTCGACTGCACTCTCGGGCTCGGTGGCCACGCGCATGCGCTGCTCTCGCGATTTTCAGGGGTACGCCTCTTCGGTGTCGATCAGGACCCACGCGCCCTCGCCCTGGCGCGGGAGCGTTTGGCCGGGTTCGGCGACCGGGTACGCGCCGTCGAGGGGAATTCCCGGAACCTCGGCGCCCTGTGGGCAACCCACTGTGGCGGCGAGCCGCCACCCGCAGGGATCTACGCCGATCTCGGAATGTCCTCGCTGCAGCTCGACGACCCCCAGCGCGGCTTCAGTTTTCAACGTGAAGGTCCGCTCGACATGAGGATGGGGTCGCAAGGCCCCACCGCCGCCGAGCTCGTGAACAAGGCCACGGAGGAGAACTTGGAAGAGATTTTTCGACAGTTCGGAGAAGAGCCCGAAGCGCGCCGGGTGGCACGCGCGATCGTCGCAGAGCGTCGTGCGAACCCGATCGACACGACCGTCGCGCTGGCCAACGTCGTGCGCCGTGCCAAGCGCGGCGGACGCGGAGGCGGCGAGCGCATCGATCCGGCGACGCGGGTCTTCCAGGCGCTCCGTCTGGCGGTGAACGAGGAGCTCCAGGCAGCGGAGGAGCTCCTCGATCAGGCCGTGCAGCTCCTCGATCGCGACGGGCGCCTGGTGATCATCTCGTTCCACAGCCTCGAGGACCGGATCGTCAAGAACAGGTTCCGGACTCTCGCTCGCGGCGAGGTCGACCAGACCACCGGCCGCACGCACTCGGAGACCCGGGTGCTCGAGGTGCTCACCAGGAAGCCGGTGCGCCCGACCGAAGCGGAAGTGCAGTTCAACCCGCGCAGCCGGTCGGCGCGGCTGCGCGCGGCGCGGAGGCTCTGACCGATTGCGCAATGCCTACACCGTCCACCGGCCGGTCGTCAACGCGTATCTCGTCCGGGAGCGCGATCGCCGGAGGCTGCGTGAACTCGCGCTGGTACTGCTCGCCGTCTTTCCGCTGGCACTGGGACTCATGAGCTACACCTGGCTGCAGCTCGAGTCGCTGCGCGTCGGCTACCGCATCGAAGCTCTCGAGCGGCGAACGCACCAGCTCAAACAGGTCGAGCGTCAGCTGCGGCTCGAATCGGCCTACCTCGCCAACCCGGAGCGCCTGGCGACGCGAGCCAAGGACGAGCTGGGCCTCGAGCCGCCGCGCCTCGAGCAGGTGATCTTCCGCGAGGAGATGGAGTGAGACCGCGGCTCTACTGGCTTCTTGCCCTGCTCGCCATCTGGATCGGCGCGATCGCGGTGCGTCTCTACCATCTCCAGGTCAACCGCCACGACGAGTTCGCGCGCCGCGCGGAGCGCCAGCAGCAGCGTGTCATCGAGCTCGATCCGCCGCGCGGCACGATTTATGACGCGCGCGGCCGGGAGCTCGCGGTCTCGGTCGAGGTCGAGTCCGCCTTCGCCGTGCCGCGGGAGGTCCCGGATGCGCGCGCGGCGGCGCGCGCGTTGGCGCGCGCTCTCGACGTGGACGGCGCGAAGCTCGAGCGCCTGCTCGATGCGGACCGCGAGTTCGTCTGGGTGGCCCGCAAGCTCGATCCGCCGCAGGCGCGCCGCGTCAAGGAGCTCCGTCTGCCGGGGATCTACTTCCTCGAGGAGTCGAAGCGCTACTACCCGCTGCGCGAAGTCGGAGCGCACGCGCTGGGCTACGTCGGGACGGACAATCACGGCCTCGCGGGCCTCGAAGCGATGTACGACAAGGTCGTCGCGGGCAAGCCCGGACGGCGCACGGTGCTGCGCGACGCCCGCCAGGGGATGGCCGTGCCGGCGAACCTGCCCTCCGCGGCGCCGGTGCCGGGAAGCGACCTCTACCTGACGCTCGACGCCGCCCTGCAGCAGATCGCCGAGCGCGAGCTGGGGAAGGCAGCCGAGCGGTACCGTCCGCAGAGCGGCAGCGTCGTGCTGCTCGAACCGTCGACCGGAGCGGTGCTCGCGCTCGCCTCGTGGCCGACTTTCGACTCGAACCGCTTCGGGGCGGCCTCTGAAGATGCGCGGCGCAATCGCCCGGTGAGCGACGCCTATGAGCCGGGCTCGACCTTCAAGATGGTGACGGCGGCCGCGGCGCTCGAAGAGGGCCTGATCGATCCCGACGAAACGCTCGACTGCGAGATGGGCGGAATCACCCTCGCCGGAGTGCGCATCTCGGACCACAAGCCGTTCGGAACGCTCACCTTCCGGGAGGTCATCGCCAAGTCGTCGAACGTCGGCACGATCAAGACTTCGCTGCGGCTGTCGAACGCCAGCTTCTACGACATGATCCGCGCCTTCGGTTTCGGACGGACGTCGGGGATCGATCTGCCGGGCGAAAGCCCCGGTCTGCTGATGCCGGTGGCGCGCTGGCCAGGCTTGGCCAAGGCCTACATCGCGTTCGGTCAGGGCGTCTCGATCACGCCGCTGCAGCTCGCCCTCGCCTTCGGCACGATCGCCAACGGTGGCCGGCTCCTCGAGCCCTACCTGGTCCGCCAGACGGGAAGCGGGCCGACGGCGAAATGGCTGCACGCCGAACCGGTGGAGCGTGGCCGGCCGGTCTCCGCGCGCACGCTCGCGACCGTCGCCGAGTTGCTCGCCGGAGTGACCGCGGAGGGCGGCACCGGCCGGGCGGCGGTGGTCTCCGGCTACCCCGTGGCGGGCAAGACGGGCACCGCGCAGAAGGCTGAGCCGGGCAAGGGCTACCTCGCCAACGAGTTCATCGCCAGCTTCGCCGGCTACGCACCCACGGCGCACCCGGCGATCGTCGCCGTCGTGGTGATCGACGATCCGCAAGGCGGCTATCACGGCGGCGATGTGGCGGCTCCGGTCTTTGCCGCGATCGCGCAGCAGGCGCTGCTCTATCTCAACGTGCGGCCGGAACGGGAACGCCCGGAGCGCTGGCCCGGCGAAGCCGAACCGCCGGCCGACGGAGAGCCCGGCGCGCCGGCCAGCCCGCGTCCGCGGCCCGATCCAGAAGTGGGCATCGTGACCGCCGCTCTCGAGGCCACGGATCCGGCGCCCGCTGTGCTGCCCGCCGGCTCGCTGCCCGACCTCGCCGGCATGACCGCCCGCCAGGCGCTTGCGGCGACCGCCGACCTGCGGCTCTATCCGATACTGCGCGGCGCCGGCGTGGTGCAGCGCCAGGAGCCGCCGCCGGGCTCGCCGATGCCGCCGCCCGGGACGCCCGTCGAGCTCTACCTCGCCAGCGGAGCCGGCGGATGAAGCTCTCGGCGCTTCTCATCGATGCCGCGATCACCGGAGACCTCGGGTCCGACCCCGAGGTCTCTGGCGTTCGCCACGACTCGCGAACCGTCGAGCGCGGCGAGCTCTTCGTCACCTGGAGCGGCGCGAAGTTCGACGGCCGGCTCTTCGCCGGACAGGCGATCGAGCGCGGCGCCGTGGCGGTGCTAGCTGACCGGCCGCGGCCCGCGGAGGCGCCGCCGGAGATCCCCTGGCTCGAGACGCCGGATCCGCGCGCTCTGCTCGGTGACATCGCCGCGCCGCTCTACGGCCATCCGGACCGCGCACTCACCCTCGTCGGCGTCACCGGCACGAACGGCAAGTCGACCGTCGTCGAGCTGTGCGCCAACATTCTCGAGGCGGCGGGGCTCCCCAGCGGGCGGATCGGAACCCTCGGCTACACCTTCGCCGGCGACGATCTGTCGCCCGGGCGGCTCAACGAGCGGACGACGCCGGAGGCCTCGGATCTCTTCCGGCTGCTTGCCGCCATGCGCGACCGTGGGGCGCGCGCGGTGGCGATGGAGGTGTCGTCGCATGCTCTCGCCCAGGGGCGGGTCCAGGGTGCGCGGTTCGACGTCGGCCTGTTCACCAACCTGACCCGGGATCATCTCGACTTCCACGGCGATCTCGAGACCTACTTCGCCGCCAAGCGCCGACTCTTCGACGCGCTCAAGCCCGCGGGTCGGGGAGTCGCGAACCTCGACGACGCCTTCGGCCGGCGGCTCGCCGGGGAGCTCGGGCTCGTGCATACCTTCGGCTCGTCGAGCTCGGGCGCGGCGGTGCACCCGGCGGGGGTCGATCTCGACGGCGACGGTATCCGCGGCGCGCTCGCGACGCCGCGCGGGCGACTCCCTTTCCGGTCTCCCCTGCTCGGTCGCTTCAACCTGTCGAACCTGCTCGCGGCCGTTGCGATGGCCGAGGCCCTCGAGCTGCCCCCGGAGGCGGTCGCGCGCGGCATCGAGGCGACCCGCCCGCTGGCCGGCCGGATGGATGCGGTGCGCGCCGGTCAACCTTTCCTGGCGGTGGTGGACTACGCCCACACCGATGCCGCGCTGGGGGCGGCGATCCGCGCCCTGCGCGAGCTCACGGGCACCAAGGTCGTCGTGGTCTTCGGCTGCGGTGGCGATCGCGACCCGGGCAAGCGACCGATGATGGGCAAGATGGCCGGCGACCTCGCCGACCTGCCGATCGCGACCACCGACAATCCGCGCAGCGAGGATCCGCTGGCGATCCTCTCGGCGGTGGAAGAGGGGCTCAAGGCGAGCCACAACCGCAACTACCGCATCGTCCCCGACCGGCGGGAGGCGATCCGCCGCGCCGTGACGGTAGCGTTGGGCGGCGGCTGGTCCGTGCTGGTCGCCGGCAAGGGGCACGAGAGCGTGCAGATCGTCGGCAACCAGCGCCTGCCGTTCTCCGACCGCAACGAGCTCGAGCGCGCGATCGTGGAGCAGCGCGGCTCCGAGGGGCGAGCCTAGATGCTCTATCACCTGCTCTATCCGCTGCATGAACAGTACGCGCTGTTCAATGTCTTCCGTTACATCACCTTCCGTACGGCGGGAGCGATCGTGACCGCGATCCTGCTCGCGCTGCTGCTCGGGCCGCGCTTCATCGCCACGCTGCGCCGGCTGTCGGTGGGGCAGAACATCCGCGAAGTAGGGCCGCAGAGTCACCAGGTGAAGGCCGGCACGCCGACGATGGGCGGGCTGCTCATCCTCTTCACCCTCGTCGTACCGACGCTCCTGTGGGCGAACCTCACCAACCTCTACGTCTGGATCGCGATCGGCGTCACGCTCGGCTTCGGCGCGATCGGGTTCCTCGACGACTTCCTCAAAGTGCGCCGCCGGCGCAACCTCGGACTGTCGGCACGCGCCAAGTTCCTGCTGCAGGTGGGCGTCGCCATCCTCGCCGGTTCCGTCCTGCGCGTGATGCCGATCGAGGGTGCGTTCGCGCCGACCCTCACCTTCCCGTTCTTCAAGGACCTGGTCATCAATCTCGGCCTGCTCTATGTGCCGTTCGTCGTCTGCGTGCTCGTCGGCGCGTCGAACGCCGTCAACCTGACCGACGGACTCGATGGGCTGGCGATCGGCGCGACGCTCTTCGCCGCCGCCACCTACGCGATCTTCACCTACGTGGCGGGCAACCGCGTTGTCGCCCAGTATCTGCAGGTTGCCTATGTCCCCGGCGTGGGCGAGGTCACCGTCTTCTGCGGCGCGCTGGTCGGAGCTTCCGCGGGCTTCCTGTGGTGGAACGCCTACCCGGCCGAAGTCTTCATGGGCGACGTGGGCTCGCTGGCGCTCGGTGGGGCCATCGGCACCGTGGCGGTGCTCGCCAAGCAGGAGCTGCTGCTCGTGGTCGTCGGCGGCCTCTTCGTCATCGAAGCGCTGTCGGTGATCCTGCAGGTCACATCGTTCAAGCTGCGCGGCAAGCGGATCTTCCGCATGGCGCCCATTCACCACCACTTCGAGCTCGGCGGATGGGCCGAGCCGAAGATCATCGTGCGCTTCTGGATCGTCGCGGCGATGTTCGCACTGGTCGCACTGTCGACCCTCAAACTCCGATGACGGCGCCACGCATCCTCGATACCGACCGGCTCCGGCGTGTCTTCGTGCTCGGCCTCGGCCTGTCCGGTACCGCCGCGGCGCGCCTCCTCCGCCGGCGTGGGGTCGAAGTGGTGGCGAGCGACCGTCGCGCGGGCGGAGAGCTCGACGTCGACGATCTGGCTGGCGATCCGGGAGTCGAGCTCCGCCTCGCGGATCTCTCCTCCGAGCTCCCTTCCGGCCTCGACGCCGTGGTCACCAGCCCGGGAGTGGCGCTCCATCATCCGTTGCTCCGGCGCGCGGCCGAACTCTCGATCCCGGTCGTCGCCGAGGTCGAGCTCGCCTGGTCCTGTCTTCGTGAGGACGAGGCGACGGTGGTCGGCATCACCGGCAGCAACGGCAAGTCGACGACCACCGCGATGACCGGCGCGCTGCTCGCCGGGGCCGGATTCTCCGTCGAGGTCTGCGGCAACATCGGGCGGCCGCTCGCGGCTGTGGTCGACGGACCCCCGGGCCGGTACTTCGTCGTCGAGCTGTCGAGCTTCCAGCTCGAGACCATCGTGCGGTTCCGGCCGCGCGCGGCGGCGCTGCTCAACATCTCTCCGGACCACCTCGACCGCCACGGCGACCTCGCCGGCTATCTCTGCGCGAAGCAGCGCATCTTTCTCAACCAGCGCCGCGGCGACATCGCCGTGCTCAATGCCGACGAAACCGAGGTGGCGGCCAGCGCTACGGCGGGCGAGCGCAGGTACTTCTCCAGCGCCGGCGCCAGCTTCGCGGGCGCAGGATGCCGGCTGAGCGGCGACCAGGTGCTCGAGGCCGGCGGCGATCGCGACGGAATGCCGCTCTTCGCGCGCCGCGACCTGCCGCTCCCGGGCCTGCACAATGTCGAGAATGCAATGGCGGCGGCCCTGCTGGCGCGGGCGGCAGGCGCTCCCGCCGCCGGCATCGCGCCCGCCCTCGCCGCCTTCCGCGGCCTGCCGCACCGCGTGGAGCGGGTGGCGGAGGCCGCCGGCGTCGTCTACGTCGACGACTCCAAGGGCACCAACGTCGCGGCGACCGGCCGCTCGCTCGAGGGTTTCGCCGACGCGAGCGTTCACGTCATCCTCGGCGGGCGCAACAAGGGCGCTGACTTCCGCTTCCTGCGTTCGATCGTCGGGCGCAAGGCGCGCTGTGCCTATCTCATCGGCGAGTCGGCCGCCGATCTCGAGCGCGCTCTGGGTGGCGCGGTCCCCTGCGAGCGCGCCGAGTCGCTCGCCGTGGCCGTGGCGATGGCGGCTTCGGCCGCGCGGCCGGGCGAGACGGTGTTGCTCTCGCCGGCGTGCGCGAGCTTCGACCAGTTCCGCGACTACGTCGACCGCGGCCGGCAGTTCGCCGCGTTGGCGCGAGCTCAGGCAGATGCGCGCGGCGCTTCGGAAGCGGGGCGCTGATGGCGAAGAAACTGGCATACGACCGCGTGCTGTTCACCACCGTGATCGTGCTGGTCGGACTCGGTCTGGTGATGGTCTACTCGGCGAGCGCGGCGGTGGCGCGCGGTCGCGGCGCGGCCGTCAACCCGTTCCTCGTGCGGCAGGCCGCCGCGGCGGTGCTCGGTTTTCTGGTGATGGCGGCGATCATGCACCTCGACTACCGAAGGCTCCGCGATCGCCGCGTGGTCTTCGCGCTGGTGGCGGGCGTGCTCTTCCTGCTCGTCGCGGTGCTGTTTTCGCCGCAGCTCAACGCCACGCGACGGTGGTTCTTCATCGCCGGCATCTCGGTGCAGCCCTCGGAGCTCTCGAAGCTCGCGCTGGTGCCGTTTCTCGCCTACTTCATCGACCGGCGGAAGGACGCGGTGAACACCCGCGAGGTTCTCCTGCCGGCGGCGATCGTGACCGGCCTGTTCGCCGGCCTGATCCTGCTGCAGCCGGACCTCGGCACCGCGGTGCTGCTGGCGTTGACCGCCGGCACGATGCTCTTCCTCGCCGGGCTGTCGTGGCGGTTCGTGCTCGCGAGCGCCGCCACGGCGCTGCCGGTGCTCTACCTGCTGGTGATCTCGGTGCCGTATCGCCGGGCGCGCCTCTTTACCTTCCTCGAACCCGAGCGCGATCCGCTGGGAGCCGGTTTCCAGGCGATGCAGTCGCTCATCGCCGTCGGCTCGGGCGGTCTCTTCGGGCTCGGTCCGGGCAACAGCCTGCAGAAGCTCTACTTCCTGCCCCATCCGGAATCGGACTTCATCTACGCCATCGTCGCCGAGGAGCTAGGCATGATCGGCGCTCTGGCGGTGGTGGCGCTCTTTGGCGTGGTTCTCTGGCGCGGCCTGCGTGCCGGCTGGCGGTCACCCGACCCGTTCGGGCGCTACCTCGCCTGGGGCTTCTCGTCGATGCTGGTCATGCAGGCGTTGATCAACATCTCCGTCGCCATCGCCCTGTTGCCGACCAAGGGCATACCGCTTCCGTTCCTCTCCTACGGCGGCTCGTCGCTGGTGGTCACCATGGCCATCTGCGGCGTGCTGCTCAACGTGTCGCAGAATGGCTGAGCACGACACCAACGCGGGCGGCCGACCGCGCCGGGCGCTGCTCGCCGGCGGCGGCTCGGGCGGCCACGTCTTTCCGGCGCTCGCGGTCGGCGACGAGCTGGCGCGCCGCGGCTGGAGGATCGCCCTTTCGGGCTCTCCTTCGGGCATGGAGGCTCGTCTCGCGGCCGAGCGTGGCGTCGAGTTCGTCGCCCTCGCGGCACGCCCGCTGCTCGGCAGAAACCTCTGGAAAAGGCTGGTAGCGCTGGTGACGCTCGCGCTCTCCGCACTCACCGCACGGCGCCTGATCCGCGACGGCGGCTACGATCTGGTGGTCGGCACGGGCGGCTACGCCTCGGCCGCGGCGGTACTCGGGGGGCGGCTCGCGCGCCGCCCGACCGTGCTGCTCGAGCCGAATGCCGAGGCCGGTCTCGCCAACCGCTGGGCGTCGCGCTTCGCCGATGCGGCAGCGGTCGCCTACGAGGCCACCGCGACGCGGCTCAAGTGCCTCTCGTGGGTGACTGGAGTGCCGGTGCGAGAGGCGTTCTTCGACATCGCGCCGCTGCGCGCCGACGGCAAGCCTCGCCTGCTGGTGCTCGGCGGCAGCCAGGGCTCGCTGCGCATCAACCGGCTGATGCCGGAGGTGCTGCCGCCGCTGTTCGAGCGCCACCCCGAGCTTTCGGTCCTGCACCAGTGCGGTGGAAGCCACCTCGAATCGACGCTTGCCGCCTACCGCGCCGCGGGCCTCGAAACACCGCGCCTGCGGGTCGTGCCGTTCGTCGACAACATGCCGGCGGCGATGGCCGCCGTGGATCTCGTCCTGTCGCGCGCCGGAGCGATCACCCTCGCTGAGGTCTGCGCAGCAGGACGCCCCGCCGTTCTGCTGCCGCTGGTCGCCGCGGGGGCGCATCAGCTCGCCAACGCGGAGCTCCTCGCCGAGGCCGACGCGGCGACCCTGATCGAAGACATCGCCCTCGACGGCGACCGGTTGCGCCAGGAGCTCGCAATCCTGCTCGGCGACCGGCCTCGCCTCGCGCGGATGGGGGAGAGCGCGCGTCGCCTCGCCCGCCCGCGGGCGGCAGCGGAGATCGTCGACCGGATCGAGGCGCTGCTGCCGCCGATCGGGAGGGCGGCCTGATGTTCCACCGCTTCGCGGGTCTCCGCCACGCGCACTTCGTCGGCATCGGTGGCGCCGGAATGAGCGGCATTGCCGAGGTGCTGCTGCAGTACGAGGTCACCGTGTCGGGTTGCGACCAGAACACCAGCGAAGCCACCGAGCGCCTGCGCTCGCTCGGCGTCGCGATCGCCAAGGGCCACTCGGCCGACCATCTCGATGGAGTCGACCTGCTGGTGATCTCGTCGGCGATCGCCGGTGGCAACCCAGAGGTTGCCGAGGCCCGGCGGCGCGGCATCACCGTCGTCCGGCGCGCCGAGATGCTCGCCGAGCTGATGCGGTTGAAGTACGGCATCGCGGTCGCCGGCACGCACGGCAAGACCACGACGACCTCGCTGGTCGGGGCGATCATGACCGAGGCGGGTCTCGATCCCACGGTCATCGTCGGCGGCCGCCTGCGTGTCTCCGGCACCGGGGCGCGGCTCGGCAACTCCGACTACATGGTCGTCGAGGCCGACGAGTTCGACCGCAGCTTCCTGTCGCTGTTCCCGATTCTCGCCGTGATCACCTCGATCGACCGCGACCATCTGGACACCTACCAGGACCTCGACGCCATCCGCGAAGCCTTCGTCGCCTTCGCCAGCCGGATTCCGTTCTTCGGCCAGGTCATCGTCTGCGCCGACGATCCGAACATCGCCGGCCTGCTGCCGCGATTGGCGGAGCGCCGGGTCACGACCTACGGTCTCGGCGAGGAGTGCCTGCTGCGCGCCGAGGGGCTCGAGATGTCGCCGGACGGCACCTCGTTCGCCGTCCGCCACCGAACGCTGGGCGAGCTGGTGCGGCTCAAACTGCCGCTCGCCGGTCTGCACAACGTGCGCAACGCCCTGGCGGCGGTCGGTGTCGCGGCCGCCCTGGGCATTCCGATGCCGGTGGTGGCGCGCGCACTCGCCGGCTTCGGCGGCGTTCACCGCCGCTTCGAGCGCCTCGGCCAGTTCCGAGGCGCCGAGGTGGTCGACGACTACGCCCATCACCCCACCGAGGTTCAGGCGACCCTCGCCGCCGCGCGGCAGGTCTTTCCGCGCCGGGTGCTGCACGCGGTCTTCCAGCCGCACCTCTATTCGCGGACCCGCGATCTCGCCGAGGAGTTCGGGCGGGCGCTTTCCGCCGCCGATCACATCGTGGTGACCGATGTCTATCCGTCGCGCGAACGCCCGATCGAGGGCGTCTCGGGCGAGCTGGTGGCGCGGGCTGCGCAGGCGGTCGGGCACCCCCGCGTCGACTACTGCGCCGACTGGCGCGCGGCCGGGAGATTGCTCGCCGACATCGACGACGGCGATGTCGTGCTGACTCTCGGCGCCGGCGACATCTACCGGCTCGCCGAGGCGATGGTGAAAGGGGAGGTGCCGTGAGCGCGCGCGACCTCGTCCCTGCAGCCGAAGCCCGGGTACTCCCGTTCCGCCGCCCGTCGAGCGCCGTGCGTGTGCGCCGGCGCAGTCCGTGGCTGGTGTTGGGGCGGCACTTCGCGCAGGCCCTGCTGCTCGTCGGCGCGCCGCTCGGACTCGGTTTCTGGCTGTTCTCGTCGCCGACCTTTGCGCTCTCCCGTCTCGGTGTCGAAGGCAACCAGTTCGTCGAACGCGCCTGGGTCGATCGCACGCTGTCGCCACTCCTGGGGGAGAACCTCCTGTCGTTGCCTTTGCCGCTGGTCGAGGAGATGCTCGCGGCCAATCCCTGGGTGGAAGGCGTCGCGATCGAGAAGCGCCTGCCGAACGAGCTGCGGGTGGCGATCGTCGAGCGGCGGCCCGCTGCCCTGCTGCGCGACGGCCAGCGACTGATCTACCTCGACGGTGAGGGGAATCCGATCGCCGCCTTCGATCCCGGGCAGGATCCGCGGCGGGATCCGCTGGGCGGGGCGCGCGACCTCCTGCTCATCTCGATCTCGCCGGCAACCGGGGCAGCGCCGGCGGGGGCGTTCGATCTCGCCCGCGAGCTCGCGAATACCGCTCCGGAGTGGGCCGCGACGCTCTCGGAGATCGAGGTGCTGGGAGAGGGCGACTTCCGTCTCTATCTCGGCGCGCTGGCGTTTCCGCTGCTGGTTCGCGCCGGTACCCTCAAGGAACGGACGGCAGAGCTGGCGAAGCTCCTGCCGCAGCTGGACAAGCGCTACCCGAAGCTCGCATTCATCGATCTCCGATTCGATCGTCGGATCATTTTTCAACCCGCACTCTAAGAGAGGGTAGAGGGTCATGGCCAAGGCAGAACAGTACGTCGTAGGGATCGACATCGGCTCTTCCAAAGTCGCGGTGCTCATCGGGCAGCGCGACGGAAAAGGGGCGCTCGAGGTCGCTGGCCGGGGGACGGCTCCGAACCGCGGTACCCGGCGCGGCAACATCGTCAATGTCGAGGCGGCCGTCGAAGCGCTCAAGGCCGCGAGCGAGGAGGCCGAGGTCATGGCCGGGGTCGAAATCTCGCGCGCCTACGTCGGAGTCGCCGGGGCCGACGTGCGCTGCGTCAACGCGCGCGGCATGGTCTCGGTGGCGCGCAAGGATCGGGAGATCGGGAAGCCCGACATCCAGCGTGCCCTCGGTGCGGCGCAGTCGGCGGCGCTGCCGTCCGACCGCGAGATCCTGCACGCCATCGCCCAGGAGTTCGTGGTCGACGAGCAGGGCGGGATCAGCGATCCTCTGGGCATGCTCGGCAGCCGCCTCGAAGTCCAGGTTCATCTGGTCACCGGCCAGGTGGCGCGCTCGAAGACCCTGCTCACCTGCGTCAACCGCGCCGGTATCGAAGTCGCGGAGATGGTCTTCGAGCCGCTCGCGACCGCCGAGGCGGTGCTGACCCCCGACGAGCGCGATTTGGGCGCCCTGCTCATCGACATCGGCGCCGGGACGACCGGCTACGCGCTGTTCTCCGAGGGCGAGGTGCAGCACTCGGCGGTCCTGCCGATCGGCGCCGGACACTTCACGAACGACCTCGCTATGGTCCTGCGCACGCCGTATGCGGAGGCGGAGCGCATCAAGATCCGCGAAGGCTGCTGCCTGCTCTCGATGGTGCAGGACGAGGAAGGGGTTTCGGTGCCGGCCGTGGCCGGCGGCTCGCCGCGCGTCGTGCCGAAGCGCGAGATCTGCGAGATTCTGCAGCCGCGTGCCGAAGAGCTGGTCTCGCTGGTGCGCGAGGACCTGGGAAAGAACGGCTGGGATGGCCAGCTGCGCGGCGGCATCGTGCTGACCGGCGGTGGCGCCCAGCTCGATGGCCTCCTCGAGCTTTCCGGTCAGGCCTTCAATGCCAGCGTCCGCTACGGTCTGCCGCACGGTCTCGGAGGTCTCGTCGACGTCATCAACTCGCCCGGCTGGTCGACTGCCGCGGGCCTTCTGCACTACGCCATCGCCGCCGAGCAGAACCACGACCGCCGTCCGCGGCGCGGTGGTTTCTCGGTGCGTGGAGTGATGGGAAGCCTGCGCAGCGTCTTCTCCGACCTGCTCTGAACGTAACCGTATATCTGGATAGGGAGAACGCTCATGATTCTGTTCGATGACCGGGAAGAGGCACGAAGGGTCTCGATGACGATGCTCGACGCCGACATGGTGCCGGCGCGAATCAAGGTGATCGGCGTCGGCGGCGGCGGGGGCAATGCCGTCAACCGGATGATCGCTTCCAATCTGCGCGGCATCGAGTTCATCGCCGGCAACACCGATCTGCAGGCGCTCGCCAAGTGCAAGGCGCCGTCGAAGCTCCAGCTCGGCCGCGAGATCACCCGCGGACTCGGCGCCGGAGCTGACCCGGAGGTGGGACGGAAGGCCGCGCTCGAAGACACCGAGCGCATCCTCGAGATGCTCGATGGCGCCGACATGATCTTCCTCACCGCAGGTATGGGCGGTGGGACCGGCACCGGCGCGCTGCCGATCCTGGCCTCGCTCGCCGCCGAGATCGGCGCGCTGACCGTCGCGGTGGTGACCAAGCCGTTCGGCTTCGAGGGTCGCCGGCGGATGCAGATCGCCGAGCGCGGCATCGAGGAGCTGCGCGACTCGGTGGACACCCTGATCACCATTCCGAACGAGCGCCTGCTGTCGTTCGTCGAGCGCGGAACGCCGCTGGCGGAGGCCTTCCGTATCGCCGACGACGTGCTGCGCCAGGCGGTGCAGGGGATCTCCGACCTCATCACCGTTCCCGGCGAGGTCAACGTGGACTTCGCCGACGTGCGGGCGATCATGTCCGGCATGGGCATGGCGCTCATGGGCACCGGCATCGCCAAGGGCGAGAATCGCGCCCTCGAAGCGTCGCAGCGGGCGATCAGCTCGCCGCTGCTCGAAGAGACCTCGATCGAAGGGGCGAAAGGCGTCCTGATCAACGTCTCCGGCGGCCGCGATCTCACGCTGCACGAAGTCGCCGAAGCAGCCCGCATCATCCAGGGGGCGGTCGATCCCGACGCCAACATCATCACCGGCATGGTGATCGACGAGAGCCTGGATGAAGAGATGAAGGTCACGGTGATCGCCACCGGCTTCCGCTACGCCGGAGAGACCGCCGAGCGGGCAGCGGCGAGCGCCGCGATGCCGCTGCGTCCGCTGGCCGGCAGCGGCGCCCAGCCGGTCGGGCCGCGCTATGCCGCGTCGGTGGGCGGCGGCGGGAGCCGGCCGGCGGCGGCCGAGCCCAAGCGCGACGAGGCGACGACCGAGATCCCCTTTTACCGCAAGGTTCTGGCGCAGGGCTCGCGCGGTGACGATCCGGGCGGCTTCGGCCCGAACTGGTCGAATGTCGACGACTACGACATCCCGACCGTGCTGCGCAAGCAGATGGACTGAGACTGACGGCAGGTACCGGCCGGAGCATGCGTTAGGCTCGGCCGGTGACCCTGATCCGCAGCGTTCGTGAACGGCGGCTCTGGCTCGCCGTCGCGATCGCGGTGACTTTGCTGCTCGCTGCGCTCTACCCGCTGCAGTTCGTTCTCGATGCGCTACGGGCGCGAAACCTCCTGCGCCTGACGATCGCCGGGCTCTTCCTGTTCTCGGCCTGCGCCGCGGCGGTCGCCCTTGCGCGCCGCCGGGCCCCGCTCGCCGCCTGGCTCGCGGGAGCGGCGGCGGCCGCGGTCTACGCCGTTGCGGCGCTCGCCATGGAGGTGCCGCAGGAGCGGCTCCACCTCGTCGAATACGGCGCCTTGGCGCTGCTGTTGCGGGCTGCCGTCGCCGAGAGCCGCCGCGGTCGCGCGCCGGCCTGGGTCACCGACGCCTGGACTCTCGCCGGAGCGACGGCGATCGGCTGGCTCGACGAGGGCGTCCAGGGCATTCTTCCCAACCGGATGTACGATCTCAGGGACGTCGGCTTCAATGCCTTCGCCGCAGCGCTGGCCCTGGCCGCCGCGGCGGCGATGCGTGCCGCGATGGCCGGCGCCGGGCACGAGCGGGAGACCACCCGACGATGACTTCCGAGCTGCAGGGCCTTCTCCTCGATCTCGCCGTCGCGGCGTTGGGCGGGCTCGCGGTCGGCGTCGAGCGCGAGTGGTCGGCGCGCCGGCCCGGCGAGCCGCCGCGCTTCGGCGGAGTGCGGACGTTCCTGCTGCTCGGCCTCACCGGGGGGCTCGCCGCGGTCCTCTTCCGCACCGTGGATCCACGCCTCGGCCTGCTCCTGCTCGCGGGCGGCCTGGCGCTGGTCCTCGTCGCCTATCTGGTGTCGGCCTGGCGCGGCACCATCGACGCCACCTCGGAGGTCGCCGGCTTGCTCGTGCTGGGCGCCGGCACGGCCGCGGGATTCGGCATGCTCACCGTCGCGAGCGCCGTGGCCGCGGGCACGGCCCTCGTCCTGGTGGAGAAGGGGCGCATGCATGCTGCGGTAGCTCGTCTCGAATCGAGCGGCCTCGAAGCCGGCGCGCGCTTCGCCGTTCTGGCCCTCGTCGTGCTGCCGATCCTCCCGGCCGGTCCGATCGAGAAACTGGGGGGCCTCGAGCCGCAGAAGCTCTGGGGCATCGTGCTCATCTTCGCCGGCCTGTCGTTCGCCGGATACATCGCGCTACGACTCGCCGGGCCGGAGCGCGGCTACAGCGTGGCCGGCTTCCTCGGCGGCCTGGTGTCCTCGACCGCGGTGACCTTCAATTTCGCGCGCGAGAGCCGCCGCGATCCGGCCGACACGGTCGCTTCGAAGGCGCTCGCTCTCGGCGTGGTCGCCGCATGCGCCGTGCTCCCCCTGCGCGTCGGCCTGGTCGCCGCCGCCCTCTTCCAGCCGGTGGCGCGAGCGCTCGTTCCGGCACTCATCCTGCCGCTCGCCGTCGGCGTCGTCGTAGTTGCCTTCGCCTGGTTCCGCAAGCCGCAGGGCGGCGGCACGCCGCAGTCGCCCGACAACCCGCTGCGTCTCGGGTCGGCCATCCAGATGGCCGTGCTCTTCCAGATCGTTCTCTGGGTGCTCTCGGCGCTGCGCGAGCGGCTCGGAGCGAGCGGCCTGCTTGCCAGCTCGGCGGTCCTCGGCCTGACCGATGTGGATGCCCTCACCTTCTCCCTGATCGAGTTGGCCCGCCGGACCGGCGCGGTCGCCGTCGAAGGCGCCCCGGTGGTGGGCAGCATCTCCCCCGAGGCGGCGGCGCGCGGTCTGGTGATCGGCATGCTCGCCAATACGATGTTCAAGGCGACGGTGGCGACGGCACTTGGCGCGAACGGCTTCCGCTTGCGAGTGGTCGCGGCACTAGGCCTTTTCGGCGCCGGCCTCGCTCTAGGCCTGCTGTGGATCTGAAGCGGCAGGCTACTCGTCGACGAGGGTGAACGCGACGAAGCCGGCGCTCGTCGACTGGCGCTGGACGAGGTTCGGAAACTGGCGAGTTGCCGAGAGGTCGTTGATCCGCTCGAGCAGTCGCTCGACGCGGGCGTCGCGCAGCTCGCGTAGCCGGCGATTGTCGCGTCCCGAAGTGGGAATTTCGAGCTCGACGAAGGTCAACTCAGAGCTCCTCGATGAGTCGTTCGTAGGTCGCGAGACGTCCATGGCGCGCAAACGATTGTCGCACGGAGTCGCGATCGACTCCGGGCAGCCTGAGCAAGAACCGCAGATCGGCGAGGTCCTGCGCCTCGCGGGCGGGGTCGTTCGCCAGAGCGAGGATCTTCATGGCGGCGAGGTGTTCCGGCGAGACTACCGACACCGCTGACCCGCCGGGGCCGGGAAGGAATCGCATGGCGGCAAAGACGCGCTCGGCGGTGGCGCCGGCGACGTAGAGGAAATCGACCCTCCCCAGCGCCGGATCCGTACTCAGATGGTTCGAGTATCCCGGCGAGCGGTGCAACGTCTGGTAGCCCTGCCCTTCGAGGAACTGCACGAGCTCGGCCTGTGCCGCGGCGTCGGTCACCAGATCCAGGTCTAGAGTCGTCCGCGCCAGACCGTATGCCGCCATGGCAACACCGCCGACCAGGGCCTGCCGGTATCCCCGCGACGCGAGAAAGGCCCGAACAGACTCCAGTGTCGCAGCGAAGTCCATTCGGCGATCCTAGTCCTTCCCGGACGGCGCCGGCGGCCGGACGAGAAGCAGATAGACCCCCTTGTCCTCGGCGAGGGCAAAGCCGTAGCGCTCGTAGAGGCGTCGGGCGCCGGCGTTGAATACCTCGACGTGGATCGAGAGGGAGCGCTCCGCTCGATCGGCGTCACGGGCGAGGTCGCTCAGGATCCGGCTTCCGAGACCCCAGCCGCGATAGGCAGGCAGGAGAGCAAGGTCGACGATCCGCGTGTCGGTTGCGCCGTGGCGAAGGTAAAGCCGTCCGACCCGGTTGGCGGAGAGCTCGATGACCGAGAAGATGCCGTCGGGATAGGCGCGGCGGTACTCGTGGTCCTGCGCCTCGAACTGCTGCCAGAGGAAGGCGCGCTTCTGTTCGTCGGACCACGGTACCTGGGCGAGCTCTTCGGTACGCGTCGCCGCGTAGACTTCGAAGAGGAACTCCCGGTCTTCGCTACCCGCCGGCCGAAGGGTGACTTCGCCCACGGCGGGAAGCGAACTCTCCGGCGGTGCACCCGCCGACGGGCTCATCCGGGGAGGCGAATGCCGATCGCGACCGAGTCGAGACCGTCACGGCGGCGCAGCTGGTCGAGCGTCCCGCTCCACGGCCGGTCCCAGACGCCGGCGCCGCAGGCGAGCAGGTAGAGACCCTGCTGGAGCTTCGGCCGGCCGACGATATTGTCGACGGTGAAGTTGGCCGTGCGCTCGACGATGGCCGGCTTGGTGGAGGGTTTGGGCAGCGCCGGCCCGCGCAGCTGGCCTTTGGGCGAGGGGTTGCGCAGCTCGAGGCCGACACGCAGCGCACCGTCGACGCCGGTGGGCAGGATCGGGCGAACCTTTGCTGCCTCGGTGGGCTGCGGGTCCATCCGCGCGCTCCAGGCGAGGAACGGCACCGGGTCGGGGCCGAAGATCATCTCGGGAGCCGCCGGCATCGAGGCGAACATGTAGAGCGTCTTCCAGGCGGCGGCGCCGGGGCGCGGCAGGCGCGGAAAGAGGCCATGGACGGTGAGCTCGACCTCGGTGCCGGCGAGCTGGGAGCCCACGGTCATGCTCTCGGCCGGGACGATCTCGATCGGGAAGCCCATCGGCGAGGCGTCGCCGTACTCCCACGGCAGATCGAGCCGGTTCTGCCACCACTCGTCGCTGCCGACGACGTAGCCGACGGAGATCGGCTCGCCGGTGAGCAGGTCCACCCCGAGAGCGGAATGCTCGGCGAAGATCGCGGCGGAAGCGCTCGAGCCGGTGAACGTGGTGGCGGCTGCCGTCGCCGCGCCGAGGGCGAGGAAGTCGCGCCGCCGCAAGCCCTGCGCGCTGCGTTCGGCATTCTGGGTATTCGGCTCGCTCATCGCCCTCTCCTCGTCAAGTGAAAATCGCTTCGTAACGCATGCCCAGCTCGTCCGGGCCGATCGGAACCAGGAAGATCTCGAGCCGCCCGAGCTCCGCGTGCTCGAGGGCCAGGATCCCCTGCGGAAAGTACGCCTCGCGCGGCCCGCGGAAGATGAGGCGGAACGGCGCCCGGAAAGCTCTCGGAGGGGTCGTCTCGGCGGCGAGCGGCGCCGCCTCGACGAGCTCGAAGGTCTGCCCGGTCCGTCCGCCGCCGTCGCCCGGCGGCATCGCCGCGAAGCGCTCGCCGACCCGCCCAACGAAATGGGCGAGACCGACCTCCGCCAGCGCAGGTGCAGCCTCTCCCATGCCGTCCTAGGTCCGCGGCGGGAAAACGCCCTGCAGGGCGATGTTGAAGTAGAAGGTCAAGTACGGCTGCATGTTGTTGTGCGGCTGATCGCCACCGGCGGGCGCGAGCGCCTGGTCCGAGAACGGCGTGAGCGCCTGATTCGTCGTCGACTGATAGGCATTGGCGTTCTGGGAGCGGGCCAGCGACCGGGCTGTGGACGGAACCTGGAGATCGCCGAAATCGCTGTTCGCCCGTACAGTGTGGGCATGCGCCGGGATCTCCGACTCGAGGAGCGCCACGGTCTCTGCACCGCCGGTCTCCCCGAGGTCGTGGAGCGAGAGCCCGGGCCCCTGCCCCGGGTGCATCGGCGTCCGGCCCTGGAGGTCGGGCAGCGCGAAGTTCGACTTGCCATTGCCGCCGTAGGTCGTGCCGAGAAGAGAGAACAGCGCGGTGTTCTGCGACAGCGGCAGCAACTGACCATCGCACCAAGCCCAACCGCGCGGGGCGAAGTTGAACGGGAAAATTCGAATCTCCGCTACGAAGGGATCCAAGGGCGCCTCCTCAAGTTGGGGAAGGGAAGATTCCGAACAGGGAAATAATGAAGTTGACGCAGAGGTAAGGCTGAAGATTCGTGTGCGGCTGACTTCCGCCAACGGAGGTCATCGAGGTGGAAGCCAGACTCACGTTCGGAGTGTCCTCAATGTAGAGGTCGGCCGATGTGGACTGAGCGACGACGTTGTTCGTGGGGGCGGACTGGTTGGCGGGGCTGAGCGCGGCGAGCATCGGGTGCGAATGCGCCGCGATCTGGGGCACGGTAAGGGTGATCTCCTCGGCTCCGCCGGTATCCGCAAGAACGAAACCCAATCCAAAGTGGATCGGCACCCGACCCCTGAGGTCGGGAAGGGCGAAGGTGCTCTCGCCGTCGCCGCCGTAGGTCGTGCCGATTAGCTGAAAGAGAGTCTCGTTCTCGGAAATCGGAAGCAGCTGCCCCTCGCAGAACATCCAACCTGCGGGAGCGAAGTTCCCGCCAAACATCCGAACTTCACCAACGTAGGGTTGAGCCATGGCGACCTCAGGTGGGGGAAGGGAAGATGCCCTGGAGGGCGATACAGAAACACAGCGTGAGAAAGGGCTGCATGTTGAGATGAGCCTGACTGCCGCCGACATTGGTGATGGTCGCGGGTTGGAGGCTCACGAGGCTGACGGGCGACGAGTAGAGCTGGCTGGGGCTGTCGGCGAGAACCCCGGATAACGGGACGGGCGTGTTGCCGCTGTCGGTGGAGCCAACGAGCCCGTGCGTGTGCGTGGGAAGCTCGGCGATCGAAAGCGTGTGCGCCTGCTCACCGCCGCGCTCCCCCAGCGTGTGGCTCGACCCGACGTGGAGAGGCGCCCGCCCTTGGAGGTCCGGCAGGGCGAAGTTGACCCGCCCGTCGCCGCCGAACGTGGTGCCCAGCAACGAGAACAGCCCCTGATTCTGATTGATGGGGAGCAACTGTCCGTTGCACAACGCCCAGCCCCGCGGAGCCCAGCTGAAGCTCATGATCCGGATCTCGGCGAGAAACGGCTCTGCCATGGAGTCCTCCTTCCCGTATGTCGAATCTTACGGCATCGGGCACTCGGCGGTCGTGCCGAAGCCCGTCCCTGCGTGATCGGCGCTGGTCGTCGCACCGCTGTTGTTCGTGGCAAGGAAGGTCTGCACGGCGGCGTCGTTGGCTGCGGCCCCTGTGTAATCCTCGAGAGTATAGGTCGTTCCAGGGAAACGCTGGCGGACCCGGACGCCGAACACCCCTACCACCGTCGTCGAGGTGTTGCCCCGGATGTCGGCGCAAACGGTCGTAGTGTCGGTCGAAACCGCGCCCGCGTCGGCGCGGATCCCGTCGGCGGACAGCGGGTCGGTCAGCGAGATCGTGTTGTTGGCGATCGTCGCGTTGATCCGGCTGTTGCCGTCCCGGGCGATCACCTCGACACCGCGATTGCCCACCTGCGAGATGTTGTTCGCCTCGATCAGGACGGTCAGGACGTTCGACCCGTCCCCGTCGCTGCCGTTGCTCGTCACCCGGATCCCGGGGCCCGTCGCAGAGTTCGCATTGGTGATGACGTTGCTCACGACCGAGCCGGAGAGCGGTCCGCCGCCTCCCGCCGCAAGGTTGATGTTGATGGGAGAGGCCAGGCCCGGTGACGAATTGAAGGTGCCTCGCTGCACGTCGAAGTTCATCGCGCCGATACCGCCGTTGGCGATGTTGACGCCGATGTTGTTGTTCGCAAATGTTCCGCCGCTTCCGGCTACTCCCGTGGCACCGACCTCCAGGTCGGCGGTTCCGGTCCAGTCGGGCGTGGCGGTGAGCTGGATGCCGTTGGCCCGATTGCCGGTGAATGTGGAGGTCGTGATGTCGGCGGTGAGGCTCGCCGTTCCTTCCAGCCGGAACTCCAGGCCGTTGTTGCCCGGCGAAGCGACCGAAGTGTCCCGGATCGTCGTTCCCGTCATGGTGAACTGCGAGACGGTCCCGCTCCGGTTGGCGATCTTGAAGTTGTTCTCGAAGCCGTCCTCGATCAGGCAGTTGGTGATCGTGACTACGCCCGTCAGTCCGTTGATTCCGCCGACACCCTCGGTGCCGAAGTAGATCGAGCTCTCGTCGGTGCCGGCGTCGTCTCCGTTCTTCGAGGCCGAATTGATCGTGGTGTTGGTCAGGGTGAAGCCGTCGACGCTGTGTCCGCGAATGCCGAAGTTCTGGAAGTCGTTGAGCTGCATCCAGGAGAAGGACGGGCTCGTCGTGCCGTTCAAGTAGATCCCGATGCCCGCCGTGGTACTGCCGTTCGCGCCCGTCTTGTTCGCGATCGTTCCGCCCGAGGCCGCGGAACCTGTGCCGGTGACGGAGAGTCCGCCGCTCGCGCCGGTCGAAACGAGCGAGATACCGACGTTGGCGCCGCTACCGGACGAGATGCTCTGGAAGGTCATTCCCGCGGCGCCGATGCTGGAACTGGCGACATTCAGCGCGCTCCCGCTGGTTGAGTTGATCGTGTTGAGCGCGCCCTGCACGGTGATCGCCGCCGCGCCGCCGGTGGCGTTGAAGCCGGTGCCGGAGGTGGTGTCGATGTCGAGGCCGCCGCCGGTGAAGTTGATGGTCGCGCCGGTGTTGGAGGCGAGGGTGACGGCGGTGTCGGCGCCGGTATTCAGCGTCTTGGTCGCGCCGGAGAAGTTGATCGTTCCGCCGGTGTTGGAGGCGACGTTGATGCCGTTGCCGGCGGAGGTGCTCGAGAGGTTTCCGGAGAGCGTCACGGTGCCACCGGTGCGACCGGTGATCTCGACCAGGAGCGCGTTCGCGGTACAGGTGATCGGACCGGCATAGGTCACGTTGCCCGCACCGCCGTTGAGGTCGAAGCAGGTCCCGCCAGCGCCCGTGATGCTGCCGCCGTTGGCGGTGAACGAGCCGGTGACGGTGTCGAGGTTCACGCCCTTGCCGGTGCTGTTGGTCGAGGAGACGGTGGCGAAAGTCGCTCCGCTGTCGAGAATGGTGCTGCCGATGTCGACCGCGGCGCCGCCGGTGGCGACGATCGAGTTCGACGCGCCGCCGATCTTGAGAGTCCCGGAGGTGTTGGCGTTGAGGCCGACTCCGTCGGCGACGATCGTCAGGCTGTCGAAGGTGAGGCTCGCGCCGGCGTTGGTGAGCAGGGACACCGCAGTGGCGCTTGGTGCGGAGCCGATCGCCGAGTCGGTGATCGTCGTGTTGCCGAAGTCGGCCACCAGACCGGGCGACGTGGTGACGTAGAGGCCCCGGGTGGTCGGATTGGTCAGAGTGGTCGTCGTGGCGGTCAGGTTGCCGGCGATGGTCACCAAGGACAGGCCGTTCTGGCCCGCAGAGCCGGTCGAGGAGAGCGTTCCGAAGGTGGCGTCGAGCGTCCCCGACTGCAGGGCGAGCGCCGGACCGCCGCTGCCGGTCACGTTGACGTCCGAGACCGTGAGCGTGCCGAAGTTCGCGCTGAGGATTCCGACAGAGGAGGTGGCCGTCACGTCCAATCCGCGGACGGTGTTGTTGAGCGCGACATCCAGGCCGACGCCCGCGGCGTTGGTGATCTGCGGCCGGTTCCCCACCGGGACGATCGTGGTGCCGTCGAGAACGAGGCCCGCGGCCTCTCCGAGGAGCGTCTGATCCGCTTCGAGAACAAGGCCGTCGGCGTACGGCGTGCCGTCGTCGTCGTAGACGAAAATGATGTCGCCCGGCTGGTCGGGGTCGGAGCCGCTGTTGACCGAAGAGAGGAGCTGGAACGGATCGGCCAGTGTCCCGAGGTGCGGCGGCGTGGTGTTCGAGTCGTCGACAAACCAGACCACGCCTTCGAGGGCGATGTTCGCCGTCGCGGTCGAGGTGTTGCCGTTGTCGTCCACCACCGTGTAGCTGAAGCTGTCGACGCCCGCGAAGCCCGCCGGTGGGTTGTAGGTGAACTCGCCGGTCGCTGCGGAGACCAGGGAGAGCGTCCCGCCCTGGGCGGAGGTCGCCGGGAAGGTCCCGCTCTGCACCGTCAGCGTGTCGCCGTCGGCGTCCTCGTCGTTGTCGAGGAGATAGGGCCTTGCGGCGGTGCCGTCGGTCGCGAAGCTGACGTTGCCGAACCAGCCGTACTGGTCGTTGTGCGCCAGCGGCGTCGAGGAGACCGAGCCGGCGACCAGCGTCGTGTTGGCATCGACGGTGTCGGTAAGGTCGACCGCGAGCGCTTCGTTGCCGCTGTTGGTGACCGTCACCGTGTAGCGCACGCGATCGCCCGGATCGACCCGGGTGTCGCTGTCGGTGTCGACGATCTGGAGGTCCACCTTGGTGGCGGCGACGGCCGCCGGAGTCGTGGTGACCTCGTTCAGCGTCGCGGTCCCCTCGCCGCTGCGCAGCGTCATCTCGATCGCGCCGACGCTCGAGAAGACCGCGCCGGTGCCGCCGGCGACGCGGAACTCGGTGAAGGGAATGGAGACGCTCTGCGCGGCGCCCACGGCGACTCGCCGCACGGCGCGCGAGAAGTTCGTTCCGTCGTCGTACACCGTGATCTCGAGCTCGGTCACCACCGTCGTCGAGGTGAAATCGAGCCGGAAGCCCGAGGCGTTGCTGGCGGTGAGATCGACGCCGCCGAGGCCGGTGGGCGAGAGGACGGCGGCATTCGTGTCGCCGTCCCAGGAGACCACGACCTCGCCGCGCGAGTCGGGCGTCGTGGCGGTGACTAGGAGTACCAGGTTGCCTCCCGTGACGGAGGCCCTGGTCGGTCCGGCTCCGAGAAGAAGGTCCGGAACGAGGCCGCGGCGGGTACCGAGGATGTCGGCACCGCCGGTCACCGACGAACCGGTCCCGGGGGGGTCGTCGACCGCCGCCTGGTTGGTGGTGAAGCTGTCGATCGTCACCGCGCCCGCGGGTGCGGCCAGCGCCAGCAGCAGGAGGGCGAGTGCGGCAGTGGCCCCGCGGCGGCGAAGAATCAGCCCGCCGGCGGAAAGCAGAACGAGCGCCAGGGCGGCGAGGCCCCAGCCGCCCAGCGTCGGAATCTCGGTCACCGGTTGCGGCGTGCCGAAGGCGCGGATCATGAAGTTGCCGCCGCCGGGAAGAAAGGTATCGACGAGGGCGAGCGTCTGGTCCGGTACGGGGACCAGCACCGGCGGATCCGGCGGATCGGAGCTCCACGCAGCGACCCAGGAGCGGCTCTGCGTCGTCGTGGTATCGAGCGCCGCCGGGACGGTGGGCGGAGTCACGCCGCTGACGATGAAGCGCGGCACGACTCCAACCAGAAGGTCGCTGCCGGCCGGGATGGTCGGCGAGCCTGGCACGGCGTAGATCGAGAAGGTGTTGTCGTCCGCCGCTTGGATGGTGGCGGCGAAACTGCTCAACAGGTTCGCACCGTTGGTCGGGTCGCCGTCCGGATCCTCGTAGACCGCGATCTGGACCGCGCCGCCCGCGGCCATGTTGGGACCGGACGGAAAGAGGACCCAGACCTCGTCGAGGTGGAAGCCGGCCGCCGGCGAGAAGCGATTGAACCAGAGGAACTGGCGCGCGGTCTGGCCCGCCACCCCGAAGGCACCGTCGGAGGTGTCGTCATCGAGCACCAACTGGACGGGATAGGTCGAAGCGGGCGGAAGGGGCGGCACCGCCTCCGTGACCTCCTTGGCCGGATGCCACTCCCAGGAAACGGCCGGAGTCTGCGTCTGGGCCTCCGCCGCGGCGACGGCCATGCCGGCGACCGCGAACGCGACGAGCGCTCGATGCTGCGCGATGATCTTCATGCCTTCCGGTCCTCTCTCGAATCGTCCTGCCCGTCATTTCTCGCGGCGCGCCTGGCCCCGCGGCGGAGCGCGCCCGCGGGGCCGCACGCGCCCGAACTGCTCAAGGTACGGTCGCCGACCAGGCCGACGTGTCGCCCGACTCGAAGCCGTCGGAGAACAGCCCGCCGGTGGCCACGAAGCGGGTGGCGTCGAGCCAACCGTCGAAGCTCGCGCCGGTCGCGGTCTCGAAGCTGAAGTCGCAGCGCGCCGCGACCGCGCCCGCCGGCCGGCTGACCTCGGTGGCGAGGGTCAGCCAACTGCCGGCAGTGTCCGCGAGGGCCAGGGCCGAGGTCTGCACGCCGAGGCTGCCGCTGCACGCGGCGGCGCTGAAGAACTCGCAGCGGCGTGAGAAGCCGATGAAGGCTCCCGGTGCCGCCGCGAGTCGCACGCGCGCCTCGACATCGAACAGCGCCGCCGTCGGGATGTCGTAGCACTGCCAGAGCCGGAACGAGGTGTCGACGCCTGGCGCCAGGTTGGTGAAGTGCACCGCGCCCGAGTCGTCGGCGTCGTCGGCGTCGTCGCCGCCTGTCCACGAGATTTCCGCCGGCGTCGCGGCGACGGCGTTCCAATCCGCCGCGTCGCAGTCGAAGTGGCCGTTGGCGAAGACGTTGCCCGGATCCGAGCGGAAGGCGCGGCGGAAGTCGCCGCCCGCGGTCGTGTCGGCGTCGCCGTCGAGGGCGTTGCCGGCGAGGTCGGTCAGGGCGTCACAGGCGAAGAGGCGGATCTGCGCCGAAGGCAGCGGCGCCGCCAACGAAAGCGTGGCGGTGTCGGTGCCGCCGTCGTAGCTCACTCCGGAGACGGCGAGAGCGACGTCGTCTCCGGCCGCGCCGCCGCAACCGGTGGTCGCGAAATCGAAGTCCGGGCCGGCGGTGACGACGAGGTAGTTCGCCGGGTTGGTGACGTCGTCGGGATCGCTGTCGCCGACCGGGTTCTGCATCGCCTCGTCGAAGGTCAGGCGGAGGCTGGTGATGGTCACGTTCGCCGTCTCGCACTCGGCGAGGGTGGCGTCACCGGTGCCAGCGATACTGTCGACGTTCGTCACCTGCGGCGGCACGGCGTCGAGCGTCGTGATCTCGGTGTCGGAGTCGTTGCCCGAAGCGGGATCCGGCGTCGTGCTGGTGACACTCGCGGTGTTCGAGATCGAAGTCGGCGGAGCCGGGTTGATCGAGACCGTGATGTTGCAAACTTCGGTGGCTCCTGCCGCGAGGTTGCCGATCGTCCAGCCCCACGGTGGCGTGTTCGCGCCGCCGCAGTCGTCGGAGACGTAAGTGACCTCGGCGGGCAGCGGATCGCTGACCGCGATGCCGGTGGCATCGGACGGCCCGAGGTTGGTGACCGTCAGGGTGTAGATCAGATCCTGGCCTGCCGGCGGCGGATCGGCCGAGTCGTCCTTGGTGATCTGGATGTCGGCCGAGGGCTCGAGGGTGTCGGTATCAGTGGCGCTGTTGTTTCCAGGCGTCGGATCCGTCGTGCCGCCGGCCGCGGTGACCGTCGCGGTGTTGGCGAGCGTTCCGGTCGCCGAGGAGGCGATCGTGCCGGTGGCCGTGAAGGTCACGGAGCCGCCGGCGGGCAGATTGACCGTCTCGTTCAGATTGCCGGCGCCAGCCGCCGCGCAGCTTCCGCCTCCCCCTCCGACGCAGGTCCAGGTGACGCCGCTGACGATCGCCGGGAAGGTGTCGGCGACCGTTGCCGCCGGGTTGTTCGAGGGGCCGGCATTCGACGCCGTGATGGTGTAGGTCACCGTCGTGCCGGGGACCTCGATGGCGCTGCCATCGGTCTTGGTGATCGCAAGATCGGACTCGACGCTCAAGGTGTCGGTGTCGGTGGCGCTGTTGTTGCCCGGGACCGGGTCGGTGGCCCCGGCGCCAGCGGCGACGGTCGCCGTGTTGCTGAGCGAACCCGTGGCCGCGGCCGAAATGTTGCCCGTGGCCGTGAAGGTGACGGAAGCCGCGCCGGCGGCGGGGAGGTCGACGAGGGCATTGATGTTGCCGCTGCCGGCCGCCGGGCAGATGCCGCCGTTGGCGCCGACGCAGGTCCAGGTCACACCGGTGACGATCGCCGGGAAGGTGTCCGCGACGGTCGCACCGACCGCGTCACTGGGGCCGGCGTTGGTCACCACGAGGGTGTAGGTGACGGGCGTGCCCGGAATCTCGGTCGTCGCACCGTCCGTCTTGGTGATGGCCAGATCCGTCTGCGGCGTCAGGGTGTCGGTGTCGGTGGCGCTGTTGTTGCCCGACACCGGGTCGCCGGTCGCCGAAGAGATCGTCGCGGTGTTCGCCAGCGAGCCGGTGGCGCCGGCGGAGATCGTGCACGTCGCGGTGTAGGTCACCGTGCCGCCCAGAGGCAGCGTGATGCCGCTGTCGCTGAGATTGCCCGCCAGGGGGCCGGCGTCGTTGCCGGTCGCGCCGCCCGCGGCGACGCTCGTCGTCGAGCAACCGGAGAGGATCCCCGCGAACGTGTCGGCGACGGTGACGCCGGAGGCGGCATCGGGACCGTTGTTGGAAGCGACGATCGTGTAGGTCACCGTCGTGCCGGGGACCTCGCTCGCGGCGCCGTCGGTCTTGGTGATGGCGACATCGGCCTCCGCCGCGGTCGCGACCGCGTGGTCCTCGACCTCGCCGTCGTTGGCGAGCCCGTTGAACGACAGGCCGCCGGCGGTCGCGAAGCGGAAGCGGGCGACCGTGTTCAGGTTCGTGGTCGCCGTCGCCGGCACCGGGAAGGAGAGGTTGTTCGCGCCCGCTGCGAGTCCCTGGTTGACGAAAATCGCATCGCCCGTGGTCGTCCAGTTGCCGTCACCATTGAAGTCGAGCCAGGCGTTGAGCACCCCCGGCGCGCTCGCGGTGACGGTGACCGAGGCGTTCTGGCCGCGGATGAGCAGGCTGGTGAAGGTGACGCCGTCCTCGTCGTCGCTGGTCGCGAGGTCATCGCCGTTGGCGCCGGCGGTCGGCTGGCCGTCGGCCTCGGTGTCGACGGTCGCCCCGAGCAGCAGGGCGCCGGGGACGACGATATGCCGCGCGCCGTTGCCGGCGAGGAGCGTCGGGAAGGCGACGGACGCGTCCCCGAAGTCGAGCCCGCGCACGGCGACGGTGTAGTCCTCGACCTCGCCGTCCGCGGCGACGCCGGTGGACGGCAGGCTGCCCGCCGTCGACACACGGAAGCGGGCGAAGGTGAGCGTCGTCGGCGTGGCGGTGCAAGGGACGTTGAAGGGCAGGACGTTCGCCCCCGCCACCAGCGCCTGGTTGTCGAAGATCTTCTCGCCGGCGTCGGCGAAGCTGCCGTTGCGATCGAAGTCGATGAAGGCGTCGAGCTTCGCGACCGCCGAAGCGTTGACGGTGACGTTGGCGCTGCCGCAGGCGACGAGGGTCGAAGGCAGGGTGACGCCGTCTTCGTCGTCGACGTTCGGCACGGAGACCTGGTCGTCGCCGTCGGCCGCCAGCGTCGGCTGGCCGTCGGCTTCGGTGTCGAGCAGGGCGCCCATGCGCAGTGCGCCGCCGCCGTTGACGCCGTGGCGGGCACCGTTCGCCGCGAGCAGCGTCGGATAGGCCCAAGGCGGCCCCTGGGCGCTGCCCGGGGAGTCGGCGAAGTCGAGCGGCAGGATCGTGTCGGTGTCGCTTGCGCTGTCGTTGCCGGGGTTGGTGTCGGAGATGCCGCCGCCGCTGATGGTGGCGGTGTTGGCGAGCGAGCCGGAGGCGTTGTCGGCCAGCGTGCAGACGGCGGTGTAGGTGGCCGAGGTGCCGGCCGGCAGCGTTGCGCCGTCGGCGATGTTGCCGGCGACCGGACCGGGCGTGCAGGAAGCCCCGACTCCGGTCGGGGCGCAAGTCCAACTGACGGAAGCACATTCGACCGGGAAGGTGTCGGCTACCGCGGCTGCCGTCGCCGTCGCCGGTCCGGCGTTGGCGGCGACGATGGTGTAGGTCACCGTCATGCCGGGAACCGCCGTCGTCACGCCGTCGGTCTTGGTGATCGAAAGGTCGGCGACCGGATTGACCGTCGTCGTATCGGTGGCGCTGTTGTTGGCGGAGTTCGTATCGCCGGCAAGCGCCACGGTCGCCGTGTTCGAGAGCGTGCCCGAAGCCGTGCCGTCGACCGTCGCGCTGACGGTATAGGTCACGCTGCCGCCCGCGGCGACGGTCGCGGAGTCGTTGATGTTGCCGGCGACGGGACCGGCGGTGCAGCTCGAGCTGGGCGTGGCGACGCAGGTCCAGGTCGGGCTGAGGAGCGCTGCGGGGAAGGTGTCGGCGATCGTCGCTGCAATCGCGGTGCTCGGACCCGCGTTGCTGACCACGATCGTGTAGCTGGTTGCGCTGCCGGCGTTGATCGAGGTCTGGCCGTCGGTCTTGGTGATCGCGAGATCGAACAGGACGACGAGCGTGTCGTTGTCGAGCGAGCTGTTGTCGCCTGGCGTCGGATCGGCCGTGGCCGACGAGACCGTGGCGGTGTTGTTCAGCGTGCCGGTGGCGGAGGGGGAGATGTCGCAGGTCGCGGTCCAGGTCACCGAGGCCGTCACCGGGAAGGTCATGCCGCTCTCGGCGATGTTGCCTGCGATCGGTCCGGCCGTGTTGCCCGTAGCCCCGTCGGCGGCGACGCTCGTCCAGCTGCAGCCGGAGAGGATGCCGGGGAAGGTGTCGCTCACCGCGACGCCGGTGGCCACGGACGGTCCGGCGTTCAACGCCGTGATGGTGTAGGTGACGGGCGTGCCTGGAGTCTCGGTCGTCGAGCCATCGGACTTGAAGATCTGCAGGTTGGTCTGCGGCGTCAGGGTGTCGGTATCCGTGGCGCTGTTGTTTCCCGGCGTCGGATCGGTCGTGACCGCAGTGATGGTCGCGGTGTTGGCGAGCGATCCGGTCGCGTTCGCAGTGATGTCGCACGTCGCGGTATAGGTCGCCGAGGCGGCCGGAGGCAGCGTGATGCCACCGTTCGAGATGTTGCCAACCACCGGGCCGGCGGTGTTGCCGGTGGCGCCGCCAGCGGCGACGCTCGTCCAGCTGCAACCGGAGAGGATGCCGGGGAAGGTGTCGGCGACCGTCACTCCGGTCGCCACCGAGGGGCCGGCGTTCGAGGCGACAATCGTGTAGGTCACCGGAGCACCGGGGACCGCGGTCGTGCTGCCGTCGGTCTTGGTGATCGAGACGTCGGCCTGCGGCGTCAGCGTGTCGGAGTCGGTTGCGCTGTTGTTGGCCGGGACGGGATCGGTGACGCCGGACGAAACGGTCGCCGTATTGGAGAGCGTTCCGGTGGCCGCGGCCGAAATGGTGCAGCTCGCCGTGAAGGTGACGGAGCCACCGGACGGGAGGAATACGCTGGCGTTGACGTTCCCGGACCCGTTCGCCGGACAGGTACCTCCGGCCGCGCCGACGCAAGTCCAGATACAGGTCAGAGAGGCCGGGAAGGTGTCGGCGACGGTCGCCGAGCCCGGCGTCGACGGACCGGCGTTCGAGGCGGTAATCGTGTAGGTCACCGACTGGCCGGGCACGGCCGTCGTGACGCCGTCGGTCTTGGTGATACTGAGATCCGCCACCGCGTTGACGGTGGTCGT